>CAKNFP010000002.1:0-696422 GCA_930633525.1 Hyphomicrobiales bacterium
GCCGACCTGGTAGAGCGGAATGATGAACCGCTCGGTCCGAACCCGCTCATGCACGCCGCGATAGGCTTCGAGCCGCTTTTTCTCATCAAGTGTCTGGCGGGCTTCCACCAGGAGGCTGTCGATGGCCTTGTCATTGGCGTTGGCCCAGCCACTCGACGAGTGGAGAATCGGAAACAGCACCCCATCCGCATCCTGGCAGGCGCAGGACCAGCGGCTGAACGCCATCTGCGGAATGACGTCCGGTCCGCTCTGCATCTGCTTCAGCCAGGTCGCCATATCCGTCATATCGATTTTGACGTTCAGGCCGGCCTCGCGCAGCATCTGCTGGATCGCCTGCACCACCCGCTGGTCATAAACCGGCGAGGTCAGAAGCCCGATCTCCTGCTTGCCCTTGGGGCCGGCTTCAGCCACGAGCGCCTTGGCTTTGGCGAGATCGAAGGGCAGTGCCTCGATGCCTTCGACCCAGCCGACATGGGCTGGCGAGAGCATCTGCGGAACCGCCTTGTCATAGCCACCCAGGATGCCGTCGACGAGCCCCTCCTTGTCGATGGCATAGGCAATGGCCTCACGCAGCTTCGGATCGTTGAGCGGCGCCTTCTGCACGTTCATGGCGAGATAGGCGACGCGTTCGGTCAGGACGGAAAGAACCTTCGCCCTCGGCGAATTCTTGAGCTGCGCCGCGAGATCGGAATCGAGCGTTACGGCGAGATCCGTGGTGCCTGCCTGGAGATTGGCGACTCGGGTCGCGGCATCCGGAACGGCCCGGAATACGGCGGTGGGGAAGGGGCCTTTCTGGCCCCAGTAAGTGGGGTTGGCGCTGAGCGTGACCTGCACGCCGCGTTGCCAGTTGTCGAATTTGTAGGGGCCGCTTCCGACGGGCTTCAGGTTGAACTCATCCTTGCCGACGGCCTCGACCACGTGCTTCGGCACGATCGACAGTTTGACGAGTTGGGCGAGCAGCGCGGGATAGGCTCCGTCCGTCGTCAACTTCACCGTCGTCGGATTGACGGCCTCCGCCTTGATGATCTTGTTGAACTGGCTGAGCTGCGGGCTGCCGAACTTCGGATCGGTGATGCGCTGGACGCTGAAAGCGATATCCTCGGCGGTCAGTTTCTTGCCGTCGTGGAAGGTGACGTCATCGCGGATCTGGAACTCGATGTCCGTATCCGACAGGTATTTCCAGGATGTCGCGATCTGCGGGACGATCTCGCCTTTATCGTCACGCGTGACGAGATTGTCGAAGATATTGCGGTAGACGAAATAGCTGTCCGGATTCCACTGCACCTGCGGATCCAGTGACGATGGCTCGTTGACGAGATCCACCGTCAGCTTGTCCTTCGCCATCAGCGCACCCGGCGCGACGGTCAGACACAATCCAAGAAGGGCCGCCACGAGCCCCCTGCCTCGCTTCGACATAACCGTTCTCCCGTTGAGTTCCATCTGAAGTGCGTTTTTTGAAGGCCCGTCGTTATGTGCTGAAGAGGGGCGGGCTTTCCCCCGTCTTCGACTATTCCTTCCAGCTCATGCGATTGAGGAAGAGGCTCTCGCCGGGCGAGGGCTGCCACTGTAGAGGCTTGGCCGCGCCATAGATGGCCGCGACCTGGTAAAGGGGCACAAGCGGCACATCCTCGGCGACAATCTCGTGGATCTGCCGATAGTCCTCGAGCCGCTTCTTCTCATCGAGCGTGGCGCGGGCGTCCTCAAGCAAGGCATCGGCCTTGTCATTGCGATAGACGGACCAGGAACTGCTCTTGTGGAGGAGCGGGAAGAGAACACCGTCGGCATCCTGGCAGGAGCACGACCACCGGCCGAAGCTCAGCGCGGGCGTCGCGTCGAGGCCGCCCTGGGCGCGCTTCAGATAATTCGCCATGTCCGACATGTTGATCTTCACGTTCAACCCGGCCTCGGCCAGCATCTGCTGGATCGCCTGCACGATGCGCTGGTCGAAGACAGGTGACGTCGCGAGTTCGATCTCGGCCTTGGCCGCGGGACCTGCCTCGGCGACCAAGGCCCTGGCCTTGTCGAGGTCGTAAGACGGAGCCTTGATATCGGCGACCCAGCCCACATGCGAGGGTGTCAGCATCTCCGGCACGGGTTTGTCGTAACCCCCGAGAATACCGTCGATCAGGCCGTCCTTGTCGATCGCATAAGCCACCGCCTGCCTGACCTTCGTATTGTCGAAGGGAGGCTTTGTCGGGTTGAGGCGAAGATAAGCGACGCGCTCGGTCAGCACCGAGAGCACCTTGGCCCTCGCCGAGGACTTGAGCTGCTCGGCCAGATCGGAATCGAGCGTCACGGCGATATCGCTGGTGCCTGCCTGCAGATTGGCGACACGCGTTGACGCGTCCGGTACGGCTCGGAACACGGCGGTCGGGAAGGGGCCCTTCTCACCCCAATAGTCCGGGTTCGCCGTGAGCGTCACCTGCACGCCTCGCTGCCAGTTGTCGAACTTGTAGGGCCCGCTGCCGACCGGTTTCAGGTTGAAAGCATCCTTGCCGACGGCCTCGACCACGTGTTTCGGCACGATCGACAGCTTGGTGAGCTGGGCGAGCAGCGCGGGATAGGCGCCGTCGGTCGTCAATTTGACCGTCGTCGGGCTTGTAGCCTCGGCCTTGATGATCTTGTTGAACTGCCCGAGCTGAGGGCTGCCGAACTTCGGATCGGTGATGCGTTGCACGCTGAAGGCGACATCCTCGGCGGTCAGTTTCTTGCCGTCATGGAAGGCGATGTCGTCACGGATCTGAAATTCGATCTCGGTGTCCGACACGTATTTCCAGGATTTCGCGACTTGGGGAATGATGTCACCCTTGTCGTCCCGGGTCAGCAGATTGTCGAAGATGTTACGGTAGACGTAGTAGCTGTCGGGGTTCCATTGCACCTGTGGATCGAGCGAGGATGGCTCATTGACGAGATCGATTGTCAGCTTATCCTTGGCGAGAAGTGCGCCCGGCGCAGCTGCAAGAGACAGCCCAAGTAAAATTGCTGCGAATTTAGAGCTAAGTGACGTCATCTGAGTTCTCCCCAAAACACGCTAGACTGTCATGCTCAAGATCTGCGTGGCGTATCCAATGTCCCGATAGGCGGCACGCTCGTCGTTGCATTTGATGTCGACTTGTCGCGAATACGGCGCGCGGATCGTTTTTCCACAGCGCCCATTGTGAAATCGGAGCGCTTCAGCACTGCCTGCCCGACAAAATGTTCGAAAGCGTCGATATCGCGAAGCAGTTCCGCGCTGGCTTGCCTCGCGTCGCCGGCCCGCAGCGCCGTAACGAGATCGGCTCGGGATGCTGGATGATACTTGATATCACCGGTCTCGAGGAAGGCCAGAACCCGGGTGCAATGGTCCCAGGTCTCCGTGAGCCATTTGCGCTGGAAAACCCCGCTCTCGATCGCGATGACGTCCATGATCTGGCGGTCGGTGACGCGCGCGGTGGTAATGGCTTGGATATCTCCCCTGCCCGTGAGAGCCACATCGAGCATTACGAGCGATTCAAGGCGAGAAATTTCGGCAGCCGAGAGCTTGCGTTTTGCCAGGATTGGCTCGATCTGGCGCCGCGCCGCAATGAGGCTGCTGATCAGAGCCCCGGTTATCGGCGCGGCGCGCCAGCCCTGACGCGGCAGGGGCGTCACGAGGCCTTCCCCGGCAAGGCCTGCGAGTGCCCCACGGATGCTCGCTCGCCCCAGCCTGTAACGGAGTTCGATTTCGACCTCGGAGAAGGCCGAACCCGGCACGATGTCACAGGTTAGCAGGGCGTGGCGGAGCACCTGCCCGGCGACTGCATTCTTGGTCGCAGGTCCGGGCGGTACCGTGGTCAGAAACGGTGAAGATCGATCGAGCATATGCATAGCTGAGCACAGCTTGTGACATCTCACAAGTCATTTGTGAGATGTCACAAAGAGCGAATGCTTCGATCTGGCCACGACCAAGGGAGCTGTTCCGCATCCCTGATCGAGCCGGGATGCCCGACGCGTGTTGCCGGCGGCGAGGAAAGGGGTGCGGAAGACGCGCTTCGGCGTGTTCCGTGCTTGCAATTGTCTGTCGTTGTGGCTGCCGCCTGATCTTATGTCAGGTAGGGGTCCATGCCGTGGCGGATATGGTCGCCGAGCGCCTGTTTCGCGGCTGCAAGATCGCGTTGACGCAAGGCCTCGACGATGGCGTCGTGTTCGCTCACGATCATGTCCAGATTGTCGGGCCCACGCCCGAACAGCGTCTGGGCAACGCGTTGATGATAGCCCAGCGTGCTGTAGGCCTCGTCGATGAACGGATTCTGGGCGAGCCCGACGATCAGCCGGTGGAAATGGGCATTGCGATCGATGAAGTCGCGAAAGCTCGCGAACTCTGGGCCATAGTCACCATTGCGAATGGTCGCATTGATGGCGGCGAGTTGTTCGACGAGTGCGTCGGTGAGATTGGCGAAGCCTTGCTCGAGTGCCCCCAGTTCCACGACGAGCCGTGCCTCGAAGAGCTTGCGCATCTCGAAGCCCTCGGGGGCCGGGGCGACACGATAGCCCTTGTTCGATTCATGAGTGACCAGCCGTTCGACCTTGAGGCGGGCGAGCGCCTCACGCACGGGAATGAGGCTGACGCCGAATTCAGCCGCGAGCTTGTCGATGATGATGCGCTCGCCGGCGGTCATGAGCCGGTCCGTGATGCGCCGGTGCAACTCGTCGTGAATCTGGTCGACCAGATTGGAGCGCTGCAGATCGCTCCGTCCTGCGCGGGCGGAAGAAGGCAAAGCAGGCTCGCGTATGGGGTCCATCACATCGTGACCTTTATAGCCTTTGCCCGATTCTCGGAAGCGGAAAGCCGATGGGCCGCGCGAACCGTCGGGCAGGTCCAAGCCTTCTCTGATCCAAGCCTTCTCTGGTTCATGCCGTCTCCGGCACAGACCGGGATAACGCACTTTTGCTACTTGCGATCATAGATCATATATGATTTATGATCTATGGATTGTTCAACCAGGCAGGTTCCCGTGTCCGCCGCAACTCATTCCTCCAGTTCCGTCCTCAGGGGCGTCAGAGTCCTCGATTTGACGATCGCCATGGCTGGCCCGTTGGCAACGTCGCGCATGAGCGATCTCGGCGCCGACGTCATCAAGATCGAGTCCCCCACCGGGGATTTCTCCCGGCAATGGCCGATCGACGGCTATTGGCACGGTGAGGAGTCGAGTGCGTTCCTCATGCTCAATCGCGGCAAGCGTGGCATATGCCTCGACCTGAAGCAGCCTTCGTCGCAGCAAGTCTTGCACCGGCTCGTCGCCCAGTCCGATATTCTGGTGCAGAACTTCCGGCCGCGCGTCGCCGCGAAGCTCGGCATCGATTTCGCCACGCTCAATCGCATCAACCCAAAGCTGGTCTACGTGGCCATCAGCGGTTACGGCGACGAGGGGCCGATGGTCGACAGGCCGGGCCAGGACCTTCTGGTGCAGTCCTTCTCCGGTTTGGCATTCAACGCGGGCACGGACGATGGCCTGCCCCATCCCTCGCCGGTCTATATGGTCGATACCTGCGCCTCGCATCTGGCGACGGAGGCCGCGCTGTCCGGCTACATCGAGGCCCAGCGCACGGGCCAGGGGCGCGAGTTCAAGGTATCGCTGCTCGCCGCCGCTCTGGAAATCCAGATCCAGGAGATCTCCACTTTTCTCAACACCGGGCGTCTGGCACCACGGTCCGAACGGCCTTTCGCCAGCGTGTACATGGAGCCGCCCTACGGCATCTACCGGACCGCGGACGGCTTCCTCGCGATCGCGCAGGCACGCTTTCCCGCTCTTGCCGATGCCTTCGGAGATCCGGAGCTCGCCGGGCTCGGCGAGGAAGCGCCGCCCCACGCCGATGTCGAGGCGCGCCGCCGCTGGCGCGACAAGGCGGCGGGCCATGTCGCGCGGCATGTCGCCAAATATACGACAGAAGATCTGATCAGCCGGCTGACCCCGCTCGATATCTGGGTCAATCCGGTTCAGAGCTACGCGGATCTCGCAAAGCACGAGCAGTTCCGCCCCTTTGTCACGGAGATTGACCACGCCGGCGGTCCCTATCGTACCCTGGCGCCAGCAATCGACACTGGTGAGACACGCAGGTTCAAGACAGCGCCACGCCTCGGCGAGCATACCGACGAGGTGCTGGCGGAACTCGGCTTCGACGACAGCGCGCGTCAGGCGCTGCACACTACGGGAGCGGCCCGATGAAGGCGGACATATATGTTGAGCAGGACGGGCATGTGGCTGAGCTCGTGCTCAACCGGCCGGCCAAGCTGAACACCATGACCCCGGCGATGTTCAAGCTGCTGCGCGAATTGAGCCAGGAGATCAACCAGACGCGTTCCATCCACGTCGTTGTGCTGAGGGGGGAGGGCGAGCGGGCGTTTTGTGCCGGCACAGACATCAATACGCTCAAGGAATACGAAGACTTCTGGGATTGGCGCAATCGCGTCGACTATGTCACCCAGATCCGCGCCATTCGCCAGCCGGTCATTGCCGTTCTGCGTGGCTGGGCGCTCGGCGGCGGGCATGAACTCGCTGTTGCCTCCGACATTCGCATCGCCGCGCGCAGTGCGGTTCTCGGTTCGCCGGAAATCGGGCTGGGCTGGGTGGGAGCAGGTGGGACCTCCCAATATCTGCCACGCCTGGTCGGCTATGGACAGGCCATGCGGATCTTGCTCACGGGTCAGCGCATCACCGCCGACGAGGCCCTGCGGATCGGCCTCGTCGAGGAAGTGGTGGACGATGACGAGGTATTGCCGCGCGCCCGCGCGCTTGCCCGGCAGATCGCCAGCTATTCACCGGTCGCCACCCAAGCGACCAAGGCCGCTGTGCGGGCCGGCATGAACGGCAATCTTGATCTTGGCCTCCAGATCGAGAACGAATTGATGGCGCTGTGCTTCGCGGCCGGCAATGACAAGGCGGGCGCGCAGATGTTCAACGCGCGCAAGACGCCGTGACGGGGGCGGGCATGGCGGAAGGGGAGAAGCGGTCAGACAGGCCGCTGCGCGGGATAACTTGGGGGCATCGGCGCGCGATCGACCCTTTGGTCGAGGCGAGCCGGGTCTTTGCCGCGCGGCACGGCGGCCGCAGCGTCGAATGGACGGTTCGTGATCTCAGGGCCTTTGAGCACCAGCCTCTCGCCGAGGCCATCCGCGATTGCGATCTCCTGGTGTTCGATCATCCCTTCATCGGAGAGATTGCGGGCTCGGGCCTGTTCCTTTCGCTCGATGACGTGCTGGCGCGGGTTCCAGGCGGCACGGCCGAGGCGACTTACGCTGGGCCATCGCTGAGAAGCTACCGCTGGCAGGGGAAGGTCTGGGGTGCGCCGGTCGATGCGGCGACCATGAACGCGATCTACCGCCCGGACCTGCTGCGGCCATTCGAGTGTCCCGTGCCCCGGCAATGGGAGGAGGTGATTGCGCTGGGCCGCGCCGCGCGTCGGCAGGGGCTTTGGCTCGGCCTCGCCAATGGCGATCACCACGGCTTTCTGGCGGTCGGCACGCTGATGCACAACAGAGGCGCGCGTTGGACGGAGACGCCCGAGGGAGGCCTTGTCTTCGATCTGGATGCGTTCGCCCGCGCGGTGGATGCTCTCGATGAGGTCAACAGCTATGCGCATCCGGACAGTGGGCATTTCAACTCCATCGCCCTGCATGACGCGATGACGACCCGTGATGATCTCGTCTACTGCCCGTTGACCTATGGCTACGCGACCTATGGCGAAGCCGATTTCGGCCAGCGGCGCTTGGCCTTCGGTCCCTTCCCCGGGCTCGATGCGCCGCAATGCGCGGGGACGTTGGTCGGCGGCGCGGCCGTCGGTATAACGGCGCATTGCGCCGATCCCGAAGCTGCGAGAGCCTATGTCGCCTTCCTGCTGCAAAGCGAAACCCAAGACGACATCTTCGCCAGCCATCACGGCCAGCCGGCGACGATGTCGGCTTGGGCGGACGGCGCGATCGATCAAGCCTTCAACGGCTATTTTTTAGCGGTGGGGGAGACGCTGCAGCAGGCTGCGATCCGCCCTCGCTTCAAAGGCTTCGGCCGTTTTGAAAAGCAGGCCGGCCATCATGTCGGTTCTTACCTGAGAAAGGAGACGAAGCGGTCGGCATTACTGGCGGCGATGCGCGACCTCGTGGACGCGACGCAGGCTCGGGCTGTGGCCTGAGCTTCGCCGGGCCGTGGTACTGCAACGGCGAATGAAAGCGGAGACACTGTCTCCCAAGATGATGAGATCGGTCGAACGGACCGGCGAATATTCAATCTGGCAGCGCGGCAAGCCTTGGGACAAGCCCGTCTCGGGGGCTGGCGGGTTGCTTCTGCCCAGTGAGGCCGGCGACCGCGATATCTTCGGTATCAGGTCGCCCTTGCTGAAGGAAATCGGGAGGGTCACATGAAATCATTCAAGAACCTGGTCGGCGTTTGTATGGCTGCGGCAGCACTCGCATTGGCGGCGCCCGCTCAGGCTCAGACGGTCTTGCGTATTGGCACGGGCCAGGCTGCGGCCGAATTGCAGAACGTCATCCTGCAGGAGGTCGCCACGCGGGTGAAGGAGCGCACGGGCGGCAAGCTCGTGCTCGAACTGTTCCCGGGAGGGCAGCTCGGCAGCGAACGTGACGTGCATGAGCAGGTGAAGATGGGCGCGCCTATCATCACGATTGTCGATTCCGGCTATTTTGCCAGCTATGCGACCAAGGATGTCGGGATCCTCTCGGCACCTTTCGTGTTCAAGGACTATGAAGAAGTCACGAAGGTCCTCAAGTCCGATCTTGCCAAGAGCTGGCTTGCCCAGGGCGAGAAGAACGGCATCAAGATGCTCGCGTTCAACTGGTTCTTCGGCGATCGCCACATCGTGGGCCGCAAGGGTTACCCCAAGGTCAGCGATCTCGCTCATGTGAAATTCAGGCTCGCCCCGATCCCGATCTACATCGATTCATTCAAGGCGCTCGGCGTTTCACCCGTGACGCTTGACTTTGCCGAGGTCTACAGCGCCCTCCAACAGGGCGTGGTCGATGCCGCCGAAGGCCCGACGGGCTCGATCTACAGCTCGAAGCTCTATGAGCCCGCGCCTTTCATCACCAAGACTGGTCACGTCAAGCAAGTGCTCGGGCTCATGATGAACAAGACCGTCTTCGACAGCCTTCCCGCCGACCATCGCGCCGTTCTGATCGAGGAAATGCTGGCCGGCGGCGAGCGCTACAGCAAGCAGGGCGCGGAACGCCAGGGCGAATTGCAAGCGCAGATGCAAAAGGCGGGCGCGACATTCGTCACCCCCGACATCGAGGACTACAAGGCGGCCGTCATGCCGATCTACAAGGACTATAAGGACTGGAGCCCCGGCCTGCTGGACAAGGTTCGGGCCATTGTCGGCGCTCAGATGTAATTGGAACGCTCAATAGAGCATTCTCCGACCACTTTGAAGCATCCGCTCCACCGGCGTCATCCCCGGCCATCCCCATCAGTGAGACTCGTGCCGGGGATCCCGATCGGAAAGGCACGAGCCAGACGTATGGGATGGCCGGGACAAAGCCCGGCCATGACGGCTGGGGCTCAGCGATTCTATCAGATTGAAAAGTGCTCTAAGAAGACGGGGTCCCATGTTCGCAAAGCGCTTCGTGCAATGGGCGGAAAATACTCTCCCAGGCTCACTGCTCGCATTGATGACAGTTCTGGTGATCATCGATGTGCTCTGCCGCTATATCCTCAATGTCAGCTTCGCCGGTTCCGCCGAAGTCGCGACCGCGCTGTTCGTGTGGCTCGTCTTCCTCGGAAGCGCCGGCGCAGTCCGGAAGTTACAGCACATAGGCATCGAGGGCTTCTCAGTATTTATCCCGAAGGCGGGCAAGCCGTGGCTCCACCTTGCGATGTCCGGGGCCATCCTTCTCGTGTCGCTGCATATGGTCAGGATCGGCTATAACCTGAGTATGAATTCGTGGGATCGCGAAATCGATATGGTCGGAGTGCCGTATTTCTATGTCTATATCGCCATACCCATAAGCTTTGCCCTAATCGCAATCCATTCTCTTACTCAGGTCATCGATATTCTGCGCAATTGGCAAGAGGCTGAATGCGTGCGGCTCAAGAACTATACCGATCCGGAGGTCTGACATGACACTCATGCTCATCGGTGTCATGGCCCTTATTGGTCTCGGTATGCCGATCGCTTTTGCGGTCCTTATCCCCTGCGCGTTGTATTTCGTCGCGGCGGGATTGCCTGAAGCCCTGTTTGCGCAGCGCATCGCGAGCGGCACGGCGTCGTTTCCGATGCTGGCCATCCCGTTCTTCGTCCTCGCCGGCGAGATCATGCAGCGGGGCGGCATCGCGCGGCGCCTCATTGATGTCGCCCGTGTGTCGGTCGGCCATATGCGGGGCGGGCTCGCGCAGGTGGGCGTATTGGGTGGGGCTCTGATCAGCGCAGTGTCCGGTTCGGCGACCGCGGACACGGCCATTCTCGCGAAGACCGTGTCTCGCGAAATGGTGCGCGAGGGCTATCCGCGGGGCTTCGCGGCCTCGGTGGCCGCGGTCGCCGGCGTCCTCGGCCCTCTCATTCCGCCCAGCATCATGATGATCCTCTATGGGCTCATGGCCGAGGTGTCTATCGGCAGGCTGTTCATGGCCGGCGTGCTGCCCGGCCTTGTCGTGGCGGTTGCACTGATGATCGCCAATCTCCTCGTCATGAAGCAGCATGCCATCGAGATCCCGCTCCAGCCAAAGGCGACGGCCGGGGACCTCTTGCAGGCGGTCAAGCGCGGCTTCTGGGCTTTGATGTTTCCCGTCTTCGTCTGGGTCGGCCTGCGGGGCGGCCTGTTCACGCCAACCGAGCTTGGCGCGTTTGTCGCCCTTTACTGCCTCATCGTCAGCGTCTTCGTGTACAAGGAACTGAAGCTCGAGGACCTGCCGGCAATTTTCCAGGAATCGGCGCTACTCACGGCGATTATCATGTTCATCCTGGCTTCGAGCACAGGGCTTAACTATGCGATTGCCTGGGAGAGGCTGCCGCAAGCGATTGCGAACTGGTTCCTGATGGCCAGCGACAACAAGTTCGTCATCCTGATGATCATCAACGTGGTGCTGCTCCTGCTCGGCCTCGCCCTGGAGGGGCCGCCACTGCTGATCATCCTGACGCCGATCCTCGTGCCGCTGATGACGGGCCTCGGCGTCGATCTCGTGCATTTCGGCGTCATCCTGGTGTTCAATCTGACATTGGGCGCGCTAACGCCGCCGGTGGCGACCCTGATCTTCGTGGCGAGTACAATCGTTGGATGCACGTCATCCGAGTTCATGCGGTATTTCTGGCTCATTTTCGGGATGCTGCTGGTCGCTCTACTTATAATTACGTACGTTCCCGCGATCAGCTTGTTCCTGCCGAACCTGATCTATGGCTGAGTGGGCTGTGTCGCCGCGCGCGGCAATGGCAAGAGAGACAGTGCGGCCACGGCATTGACCGCACAACGACCAGTGTAGGGCCGGTATGACACCATGACGGCCCGCAGCTAAAGCCGCTCGATAGCGACGGCGGTCGCCTCCCCGCCTCCGATGCAGAGCGTCGCGATGCCCTTCCGCAAGCCGCGCCGCTCGAGCGCGGCTGTGAGAGTGACGAGGATACGCGCACCGGACGCGCCGATAGGATGGCCGAGCGCGCAGGCGCCCCCATTCACATTGATCTTGTCGTGCGGCAGGTCGAGCTCGCGCATGGCCGCCAGAACGACCACGGCGAAAGCCTCGTTGATCTCGAACAGATCGACATCGGCCTTGTTCCAGCCCGTCTTGGCGAACAAGGTTTCAAGCGCGCCGACCGGGGCCGTGCTGAACCAGGCCGGTGCACGCGCATGGCCGGCGTGGCCGCGAATGACCGCGACGGGCGTGATCCCCCGGCGCTCCGCTTCCGAGAGGCGCATCAAGACGAGTGCCGCGGCGCCGTCCGAGATGGAGGACGCATTGGCGGCCGTCACAGTGCCGTCGGCGCGGAAAGCGGGCTTCAGCGTCGGGATTTTATCGGGCTTCGCTTTCCCGGGCTGTTCGTCGATGCGGATGGCGTCCTGGCCTGAGGGCACGGGTACGATCTCCGACAAAAAATCTCCATCGGCGATGGCACGCTTGGCGCGTTCGAGCGAGGTCAGCGCATAGCGATCCTGCATCTCACGTGTGAACTGGTAGTGCTGCGCGGTGTCCTCTGCGAAGCTGCCCATCAGCCGGCCCTTGTCGTAGGCATCCTCCAGGCCGTCGAGGAACATGTGGTCGAGCACGCGTCCGTGGCCGAGGCGCAGACCCTGGCGCGCGCGGTCGAGCAGATAGGGCGCATTGGTCATGCTCTCCATGCCGCCGGCCACCACGACGTCGGCACTTCCGGCCGCGATCAGATCGTGCGCCAGCATCACGGCCTTCATGCCGGAACCGCAGACCTTGCTGACGGTCGTGCAGGGGACGGCTTGCGGCAAACCCGCTCCGAGGGCGGCCTGACGCGCCGGTGCCTGGCCGACGCCGGCGCTGAGCACATTACCCATCAGCACTTCGTCGATGTCGTCGCCGGCAAGCGTCGCGCGCTCCACGGCGGCCTTCACGGCAACAGCTCCGAGCTCCGGCGCGGAGGCTGCCTTCAGCTCGCCCTGGAAGCCACCCATCGGGGTCCGTGCGATGGAGGCGATGATGATGGGATCCTTGTCCAAAGCTCGGTCTCCTCGCGTGAGGGCTTGCTGCGCTCTTCTGCGAGGGGATCATACCATGGATGCGGCAAGGCGCGGATCGCGATCGCCTTGACCAATAGGGTCAGCCGGATGCGGCCATGCTCGGGCGCGCGGACTGCTGCGCCGCGGCCAGGATCATGTCCGCCGCCTTTTCGGCGATCATGAAGACGGCGGCTTGCGTATTGCCCGAGACGATCGTCGGCATGATCGAGGCGTCTACCACCCTGAGCCCATCAACGCCATGGATCCGCAGTTCGGGATCCGTGACGGAGAGATCGTCCCGGCCCATACGGCAGGTGCCGCAGATATGATAGATGGTCTGGCCGTCGCGGCGGGCGAAGGCGAGCCAGTCTGCGTCGGTCTGGTAATCCGGGCCGGGTGCCATCTCCACCTGGCGATAAGGATCCATCGCGGCTTGATCCACGATATGGCGCGCGATTTTCATGCCTTCCACCATGGCGCGACGATCCTCCGCAGCGGCCAGGAAATTCGGTCGGATCGCGGGTGCGCGCATCGGGTCCGGTGAGACAGCATGGATGGTGCCGCGCGATTCCGGACGCAACTGGGTAACGCCGATGGTCATGCCGGGCAGGCGGTCGAGCTTACGCTCGGCGGCATTGGCGTAGCTCGCGTGCATGAAGAAATACTGCACATCGGGTCCGGCCAATTCCGGCCGCGTGCGGACGAAGCCGAAGGCCAATCCCGTGCCGAGCGTGAGGATGCCGCGTCGTGTCGCGAAATATTGCAGCACTGAGAGGCCAAGCTTCACCCCACGCGTCTGCTCGTTGAGGGTGACGGGCTGTTTGACCCGCCAGTTCATGCGCGTGCAGAAATGATCGATGTAGTTCGCGCCGACGCCGGGCAGCGCGGTCTCGACGGGGATGTCGAGCGCCCGCAGGATTGCAGGATCTCCGACGCCGGAAAGCTCCAGGAGCTGAGGGGTCTGGGCGGCGCCCGCAGCCAGGATCACCTCGGCGCGCGCCGAGAAGCGCAGGATCTGGCCATCGACGCGGGCGATGACGCCCACGGCGCGGGCATCCTTTAGTACAACGCGCAGCACATGGGCATCCGTGCGCACCGCGAGATTGGGACGGCCCCGCGCGGGCTTCAGATAGGCTTCCGCCGCGCTGACACGCCGGCCATTGCGCTGGTTCACCTGATAGTAGCCAAAGCCGTCCTGACTGTCCGCGTTATAGTCGGGATTGCGATGGAAGCCGGCCTGCCCGGCCGCCGCGATGAAGGCCTCGGCGATGGCCGGGTGTTCCGACACCTCGACGAGGGGCAGCGGGCCGCCGCGGGCGCGCAGGTTCCCCGTGACACCCTCGTAGTCCTCCAGCCGCTTGAAATACGGCAGGACGTCCTCGAAGCTCCAGCCGAGGCAACCCCGCTGCGCCCAGCCGTCATAATCCTGCGGCTGGCCGCGCACATAGATCATGCCGTTGATCAGCGTGGAACCGCCGAGACCCTTGCCGCGTGGCACCGCGATGACGCGGTTTCCGGTGGCATCCTCGGGCTCGGTCTGGAAGCGCCAGTTATAGGTCGGATTGGTGAGTAGCTTGCTGAAGCCGGCTGGAATGGGGACCCAGAGGCTTCTGGCCTCATTGCCCGCTTCCAGCAGGAGGACCGAATACCGTCCGGAGGCGGTGAGGCGATTGGCGAGGACGCAACCTGCGGTGCCGCCGCCGACGATGATGTAGTCGAAGGTTTCAGCGGGGGCGTGGGTCATGGGCGGTGTTGTCCAAGGTTAGTGCAACAGAGTTCGGCGATCCGGCCGGTTGGCCGCATGCCGCCAGAAAACGTCAGAGCGCGCCCATATGCCGTGCCATGAGAACGATCTGGGCTTCCAGCATCGGAAGCCCGCGCTGAATGCGACATCCCCTGGCTGCCGCGGCCGTCAGGAGAGGCGTCATCTCGGGATCCATGATCGCCTCGGCGACGAACTGCCGGGGCTCGATCTGCGCCACATCGAGCGGCAGTGGATCGTCGGGACGCATGCCAAGCGAGGTGGCATTGATGATGAGATCCTGCTCCGCGACCCGGTCCGCATCCGTGCTCAGCGCGAGTGCCGGATGGACGCCTCGCACGCGGGCCGCAAGCGCCTCGGCCTTGTCGCGCGTGCGGTTGGCGATGGTGAGTTCGAGCACTCCGGCTTCAGCGAGGGCGAAGGCGATCGCGCTTGCGGCGCCACCCGCGCCGGCGAGATAGGCGCGCAATCCCCTCGGCTCGACGCCGGAGGCCCGCAGCGCCTCGACGAAGCCGATGCCGTCCAGCATGGCGCCGACCATGCGGCCGTCGGCCTCCCGCCGCACGCAATTAACCGCGCCGATATGGCGTGCTTCCGGCGTCGTCTCGTCGCAGAGCGTCAGCATGGCCGGCTTGTGCGGGACCGTGGCGATGAAGCCACCGAAGTTCTGCATCGCGCGCAACCCGTCCAGCAGCGTTGCGAGCTGCGCGGGCGCGACATGAAAGGGCACCAGAACGGCATCGACATCATGGCGCGCCAGCAACGCATTCATGACCTGCGGTGTTTTCACGTGATAAATCGGATCGGCCAGGATGCCGAGCATCCGCGTGCGTCCGGTAATCTCTCGCATTCGTCCCACCCCGTGCCGCCTCGGCGGCGTTGGCGCCATTCTCGGCTACGGCGAAGCCGCGCCGGGGAGTATACGCGTTCCCACGATGACTGTGTGAGGTGGCCGGGCTCAGGTCATGTAAAGGCCGCCGGCCACGTCCACCGTCTGGCCGGTGACGAAGCTTGCCTCCGCCGAGGTCAGATAGAGCGCGACATCGGCGACTTCATCCGGCGCGCCGAGCCGGGCCATCGGGGTCAGGCGCACCTGTTCCTCGTTGACGGCGCCGGCCACGGCCTTCACCATCGGCGTCTCGATGCGGCCGGGCGCCAGCGCATTGACGCGGATGCCGAACGGGCCGAGCTCGGCCGCGAGATGCTTGGTGAAGCCGATCAGCGCCGATTTCGTTGCCGCATAGTGGCAGGCGACGATCGGTGAATAGGTCTTGCCGGCAACCGAGGACATATTGATGATCCAGCCGCGCCCCGCCTCGCGCATGGACGGGCTCAGCACACGGATGGTGTTGAAGGGGCCGGAGAGATTGACCGCGACGACGCGGCCCCATTCGGCCGGATCCATTTCCCAGACCTTGTGCGCAACGCCATCATGCTTGGGCGATATGCCGGCATTATTGATGATGGTGTCAAAGGGCCCACCGATCGCGCGGGCAGCCTCCGCCAGGCCGGTTTCCACCGCGGCATAGTCGGCGACGTCAAGGACGAGCGGAACCGCCTTGCCGCCTGCCGCCTCGATCGCCGCGACTGTTGCGTCGACATCCGCCTTGGTCACGTCGGCGACGCCGACGATGGCGCCGCGACGGGCGAAGCCTACGGCCATCGCCTGTCCGATGCCGCGGCCCGCACCTGTGACAAGGACCCGTCGGCCCTGATGGCTCGGCCGGACCGCGATCTCGGAGGAATTGACTTCACGTGTTGCCATGACAATTGCCCAGTATTTGCAACTTGCTCGGGAGTGCGCGGTTCTGCTCGGAGCTCACGCGCGAAAGACTTTCAGAGGCCCAGCCAGGCTTAAATGCCAAGGTAGGCTAGATACCAAGGTAGGCTTGGCGGACATGGTCGTTGGCGAGCAGGGCCTTGCCGCTGTCCGTCAGAACGATCTCGCCATTTTCAAGCACATAGCCGCGATCCGCCGCCTTCAGCGTGTGGAAGACGTTCTGCTCCACGATCAGCACGGTTGCGCCGGTCTTGACGATCGAGTCGATCACCTCGAAGACCTGCGCGACGATGATGGGCGCAAGGCCAAGCGAGGGCTCGTCGAACATGAGGAGCTTCGGCCGCGCCATCATGCCGCGCGCGATAGCGACCATCTGCTGCTCGCCCCCGGAGAGTGAGGCGGCGTTCTGGTCGAGGCGTTCGCGCACACGCGGGAAGAGTGTGAGCACTTCCTCCAGCGTGTCGGCCTGTTTCTCGCGGGCCGCGCTGCGATAGGCGCCCATCAACAGGTTCTCGTGCACCGTCATCTCCGGGAAGAGCTGGCGCCCCTCCGGGATGAGCGTGATGCCAAGGTCGACCGTCTCGTGGGCGGACAGGCGCGTGATGTCCTGTCCCTCGAAGAGGATGCGGCCCGATGTCGGCCGGATGAGCCCGGCGATCGTGCGCAGGGTGGTCGTCTTGCCGGCGCCATTGGCGCCGACGATCGTCACCACCTCGCCGGCGTTCACATCCAGCGACACGTCGTGCAGGATCGTCGTGGCGCCGTAACCGGCATCGATGTTCTCAAGCTTGAGCATGGACGAACTCCTTGCCGAGATAGGCTTCGATGACGGCGGGGTCGCGCACCACCTCCTGCGGCTTGCCCTGGGCGATGATCTGCCCGGAGGAGAGCACGATGACCCGGTCCGACAGGGACATGACCGCCTGCATGACATGCTCGATGGCGATGATGCTGACGCCGCTGTCGCGGATCGACAGGGTGAGGTCGATGGCACGGCGCACATCCGTCTGGTTGATGCCGGCCATCACCTCATCGAGCAGAAGGACGCGCGGCTTCATCGCCATGACCCGCGCCATCTCCAGCCGTTTGAGGCCGCCGATGGTCAGGCCACGTGCCTCCGCATCGAGCCAGGGCCCGAGCCCCATGCGGTGAGCCGTCTCGCGCGCCACCTCGCGCGCCTCATGGACGTCGCTGAAGCGATGGAACGCGCCGACCATGATGTTTTCCTCGACCGTCATGGCCGCGAAGGGCTGGACGATCTGGAACGTGCGGCCGACGCCGATCGACGCATAGTCCGCCGGGGTCACGGGCTTGTGCCAGCTGCCATCGGCTCCCCGCACGGATACCGAGCCGCTGTCCGGAGACAGGAAGCCCGAGATCATGTTGAAGACTGTGGTCTTGCCGGCGCCATTGGGACCGATCAAGCCGAGGATCTCTCCTTCGCGCAGGGTGAAGCCGACATTGTTGGTGACATGCAAGCCGCCAAAATGCTTCTCGAGGGCTTCTACCTTGACAATCTCGTCCCCAAGGGCGGGCCGTGCTGCCGGGACCGGGGGCGCCGTGATCGTCTGGGCCTGCTTCTGACGGGTTGTCGGGCTGGAGCCGTTCAGCCGTGCGAGCAATCCCATCAGGCCATTGGGCATGAACAGCACGACCAGGATCAGCACGACGCCGTACACGAAGCCATGAAGACCGAGCGCGTGGGCGCCGAGCCAGCCGCGCGCCATCTCCGAGATCGGCACCAGAAGCACCGCTCCGAGCAACGGGCCGAAGATGGTGCCGATGCCTCCGATAAGGGCGAACATGGCGATCTGGATCGAGAAGGGCAGCGAGAACATCGCCGCCGGCTCGATGAAGGTGAGATACATGGCATGGAAGGTGCCGACCATGGCCGTCAGCGCCGCCGAAACAGATACGGCGATGAGGCGTACCTTCACGGTATTGACGCCGGCGGCCCTTGCGGCGGACTCACGCTCGCGCGTGGCGACGAGCTGGAAGCCGATGCGATGTGAGCGGATCCACCAGGCGACGGCCAGGCAAACCAGCAGCATGCCGAAAGCGATGATCAGCGGTGGCAGGCGCTCGCGGAACACCATCCACTCCCAGCCGAATTTCAGCGGGATCATCAGGCCGGTGGCCCCACCCGTGAGATCGCGGAAATGCAGCGCAACGACGCGGAACACTTCCAAAAAGGCGATGGTCGCCAAGGCGAAGAACGGGCCGCGCAGTCTGAAACAGGGGTAGCTGATGGCGATCGCCACGACGACGGAAACCGCGGCACCCGCGAACATGCCGAGCCAGGGGCTGATGCCCATGTTCATCAGGATGATGCCGACATAGGCGCCAAGCCCGTAGAAGATGGCGTGGCCGAGCGAAAGCTGTCCGGCAAAGCCACCGACGATGTTCCATGCGGTCGACAATGCCGCAAAGATGAAGAGCGTGACGAAGATATGATAGATGAAATCATCATCTATCATCACGGGCATAACGAAGAGCGCTGCCAGGAAGACGACGAGCGCAATCAGATTGCGCCAGGTCACGCCGGCAAACCGCGCGGGAACTGGGGAGGCGAGAGAGATATCTGTCATGGCAATCCTGTCATGGCGATACGTGCGACAGGTTCAGACGCTTTCCGAACAGGCCGGCCGGCTTCAGGATAAGAATGATGAGGAACATGCCGAAGACTGCGACTTCGCGCATGTCCGAGCCAACATAGAATCCCGCGAAACTGTCAATCAGCCCGATGACCAACGAACCGACGAAGGCACCGGGAATCGAGCCAAGCCCGCCGAGAACGACGACAACGAAGGCCGTCAGCACGAAGTAGGTGCCGATGGTCGGCGAAGTCGGATAGAGCGGCGCGATCAGTACGGCGGCAACGCCGACGCAGGCCGCGCCGATGCCGAAGGTCAGGATATAAATGCGATCGACATTGATGCCCATGAGCTGGGCGGCAGCGCGGTTCTGTGCAACGGCACGGATGGCACGGCCGGTTGCCGTGCCCTGCAGAAATGCCTGCAGGCCGATGACAAGGGCGATGGATGCCGCAAAGATAACGATCTGTCCGCTGAGGACGCGCACCGGCCCGATCTCGATGGGCGTTCTAAGGCCGCTTGCCGGCGTATTGGCGATATCGGCGCCGAAAACCAGAAGGGCGAGATTGATCAGTGCCGTCGACAAGCCGACTGTCGCGAAAATCTGGATATGATCATCGCGTGCGCTCATCAAGGGCTGGATGATGAGGCGCTGCGTCAGGGCCCCGAGCAGGAAAAGCGCAGGCACGACGACGATGACCGCCACGAAGGGATGAAGCCCGAGCAGACGGGTAACCAGGAAGGTCAGATACATCCCGACCATCAGGAATTCACCGTGGGCGAAGTTTACGACCTTGACGATGCCGAAGATCAACGTCAGTCCAACCGCGACGATCGCGAAAAGGCCGCCAAGCATCAAGCCGTTGGCGAGCAATTGGAGAACGGTATCCATCACGCCCTCGCTAAAGCATGTCGCGCAAAAGTGCTTGGCCGTTTTGCGGCATCAACATGCGGTAAAACCAAAACTCAAAGCGTGATGGGCGACTCTAGGAGATCGCGGCACGCTTTAGGGAAAAGAGGCCGGGGGACGCCAGCGCATCCCCCGGGCCGCGTCGATTACTTGTTGAGCCGCATCGGAGAGACGGCGGCTGCTTCCGGATAGACCGTGACGAGCTTGCCGTCTTGCCACTGCATCCCCATCATCTTCGCCCGCTCGTTCTGGTTGTTCTTTCCGAACTTCATGCCGTAACCGGCCGCCGTCACGCCTTCGCCGATGTCGATGTTGTTGACTGCCGCGACGATCGCGTCCGGTGTAAAGCCCTTGCCCTTGTTGAGGGCTTCAAGCAGAACTTTGGCGCCGACATAGTTGTTGAGCGAATGGCCCGAACGCGGTGCCTCACCGTATTTCTTTTTGTAGGCTTCCACAAAATTCTCAAGGCCAGGCGTGTACTTGGTATTGACGAGGAATTGGGTGAAGTCCGCATCCAGAACGCCGTCGATCACCTTATGGCCCACGGCGTCGGCTGTCGGCTGCATGGAGTAGCCACCACCGCCGCCGATGATGGCGGCCGGCTTGAAATTGGCCTCATTGGCCTGCTGGAGGAAAAGCACAGAGTCGTTCTGGTAAGATGTTTGCAGAACGACATCGACGCCACGCTGCTTGAGATCGAGCACCAGCGACGACATATCGACCGTCGACGCAGGATAGCCCTGCGAGGCGACGACGTTCAAACCGGCCTCGGCCGCGTATTTCTTCTGGTGGCCAGCAACGGAGGTGCCGTAACTGGAATCTTCGTAGACGATGCCGATCTTGAGATCTTCGGGCTTCTTGCCGATGCCGGGTGCGACCTTGTTGACGATCATCTCGACGATCAACTTACCCATGTCCTCGGCGGTCGGATTGGTGCGGTACAGAAACTTCAAGCCGCGACCCGTGACCTCATCGGCCACCGCGCCCATCTCGAAATAGGGAAGGCCGGACAATTCGGCGACCTGGCTCGCTGCGATGGAGCGCGCCGACGAATAGGAACCGAATATCGCGGCGACCTTTTCCCGGGAGATCAGGCGGCGGGCCTCGCCGATCGCCTGGTTGTTGTCCACGGCATCGCCGCGGACCAGCACGACCTTTTCGCCCTGGACGCCGCCGGCGGCGTTGATTTCGTCGACCGCAATCTCGAGGCCGCGCGCGCTTTCATCGCCGAGAAGCGCGAGCTGGCCGCTGAAGGGATAGAGGGCGCCGAATTTGACGTCCGCATGGGCCGCCGTGGCCGTGAACAGCACGGCCGCGGCAGTCGTTTTCAGCAACAGTGACAATTTCATATTTTCCCTCCCAAGTATGTTTATTGATCGAGTGGTCCGAATTTCAGTAGTTCAACGCATCCTTGCCTTCAAAGACGGTGATCGGCGGATGGGCCCGCTCGTCGGTCACCACATCGATGACGGTGACATCGTTGCGCGCGAGCGCTTCCTTCAAGGCCGGCAGGAAGTCAGCCGGCTTCTCCACGCGTATCCCACTGCAGCCGCAGGCCCGTGCGATCGCGGCATGGTCCACGGCCTCGAAGTCCACGACATCGGTGAAATTGCCGAAGATGCTGAGCTCGGCATGCTTCTGGTAGCCAAGGATCTGGTTGTTCAGGACGACGAGAACGACAGGCAGCTTCATGCGGCGTGCGGTCTCGAGCTCCGACCAGACATGCCCGAAACCGCCATCACCGGTCAGCGCGATGACGGGAGCATCGGGGCGGGCGGCCTTGGCGCCGAGCGCGAAAGGCAGGCCCCAGCCAAGACCAGCGAGGCCGCGCGGCGTGAGGAAGCGCTGTCCCGCTTCGCGGGCGGTGAGGAAATTAGCGATCCAGATCGACGAATAGCTCGCATCCGCGACGACGATGCTCTCCGGCGTGAGCACGCTGTCGATATCGGCCATCAGCCGTTCGGGGCGCACCGGCACCGCGTCGAGATCGACAAGCTGCTTCATATCCTCGGCGTGCAGCTTGCGCCCCCGGGCGATCTTGTCCTCCAGCGCCGGCCGCCGCGCCGCGAGTGAGGCGGGTTTGGCCGCCTCGACCGCCGCCGTGAGCGCGGCGAGCGTCAGCTTGGCATCACCCGCGAGGCGCAGCGCCTCGTAGTTGCGGCCGATTTCGTTGCTGTCGATATCGATGTGGATGTAGCGCGCATGCGGCGGATAGAGCGACCAGCTGTCCGTGCCGTTCTGGTTGGTGCGATTGCCGACCAGCAGGACCACGTCGGCCTCGGTGACGAGGTCCCGCAGATGCGATGAACGCCCGCGCGGGGCCATGAAATAGCCCACGACGCCGACGGAGAGCGGGTTGGTCTCGTCCACCGCGCCCTTGCCCATGACGGTCGTCGCAACGGGGATGCCCAGCGCCTGCAGGGCTGCAAGCTCGGCGGAAGCCTGCGAGGCATGAACGCCGCCGCCGGCGATGACGATGGGCGCCTTGGCTTCGGCGATCAGCTTGGCGGCCTCGGCCACGCGCGCCGGATCGGCGGCCGTGCGGTCAAGAGGGAAGGTGCCGAGGTGGCTCGCGCGCTGCGGTGCCTCGGCTGAGAAATCCGGGCGTTCGTCGAGCACGTCGAGCGGCACCAGCAGCACGGCCGGGCCGGCGCGGCCGCTCGCGGCCGCCGTGAAGGCCATGTCCACGTAGTCATCGATGCGCGCGGGATCCTCGACCCGGCGGATCCATTTGGCGACACCGCCGAACAGCGCGAAATGGTCGAGTTCCTGGAAGGCGTTCTTGTCCGTGAACTTGCGGCTGACGTCCTGGACGATGGCGACCACCGGGATCGAGGCCTTCAGCGCCTCGGCGAGACCCGGCACCAGCAGCGTCGCGGCCGGGCCGTTCTGCGCCGTGACGACGGCGACCTTGCCGGAAATGCGCGCATAGGCATCGGCCATGGCCGCGCCCGCGTTTTCCGTGCGATAGCCGACCTGGCGGATGCCGTAGTCGGGCGCGGCGAGAAAGAGCGCCGAAGGGATGCTCTGGCCGAAGATCTCCCGCACGCCATGGCGCTGCAAGGCCGCGGCGATCAGATGCGCGCCGGATATGTTGCTGGCTGCGCGCGGCGCGGGCTTGGTCACTGCGTTCATGCTCCTGTTTCCTTCCGTGGCGCTTGAGCGCCCTGCTGCCGTGGCGCTGACGCGCCCGCTTGCTTTGGCGCTCATGCGCCTTCTTGCATGACAAGAACGATCTTCCCCACATGCGCGCCGGCATCCATGCGGGCATGGGCCTTGGCGACATCAGCGAAGGGGAAGGTTGAATCGATGAGAGGCTTGGCCTTGCCGGCGGCTAGCAGCGGCAGCACATGCTCGGCCAGCGATGCGGTGAGCGCCGCCTTCATGGCGACGGGCCGCGCCCTGAGCGTCGCGCCTGTGAAGGTGATGCGCTTCATCAGAAGCGGCAGCAGGTCGAGCTCGAGCTTGGAGCCATGCTGGAAGGCGATCTGCGCGATGCGCCCATCGGCGGCGATGCAATCGAGATTGCGCGGGATATAATCCCCGCCCACCATGTCGAGGATGACCTCCGGCCCCTGGCCGTCGGTGGCGGCGCGGGCGACCGCGACGAAATCCTGCGTGCGGTAGTTGATGGCGAGATCCGCGCCGACGGCACGGCTCGCCGCGCATTTCTCATCCGAGCCCGCCGTGACGAGAACCCGCGCGCCGAGCGCCTTGGCGAGCAGGATCGCCGTGGTGCCGATGCCGGACGTCCCGCCATGGATGAGCACGGTTTCGCCGGCCTTGAGGCCCGCGCGCTGAAAGAGGTTCGACCAGACCGTATAATAGGTCTCGGGGAAGGCGCCGGCCTCGACGAAGGACATGCCGTCCGGGATGGGCAGCGCCACCGTCTCATCGACGACGGCCCATTCGGCATAGGCGCCGCTGGCAACAAGCGCCATCACCCGGTCGCCGGGCTTGAGGCGCGTGGTGCCCGGGCCGAGGCTCTCGACCACGCCGGCGAGTTCGAGGCCGAGCACATCGCTCGCGCCGGGCGGCGGCGGATAATTGCCCTGCCGCTGCATCACGTCCGGACGGTTGATGCCGGCGGCATGCACCCTGACGAGCGCCTGTCCGGGCCCCGGCGTGGGGCGCTCCCGCTCGACAATCTTGAGCGCGTCTGGGCCACCGGGAACGGGCGCGACAACAACGCGTGTGACCGAGGTCATGCGATTTCACTTTCCGTTTGGGGCAAATCTTGCCGTTTGGGCAAATCTTGCGACAGGGTCTGCGGAAGCAGCAGAACCTTCACCGCCTGGCGGCTGCGTGCCAGCTCGAAGGCCTCGATGGCGCGGCTGAGCGGCTCGCGATGGGTGATCAGGCGGGCCAGCACATCCGCGTGGGCGGCGAGCAGGGCGATGGCATTCTCAAGGGCTTGCGCGGTGGTATCGTGCGCGGCACGAAGCTGCTTCTTGTCCCGCACGAATCGCGTCAGATCGAGATCGAGATGACCGGAGTGAATGCCCGCCACCACCATGATACCGCCCGAGCGCAGCACGGAGAGCCCGTCGCTGACCGAGCGGGCGACGCCCGTCGCCTCGATGACGCGATCGGCGGGGCCGCCGAAGACGCGCTGGACGGCGTCCGCCATGCTCTCGTCAGCGAGGTCGACGCAGTGGGTGATCCCGATCTCGCGCGCCTTGTCGAGGCGAAGCGCGTCGTTCAGCCCGCACAGGAGCACCTTGGCGCCGCGTGTCTGCGCCACGAAGGCGATGCCGAGGCCGATCGGCCCCGGGCCGAGCACGATGACCCGGTCGCCCGGCCTGACATCGCCGACATCAACCGCGTTCACGGCGACCGAGAGCGGTTCCGTCAGCGCGGCGACCGCGAAGGGCAGGCCATCGGGAATGGCACGGCAGTTGGCGGCCGGCACGCGCACGAGATCGGCGAAGCCGCCGTCGATATGCAGGCCGATGATGCTGCGGTTCTGGCAATGCTCCGGCGTGCCGGCATCGCATGCGGGACAATGGCCGCAGCTCACCGTGGGCCAGCAGGTGACCCGGTCGCCGACCTTGAAGCCGGTGACGCCTGCGCCGAGCGCCCGCACCGTGCCGGCGAATTCGTGGCCGATGGTGAGCGGCATCGCGGCGGTCATGAATTCATAGCCCGGCGTCCACTCATAGGCGTGGATGTCGCTGCCGCAGATGCCGGCGGCGGCGACCGCGATGAGCACCTCGCCCTCGCGTGGCGTGGGCTCCTTGTCCATCTCGACCAGCTCGGCGCCAAAGGCCGTTGTCGTCTTGCGAAGCGCGATCACCGCTTCCTCCCGTTATCAGCCCACGCGCCGACGGAGGCCTCATCGGCCCCGGCGGTCGCTGCCCGGTCGCGTTGGTCCGGGCCTTGGGTTGATGCAATAAGTAATTTGTTATAACAGTTTTGGTCGAGGAAACTACTCTGTGTCAAGTCGCATGTCGCAAAATAAAGAGAAGACCCCGGCAACGGGCGATTGGGTGCAGCCGATCGTCAAGGAGAACCTGAGCGAGCGCGCCTATATGGATTTGCGGGCGGCCCTCATGCGTGGGCGGCTGCGGCCCGGCGAGCGCCTGCGGCTCCGGCCCATGTCGGTGCGGTTCGGCATCAGCGCGACCCCGATGCGCGAGGCCCTGCTGCGGCTGGTCGGCGAGAAGGCGCTGGCGCTCGATGCCCGCAATTCGGTGGTCGTCCCGACCCTGACGCTGGAGCAACTGCAGGAGATCCGCGCCATCCGCACGGATCTGGAAGGGCGCGCGGCGGCCGCCGCCGCGCTCATCGCCACCGAGGCCGAGATCGAGACCCTCGTCGCCATACACGCGCAGATTTCCGCATGCCACGCGAGCCGGAGCTTCGTGCAGGCGGTGGATCTCAACACGGAGTTCCACCTCACCTTCTGCCGCATGGCGCACCTGCCCATCCTCTACGACATCGTCGAGGGCCTATGGGTGCGCTGCGGGCCCATCCTCTCCCATCTCTACGACGAGGGCCTGCCGGACTGGGAACCCCACCCGCATCTCCGCCTCGTCAGCGCGCTGCGCGAACGCGACCCCGAAAAAGCCCGCGCCGCGAGCCGCGAGGACATCGAACGCGGCGGGCAGGGGCTGTTGGTGCATGTGCGGGAGGCGAATGGGGGGTGAGGGGGTAAAGCTTAGGTGTGCCATATAGTTTTTGCTAAATTTGTGATGTAGTGTTGTAAGAAATTGGGGGGCGGGGGAGAATGTACAAGATACGATCGATTACACCTAGGCAAGGTGTTCCTATATCAATAGGAAGCTGTACTGTAGTAGTCGGGCCGAACAATGCCGGTAAGAGTCAATTTTTGAAGGATATCACCCTTTGTGCAAGTGGAAGGCGAGAAGCTGCAAAAATTCTGCAGAATACCGACATCGATTTTGGCGTTTCTCCTCTTGAGTTTTTTAGAAATTATATAGATGATCTGACGCCGGATAGTTCAGGCCACATATATCTTGACGGCGCTGGTTTCGACCTTACAGACACGGCATCTATTCAATATAATAAAAACTCATCCGCTTCATATATTTCGTCAGATGACGACGCTCGAGCTCATATCGAGAATACATTCGCGCGTCAGCTTATTGCGTATCTCACGACGGAGGCGCGTTTAGCATTTTCGAAACACAGAACGAATGTCTATCGCTCTAATCAAGTAGGTGTATCTAGTCTCGTAGAAGCCATTTTTGATGCAGATAATAGCGACGAGAGTTGGCTATCTGGATATACACGACTGGCTTTTGGTCTTTCTGTGGCACTCGACACCTATTCGAATGCTGGGCTGCTTGAACTGCGCGTCGCTGAATCGTTCCCCGGGATGTATGATCAGGGTCGTGGAGAAAGTCGAAAGATTATGCAAAAATGCATGCGCTTGGATGAGCAGGGGGACGGGATCCGCAGTTTTGTAGCAACGTTGGGCGCTGTAAAATCACTATCCCGGCAAGTTATTTTAATAGACGAGCCAGAGGCGTTTCTCCACCCGCCGCAAGCCTATCAGCTTGGGAAAGCGCTAGGTGAATCGAAGTTCAATGACAAACAAATTATTTGCGCAACGCATAGCGCTGATTTCTTGCGTGGTCTCATATCGAGCCGTGAAGATGCGACCGTTATCCGGGTTTCACGGACATCTAATAGTCAGAGTATAAATGTTCTTAAGCCAGATGAGTTGATCGGCTTGGCTGGAGATCCGGTTTTATCATCGGGCAGAGTTCTTGATGGGATATTTTACCGGCATGTAATTATAACGGAATCTGACGGAGACGCTGTCGTTTATGGGAGAATATCTAGTATGTTAGAGGAGAACGGGGAGACATACTATGTGAATTCATACGCGAAGCAGGCTACCGCAATTGTTGCGACTCCTTTTAAGCATATGAAGGTTCCGCATGCGGCTATTGTTGATCTTGATATGATTCGACGAAAGGATGAATTTAGTAAGCTTTTGGAAGTATTTTTACAGCAGAAAGATGAGGCAGAACGTTTGGCGAGCCAGGTCCGTTCATTCGTGGATGCGTGTAGTGCGGAAGATTTGATTGCAAAAGCGCTAAGCGATGTTGCTGATTTGTTGATGCTTAATGAAAGATCGGCGTCCAATTCTGAAGCAAAATTAGGAAGAATAAGATCTGACTTACGAAAAATTTCAAAGTCTGCTGATAAGTGGGCAGGTATTAAACGGTGTGGGCTGGCGTGGCCGTCGCTCACGCCTGCTGCGAAAGGAGATCTTTCCAACCTTATTGATATCTGCGCCGAGAGCGGGATTTTCTTGGTGCCCGTTGGCGAAAGAGAGGCATGGCTCGAGCCTGCAGTTCCTTATTCTAACAACAAAAAAGCGTATACGGTCGCCGCACTCAAGCACATTTCATCGAAGAGCTTTAGTAAAGATGCCGAAATTTTTCAGTTTATAATGAGGGTTCACTCGTACTTAGGTCAACAAAGCGCTTTATAAACATATTGAGCGGTTTGGCTCCTCCCCAGATCAATTGTCCGTACTGGCCCGCTTCAGCCAGATGGAGGCCCCCCCATCACCCCCTCAACCCCGGCGCCTCCTGCCCCGTCCGCGCGACATATTCCGTGTATCCGCCCGCATATTGATGCACCCCGTCGGGGCTGACTTCGAGGACGCGGTTGGAGAGCGCGGCGAGGAAGTGGCGGTCGTGGCTGACGAAGAGCATGGTGCCTTCGTAGTTGGCGAGCGCGGTGATCAGCATCTCCTTGGTCGCCATGTCGAGATGGTTGGTGGGCTCGTCCAGCACCAGGAAATTCGGCGGGTCGAAGAGCATCTTGGCCATCACGAGGCGCGCCTTCTCGCCGCCCGAGAGCACGCGGCAGCGCTTCTCCACGTCGTCACCGGAAAAGCCGAAGCAGCCGGCGAGCGCCCTGAGCGCGCCCTGGCCGGCCTGCGGGAATGAGGATTCGAGCGACTGGAAGATGGTGTCCTCGCCGTCGAGCACCTCCATGGCATGCTGGGCGAAATAGGCCATCTTCACGCTCGCGCCGAGCGCCACCGTGCCGTCATCCGGCGTGGCCGTGCCGGCGACGAGCTTCAGCAGCGTCGACTTGCCGGCGCCGTTGACGCCCATGACGCACCAGCGTTCGCGGCGGCGCACGGCGAAATCGAGCCCTTCATAGATGCTGCGGCTGCCATAGCGCTTGTGCACGTTCTTCAGGCTGACGACATCATCGCCCGAGCGCGGCGGCGGCTGGAACTCGAAGACAACGGTCTGGCGGCGCTTCGGCGGCTCCACCCGGTCGATCTTCTCCAGCTTCTTGACGCGGCTCTGCACCTGGGCAGCGTGCGAGGCGCGCGCCTTGAAGCGCTCGATGAACTGGATCTCCTTGGCGAGCATCGCCTGCTGGCGCTCGAACTGCGCCTGCTGGTGCTTTTCGTTGAGCGCGCGCTGCGCGGCGTAGAACTCGTAGTCGCCGGAATAGGTGGTGAGTGCGCCGCCGTCGATCTCCACCACCTTGGTGACGATGCGGTTCATGAAGGCGCGGTCGTGCGAGGTCATCATCAGGGCGCCGTCGTAGCCCTTGAGGAACTGTTCCAGCCAGATCAGGCTCTCGATGTCGAGATGGTTGCTCGGCTCGTCGAGCAGCATGACATCCGGGCGCATGAGAAGGATGCGCGCCAGCCCGACGCGCATCTTCCAGCCGCCGGAGAGGGCGCCGACATCGCCGTCCATCATCTCCTGGCTGAAGCCGAGGCCGGCCAGCACCTCCTGCGCGCGGCCCTCCAGCGCGTAGCCGCCAAGCTCCTCGAAGCGCCCCTGCACCTCGCCGTAGCGCTCGATGATGGCGTCCATCTGGTCGGCCTGGTCGGGATCGGCCATCGCCGCTTCGAGTTCACGCAGCTCGGCGGCGACGGTGCTGACGGGCCCGGCGCCGTCGGTGACCTCGGCCACCGCGCTGCGGCCGGCCATCTCGCCGATGTCCTGGCTGAAATAGCCGATGGTGACGCCGCGATCGATGGAGACCTGCCCCTCGTCCGGCTGCTCCTCGCCGGTGATCATGCGAAACAGCGTGGTCTTGCCGGCGCCGTTGGGGCCGACGAGGCCGACCTTCTCGCCCTTCAGGAGCGCCATGCCGGCCTCGATGAAGACGATCTGCTTGCCGTTCTGCTTACCGATATTGTCGAGACGAATCATGGCGCACGGGGACCTGGCGGTTACTCAGCCCGTGCATTTAGGCCATGTTGCGCCGCGGCGAAAGGGCGGGGCGCCTTGTTAATCCTCGAAGACGCGCTAATCCTCGAAGACACGCTTGCGGGCGGCTTCCAGATGGTTGCGCATGGCCGCCGAGGCGGCATCGACCTGCCCGGCCGCGATGGCGTCGTAGATGACCTGGTGCTCCGCGTACATCAGCTGCAGCGCATCCTGCGGGCGGGTGAGTGAGAGCTTGCGCGTCAACTCCATGCCGACGGTCATATGGCTGCGCATGGAGACCAGCGTGTCGACGAAGAAGCGGTTGTGCGAGGCGGAGGCGATGGCGAGGTGGAAATCGAGGTCCGCCTCCACGCCAAGGCTCACATCGCCGATATCCTCCGTTTCGCGCAAGAGCTTCCGCAGGTCCTGCAGTTCGCTGTCGGTGCGGCGCAGCGCGGCCAGCCCGCAGGCGGCCTCCTCGATGAACATGCGGAACTCATAGCAGCGCTGGATATCGCCGATGCTCATCACGGGGGCGAAGCGGCGGATGGCCTGGTCGGCGCTGGCCAGGATGAAGCTGCCGGCGCCCTGGCGGGACTGGATGAGACCATCATCCCGCAGGCGGGCGAGCGCTTCGCGCACCACCGTGCGCGACACCTTGAACTGTTCCGCGATGTCCGTCTCGGTCGGGAGCTTCTGTCCCTTCAGGTAGTCGCCGGCCGCGATGCGGTCGAAGATGTGATCGTAGACCTTGGATGCGGTGCGGCGGGACGGTTGGCCACCGGCCGGGGACAGATCGCCAGACGACATCGATACTCTCTCTCGCTTGCCTTCGCGCAACAGACGACGGCTTAATCGCAGCGTCAAGTCATCATACAAGAATGCGCGGCGGGCTGTGGAAAATCTCAGCGAACTCAGAAATTTGTGTGAATCGCGGGCCTGCCCTCGGGAAATGTTGTCCAACAAATTTCATACTTGTTGACAAATGGAGGGGCCATCTGCACTGTCCGCCGCGACGACGGTCATAGAGCCGTGGAAAGCCAAGGAGGACGCGGTGATGGGATTTGGGATGCGTGGGCTGGTGAAGGCCGCCCTGGTCGGGGCTTCGCTCGCGGCGCTTGGTTCACTGACTGGCGCTAAGGCCGAGGACATCCGGCTGACCTACCAGAGCTGGCATCTGGCGGAAGAGCCCTGGGCGACCTCGCTCAAGGAAGGCTTCGCCGAATTCGAGCGCCTCAATCCCGGCATCAAGATCGTGCCGCAGCCCGTATCGCTGGGCCAGCGCGACGTCACGCTGACGACCGCCATTCGCGCCGGTCGCGGGCCGGACATCTTCCAGCTCGATGCCAATCCCATCAGCCAGTACATCAAGGAAGGCTGGGTCAAGGACCTGACGCCCTATATGGAGAAGGAGGGCGGCGCCAAGGCATTCATGGCGGACTTCTATCCCTCGCTCCGCGATGCCGTCACCAACGACGGCAAGGTCTTTGGGGTGCCGAAGAATACCGCGGCGATGGTCCTGACCTATAACAAGAAGCTTTTCGACGCGGCAGGCGTCACCCAGGCCCCCGCGACCTGGGAAGAATTCCGCACGGCCGCGCAGAAACTGACGCGCGCGACAAAGGACGGCGGTCCGGTCGATCAGTGGGGAACGGCGCTTATTCTTCAGCCGGCCGGGTTTGATCTGCGTGTGTCTGTCATCCTGCGCGGTTTCGGGGCCGATTTCCTGACGCCAGACAACAAGCACTCCGCGCTCAACACGCCTGAGGCGAAGGAAGCCTTCCAGTACGTGGTCGACCTCATCCAGAAGGACAAGGTCATGCCGCCCGGCGTCTCGCAGGTGGATGCCAACGCCGCCCGCCAGTTCATGGCGCAGAGCAAGGTGGGCACGATCGTCGAGACGCTCTGGGCGCTGCCGATCATCCAGGCGATCAATCCGGCCTTCGATGCCTGGAACACGCTCGCCATGGCGCCGATCCCCGTGAAGGCGGGAACCGACCCGAAGGTCCGGTCCACGCTCTATGTGGACGGCCTCTTCATGAACCCCAACACCAAGAACGCCGATGCGGCCTGGAAGCTCATCCAGTTCATGACGGACCGTCAGCGTATGGAAAAGTGGTTCGTGGACAACAACATGCTGTCGGGCCGTCAGTCCGTGAACGACGAGTTCAAGCCGATCCAGGACAGCAAGTTCGCCCAGGTGGTGAAGGCTGAAATCGGCCATGCGTCCTTCCTGCCGCTCATCCCGCAGTGGCCGGAAATCCTGACCGCCTTCCGGCAGAACCTCCAGGCAGCGGTCGCGCAGACGAAGACGCCGGAGGCCGCTCTCGCCGACGCCCATAACCAGATCGAGGCGATCCTGGCGCGCTAGGGCATGGCGAGCCTGTTGAAAACGACAGGCCGTTGATATCGCGCGGCGGGTCATGGCCCTCCGCGCTTCTGTTTCGCCTGAGCCGCATAGTGACAAAGACAGGGTGGCAATGACTGATCAACGTGTCGGCTTATTCTTCGCGTTGCCTGCCATTATTCTTCTTGTAGGCATTCTTGGCTTCCCCGCCGTTGCGGCTATCCTCCAGAGTTTCAATGTGCTCTGGGGTTCCGGGGACGTGCCGGGCATCGCGAACTACGTCCAGCTCGCGATGGATCCGCAATTCTGGCAGGCCTTCCGGAATACGACCCTGTTCGTCGCGTCCACCGTGAGCATCCACATCACGCTGGGCCTGTGCGTGGCGCTTCTGCTCAATGCCGATGTCAAGGGCAAGTGGCTATTCCGGGTCACCGCGATCCTGCCGTGGACCGTTCCTGACGTCATCAGCGGCATTCTCTGGCGCTTCATGTTCGATCCGCTGGCGGGTTTCGTGAACGCGCTGCTGATAGCTCTTGGCCTCATCGGGGCGCCGATCGATTGGCTGGGCGATCCGCAACTCGCCTTCGCCGCTGTCGTCTTCGCGGAAGGCTGGCGCGGCTATCCCTTCATCATGCTCATCCTGCTCGCAGGCCTGCAGTCCATCGGCCAGCAGCAGTATGAAGCGGCCCAGCTCGACGGGGCCTCGACCTGGCAGTGCTTCCTGCATGTCACCATCCCGAACCTGAAGCCCATGCTGCTCGTGGCCGCGGTGCTGGATCTCATCTGGCAGGCGCGTCTCTTCGGCCTCGTCTTCGGCATGACGAGCGGCGGGCCGGGCAATGCAACGGAAGTGATGCCACTGCTGATTTACCGGAATTACTTTGAATTCTTCAACGCCAGCTATGCGGCGTCCATGGCGGTCGTCCTCGCGGCGGTCATGCTGGTCTTCGCGGTGCCCTATGTGCGCTCCAGCCTGCGGAAGGAGGCGTGAGACCAATGCGCGAATCCCCCCAATCCAACCTCTTTGTCTGGGTCGCGCTTCTCGCTGTTGCGATCTTCAACCTGTTTCCCTTCTACTGGATGGTGACGTCCTCATTCAAAAGTTCGCTTGAGGTCGTCTCCTATCCCGCGACGCTGGCGCCGCAGGAGTGGACGACGGATGCCTATCGCAACATCTGGCTGCAGGAAGGCTTTGTCGCCTATTTCGGCAACAGCCTGATCGTGTCGCTCAGCACGGCCCTGTTGTCTTCAGGCGTCGGCCTTTTCGCGGCCTACGGCTTCTCGCGTTTCAAGTTCAAGGGGCGCATGGCGTGGATGTCCCTGTTCCTCGGCAGCCAGATGCTGCCGGGCGTGCTTCTGGTCGGCGCCTACTTCCGCATGCTGACCTTCGCCGGGCTCTATGACACGCTGTTCGGCCTCATTCTCGCGCAGACGACGATTACACTGCCGTTCAGCGTCTGGATGTTGAAGGGCTATATCGACACCGTCCCCGCCGAGATCGATAACGCGGCGATGATCGATGGCGCCAACCGTCTGCAGATCCTGCTGCGGATCATCGCGCCCAATATCGTTCCCGGTTTTGTCGCCACGGCGACCTTCGCCTTTCTCCTCGCATGGGGGGATTTGTTGTGGGCTCTGTGCCTCATTGAGGACCAGGCCAAGCAGACGATGACGCTCGGCATTACTCGGCTCATCGGGCAATTCCGCGTGCAATGGTCTGAAATTATGGCGGCGACCGTCATCGGCAGCGTCATACCGGCCACGCTCTACGTCTTTCTTCAGAAATACCTGGTGCAGGGCTTTACCGGCAGCGCCGTCAAGGATTGAGCCCGTCCTCCAGCTTGTCCCGCACTTTCGCTTCGGTGGTGTCACCGGAAGGCTTCAGAAGGTTGTCGCTATGAATCCGCTTTCCATCCACTCCTATACGTTCCTGCCGACATGGACGACGCAGCATGGCGAGGATGCGGCCCGCGAAGCGCGGGCGGCCGGCTACAACTGCCTCGTTATTCCGCTGCGGGATCATGACGTCATCGAGCCGGCGGCCATCGTTCGCATGATGGAGCGGGAGGGACTGCAGCCCGTGACGACGGCCAATCAGCGGCCGGAGGCGGACATTTCGAGCACTGATCGCGCCATCTGGACGGCGGGACTGGAGCGTCATCGCCGCTCCTTGCGGCTGGCGCGCGATCTGGGCGCCAAGCATATGGGGGGCATTCTCTACAGCGTGTTTGGCAAGGCCCAGCGGGCGGCGACGGAGGAGAATGTCAAGGCCGCGGCGGAAGCTCTGGCGCTTCTCGCCGACGAAGCCTCCGGCTTTGGCATGCGGATCGCGTTGGAGATCGTCAATCGCTACGAGAGCAATCTCCTCAATACGGCCGCCCAAGGTATCGACATGGTCCGCCGCGTCGGCGCGCCCAATCTTCATCTTCATCTCGACACGTTCCATATGAATATCGAGGAAGATGATCCTCTGGAAGCGCTCAAGGCAGCGCGCCCCTATCTCGCTTATTTCGAGATAGACCAGAACAACCGGGGGCCTCTTGATCGTGGTGTCATCGATTTCGGCCCGATGCTCGCGTTCCTCAAGGCCTCCGATTACACGGACATGATCGGCGTCGAGGCGTTTTCGAGCGCGATTTGCGGCCCGGAAGTGGCGGCCGGGGTCGGCGCATGGCGCAACCTGTTCGATGATGGCGCGGCTGTTGCCCGCTCAGGTATCGCGGTGCTGAAACAGGCCGGCTTCGCCTGACAGGAGCGGGGCCCCGCTGTATATTAACGGCTGCAAGCGGTTGATCGATCGGGCGATGTGATCATACTCAAGGCATCAACGGAGCGAGGATGCCTTGAAGAAGCTGATCAACGACGTTCTGAAGGTTGTACCGGAAACGCTTGAGGGATTTGTTCGCCTGCATCCGGATCTGGCGTTGCTCGATGGCTACGCCACGGTGATTCGCGGCGATATCGTGTCGTTCCGGGCAAGCGGCAAGGTCGCGGTCATTTCCGGCGGTGGTGCCGGCCATGAGCCCGCCCATGCCGGTTATGTCGGTCGTGGGATGCTGACGGCGGCAGTATCCGGCGATGTCTTCGCCTCACCGAGCACGGACGCGGTGTTCGCGGCGCTGATGGCCGTTGGCACCCCAGCCGGCGTCCTCATGGTGGTGAAGAACTATACCGGCGACCGCATCAATTTCGGCCTGGCGGCGGAGATGGCGCGCGCGCACGGCATTCCGGTTGAAACCGTGGTGGTCGATGATGACGCGGCGCTCGGCAGCGCCGAGGCGACCGCCGGCCGACGCGGCATCGCCGGCACTGTACTGGTGCACAAGGTGGCTGGCGCGGCGGCTGAAGCGGGCCTGAGCCTCGCTGACGTGACCGAGCGTGCCAAGGCTGCGGTCGCTGGGCTCGCCTCCATGGGGGTTGCGTTGTCGCCCTGCACCGTGCCGGCTGCCGGCAAGGCCAATTTCGAGCTCGGCGCGGATGAGATCGAGCTCGGGCTCGGCATCCATGGCGAGGCGGGCGCCGCGCGGCGGACCATCGCCAGCGCTGCGACATTGACCGGCATCCTGCTCGACACGATCGTGGCTGATCGCACCATCAAGGCGGGTGACGAGGTGGTGCTTCTCGTCAATAACCTCGGCGGCACGCCAACGATGGAGATGAATATCGTCGCGAAGAACGCGCTCGATTATCTCCAGGGTCATGGCATCACGGTCGGCCGCGCCTATTGCGGCACTTTCCTCACAGCCATCGAGATGGATGGCGTATCGCTGAGCTTGCTGAAGCTCGACGCATCCTTGCGCGAGGCGCTGGATGCGGTGACGGACGCGCCCGCGTGGCTTACCAACGCTCGCGCCGCGCAGCCGCCGCTCGCCAAGGCGGTGACGGTGCCAGCGGAGCAGGCCGAAGCGAGCACCGACGACGGCCGCGCGACGCCCGCGCCGGAGGCGGTCATCGCGGCCATTCGCGCGGGCTGCGAGGTGTTGCTCGCGGCAGAAGATCGGCTCACCGAGATGGATCGCCATGTCGGCGACGGCGATATCGGCCGTTCGCTCGCGCAGGGTGCTGAAGCCGTCCTGGCGCGAATTGACGCGATGCCGGGTTATGCCACCTATGCCGTGCTGCGTGAACTCTCCCTCACCATTCGGCGCGCCATGGGCGGTACGTCCGGGCCGCTCTATGCGGCGATGGCGCTGAGCGCCAGCAACAGCCTGAAAGAGTCCCACGGGGACGCCTCGGCATCCCTGGCCATGGCATTTTCCGCGGCGGTGGCATCCGTATCACAGCTCGGCGGCGCCAAGGCGGGCGACCGGACCATGGTGGATGCGCTTCTGCCGGCGGCCGAGGCGATCGCCCAGGGCGGCGGGGTGGCCACGCAGCTGGCCGCCGCCGCCGAAGCCGCGAGCCTGGCCGCCGCCCGCACGGCCGACATGATGCCGCGCCGCGGGCGCTCCAGCTATATCGGTGAGCGTGCGCTGGGCTATCCGGACCCGGGTGCGGAAGCCGTCGCGCTTTGGTTGAAGGCGGCAGCGGCAAGCGTTGCGTCCAAGCCGGCGTAGCATCGACCAGCCTGCCTTTTGTGGAGGTCCCCATTGGCGCCGCGCCCGACGTACCCATATGCGTCTTGGCGCGACGCCGGATCCCTGGCGCGACGCCGGAACGAGACGTTGCAAAGGTCGCTTTCATGATCGTCAGGTTGGTCACCCTGTTGTTTCTCACCGGTGCCTTGGCTGCCTGCCACACCACCGACATGGGCAAGTCCGTGGGCTGGCCCAACCCGCCGAGAACCTCCCGATAGGATCGATCGGTAATCTGCGCCGGTCATCCTGGGACGGGCCAAAGCTCGGGCCCGGGATCCAGAACCGATACGATTCACGTCCGGCTATCAGCATTGAGACGCGGCGCCTCCTTGCCGGAGCGGGATGGTTCCGGGATGACCCAGAGGGTCCTGGGCCCACGCTGGCAAACTGAACATCGATTGATCCTTCTGCTCGGGAATCAAGATTTTTGGGGGAGCCGCGAACCCGGCGGGGGCCTCCTCCTCACCGGCTGGCCAGCCAGCCAGTTGACGGCCGTTCTGCTCAATCCCTGCCCAGTCCCCGAACCGTGGCGACACTCCGAGCGCGGCTTCCGGCCCCACGGAAGCGCGCCAATCAGCACGCAATTTCAGCGTAATATATTGAAATACAATGTTTATCGCCTTCTGCCGCAGATTCGGGAGAGGTGGCGCTAAAAGTATTCCTTTTCATATAGATTGGGTTTGCTAGCATGGGTCCCGCGTAAGAACGCTCGGGAGGCCCATATGAGCGCGGACGCAAGGGGCGATCGCTCCGGCGAGGGGAATGACGGAAAGCGTGCTGTCGTGTTCATCCACGGCATTGGCGGCAGTGCGCGGGTATGGACACCGCAGATGGCGGCTTTCGCGGCGGCGGGCTTCCGGCCCATACCGCTCGACATGCCCGGCTACGGCGCGCGTCCGGCCGTCAACACCATGGATTTCGAGGAACTGGCGGCCGATGTCGAGGCCGCCATCGGTCAAGTCGATCGACTAAAGCCTGTGCTCGTCGGGCATTCCATGGGCGGAATGGTGGTGCAGACGATGCTGCGGCGTCGCCCTGATGCCTATCATGCCGCCGTCCTGGTCGGCACAAGCCCTGCCTTCGGCAACCCGCAAGGCGACTTCCAGAAGGCTTTCGTGGCCGCGCGGCTTGAGCCGTTGGAGAGCGGCAGGACGATGGCGGAACTCGCGCCGGAGATGGTCGACGGCATGATGGGCCCTTCGCCGGATGGTGAGGGCAGGGCGCTCGCCGTCTCCACCATGGCCGCGACCCCCGGCGCTACCTATCGCGCGGCCGTGCTGTGTCTCGTGAATTTCGACGAGCGCGCCAATCTCGGCGCCATCCGCGTGCCGGTGCTGTGCCTTGCCGGCGAGCATGACCGCAACGCGCCTGCGTCGATGATGGAGCGCATGGCGTCCCGCATTCCCGGCGCGCGCTATCAGTTGCTGCCCGATGTCGGCCATCTGCCGAACTGCGAGGCGCCCGACAGCTTCAACGCCACCATTCTCGACTATCTGGCAGAGTATGACCAGAGCGCATGAGGGAAACGATCCAATGAGCGCCTATCCTATCGATCTCGACCGCGAGTCCGTCGATGCGCCGCTGTTCGCGCCCCAGGCCTTTCGGCTCACGGATGAGCAGGCCGCGCTGACTGCAAAAGTCCGCGCCTTCGGCCAGCAGGTGGTGGCTCCCCGCGCCGCCAAACATGATCGCGAGGCCACTTTCCCGATTGAGAATTTCCGCGACATGCACGGCGAAGGGCTGCTCAGGCTCTGCATTCCGAAGGATGAAGGCGGGCTTGGCGCGGACTTCCAGACCTATTGCCTCTCGGCCGCCGAACTCGGCCGCTATTGCGGGGCCACCGCGCTTTCGTGGAACATGCATGTCTGCTCGACGCTGTGGTCGGGCCCGCTGGCCGACGAACTCGAGATGACGCCCGCGGATCGCGCGGCCCATCGGGCACGCCGCAGCGTCCATTACCAGCGCATCGTGAATGATGGTGCTGTCTATGCCCAACCCTTCTCTGAGGGGGGCGCGGCCGCGGCCGGCGCGATTGCCTTCGGCACGGAGGCGCGGCCGGTCGAAGGCGGCTTCATCGTAAACGGCAAGAAGATCTTCGCCTCGCTGTCCGGCGCCGCCGACTACTACGGCGTGCTATGCACGGAGCGCGCCGAGGGCGAGGCAGCGAGCCGGCGCAACACACTTTACCTCGCCGTGCCGGCGAATGCGGACGGCGTATCCGTGGTCGGCGACTGGGATCCGCTCGGTATGCGGGGCACGGTGTCGCGCACACTCCTCTTCAAGGATGTGTTCGTGCCGGACGACGCGATGCTGATGCCGCATGGCGTCTACTTCCAGGCGGCGACCCGCTGGCCGCATATGTTCCTGACGCTGTCACCGACCTATATGGGTTTGGCGCAGGCGGCCTATGACTTCACGGTGGCCTATCTGCGCGGCGAACTGCCCGGCATGCCGCCGGTAAAGCGGCGCATGTTCCCCACCAAACAGATCGCCGTGGCCGAGATGCGGATCATGCTTGAGCAGACCAAGGCCCTGTGGTTCCAGGTCATTACCGAGGCATGCGCCAATCCGAGCCGCGAGCAGGTTTTGCGCGCCTATGCGGCCCAGCACACGGTGATGGAAAACGCCAATGCGATCGCCGTGAAGGCGATCCGCACCTGCGGCGGCCAGGCCATGCTGAAGAGCCTCCCCCTGGAGCGTATCTATCGTGACAGCCGCTGCGGCGCGCTGATGCTGCCGTGGACTGCTGAGATCTGCGTCGACCGTATTGGCCGCGAGGCTCTCTACGAGCCCGGCGAGAAGGACGACTGAGAACACGCATGGATCTGTCCGATCTCATCGACCGTAACGCGGCTTTCACGCCGGATAAGGCGGCGATCCGCTTCGAGGGAGCGACGTTCACCTATCAGGCTCTGTCGCAGCGTATTGCCGCGACGGCGCGCGCGCTGAAGTCGCACCTCGGTGTGGGGCGCGGCGACCGGGTGGCGATCCTCGCCGCCAACCATCCCGACTATCTCGTGCTGCTCTACGCTTGCGCGCGGCTCGGCGCCATGCTGGTGCCGATCAACTGGCGGCTCGCGGTGCCGGAGCAATTGTTCATCCTCACCGATGCCTCGGTGAAGGTGTTGTTCGTCGAGGAAACCTATGCCGCCGTGATCGCGCCGCTGGCCGAGGCCACGCCGGAGACGCGCGTCGTCGGCATCGAATTTACCCCACCGGATGCGATTGCCTTCGACGATCTGTTGGCTGTGGGCAGCGGAGACGGACGCAATCCCCATATCGATTTTTCCTGTCCGCTGCTGATCGTCTATACGTCGGGCACGACGGGGCGCCCGAAGGGCGCGGTGCTGCGGCAGGAGGCTCTGGTGTGGAACGCCGCCATGAGCCAGCACATGCATGGCCTCACGAGCGACGACCATATTCTGACAGTGCTGCCGTTCTTCCACGTGGGCGGCCTCAATATCCAGACGACGCCGGCCCTGCAGCTCGGCGCCACCGTCACCATCCACCGGCGTTTCGCACCCGACGCGACGCTCGCGGCGATCGCGATGGACCGTCCGACGCATACAGTGCTCGTACCCACCACAATCCAGGCGGTGGTCGAGCATCCGGACTGGGCGGCGACGGATCTCTCGAGCCTGCGCGCGTTGTCCACGGGCTCCGTCAACGTGCCGCAGCCGCTGATCGATGCGATCGCCGCGCGCGGCATTCCCGTGCTGCAGGTCTATGGCTCCACCGAGACTTGCCCAATCGCCGTCTACACACGCCTGGGCGGCGAGGCGCGGGGCACCTCGACCGGCCTGCCGGGCCTTCATTGCGAGGCGCGCGTCGTCAACGAGAAGGGGGAGGAAGTGCCCCACGGCACCGCCGGCGAGGTTGCCGTGCGCGGGCCGAGCGTCTTCTTCGAATATTGGGGCGATGAGGCCGCTACGGCCGAGGCGTTGAAGAACGGCTGGTATTACACCGGCGATATCGGCACACGCGATGCCGACGGCTATTTCCACATCCACGACCGCAAGAAGAACGTCATCATTTCGGGCGGTGAGAACATCTATCCGGCCGAGCTGGAGCGCGTTCTCGGCGAGCATGCCGCGGTTGCGGAAGTTGCGGTGATCGGCCGGCCAGACGTGAGATGGCAGGAAGTGCCCGTTGCCTATGTGGTCATCCGCCGTGACTGCGCGGTCGATGCCGAGGCGCTCATTGCCCATGCACGCGACAATCTCGCCCGTTTCAAGGTGCCGCGCGAGGTCGTCTTCGTCGAAAGCCTGCCGCGTAACGCCATGGGCAAGGTTCAGCATTTCGTTCTCAAGCAACAATTGGCGTGATGGGAGATCCCGGATGAAGATTGCCGTTCTTGGCGGAGGCAACGGCTCGTTCGCGGCGGCCGGGGATTTCGCGCTCGCGGGCCATGACGTGCGGCTATGGCGGCGCGACAGCGAGGCCGTGAAGGCTCACAATGCAGCTGGCCGCATCGTCGAGATCAAGGATTTCGCCGGGCGCCATCAAGCGACGGTTGGTCTCGTCACGCATGATATCGCGGCAACCGTGGAAGGGGCCGAACTCATTGTCTGCCCGGCCCCCGCGACGGCCCAGCCCGACATCGCGCGCCGGCTCGCGCCGCATCTGACGAAGGGCCAGGTCGTGTTCCTGCCGCCGGGCACTTTCGGTTCCATGATCTTCGCCAAGGCCGCCCATGATGCCGGCAACAGGGCCGAGGTCGCCTTCGCCGAGACAGGCACGTTGCCGTGGCTGACGCGCAAGCACGGTCCCTTCGAGGTGGCGATCACGGTGCGCGCGAAACGGCTGCCGACCGGCGTCTTCCCGTTGACGCGGAAGGCCCATGCGCTTGAGGTCATCGGGAAGGCTTTCCCGGGCGTGATCGAGGATTGCGGCGACGCCCTCTCCGGCGCGCTGATGAATGCCGGGCCGATCATCCACCCGCCGCTCATCACCATGAACGCGGGTCCGCTGGAGCATTTCCCGCGCTGGGATATTCACAAGGAAGGCACGCAGCCCGCCATCCGCCGCGTCACCGATGCGCTCGATGCGGAGCGCATCGCCATCCGCGAGGCCCTGGGCTATGGCGGGCCGCATTTCCCGCTCGCCCATCACTATGCGCGCGAAGGCGAGGAGTGGATGTATGGACGCGGCTCCCACGACCGGCTCACCGATTCCGGCGATTGGCGCGAGAACATCATCCTCACGGAACATCGCTATATGGTCGAGGATACGCGGATCGGTCTGTCCTTCTTCCGCTCGGTCGCCGCGCTTGCCGGCGTCGAAACGCCGTTGATGCGCGCCTTCACGGCAATCGGCGGGGCGGTCTGCGGCGAGGACTTCATGCAGACGGGCCGCACCTTGCGCAGCACCGGTTTCGGCGACTACGACCGTGCATCCCTGCAGGCGCTCCTGAGGGACGGCTTCCAATGAGCGGGCGGGAGCGCATTGCCTGTCTCGGCGCGGGCCGCATGGGGCGCGGCATCGCCGCGGTCTTCGCCTATGCCGGCCATGACGTCGCCATCGTCGATCTCAAGTCCCGCCCGGCGGACGATTTCACGCGCCTGGCCGCCGAGGCGCTGGGCGAGGTGCGCGGCACGCTCGGCATGCTGGCGGAACTCGGTATGTTCGACAGCGCTGCCGTCGAGCGGATCGCGGCAAGGGTTTCGATCGTGCCGGATGCTGAGGCGGAAACAGCCTTGTCTTCCGCAACGGTCATCTTCGAGGGCGTGCCGGAAGTGCTCGATCTCAAGCGCGAGGCACTCGCCAGGGCCTCGCGGCTGGCGGGCCCGGCCCCCATCATCGCCTCGACCACATCGACCATCCTGGTCGATGATCTCTCCGACGCAGTCGAACATCCCGAACGCTTCCTCAATGCCCATTGGCTCAACCCCGCTTATCTCGTGCCGCTGGTCGAACTGTCGCCGGGCAAGACCACGGACCCGGCGGTGACGGTGCGACTGCGTGGCTTGCTGGAGGCCGTCGGCAAGGTGCCCGTGACCTGCGCGCCAAGCCCGGGCTATATAGTGCCGCGTATTCAGGCGCTCGCGATGAACGAAGCCGCGCGCATGGTCGAAGAAGGGGTGGCCACGGCGGAAGAACTCGACAAGGCGATCAAATACGGCTTCGGCTTCCGCTTCGCGGTGCTCGGGTTGCTCGAATTCATCGACTGGGGTGGCGGCGATATTCTTTACTATGCCAGCCATTACCTGGCGAAAGCGCTCGATGATCCGCGCCATGCGCCGCCCGCCATCGTCGAGCACAACATGCGGGAAGGCCGTATCGGGCTCAAAACGGGCAAGGGCTTCCTGGACTACGACAACCTCGATCTCGAGGCCTATCGCCGTGACCGGCTGAAAGCCTTCGCCGCGATGCTCGACCAGTATGGGCTGAAGCGCCCGCCGGTCCTCGACGAATAGAGCGCTTCCCCGGCGCGGGAAAGCCTCAGATGTGATAGATGAAGGACGCCATCGCATCGTCCGTCAATTCGCGCATATCGGCGAGGGTGCGGTTGTCCAGCACGTTCGCGATGGCTTCGCGAACCTCCAGCATCATCAGGCGTATTTCACAGCGCGCCTCGTCGCAGTCATCGCATCGGCGATAGGCGGTGCGACTGGCGCATTGGATCGGCGCGAGCGGACCGTCCAGCACGCGGACGACATCGCCTATGATGATCTCCTCAGCCGGGCGGGCCAGCATATAGCCGCCACCCTTGCCTTTTCGACTGTTGAGATAGCGGGCGTTGCGAAGCTCCGCGAGAATAGCGTCCAGGAATTTCTTCGGAATGTTGTTGGCTTCGGCGATCTCGGCGACCTGAACAGATTCACCAGGCTTCAGGCTGGCGAGAAATACGATGGCCTTTAGGCCATACTTGCCTTTCTTGGTCAGCATTGGCTCGCCTCCTGCAGGTTAGCCTGCAAATCAAGGGATGTGCCGTCGTCAATCCAACCGGGCAGAGGCTAGGCGCCGCAGCCTTCCATAAGCCTGACACCGCGATCACAGACCGACATCATAGAACATCTGGTCCATGCTCTTGGACGGCTCGATCGTGCGGTCGACCATGCCGACCTTGACTGCGGGCACGCCGGCGACTGTCGTGTATGGCGGTACTGAATGCAGCACAACCGATCCCGCGCCCACCCGCGCGCCATGGCCAATCTCGATGTCACCGAGCAGGATCGCGCCAGCGCCGATGAGGACGCCCGAGCGCACCTTGGGATGCCTCTCGCAGTTTCGGCTACCGGTGCCGCCCAGGGTGACGCCTTGCAGCAGCGACACATCGTCCTCGATCTCGCTGGTCTCTCCGATGACGATACCCGTCGCATGATCGAGGAAGATGCCGCGCCCGATCTTCACTGCCGGATGGATATCGACCTGCAGCGCCTCGGAGGCGGCGCTCTGGACGGCGAAGGAGAGATCCTTGCGTCCCTCGCGCCAGAGCCAGTGGGAGACGCGATAGGCCTGCAGGGCATGGAAACCCTTGAAATGCAGCAACGGCTCCAGATAGCGCGTCGTGGCGGGATCCCGATCAAGAACGGCTGCCAGGTCCGCCCGCATGGCCTGCCGCATGTCGCGATCGGCGCGAAGGGCCTGTGAAAAAACGGCATTGATCAGAGCGGGCGGCAGGAAATCATGGGCGATGCGGTTAGCGACGCGCGCAGCGACGGCCTCTTCCAGGCTGCTGTGATGAAGGATGCCCGCATAGAGCAAGCTCGCCAGTTCAGGTTCATGCGCGACGCCCTCGCGCGCTTCGGCCTGGATCGTGAGCCAGATCGGATCGGCCAGAGCGATATTCTGACGAGCGGAACGCATCTCGATTTCCTCTACTATCCAACTTCACGCGCCACCGCCAACGGCCGTGCGGAGGTCCCGTCCGAGCATCGGCGAGCGGGTTAGGTCCGTTCGTATACTAAATCGACCGCTTTAATCATATAGGCGCCATTCTCCGTATTTCACGGTCCACAGGGCTTCACTATGGAGGGAGGCTCAGCCGCCATCGCGCCAGGACAGGGCATGCCGCTCGATGCGCTCGGCGGTGGCGTTCATGGCAAAGCCGACAAGGCCGAGGATGACGACGCCGAGCATCACCAGATCCATCTCGAAACGCTCCCGGCCTGCGATGATCAGGCCGCCGATGCCGGGGCCGACCGCCATGAAATATTCCGCCCCGACCGTTGCCAGCCAGGAATAGATCAGCGCCAGGTGGACACCGGTGAGGATGGAAGGGACTGCGGCGGGTAGATAAACCCGCCGGATCAGCTGCAGGCGGCTGAAGCGCAGGGCCCTCGCCACTTCGATGATGGGCGCGGGCGCGCTGCGCATGCCTTCGATCGTGTTGAGCGCCACAGGAATGAAGGCCGCCAGGGCGATGAAGGCGATTTTGGCGGTCTCCGCAAAGCCGCACCAGATCGAGATGATGGGGATCCAGGCGAGCACGGCAATCTGTTTGGCTGCATGGAATGTCGGGCCGATCAGGCGTTCGGCGAGCCGTGACAGCCCCAGCAGCATGCCGAAGGCTATGCCTGCCAAGGTCCCGATGGCAAAGCCGGTCAGATTGCGCGCGAGGCTGGCCGCGAGATGGGTGAAGAGATCGCCTGAGACCATCTCATGCCAGGCGGTTGCCGCGATTTTTTCCAGCGGTGGCAGGAAGCGCGGATCGATAAGGCCGACATGGCTGGAGATTTCCCAGAACAGGAAAATCGCGACCGGAAGCGCAAGGCCGCGCCAGCGGCGGCTTGACTGTGGATGAATCTCGGTCGCAAGGGTCATGCGATCGTCTCCACGCGCCAGGATTGGAAATGAACCTCCACACGCGCGAGGATGGCGTCCATCGCATAGCCGACGATGCCGATGACGATCATCGCGAAGATCATGATGTCGAGCCAGAACATCTGGCGGCCCCAGACCAGCAGATAGCCCAGCCCCTCGGACGAAGCGAGGAGCTCGACGGCGACCAGGGCCGTCCACGCCTTGGTCAGGCTATAGCGGATGCCGGTGAAGATCTGCGGCACGGCGGCGGGAAGGATGAGCCGCCGGAGCCGTTGCCAATGGGTGAGTCGGAACGCATCCGCCACCTCCATATAGCCTTTGGGGATCGAGCGGATGCCGGCCGCCGTGTTCAACACCACGGGAACGAAGGCGGCCTTGGCGATGATGACGATCTTCAGTGCCTCGCCGATCCCGAGAAAGAGCATGAGCAGCGGAATCCAGCCGAGGGTCGGAACCTGCGCGATCGCCGTGAAGGTCGGCCGCACATAGTCATCGACGATGGGGAACAAGCCCATGGCGAGGCCGAGCGCCAGGCCGACGCCGGCGCCGATGGCAAAGCCCAGCGCGACGCGCGCGGCGCTGTAGCCGATATGCTGAAGCAGATCACCGCCCTTGATGGTTTCGACTGCGGCCTGCCAGACATAGGACGGCGGTGGCAGAATTTGTTCGGGCAGCCAGCCGCGCGCCGAAGCCCAGCTCCAGATCAACAGGATTGCGAGTGGAAAGAGGAGAGCGACGGCGACCGTGCTCGCCCGGTTGAAGATCGCGGCAACGGCAGGGGGCGCGGTGCCTTGTCGGAGAGGGATGACCTGCTCGCTCATCGGTAAGCCTCAAGCTGTAAGGGCGGTGTCGCCGATTGGCAGGGAGCGCCAGCGATCCGTCACCTCGGCGGCTTCCACCGATGGCGCGTTACCGCTGACCGTTTCAAGCGCGTCGAGAACGACATTCCGCAGGCGCACGAGTTCTTCCGAGCGTCTGTTGCGCAAGCGCGGCAGGTCGATATCGAAGATATGGGCGATACGGCCGGGGCGCGGCGCCATCACGACGACCCGGTCACCGAGAAGCACGGCCTCGTCGACATCATGGGTAACGAGGATCGTCGTGATCCTCTCGTGAGCCCAGATGCGCTGCAATTCGTCCTGCAGATGGGCGCGGGTGAGCGCATCAAGCGCGCCGAAGGGTTCATCGAGGAGGAGGACGCTCGGTCGGTTGACGAGACCGCGGGCGATCGCGACACGCTGCGCCATTCCCCCCGACAGTTGCCGCGGCAACGCCTTGGCGAAGGCCGACAGGCCGACGAGGGCGAGATGGCTGCCAACGGTGCGCCGTCTGGCGGCCGCATCGAGCGGCGCATTCTCCAGCCCGAGCGCGACATTCTGTTCAACCGTCAGCCAGGGGAAGAGCCGCGGCTCCTGGAAGACGAGGCCGCGGTCGAGGCTTGGCCCCGCCACGGGCTGGCCGCCGTGCAGAACCTCGCCCTCGCCGGCGTCGAGGCCGGCAATGATCCGCAGGAGCGTGGATTTCCCGCATCCGCTCGCGCCGACGATCGTCACGAACGAGCCGGGCGCGATGTCGAGATCGATGTCGCTGAGCGCGGTCAGAGCTGACCCGTCCACATGGAATGTCTTGTTCACGGCGCGAATTGCCAAGCGATTTTCAGCCAACGTCCACCTCCAGCCGGGCGGTCAGGCGCTCTTCCGCAGAGCGTCAAACTAATAATTGACTAAATCTATAAACTAAGAATACTAAATCGGCAAGGAGAATGGATATGCCTGAAGCTGAGCACCGCAAAACCGGGAAGAGGCTTGCATTGGGAGCCTTCCTGCATACGGATGGGCATCACATAGGGGCATGGCGCACGCCCGATGCGCCGCCGGGTGCGGCGTTCGATTTCGCCCATTACGTGCGCCTCGCCCAATCGGCCGAGCGGGCCAAGTTCGATCTCGTCTTTCTCGCCGACAGTTCCTCGATCCGCTTTCCCGAAAGCCCGGCCCTGCATCACACATCCCGGGCCGCTCACCTTGAACCGTTCACGCTTCTCTCGGCGTTGGCACCACTGACGCGGCGGGTGGGGCTCGTCGCGACGGCCTCCACCACCTATAACGACCCGTTCAATCTGGCGCGGCGCTTCGCCTCGCTCGATCTTCTCAGCGGCGGGCGGGCAGGCTGGAACCTTGTCACGTCGGTCAACGAGGCCGAGCCGTTCAATTTCGGGCTCGAGGCACCGCTCGCCCATGACGAGCGCTACCGGCGCGCGGCCGAATTCGCGGCTGTCGTCGAGGGCCTGTGGGACAGCTGGGATGAGGGCGCTTTCCATTTCGACAAGGCCGAAGGCGTTTATTTCGATCCCGCAAAGCTGCATGTGCTCGACCATCGTGGCCCCTATTTCCAGGTGCGCGGCCCCCTCAATGTCCGTCCGTCACCGCAGGGCCGGCCGGTGCTGGTGCAGGCCGGTGCCTCGCAGGATGGGCGGGATCTGGCGGCGCGCAGCGCCGAGGTCATCTTCTCCGCGCATCAGACCTTCGCGGAGGCCCGAGAATTTTATGCGGACGTGAAGGGCCGGCTTGCGCTCTACGGACGCGAGCCCGATGATTTGAAAATTCTGCCCGGCGTCCTGCCCGTGGTCGGGCGAACGGAAGCCGAGGCCCGCGAGAAATTCGAGGCGTTGCAGGCTTTGGTGGACCCGGTCGTCGGGCTGTCGATGCTCAACACCATCAATGCAGGGGTCGACCTGTCCGCCTATCCGCTCGATGGGCCTCTTCCCGACCTTCCGGAAAGTAACTCCGGCAAATCCCGGCAGCGGCTGCTTGTCGATCTCGCCCGGCGCGAAAACCTGACGATCAGGCAGCTCTATCTGCGCATCGCGGGCGCGCGCGGGCATTGGCAGATCGTCGGTACTGCGGCGCAGATCGTCGATGAGCTGGAATATCATTTCGTCAATGGTGCCGCCGACGGCTTCAACGTGATGCCGCCGCAGCTGCCGGCCGGTCTCGACGATTTCATCGCGCTGGTCGTGCCCGAGCTGCAAAGGCGCGGCCTGTTCCGCACCGAATACGAGGGCAAGACGCTGCGCGACCATCTGGGCCTTCGCCGCCCGCCGCGCCGGCAGGTGGTCCCGCCCGCGGTTGCTGCCGCATAGGAGACAATGATGAGCAAGTCGGCATCGGCGCGCGGGCAATTCAGCCTCGGCGCCTTCCTCCATCCGTCGGGGCATCATGTGGCTGCCTGGCGACATCCGGACGCGTTGCCCGACGGCGGCGTCAATATCGAGAATTACGCGCGCCTGGCGCGCCTGGCGGAGGCGGCCAAATTCGATCTCGTGTTCCTGGCGGACACCGCCGGCGTCAGCGATCGCAATATCGCCTACATCAGCCGCACCACGCGCGCCTCGCTGTTCGAGCCGCTGACCCTGCTCTCGGCCCTTTCCGCCGTCACCGAGACGATCGGCCTGATCGCCACGGTCTCGACCAGTTTCAACGAGCCCTTCAACATGGCGCGCTATTTCGCCTCGCTCGACCAGATCAGCGGTGGGCGATCGGGCTGGAATCTGGTGACATCAGGCACGGAGCTGGAGGCAGCGAACTTCAGCCTGCCGGCCCATTACCGCCATGCCGAACGCTACCGCCGCGCCGGCGAATTCGCCGATGTGGTCAAGGGGCTCTGGGACAGCTGGGACGATGATGCCTTTCTCTTCGACAAGGAGAACGGCGTCTATTCCGATCCCGCCAAGCTCCATGCGCTGAACCATCGCGGCGAGCATTTTGCCGTCAGAGGTCCGCTTGGCGTCCCGCGTTCTCCGCAAGGACAGCCCGTGCTGGTGCAGGCGGGTTCGTCGGCCGACGGTCGCGATCTCGCCGCCCGAACCGCCGAGGTCATCTTCACGGCGCAGCAGACGCTGACTGATGCCCAGGAATTCTACGGCGATGTCAAGGAGCGCCTGCGCTCCTTTGGCCGCGCGCCGGAGGACCTGAAGATCCTGCCGGGGGTGTTCCCGGTGGTCGGACGCAGCGAGGACGAAGCGCGGGAGAAATTCGAGCTCTTGCAGTCGCTCGTCCATCCGGTGGTCGGGCTCGCGTATATCGCGCAGCATCTCGGCGGGGTCGATCTCTCGGGCTATCCGCTCGATGGTCCGGTGCCGGACGTTCTGCCAGAGACGAATGGCGGCAAGAGTCGCCAGCAACTGCTGCTCGATCTCGCCCGGCGCGAGAACCTCAGCATACGCCAGCTCTATCTGCGGATCGCCGGGGCGCGGGGCCATTGGCAGCTTGTCGGCACGCCCAAGCAGATCGCGGATGAACTGGAGGAGCGTTTCGTGTCGTTCGGCGCGGACGGCTTCAATGTGATGCCGCCGTCTCCGACGGGTCTCGACGACTTCGTCGAACTCGTTCTTCCCGAGCTCAGACGTCGCGGCCTATTTCGCCATGAATACACCGGTCGCACGCTCCGCGATCATCTCGGCCTGCGCCGGCCCGCCAGTCGCTATGCGGCCTCCATCGCTCAGGCCGCCGAGTAATTTTCCCCATCAAGGATTGCCCATCATGAAAAGAACTTTGTCGCGCCTCCTCGTGGCGGCGGTGGCTTTGGCCGCGGCTTCGCCGGCCTTCGCCGAGCCTCTGACGGTCCGGGTCGGCTTTGCGGGTATCGGTGCCGATAACAGGCCCTATGTCGGCGGATCACCGCAGGCGACGGCGCGGGCTCTTGAGTTCTACGAGAAGGAATTCGCCGACGATCCCAATGTCAAAGTGGAATGGGTGTTCTTTCGTGGTGAAGGGCCGGCCGCCAACGAAGCCCTCGCGACGAACCAGATCGATATCGTAACGATCGGTGATCTGCCGTCGATCGTGCATCGCGCCGGGGGCGTCAAGACCAAGATCATCGCCGCCGACGGTGTTCACGCGCCCGTCTATATCGTTGCGAGGCCGGATCTCGACATAAAGACCATCGCTGACCTCAAGGGTCGTAAGGTCGGCTTTCACCGGGGTGTTTCGAGCCATCTGACGATCAGCCGTGTTCTCGCGAACCAGGGCCTGACCGAGAAGGATTTCAAGCTCGTCAGCCTGAATCCATCCGACCAGGTGGCGGCGCTTGCCAGTAAAGATATCGATGGAATTTTTGGCAGCACAGCACTGTTGCGCAATATACAGAACGGAACAGGCAAATTCGTATACACGACCCGCGGTCAGGATAAACCTTTCCAACGCAACAATTCGCTCATCGTGCGCGAAGAATTCGAGCAGGCCCATCCCGAAGTCGTGCAGCGGATTGTGAATGCTTTGGTCAAGTCGGCACGCTGGTCATCCGACGAAGCCAATCGCAAGGCGCTCTTCGAGGCCTGGGCGAAATCCGGCACGCCCCTCTCGGTCTATGAGGCTGATTTCGAGGGAGATCCGCTGAAATACCGTAATAGCCCGCTGATCGACCCCTATATCCGCGCGCATTTCGAGGTGCAGGCCAAGCTTGCGAAAGAATTCGGATTGATCCGCCGGGATATCACCATCGAAGACTGGTTCGAGCCGAGATATCTCGAAGCGGCGCTGAAGGCGCAGGGCCTGCAAGATTACTGGACAGTCTACGCTCCGGACGGAAAGCCAGTGGCGGCCGCGACCGCGGTGACCCGTTGAGCACCAATTCTTATCGATGGAACTGATCCCATGGCACGCATCTCTTTCAAACCCGTCCTGGTCGCGCTGGCCGCGATTAGCGTCTGGGCTGCTCAGCCGGCCAAAGCGGCCGAGCCTCTGGTGATCCGGCTTGGCTACGCCGGCGTCGGCGCTGACAACCGCCAGTTTGCCAGCGGCAATACCTGGGCCACCGCCCATGCCGGTGGCTTCCTCGAGGAGGAGTTCAAGAACGATCCCCATATCAAGCTTGAGTGGTACTTCTTCCGCGGCGCGGGTCCGGCGGTGAACGAGGCGCTTGCCAACAAGCAGCTCGATTTCGCGTCGCAAGGCGACCTGCCCTCCATCATCGGCCGTTCCAACGGTCTCAAGACCAAACTCCTTCTTGTCGGTGGAACGCGTCGCCCGGTCTATCTCGCCGTGCCGAAGGGCTCCTCGATCAAGACGATCGAAGATCTCAAGGGCCGCAAGGTCGCCCTCCAGCTCGGCACCAACAACCATTTGTCGGCTGCCAAGGTGCTGGCCGCGCACGGGCTTTCCGACAAGACGGTTTCGATCATCAACCTCGATGCCAGCGCCGCCAATGCCGCCCTCGCCAGCAAGGATGTCGATGCGGCCTTCGGCGACACAAGCTTTCTGCGCCTGAAGGAGCAGGGGCTCGTCGAGATCGCCTACAACAGCAACGAGGACAATCCGATCTTCAGCCGGACGGGCTCGACCTTCGTGACCGAAGACTTCGAGAAAGCCCATCCGGACATCACGGCCCGGGTGGTGAAGGCCTTCGTCAAGGCCGCCCAGTGGTCATCCGAGGAACAGAACCGCGAAGCGCTGATTGCGCTGTGGGCCAAATCCGGCACGCCGGAATCGATCCTGCGCGCCGACCTCGCGCCTGATCCGCTGGCGTTTCGTCATTCGCCGCTGATTGATCCCTTCATCATCGCCCAATATCGCACGCGTGCCGCCCAATCCAAGGACTTCGGGCTGATCCGCCGGGATGTCAGCGTCGACGATTGGTTCGAGCCGAAATACCTGGATGCGGCGCTGAAGGAGCTTGGCCTGACCCGCTATTGGACGCGCTATGCGGACGACGGCAAGGCCCTGGTCAACTGAGCCATGGCCAAGCGCGTCAAAGCTTCAGCATCCGACCATGCGGCTGACGTGCTCGTTGTCGGTGGCGGCCCCGCCGCCTGCTGGGCAGCGCTGACCGCGGCTCTCGCCGGTGCCAGCGTGATCCTCGTCGACAAGGGCTATGTCGGCACGAGCGGCGCGACCGCTCCCTCGACGACGGGTGTCTGGTTCGCGGTGGACGAGAGGCGCCGGGATGCCCTGGTCGAGCACCGGCTCGGGCGCGCCTGTGGACTTGGCGATGGCGTCCGCATGGCACGCATCGTCGAGGTCGCCACCGAGCATATCCAGCGATTGGCGGAATGGGGCTATCCCTTTCCCCGCGACGACGAGGGCAACCCCTATCTCGCCAATCTCCGCGGGCCGGACTATCTGCGCTTCATGAGGCGACAGCTTCTGTTGGCAAGGGTCAAGGTCCTCGACCATCATCCGGCGTTGGAACTGCTGGCGTCCGGCGACGGCGTTGGCGGTGCGAGCGGCGTCGCTCGCCAGGGCGGGACGCCCTGGACGGTGCGTGCCGGCGCGGTGGTGCTGGCGGCTGGCGGCTGCGCCTTCGGAGACCGCATTTTGGGAGCCACGGGCCTGACGGGTGATGCCTATCTCATGGGCGCTGAGGCGGGCGTACGCTTCTCCGGCATGGAGTTCTCCGCGCAATATGGCATCGCGCCGCTCGGCAGCGCGGTGAACAAGGGTATATCCTTCACATTCGCGAGCTTCTTCCGTGAGGACGGAACGCCGATCCCCGCATCGGTGGTGGATCGCTATCCGCCTCTCGCGCGGGCCATGGCCCATGGTTCGGTCTTCGCGACCTTTGACCTCGCGACACCGGCCATCCAGGACGCCTTGCGACGCGGGCAGCCGAACTGCTTCCTGCCGTTCGACCGTCTCGGGATCGATCCCTTCACGCAACGCTTCCGCGTCGACCTGCGCTGCGAAGGGACGGTTCGGGGGACTGGCGGGATCCAGGCCGACGGGCGCGGTGCCACGGATGTGCCCGGTCTTTTCGCCGCCGGTGATACCCTGGATCGGCAGGATCTGGCCGGCGCGACCACGGGTGGAGGCGGCCCGAACGCTGGCTGGGCGATCGCGACCGGTGTCGCGGCGGGGGAGGCGGCCGCCGTCTTCAGCCGCGTCGCGGGGAGCCATTGCGACAGGCCTGTCCGGCCACTCGGCGGGGCGGGCTTGCGGCCGTCGCATAGGGCCGGCGGCGTGGACGCCGGCGAACTCACGAGTCTGGTCCAGGGCGAGATGCTGCCGCTCGATCGCAATTTCTTCCGCTCGGAACCGGTCTTGCGGCATTCTCTCGGCAGGCTGGACCGTGCCTGGAACGATGCCACGGCCGGTCTCGGCGGCGTGGCCTCGGCATCTCCCGCCGGCCCTCTGCGTGAACGCGAGGCGGCGGCCATGACCTTCGCAGGACGGCTCGCCTATACGGCGGCGCTGATGCGTGACGAATGCCGCGGCATGCATCGCCGCATAGATCGGCCGGCCGGCCCTGACAGCGACACCCGCAGGATCACCCTGGACGGGAAAGCCATGCTCGATACGTCGCGCGCCGCGTCGCTTCTCGCGCCTGCTTACCCCATGCGAGCGGCCTCATGATCGAGATATTGTCCACGGACCGTTGCATCGCCTGCGACATCTGCGTGAAGGCCTGCCCGGCCAATGTCTTCGAGGCCACGCAAGATGGAGTGCCCGTCATCGCGCGGCAGCAGGATTGCCAGACCTGCTTTCTCTGCGAGATCTATTGCCCCGTCGATGCACTCTATGTCAGCCCGATCGCCGAGCCGAGCGCTACCCCCGAGGAGGCGGATCTTGCCGCCAGTGGCTTGCTCGGCAGCTACGCGCGGGCGCTGGGATGGCGCAGGGGAAAGGCGGCCGGGGCTGATCAGGATCCGACTTTCCGGCTGGCCGGCCAAGTCTGAACGGATGCGGTGACAGGCACGCGCCGTAGCCTGAGTTCGCTGCGTCAGCCGAACACATCCTGCAAGACCCCGTCCTTCACGACGACGGTGTCATCGAGGATGATCGTGGTGTTCATGACCGGGATGTCGAAATGCCCGGCCGTGAAGCGCCCAGCGAACTCGTTGGCGCCGGTTGAGAACAGGAAATTCCCGGGCACGGCGCGCAGCTCCGTACCGTTGGTGTCCCGCTGATCATACATCGTCAGGGCCTCGTAGCGGGCGCCCGGGTTCATGCCCCAGCCCACATGCGAGACCGCATAGGCCTCGCGGTCCCCCCAGGCTTCGAGGTAGCGGCGCATGAGGGCGGCGTCGGTGCCGTCGCCGGCGATATCCGTGATGTAGTCATCCGCGAGCGTCAGCCGGATCGGCGATTCCAGATAGCGCTTGAAGGTCAGGTTGATATCGCCGCGGTCGAGCACCAGGGTTCCATTCACCGTCCCCTTGGCAGGAAAGCTGACGACGATCCCGCCCGGCCAATGGGCGAGCGTGCCGGGCTTCTCCGTCCAGCCCCATATCCCGACGGTGGACGCGCCGGCCATGTCTATGGTGAGATCGGTGCCTGCGGCCGATGTCACCGTCATGCGATGGCTGGCGCGCGCCATGCGCGCGGCTGTGCGGACCTGCTGCTCCAATCGCGGGTCCGGGCGCATGCGCTCCAAGGCCTCCGGATGCTCGTTGGAGATGGACAGGATGCGCGCGCCGGATTTCAGGATTGCCGGCGTTTCCGGCGCATGCATCGGTCCCTCGATCGTGCAGTCGACGATGAAACCGGCCTGCAACAGCGCCGTGATCACCGGTTCAAGTCCGGCGATCGCCGTGCTGGCGCCAGTGGACCGAACAGGCACGGGATGGGGATTGCGCGGCGTCGGCAGAACGATGTGGAAGGGCCGGGCGCCGAGGCGCAGAAGCGCGAGCTCGGCAAGATGCACGTTCAACGGGCGTGACTGCGTCTCGGACAGGATGGCCGCCGTCTCGCCCGGCTTGATCCCGCAACGCCCGATCACTTCCGTGAAGGCGTCGATCCATTTGCCCTCGATCCGATCCGCAAGCATCATCAACCCCCCTGGCGCAAGATGCACTTTATTCCGGCAGATGCGTCGCCCATTTGATCGGCTTCATCCGCCAATACCGCCGCAGAACTATCGGCATGGCCAAGCCCATTGCTTTGGAGCAGGATCCAAATGCCATCTATCCCTGGCTTCGATCGGTTGAACGACGATCGCCCGGTAGGACAAGAAGCGCGAGACGATGGACAAGCCTCCCTGCACAGGCCATGCTTGGATGAAGACTATATGAAAAGGAATAGGCCGTACAGAAGGGCGGTCGGATAGGACGCATGCAGGACGCACCGGAAGAGATCACGATCGTCTCCCCTTCGACGGAGAAGCCGTCCGACAGCTTCGCCGCGACCTATCTATCCTATCTCCTTGCCCGCGCGAGCCATATCGTTGCGAGCGGCTTTCACCAGAAGCTCAAGACCTGGAAGCTGTCGGTGCCCGAATATCGGGTGCTGGCCTGCCTCACGGGTGCCGAGGGGCTCGGTGTCAGCGATCTCGCCGCCATGGCCATCATGGGCCAGTCGCGCATGACCAAGATCCTCGATCGCATGGAGCGCCAAGGACTTGTCGAGCGGCGTGCCGATACCCGCGACAGGCGCCGTGTCCTCATTCATCTCACGGCGGACGGACGGGCGCGCGCGGTGCCGATGCTGAAGGCGGCCAAGGAGCACGAAACCGCCATGCTGGCGCCGCTGACCCCGGAGGAGCGCGCCATGATCCTCAAGGCGCTGGATCTCCTGATCCGCGAGCGCGCGGAGCGCACGCGGGGATAGGGCTTATTTCTCCTCGGGAAACCCGCGCAGAAGATGGCGCCGCAGGGCGTTGAAGGCCGCATTCAAGAGGAGGCCGAGGATCGATATGGCGATCAGCGGCACGAACATGTCGACCGTCTGGAAATTGCGCGCCGCGCGCATCAGGAGATGGCCGAGGCCATCCGTCGAGGTGATCATCTCGGCGAGGAAGACCACGATGCAGGAAATGACAAGGCCGATGCGGCAACCGGTCAGCACCGAAGGCAGGGCGGCCGGCAACACCACGGTGAACAATGTGCGTAGCTGCGAGACTCCGGCCGCGCGCGCCGACCATGCAAGCTTGGGCTCGACGGCTGACGTTCCCTGGTAGGTGGCAAGCAGGATGGGAAAGAGCGCGTCGGCGATGACGAGTGCGATCTTCGAGGCATCGTCATAACCGAGCGTCAGCGTGAAGGCCGGGTACAGCGCTATCTTCGGCACGGGAGCGAGCACCCGCACGACCGGAAGCAGGAAGCTTGCGAATACCCTGCTGCCGGTCGCCACGACCCCGGCAGCGATGCCGAGGATCGCTGCCACCGCAAAGCCGACGAAAAGCCGGTAGAGCGTCACGCCGACATTCTGCAGAAAATTCGCATCGCCCAGCTGTTGGAAGAAGCGTGTGAAGACCGCCACCGGCGAGGGCAGCAGCGCCGGCGGGGCGATGCCGGAGACGTATATGGCCTGCCAGAGGACGAGGAGCCCGATAATGGGAAGCGCGCCGAGCAAGCCGAGGACGACGGGCGAGGAACGCGCGTTCATGTGGAACCCACGACGATGGATTGCGCAGGCTCTGCCCAGCCCACGAGCCAGCCGCGCAGACGCTCGAACAGGGCATCGAGGATGAACCCGAGCGCGCCGATGATGACGATCATCGCATAGACCGTGTCATAGATGCCCATCTCCAGCGACTGGAAGACGAGGTTCCCGATGCCGGTCTGGCGCGCGATCATCTCGCTCGTCACCATGGTGATTAGCCCCAGCACGAGGGCGGTGCGGCAGCCGACGAGGATTTCCGGCAGGGCGGCGGGCAGGACGATCCGGGCGAGCCGCGCGGCGGGTTGCATGCCCATGGCCGCGGCCGACCAGAGAAGCTTTTCTTCCACGGCGCGGCTGCCCTGATAGCTGTGGTAGATCAGCGGCAGGGTCACGCCCAGGAAGATGACGAGGATCTTCGAGGCATCGCCGACGCCGAGCCACAGCATGATGATGGGCATCAGGGCTGCTTTCGGCACGGGATAAATGACGGACAGGAGCGGATTGAAGAAGGCCGCCGCAAGACGGCTGCGGCCCATCCACAAGCCGACGGGGATGGCGAAGACGAGCGCCAGCGCAATGCCGATGGCCATGCGCCGCAGGGAATCGGCGATATCGAAGAGCGACTGCGGGTCGGTGAGGATGACCGGCACCTGCCACAGCGCCACCGACGGCGGCGGCAGGCCGTCGAGGCCGAAGTAGAGCGACAGCAGTTCCCAGATGGCAAGAATGCCTGCGCATGCGAGCATGGTCGCCACAGCGGGCATCGATGCGACCCGCGCTATCACGAATGGTCCCCGGTCTGGGCATCCATCATCCGCTCGATACTCACGACATAGTCCTGGTAGCGCCGGTCAAGGAGGAGCGAAGCGCGATCGCGCGGGCGCGGCAGATCGATGTCGATGATTTCCTGGATGCGGCCGGGCGAGCGCGACATCATCACCACGCGGTCGGACAGGAACACGGCCTCCTCGACGCTGTGGGTGACGAACAGCACGGTCTTGCGATCCTCGTCCCAGATCTTCAGGAGGTCGTTCTGCAGCCGCGTGCGCGTCTGCGCATCGAGCGCGCCGAAAGGCTCGTCCATAAGGAGAATATTGGGCTTATAGGCGAGTGTGCGGGCAATCGCCACGCGCTGTTTCATGCCGCCAGACAGCTCCTTCGGGTAGAAATTCTCGTACCCGGAGAGGCTGACCATGGCGAGCAATTCCCGCGCGCGCGCCACGGCTTCCGCTTTCGGCACGCCGCGCTGGTCGAGCCCGTAGGTCACGTTGCCGAGTACGGTTTTCCACGGGAACAGCGCGAATTCCTGGAAGACGGGGCCGCGATCCGGCCCCGGCCCCTCGACAGGGCGGTCGTTGACCAGCACCTGACCCGTCGACGGCTGGACGAAGCCGCCAACGATGTACAACAACGTTGACTTCCCACAGCCGGAAGGCCCGAGGATCGAAACGAATTCGCCACGCGCGACAGAGAGGGTTATCTCGCTGAGAGCAAGATGACGCCTGTCACGCCGCGTATCGAAGAATTTCGACACGCTCTCGATGGAGATCATCGAGGGTTGAGGCAACGCGTTCCGCTCCCCGGCCGCGATCCGTTGTTGCATCAGTTCTAATGGGCTCATGGTTTGAGGGGGGCGAAGATCTTGGCGTGCTTGAAGTCCTTCACATCGAGCTGCTTCGGCAGCATGCCGACGTCATAGTAAAGCTTGAACATGGTCTGGATGCCATCGTAATTGGCGGCCGCGCCAGGATCACGCGCGAAATCCGCGGAGCCCAGTGGCGCATCATTTGATAAGCGGGTCTTGAAGTAGAACGGATCGAAGACCTGCACGGGCGCCTTGAAGATCTCGGTAACGATTTTCAGGGTTTCGTCGCGATTGGCGAGTGCCTTGCCCATGCCCGTGGTGAGATCCTCCACGTAGAGCGCCGCGAGCTCGGGGTTCTTGTCCACGAAGGTCTTGCTGCAAGCCTCAAGGATATGGACGATATCCGGGATCTCTTCGGAAATCGCGAAGACCTTGCGCAGGCCACCCTTGGCCTCTGCACGCGCGGCGAAGGGCTGGTTGAGAACGCCGACGTCGAGACGGCCGGTACGGATCGCGTCTTCCTGGGTCGGGAAGGCGGCCTCCACGAGCTTGACGTCCTTGTCCGGATCGATCCCGTTCTTCTTCAGCGCGATGGCGAGCGGCCCCCAGATGCCGGTGCCGAGGACATTGAGGCCGATGGTCTTACCCTTGAAATCCTTGACGGATTTGATCGGGCTGTCTTCCTTCACGGCCCAATACACGGAAAAGCTCTCCGGAGCCTTCTCGCCGACATGCTGGGCAACGATATAAGTCTGCAGGCCCGCAGAAGCTGCACCCTGCGCGAGCGACAGGACGCCCTGGGTCGAGCAGTCGAGCGCGCCGGCGGCCATTGCCTGCACCATCTGCGCGGTGCCCTGGAACTGCACCCACTCGACGTTATACTTCTTGCCGAGATTGGGAAATTCCTGCGGGCGCTTCATCATCCAGTACTTCGCGTCCTCCGCCGGAACCGTCCAGCCCACGCGAATCGTCGGAATGGTTTGTGCGCTGGCCGTCGAGAGCCCTGCTGCCGATGCCGCGATGGCGCAGGCCAACGCCACGCCACGCTCGCGTGCCAAGCCGCGCTGTTTCTGCCGAAACCTGATCATATCGATCCACGCTCCCTTCTGTCCCCTTTGGCGGGCGATCATCGCCTCTTTCCGCCGGCTTGCCTATGGGGGCAAATCCAGCGATCTGGATTATGCATGAAATTTCATTCTTTTTGAGCTTAAAATGTCGTCGGCCGTGCTCTTTCGCGCGGCAGAGCGGGATAGTTGGCTTTAGTGAGCACATCCAAGGTGCTCATTCCTTTAGATTTTTGCGTTGCTGGTGAGGTCGCGTGACCGTGGCCGTTGGCGGAATGTGCCTACAAACGGGCGCAAATCTTCATCCAAGGCGAGTTTTACGACCGCGCCCCCAACGCCTGTGCCACCGCCTTGCGCATCAGCCTGCAGGTCTCGGAAATGCGATCCTCAGGTAGTCGTGAGGCGAGGCTGGCTGTGGTTACGGACATCGGCAACGGGTTGCCGTGGTGGACAATGCCGATGGCCACGCCCCGCACCTCGGCCAGTATTTCTCCGGGATCGAAGGCATAGCCGTCGGAACGGGCAGATTTGACCTGCGCATACAAGGTTTCGAGCGTGCGGGTTGCACTGAGGCGCAACCGCGGAGCATTGCGCGCGAGAATGGCCTCGGCTTCGCTCTCGCCTAGGCCTGCCAGGATGGCCATACTTCCCGGCCCCAGGCCAAGCGGTACACGGCCCCCGATGCCGGACGAAAGCGTCGGCAGGAGGAAGGCCCCGAAATTCGCCTCCACACATAGCGCCTCATCGCCGGCCCGCACGAATAGGAATGCCGCTGCCTCGGTTCCCGCCGATATCTCGGAGAGGCAGGTGCGCCAGCGCTCGCCATGAAGGTCGGCCGCAATGTCCACGCGCGCTAATGCGCTGATGGCAGGACCGAGCCTGTAGTTACGCGAATAGGGGGGGCGCTCGGCGAAGGCCTGCTGTACCAGGGTATTGAGCAGTCGGTGAGCCGTCGGCTTGCTGATCCCCGCGCGCACCGCAGCGTCACCGAGGCTCAGGCCGTCGTGGCCACCTTCGGCGAGATGCGACAGCAGTATCAGTGCTTTTTCGACTGTCTCAGAAATCGTCTTGTCAGCCATAGTTTCCGATAGTCGGAATACTTGCCACTGTCAAGTTCTGACATATGAAATCGTCTTGACGCATTGGACCCTCTCTGGTCTCTTTTGTGAAATTCCAGAGAGGAAAGACGAATTGAGCATTGCCTTGATCACGGGGGCTTCCCGTGGGATCGGCCGCGCTATCGCACTCGAATTGCGCCGGCACGGCTTCTCCATCGCCCTCGCTGTCCGCGACCCCTCCCGTATCCCGGACGAGCTTGTCGGCGAGAACGCCGCCGTCTTCGCCTATGATGCTGAAAAGGGCGAGGAAAACGCCCTCGTCGATGCTGTCGTCACGCGCTTTGGCGGCCTCGACGCGCTCGTTCTCAACGCCGGAATCCTTGGCCATGTAGGCCTTGAAGCTGAGGATGAGGCAGCCGAGGATGCGATGCTCGACGCCCTTCTCGATATCAATGTGAAGGCTCCATTCCGGCTCGCACGCGCCGCATTTCCGGTTCTCAAACAGAGCGGTCGCGGACGTGTCGTCACCGTCGCTTCGTTGTCGGGCAAGCGCGTGATGGGCCTCAATGTCGGCTACCAGATGTCCAAACATGCCGTGATGGCGCTGAGCCACGCCATCCGACGCGCCGGCTGGGAGCATGGTATTCGCGCCTTCGCGCTGTGCCCCGGCTACGTCAGCACCGAGATGACTTCCGATGTTCCCTCCGTGGCCCAGGATGAAATGATCCAGGCTGAGGATCTGGCGCGGCTCGTGGGTACTGTAGTAACGCTTCCAAATACTGCAGCGATTGCCGAATTATTGGTCAATTGCCGCTACGAACACACGCTTTGACGCGTTAAGCTGGCCTTCGGGGCATCATTAGGCCCGAGGCCTGTGTCATATCAGCGATACTCGCGTTGCTCCGTGTGGCGGACGCGATGTCTTTGCCGGGTTGCGGACGCAGAAGCGGTCCGCTTCCGGTGTGGATTCTATCCGAGGAGAGACAAGGCCATGGTCTGGAGAATTGGCGTCGATTCAGGCGGCACCTTCACCGACGTTTGTATGTTCGAGGACAACAGCGGGGAAGTCGTGGTCTGGAAGGTGTCGTCAACGCCGGATGATCCGTCGCGTGGTATTTCGGAGGGTGTTCAGCAAGGTATTGAGAAGATCGGCATTGCGGCGAGCGATATCGCCTATCTCGGCCATGGAACGACTGTTGGCACCAATGCGCTGATCCAGCACAAAGGCGTCAAGACAGGCCTCGTGACTACGGAAGGATTTCGCGACCTTCTCGAGATCGGTCGCCAGAAGCGGCCGGACCTCTATGATCTCAATGCCGAAAAGCCGGAGGTGCTGGTAGCCCGTTCCCTGCGCCTGGAGGTGCCTGAGCGCGTGCGCCATGATGGCCGCATCGAGACGGCGCTCGATGAGACGGCCGTGCGCGAGGCAGCCCGAACCCTGAAGGAGGCGGGGGTGGCCGCCGTCGCGGTCTCCTTCCTCTATGGTTTCGTGCGTACCGCACATGAGGCGCGTGTTCTCGATATCCTGAAGGAGGAGTTGCCGGACGTATTCCTGTCCGCAGGTCATGAAGTCGCGCCGGAGTTTCGCGAATACGAACGCATGTCGACTGCCGTCGTGAATGCCTATCTCGGCCCGGTCATGGAGAAATACATCCATCGACTGGCGAGCCGGCTCAAGGAACTCGGACTGAAGGTCGCGCCGCATCTCACGCAATCGAACGGCGGCGTTATCGGTTTCGAGCAGGCGGCGCGGTTACCCGTGCGCACGGTGCTCTCCGGGCCCTCCACGGGCGTGGTCGCCGCTCAGGCCATCGGCCAGATGACGGGCATGGAACGCCTTATAACCTTTGACATGGGCGGCACATCGACGGACGTCGCCCTGTTGCACGATGGCCAGTGCCGCCTGACCAGCGAGGCGATCGTCCATGGCTATCCGATCAAGGCGCCGATGCTCGATATCCATACCGTCGGCGCAGGCGGCGGTTCGATCGCCCATATCGACACGGGCGGGCTCCTGAAGGTCGGCCCGCAGAGCTGCGGCGCTTTCCCCGGCCCGGTCTGCTACGACAAGGGCCAGGCGGAGCCGGCGGTGACGGACGCCAATGTCGTCCTGCAGACCCTGAACCCGACGCATCTGCTCGCAGGCCGCATGGCGATCCGCCAGGATCTCTCGAAGGCGGCGATCGGACGCCTGGCCGAGAAGCTCGGCATGGATCTCATGGCGACGGCGCAGGGCATCATTTCGGTGGTAACGGCGAATATGGCGCGCGCCATCCGCGTCATCTCCGTGCAGCGCGGCCATGATCCGCGCGACTATGCGCTCGCCGCCTTCGGCGGTGCAGGGCCGCTGCATGCCGCGCGGCTGGCGCGCGAGCTCGATATGAAGCGTATCCTGGTGCCGCGCTACCCCGGCATCCTCTGTGCCATGGGGCTCCTGCTCACCGATCTGCGCGCGGATTTCGCGACGACGCGGCTGATGGTGTTGAAGACCGATATCCTGCCCACAATCGAGGAAGCCTTCGCCGGCCTCATCAAGGATGGCGACGGCTGGCTCGAAAACGAGGGCATCCTGCCCGCCTCCCGCCGCCTGACGCGCACCGTCGACATGCGCTACCAGGGTCAGAATTACGAACTCTCGATCCCGCTGCCGGATGGACCGGTCACCAAGGCAACGCTCGATGCGCTGGCCGCCGGTTTCGAGGCCGCCCACAAGCGCATGTACGGCTTCATCGCCGAGGGTGAGACCATCCAGCTCGTGACCTTCCGCGTCGAGGCCGCAGGTGTCGTCCGCAAGGCCCGCTTCGAGCCGATGACCGACCAGGGTGCGGATGCGTCCTCGGCGCGGGTTGGATCGCGCGAGGTCTGGATGCCCGAGGCGGGCGGCTTCGTGACATGCCCCGTCTATTCTCGTGAAGCCCTCGCCACGGGCAACCGCATCGAGGGGCCGGCCATCGTCGAGCAGATGGACACGACCACCGTCGTGCTCCCCGGCATGAAGGCCCACGTCGACCCCTATCTCAACCTGATCCTGGAAGACGCATGAACCAGCTTGTCGCCTCCCGCCAGCGCGTGGCGATCGATCCGATCACCGTCGAGGTCATCGGCAGCGCGCTCTCCTCCATCGTGGAAGAGATGGGCGAGGCTCTCGTCCGCGCCAGCTATTCCACCAATATCAAGGAGCGCCGCGACTGCTCGACGGCTCTGTTCACGATCAACGGCGAGACGCTCTGCCAGGCTGAGCACATCCCGATGCATCTCGGCTCGTTCCTCGCCATGATCCCGCTGATCACCAGGCGATTTCCCGTGGCCGAAATGCAGCCTGGCGACGTCTTCATCGGCAATGACGCCTATGAGGGCGGCGGTACCCATCTGCCGGATATCGTGCTCGCGGAGCCGATCTTTTTCGAGACGGAGATCGTGGCCTGGGCGATCAACACCGCCCACCATTCCGATTTCGCCGATCGCGGCCACGCGCATATCTATCAGGAGGGCATCCGCATCCCGCCGATCCGGCTTTACCGGGCCGGCACACTGCAAAAAGACGTGCAGGATCTCATCCTGCTCAACTGCCAGGTGCCGCGCGAGCGCCTGTCGGACCTGCGCGCCCAGATGGCGGCCAACCGTCTCGGTGTGCAGCGCATGCAGGCGCTGTGCGAGAAATACGGCCGGGATATCGTATTGTCCGCTGGCGACGCGCTGATGGACTATGCCGAACGCAAGATGCGCGCGGGCATTTCGACCATTCCGGACGGGACCTATACTTTCGCGGATGTCTATGACAATCCCGAATTCGACGGCGAGGTGCCGCTGTCCATTTCGGTGACTGTCGATGGCGACGCGATGCGTCTCCATTTCGATGCGCCGCCGCAGATGCGCGCCGGCTTCAACATGACCTATACCGCGCTTCTCTCGACGGTCTATTATGCCGTGAAGACCGTCGTCGACCCGACCATCCTGCCGAATGCCGGCCTTTCGCGCGCGCTGACGGTGACGGCGCCCGTCGGCACCGTCGTCAATGCCAAAGCGCCAGCTGCGGTATTCAACCGCATCGGCCCAAGCCAGCGTGTCGTCGATCTCGTGCACGGGGCCCTCGCCAAGGCGGTGCCGGAACGGGTGACGGCCGCCTGCTGTGGTACGGTGATGATGGCCTGTTTCAGCGGCGTCCAGCCCACGAGCGGCGATCCTTGGATCTACATCGAGACCATCGGCGGCGGTTTCGGCGCGCGGCCTCACAAGGACGGCCTCGACGGGGTCCATGTCCACATGACCAATACGTCGAACCTGCCGGTCGAGGCGCTGGAGGTGGAATATCCGCTGACCGTGCTCCGCTATGAGCTGGCGGAAGGATCCGGCGGTGCCGGGCGTTATCGCGGCGGCCTCGGGCTGCGCCGCGTTTATCGCGCCGAAGCCGATTGCCGGATCGAGTTCGATACTTCGCGCATCCGCTCGCAGCCCTGGGGCCTCTTCGGCGGCGGCAAGGCAACCGGCTCGCATCTTGATCTCGGCGAGGGCGCGAAGCCCCTTCTGCTGGGGCAGGGCGAGCTCGACCGCGGACAGATCGTCACCATCCAGACGCCGGGCGGCGGCGGCTACGGCCCGGCGACGGAGCGCTCGCGTGAGGCAATTGCCCGCGATGTGGCTGATGGCACGATCACAGCCGAGGCGGCGGAGGCCATCTATGGCTGAGCGCGCGGCGCTGAAGGCACCCCGCGACGGCGTGTGCGGCGCGGCCATGCGGATCGTCCGCCTGGCCGAGACCGCCCGCCCTCCGGTCACCTTCACGCTGGACGGTTTGAAGACGGAAGCGCTCGCCGGCGACACGCTGCTCGTGGCGATCCTCGCCACCGATGGACGTGTCCGCATGAGCGAGTTTGGCGATGGCCCACGTGCTGGTTTCTGCTGGATGGGCGCATGCCAGGATTGCTGGGTCACCGTGCAGGGCAGGGGGCGCCTGCGCGCCTGCTCCACCCCCGTCGAGGACGGCATGAAGGTGATGCGCACATGAGCAGGGACAGCGACAAGCCGCGCATCGCCATCGTTGGGGCGGGGCCAGCCGGCACCCGGGCGGCGGAGGTTCTGGCCGCTGCCGGATTGCGGCCTGTGGTGATCGACGAGGCGACCGCCAATGGCGGCCGCATCTACCAGCACCAGCCCGCAGGCTTTTCCCGTGCACCGGGGACGCTATACGGCTTCGAGGCGAAGAAGGCGCGGGCGGTGCACGGCGCGTTCGACGCTCTTTCCGGGCGCATCGACTACAGGCCGGGCACGCTTGTCTGGAACATCGGGCAGGGGCAGCTCGATCTCATGCGCGATGGCGACTACGACCGGCTGCCATATGACCGACTGATACTCGCGACAGGCGCGATGGATCGGGTCGTCCCGCTGCCCGGCTGGACGCTGCCGGGTGTCACAACGCTCGGCGGCGCGCAGGTCGCCCTCAAGGCCCAGGGCGTCGGCATCGGGCGGCGGGTCGCCTTCGTCGGCACCGGGCCGCTGCTTTTCCTCGTCGCCTATCAATACGCCAAGGCCGGCGCCAACGTCTCTCTTGTGCTCGATACGGCGACCTTCGGGGACAAGGCCTCCGCGACGCCGGGCCTCCTGAATGCGCCGAAAACCTTCGCCAAGGGTCTCTACTACTACGGCTGGCTGAGGAGCCACAGCGTCCGCGTCGTCGAGGGCGCCGCTCCATGCGCCATCAGCGGAGAGGGCGGGGTCGCGGCTCTCGCCTGGCGCGATGCCAAGGGTGTGGAGCGCGAAACCGCTTGTGACGCTGTTGCCGTCGGCTGGGGCCTCAAGCCGGAGACCCAGCTCGCGGATCTCGCCGGTGTCCCCTTCGCCTACAGCGAACGCCAGCGCGGCTGGCTGCCCGAGGTTGACGCCACCGGCCGCACGCCTCTCGGCACCGTCTATATGGCCGGCGACGGCGTACGCATCGGCGGCGCCGACGTGGCGGAACTGGCCGGCGCACGAGCCGGCTGGTCCCTGCTGGAGGACATTGGCGTCGCCGTGAACAGGACGGCGATCACACGGATCGACCGCGACCTCGCGCGCGAGGACCGTTTCCGCCGGGCGGTGGAGAAGGCTGGTCCGTTCCCGGTGGATCTCGCGGCCGGCGTCGCCGATGAGACGGTGCTTTGCCGCTGCGAGCGAATTACAGCCGGAGAACTGCGCGCGACCGCCCGCGAGGAAGTTCGACTCGCCGCGCCCGAGGTCAACCGCGCCAAGGCCTTCACGCGTATCGGCATGGGCCGTTGCCAGGGGCGGGTCTGTGGCCCGGCGGCAGCGGAAGTCCTGGCGGCCGCGCTCGGCTGCCCCTTGCCGGAGGTGGGGCGTCTGCGCGGTCAATCGCCTGTCAAGCCCATACCGATACGCGCGGATGCCGGCGCTGTGCTCAGGGCGAAGGCATCATGAGCGCCCTGTCCTCACCCCAGGAAGCCGACGTGTTGATCGTCGGCGGCGGCGGTGCCGGCACGTCGGCGGCGCTGCACCTCGCGCTGCGCGGGACCAAGGTGATCCTGCTCGAGCGCGGCCAGATCGGCGGCCAGGCCTCCGGCGTTAATTACGGTGGCGTGCGCCAGCAAGGACGGCATCCAGCGGAACTGCCGATAGCCCGGCGTTCCCGGGAGATATGGGGACGACTGCCCGAGCTCATCGGCAGTGATGCGGAATTCGAGAACACGGGCCACCTCAAGCTCGCCCGTAACGCCGAGGAGGAGGCGGATCTCGTCGCCTATCTCGATGTGGCGCGTGACTATGGGCTGCCGCTTCATTTCATGGGCAACAATGAAGTTCATGAGACCTATCCTTTCCTCGGGCAGGCAATCGTCGCGGGCTCCTTCGCGCCCGAGGACGGTGTGGCCAATCCCCGTTTGCTCGCGCCGGGCATCGCTCATGCGGCGCGGGCCGCCGGGGCCGCCATTCGCGAGTTTATGAACGTCGACCGTATCCAGCATGACGGTGCGGGCTTCGTCGCCGAGGCCGGCGGCGAAACCTTCCGCGCGCCCGTGATGATCAATACGGCTGGCTTTTGGGGCGGGGCGATCGCTGAGCAGTTCGGCGAGCCGGTACCGGTTTCGCCCTTCAATCCGAACATGCTGGTCTCGGAGCCGATGCCCTATTTCATCGTGCCCAATCTCGGCGTGGTCGGCGGCAACGTCTACCTGCGCCAGACCCGGCGCGGCAACATCGTCTTCGGCGGCGGCTACGGTATCAGTGACCCGTCCGTGCCATGGTCGCGCCCCCTGCCGGAGGTCAGCCGCGAGATCATGGGACTGGCTATCCAGCTTGTGCCGGCACTCGCCTCAGCGACGGTCATCCGCTCGTGGACGGGCATCGACGGCGAGATGCCCGACCATATCCCCGTGATCGGGCCGAGTCGGACGACCGCCAATCTGTTTCACGCCTTCGGCTTCTCGGGGCATGGCTTCCAGCTCGGTCCCGCCATCGGATCTATCCTCGCCGAGCTCATCCTCGACGGCCAGACCGAAATCCCCCTGGAAGCCTTCCGAATCGACCGTTTTGCCGACGCCGCCGAGGCGGTTCAGTGACAATGAGGAGAGACACCATGCAGCTTACTCGCCGTAGTCTCATCGCCGCTGGCATCGCGCTCCCCTGTCTGGGAACGACGCGCGGCTTCGCGGCCGGCAAGGAGACCTTGACCTTCGGCCTGTCCGCCTATCCCGGCGCCTTTTCCGTATGGGGGCAGGTGGGAACCGCCGCCACCACCGTGAAGCTGATGACGCATCGAGGCCTGCTGTCCTTCGACCACAAGGGAGAGATCCAGCCTGAGATCGCAGAAAGCTTCGCACGTGCGGGTGATGCGGGCTGGACCTTCAAGCTGCGTGAGGCCTTCTTCCACGACGGCCGGCCGGTGACCTCGGCCGACGTGAAGTGGAGCTTCGAGCAGATCGGTCAGGACAATTCCACCGCCTACTACCGCGCCGTGATGCAAGGCGTGCAAGCCATCGAGACGCCCGATGCGCGAACAGTGACCATCGTCATGAAGGAGCCGTTGTCGACGCTGCCGCTCATTCTCGCCATGCCGCATATGATGATCGTGCCGAAGGACACAACATTTGAGCGCAGCACCCTGCCGATGGGCGCCGGCCCCTACAAGCTCGTCCGCCAAGAACGCGGTGTCGCGCTGGATTTCGAGCGCTTCGACAAGTTCTACAAGCCGGGCCTGCCGAAGATGGCGAAGCTGCGCATGGTCGCCTATGCGGACGAGACCTTGCGGGTTTCCGCCCTGAAATCCGGGGATGTCGATCTCATCGAATATGTGCCCTGGCAGGCGATGGCGGAAATCGAGGCGGACAAGGCGTTCAAGCTCGAAACGACGCTCGGTCCGTTCATGTACCTGACCTTCAATGGTCAGTCCGGGCCGTTCGCCGACAAGCGCGTCCGCCAGGCCGTCGCCTACGGCGTCAAGCGTGACGACATCGTCAAGAGTGCGTTCTTCGGTCGGGGTGGGCTGCTCGAGGGAATGCCGCTGGCCAAGGAGAGCCCGTTCTATGACCCGGCGACCGCAAACCATTTCGCGTTCAATCCCGCGAAGGCCAAGGCTTTGCTTGCGGAGGCCGGCCATCCCAACGGCTTTGCCTGCAAGCTTTTGTCCAACGCGCAATATGGCATGCATCGCTCGACGGCCGAGGTCGTCCAGCAAAGTCTCGCGGCGATCGGAATCCAGGCCGAGCTGAACCTGCCCGACTATGCGACCTATACGACGCTGGGCAATCGCGGCCAGTACGATATGGCCGTGGTGGGCAATACGGCCGACTATAACGATCCTGACGGGTTGGCCTCGCTGATCGACGGGTCACTGCCGGTGTCGTTCGTGCGCAGCTTCAAGCTCGACGTGCCGGAGATCCACACGCTTTTCGCCGAGGGACGGCGGACATTCGAGACCGAAGCGCGCAAGGCCGTCTACAAGAAGCTCGAGACGGCCTTCCTCGATCAGGTGCCCATGGCGCCGCTGGCCTGGCGTGAGCAGGGCTATGCGATGAAAGCGGCCGTCGACGGCTTCGTGAACCTGCCGAGCCAGCTCACCTTCTTCTCAGGCATGACGCTGGAAACGACAGCCATCGCCTGAGAAGCGAAATCTGATCCGGGGGGCGCGCCAAGGGGTGCCCGCCGGTACAGGGACCGCCAACTCCCCCGCTGTCTCGCGATAGGAGTGAGCTGCCATGACATGGTTTCTGCGCCGGATCGGCGTCTCAGTCATCCTGATCTGGATCGTCGCCAGCATCGTTTTCCTGGCGATCCGCATGGTGCCGGGCGACCCGGCCGAGATTCTGCTGTCGCAGGGCGGTATCGCGCCGGATCCTTCGCTCGTCGCCGAGATCCACGCCCAGCTCGGGCTCGACAAGCCGTTGCCGGTCCAATACGCCGATCGCTTCGTCGGCCTGTTCCGCGGCGACTTGGGCGAGAGTCTCACGGATGGCACGCCGGTCGCCTCCGAGATCATGCGGCGTCTGCCGCGCACGCTGGAACTCATCGCGGTATCGGCCGTCCTGGCGCTCATCTTCGGCATCCCGGCGGGCCTCATTGCCGCCAACCACCCGGGCGGGTGGCTCGATCGGCTGTCGGGCTGGATGTCGGCGCTTGGCTTGTCCGTGCCCATCTTCGTCGTTGGGACCCTGCTCGTTCTGGTGTTTTCGCAGACGCTGGGGCTTGTCCCGGCCGGCGGCTACGTGCCGCTGTGGCCGGATCCCGCCCGTCATTTCATGCTCCTGGCGATGCCGGCCTCCACCATCGCGCTCGGCCTGTTCCCCATCATCTTCCGGATGACGCGGGCCTCGGTGCTCGAGGTGCTGCAGCGCGACTTCGTCCGCACCGCGACAGCCAAGGGTCTGTCGCATGGCGCGATCATGTCCCGGCATGTGCTGCGCAACGCCCTCATGCCCGTTGTCACCGTGCTCGGCCTGCAGCTCGGCACGCTCCTTGGGGGCACCGTACTGGTCGAATATGTCTTCAACTTTCCCGGGATGTCGGGGCTGATGGTCGATGCTGTCAATGCGCGCGATTACCCCTTCGTGGAAGGGGTCGTTCTGGTCATCGCCATCCTGTTCGTTCTCATCAACCTTGGCGTCGATCTGATCTATGGCGTCCTCGATCCGCGGGTGCGACGCTCATGAACAGGCTACGCGTTCCCCTTTTCATCGCCATCGCATTTGTGGTCGTTGTCCTGCTTGTGCCGGTGCTCGGCCTCCAGGACCCGACCGCGATGAATATCGCGGGCCGCTTCGCCGGACCTTCCGCGGCCCATTGGCTGGGGCAGGATGAGTATGGCCGCGATGTCTTCTCGCGCCTGCTCTGGGGCGCGCGCATCTCCTTGTTCGTGGCTCTGTCGGCTTCGCTCATCGCCTGCGTCATCGGTGTCACGCTGGGCCTTCTCGGCGGCTATCTCAGGGGCTGGGCGGAGTTGTTCTGTATCCGCAGCATGGATGTGGTCCTGTGCTTCCCGCCGCTTCTGCTGGCCCTGCTCGTCGTGACATTGGCAGGGCCGGGCGCGGGCACCCTCATCCCCACGCTCGCCATCGTCTATCTGCCGGGCTTCGTGCGCGTGACCTATGCGGGCGTGCTGCAGGTGCGCAACCAGGACTATGTCGACGCCATGCAGGTCATTGGCGCCGGGCGGACGCGCATCATGTTGCGCACGATACTCCCTAACATCATGGGGCCGGTGATCGTGCAAGTCAGCCTCGCGACCGCCGCGGCGATCATGCTGGAGTCGGGGTTGTCCTTCCTCGGGCTCGGCGTGGTGCCGCCGACACCGTCCTGGGGACTGATGATCGGTGCGGCGCGTGCCACGATGGCTCAATCGCCGCTGCTGCTGATCTGGCCCTGTCTCGCGCTGAGCCTGACCGTGCTGCTGCTCAACGCACTCTGCGACGGCTTGCGGGATGTGCTCGATCCGCGCGGACGCTCCCCTTCGCGCGCGACGTTTTTCAAGGACGCGTTCTTCGGCCGCCCGCCGCGCGTCGCCAGCCAGCCTTGATCCGGACCGCGGATTTTTCAAGACACCGGTGTCCCCAGCAACTTCAGGACAGGCACGACCATGACTTCCACATTTACTTCGGCCCAGACGTCTCAGAATGCGGCAGAGCCCGTTTTCGTGGACCCGATCACGGTAGAGGTTCTCGGAAGCGCCTTCCTCTCGATCGCGGAGGAGATGGGTGAAGCGCTCGTGCGTGCGAGTTATTCGACGAATATCAAGGAGCGCCGGGATTGTTCGACAGCGCTGTTCGACGCGGACGGCGAAACGCTCTGCCAGGCCGAGCATATCCCGATGCATCTCGGCTCGTTCCTTGGCTTCATCCCGCAGATCCTGGCTCGCCATCCCGTCGCCGAGATCCAGCCTGGAGATGCCTTCGTCGGTAATGACGCCTATGCGGGCGGTGGCACGCATTTGCCGGATATCGTCATAGCCGAGCCGATTTTTTACAATGGGATCTTGATCGGCTGGGCGATCAATACAGCCCATCACGCAGATTTCGCCGATCGTCCGCACGCCCATATCTATCAGGAGGCGATCCGGATTCCGCCCGTTCGGCTCTACCGCGAAGGTGTGCTGCAGAAGGACCTGCTCGATCTCATCCTGATCAACTGCCAGGTCCCGCGCGAGCGTGTTTCCGACCTGCGCGCCCAGATGGCCGCCAACCGGCTTGGTGTGCAGCGAATGGGCGAGCTCTGCGACCGCTATGGCCTCGATACGGTGCTCGCGGCGGGATCCGCGCTGAAAGACTATACGGAGCGCCGGATGCGCGCCGGCATCGCTGCGATCCCCGATGGCGTCTATCGCTTTTCCGATCAGTTCGACTGTCCGGAAGTGCCGGAGCCGATCACGCTCGGCGTGGAAATCACCATTGCCGGCGACGAGATGGGCCTGCGCTTCTCAGCGCCTCCACAGGTGCGCGCCAGCATCAACATCGTGCGCACCGCGCTATTGGCGACGGTGTATTACGCGGTGAAGGCCGTTGTGGATCCGACCGTGCCGCCGAATGCCGGCATCGGCCGGCCGCTCACAGTGGAGGCGCCGCTCGGCAGCACGCTCAATTGCGTGGAACCGGCGGCGGTGAATGGGCGCATTCAGCCCTGCCAGCGTGTGGTGGATCTCATCCATGGCGCTCTGGCCCAGGCCGTTCCGGAGCGCATGCCGGCCGCAGCTTGCGGCTCGGCCACAGCCGCGCTTTTCAGCGGCCTGCGTCCGGACGGTGCGGGCGATGGGGCGGGCGTGCCCTGGGTCTATCTCGAGGCAATCGGGGGTGGCGGAGGCGCGCGTCCGGCCAAGGATGGGCTCGATGGCATCCAGGTGCATCTCACCAACACCTCGAACCTGCCGGTGGAGGCGCTGGAGCCCGAATATCCGCTCACGGTGCTGCGCTATGAGCTGGCGCGCGATTCCGGCGGCAAGGGCCGCCACCGGGGCGGCATGGGCCTGCGCCGGGTTTACCGCGCGGAGGCGGACTGCCGCATAGAGGTTGACGGCTCGCGCTTCCGCTCGGGGCCCTGGGGACTGGCCGGCGGCGACGCGGGGCAGTCAACGCGTTTTCTCATCGACGGTGAGCCGGCGGTCTTCACCAATGGCGCGGGCGTGCTCGCCGCTGGTGCCGTGCTCGACATCGTGACGCCCGGCGGTGGGGGCCATGGCCCGGCCCACGAGCGCAGCGAGGCTGATCACGTCCGCGACGCGGCCGACGGCTGGTTCATCCCCGCCGCATAGGCCGGGCAGAAGAAGCAACAAGGAGGAGAACGGCACAGGGCAATTTGCAGGGTTTCGTCGTCGACAACAACCAGAAGGGACACACCATGCAGACCACATTCAATCACGGGCCTGGCCTCAGCCGGCGCCATCTTCTTGCTGGCCTGGGGAGTGCAGCGGGGCTCGCGCTCGTCGCTCCCACATGGCGCCGGGCCCATGCCGCAGGTGCGCTGTTACGCGTGGGGCTCTCGGCTTATCCATCGAACTTCAGCCCGTTCGCGAACGTCGGTACGGCGGCGGAGACCGTCAAGCTGCAATCATTCCGTGGGCTCATGAGCTACGAGCCGGATGGCAAGCTGCGCGGGGAACTTGCCGAGAGCTGGAAGCAGGATGACGACACCACGGTCGTCTTCAACCTGAGGCCCGCCAAGTTTCACAATGGCGACCCGGTGACCGCAGATGACGTGGTCTTCTCCTTCGAGACCATGGGCGCCGAGCCCTCGACGGCCTTCATGAAGCCGTTCTTCGCCTCGCTCGCGGCGATCGAGGCCGTCGATCCCAAGACGGTGCGCATCAAGCTCAAGGCGCCGGACGCGGCCTTTCTCGTTGGGCTCGCAAGCTATGACGCGCCTGTGGTGTCACGTCGCTCGATGAAGGAGGACGCGACGAAGCCGGTCGGCGCCGGCCCCTATCTGGTGACTGGTATGGAACGGGGAACGGCGATCGATCTCAAAGCGTTCGATGGATTCTTCCGGCCGGGCCTGCCCAAGTCGCCGCTGCTGCGCTTCGTGGTCTATGCCGATGAAAGCGCGCGCGTCGCGGCGCTCCGCTCGGGCGATGTCGATCTCATCGAATATGTGCCTTCGCCGGCCATGGGCGCGATCGAACAGGACGCGAACCTCGCGCTCGATGCGGTCGAGGGGCCGGCATCGCTGGTGATGTTCAATGTGAAGAGCGGGCCTTTCGTCGATCCGCGGGTACGCCGCGCGGTCGGCTATGCCATCGACCGGCAGGCGATCATCGACGGCGCCTTCTCGGGCCGCGCCGCGCTCAGCGGCCCGCTGCCACTCAGCCGCGCTTCGCCCTATTTCGATCCGGCGTCCGTCAATATCTTCAAGCGTGACCTCGCCAAGGCGAAGGCTCTTCTGGCGGAGGCGGGATATCCCAACGGATTTACGACGAGCATCCTGGCGACGAGCCAGTATAGCGTTCACCGTGATCCGGCGATCGTCATCCAGCGCAGCCTGGTCGATGTTGGCATTCAGGGCGAGTTGAACTTGCCCGATTGGGCGACCCGCGTGCAACTCGGCAACAAGGGTCAGTACCACATGAGCGTGACCGCGACATCGCTCGACAACAACGACCCGGCGGGGCTCGACGGTGTTCTCGGCTCCGGCCTTCCGCCAGCCTTCTCGCGTCCTTGGGGATATGCCAATGCCGAAGTCGACCGGCTCGTGCGTGCCGGCCGCAGCACGCTCGATGTCGACAAGCGCAAGGCGATCTATGCCGACCTTGAGAAGGCTGTCGTCGCGGATCCCGGCATCATCAGCCTCGTCTTCCGCCATCAGGCCTATGCACGGCGCAAGGCGGTGTCGGGCTTCGTCAATCTGCCGGGCTTCCTCACATTGACGTCCGGCTTCGCCATCGAGACGGCGTCTGTCGGCTGAATGTGAGGGCAAGATGACAAACGCTGTCGAGACGACGCAACGCGAGGGCCGGGTTCATCTCGACCTCGCCGAAGTGGAGGACCTGGCCATCCAGGTTCTCACACGGGCGGGGCTGTCGCAGCGCCACGCCCTCCCGGTCGCCGCGCAATTCGCGGCGGCCGAGGCGGACGGCATTCCAAGCCATGGCCTGGCGCGCGTGCCAAGCACAGCAGCCATGGTCATGGCGGGCAAGATCGCCGCGGACCCGGAGCCGGTCATCACCTTCCCCAAAGCGGGCGTCGTGCATGTGGAAGGCCGCGACGGCTTTCCGCACCTGGCGATCGACAAGGCGCGTCCCCTGCTCGTCGAGCGCGCGCGGGACAATGGCATCGCTGTCCTGGCGGTCGCCAATGCCTATGCCTGCGGCGTGCTGGGCTATCACACGGAGCGGCTGGCGGCCGAAGGGCTTCTCGTGATGGGCTTCACCCAGGCGCCCGCGTCAATCGCCCCCTCGGGTGGCAAGCGGCCCGTCATCGGCACCAATCCCATGTCGATCGCCGCGCGGCGGCCCGATGGCACCTGTTTTGTCATCGATCAGTCCTCCTCCGTGGTGGCGAAGAGCGAGGTGATGGATCGTGCGGCGCATGGTGAGGACATACCGTCTCACTGGGCCTTTGATCGGGAAGGGCGTCCGACCACTTCGCCGAAGGCCGCCCTTGATGGCGGCACCATGGCGCCCTTCGGGGAGTACAAGGGCTTCGGTGTCGGCCTGATCGTGGAGCTGTTCGCGGCCGTCTACACCGGAAGCGCCCTTGGGCTTGATGCGACCCCGCTCGTCGATCCGAAAACTGGGCCTTCACGGATTGGCGCGACCTTTATCGCGCTCGATGCCGCAGGCGTCGCTGGCGCCGGTTTCGGAACTGCACTGGAACGGTTGCTGGCGGCCATTGCCGACCAGCCCGGCGTACGGGTGCCGGGGGAGAGAAGGAGGGCTATGCGGGCGCGGACCGCGAGCGAAGGCATAACAATTCCCGCGAAGCTGCATCAGCAACTGCTCGCCATGCTGTGACGTTGTTCTTCCGATAGTCAAAATAGTAATTGATGCATGTTTTTGAGTATCGGATCTGAATTGACGAAGATGTCGCATTTTCTCACTGTGGTTTCAGAGTGGGAGCTGGCCAAAAGCCTGGCGATTCTCCTCGATCTCATCCAAAGAGGATTCCAGCTATGACCGACGTGGTCGTCATCGGCGCGGGCATCAGCGGCGCCGCGAGCGCCTATGAGCTGGCGAAGGCGGGGCTCGATGTCGTCCTTGTCGATCGCTTCGGGCCTGCCGCGATGGCATCGGGCTGGACGCTCGCCGGCGTGCGCCAGTCCGGCCGTCATCCGGCTGAACTGCCGCTGGCTCGCGCGGCGGTCGCGCTCTGGCCGACGCTGGCCAGCGAGCTTGACGGCGCAACCCATTATCGCCGCAGTGGCAACCTGCGGCTTGCACGAACGGAAGCGGAAGCCGCGGTCATCCGCCAGTTGGTCGATGAGCAATCCTCCGCCGGGCTGGAGATAGATTTCCTCGCAAGTTCCGCTGACGTGCGTGCCGTCGCGCCAGCGCTCTCCGAACGGGTTCTCTGCGCCTCGCTGTGCCAGAGCGACGGCAGCGCCGATGCGGCAGCCAGCGTCGCGGCCTTCGTCAAGGCGGCCGAGCGCCTCGGGGCGAGGCTGCGCTTCGGCGAACGCGTCATCAGGCTTCAGACCGAGCGGGGACGCATCACGGGCGTCAAGACGGACAGGGGTAGCATTGCGGCGCGCCACGTGGTGGTGGCCGCAGGCATCTTCGGCAATGAACTGATCGCGCCTTTTGGTCTCCATGTGCCCCTCGAGGTTCCCATGGTCACCGTGCTGCGCTCGGCGCCAATGGCGTCCGTGCTCGAACAGGTGATCGGCGTCGCCAATGCGGACTGTGCAGGTCGCCAGGAGCACAACGGCCGCTTCCGCGTCACAAGCGGCCTGAAGACCTGGCCGGGCCGGATGCAGGACGTGGCAGGGCCGGAGGGCATCAGGCCGCGCGTCATGCCGACAGCGGACAGCATCGGAGAGGTTGTTCGCCTGATCGGTGATGTGATCCCGGCTTTCCAAAGCGCCGAGATCGAGGACGTCTGGTCGGGCCTGATCGATCTGACGCCGGATGCGCTGCCGGTGATCGATGCGCCTGAGCTTGTCGAGGGCTTGGTCGTGGCCATGGGCTTTTCCGGACATGGTTTCTGTCTCGGGCCGATCACTGGACGCATCGTGCGGGACCTCGTGACCAATAAGGCGACGCACCTGCCGATCGCGCCCTTCGCGATTGACCGCTTCGGTTCCCTGTCCGGGGTCCGCGCGCCCGCGACACTGCATGGCTAGTGCCGGCGGCCATCGGAAACCGGATTTCACTTTTCCGTACAATGCTCCGAGAGCGCAGCCGAACGGCGAACAGCCCTCACTCAAGAAGACACTTCCCCTCGCGCGGCGATGTGCTAAGCCGGCAATGGTCTTGGTCACGCGACTGGCCATGCGTCCTAGCCACGCGTCTCGGCGAATGGCCTTGGTCAATGGTTCTGCTACGGTCCCGCGCGGGACCGGCGTCGCGCGGCGTGAAGCTCGCGGAACGGAGAGGGGCGTCCATGGCGAAAGCCGGAGCCGGTTATGCGCTGGGGTGGGGCGGATGCTCTAGTACACAGGGGAGCCGCTGACGATGAACGGGGTCGACAGGCCGGGCGGGTCCTGGCGGCATTATGCGACGAACAGCCTGGCCATCCTGCTGGCCGGTGCGCTCGCCGCGAGTTTCTGGCAAAGTCGGAACTGGACCACGCTCTGCGCGGGTCTGGCGCTGTTCCTCTTCGGCATGCAATGCCTGGAGGAGGGGCTGCGCAATCTGGCCGGCGAGAAGCTGGAGAGCATGCTGGCGCGGGGCACCGCGACACGCTTCAAGAGCCTGATGATCGGCATCGTCGGCACGACGGTGCTGCAGTCGAGCACGCTCGTCTCGCTGATGACGATCGCCTTCATCACGACCGGCCTGATCGGCCTGGTCGCGGGCATCGCCATCATCTTCGGCGCCAATCTCGGCGCGACGACCGGCATCTGGCTTCTGGCGCTGGCGGGTCAGAATTTCGGGCTGGCGCCATTGGCCATGCCGCTGATGATCTTTGGTGTCCTGGCGAGCTTCATGGGGCCGAAGGCAAAAGCCTCCGGGCGCATTCTGCTCGGCATAGCCTTTATCCTGCTCGGTATCGACCAGATCAGGACAGGCTTTTCGAGCGTCACCGAAACGCTCGATCTTGCCGCGGTTCAACTCACGGGATGGCTCGGCAGCCTCGTCTTCCTCGGTGCCGGCCTTGTGCTGACGCTTGTCTTGCAGTCGACCCATGCAACGCTGATGCTGACCCTCACCGCGCTTTCGCTCGGTCAGATCGACGTGACGCAGGGAGCCGCGATCGCCATCGGCGCGAACGTCGGGAGCAGCGTGACGACCGGGCTCGCGGGAGCGCTTGGTGGCAATCGCAGTGGCCAGCAACTGGCATTGGCGCATGTCCTGTTCAATGTGGTCACGGCCGTCGTCGCCTTCGTGCTGCTGCCCGCTTTCCTGTGGCTGACGAAGGAGATCGCGAGCCTGATCGGTTTTGCGGGCAATGATCTCATCATGCTGGCCATCTTCCATTCGCTGTTCAACGGCCTCGGCGTTGCCCTGTTCTGGCCGCTGCTGGACGCGTTTGCCGGCTTTTTGCGTAAAGTCTTGCCGGAGCAGGAGGAGCCGCACGTCCTCCTGCCCAGCGGGCCTGGGGTCACCGCGCCTGTCGAGCGGACCCGCGCCCGGTACCTGACGAAGCAGGCGCTGAGCTCGCCCGACACGGCCGCTTCAGCCGTCGTGATGGAGCTCCAGCATCTGGGACGTCTCGGCGCCGAGGTCATCTGCCATGCGCTCTACCTGCCGGTGAGTGAGCTGGACCGCGCGCAGCATGACGAAGCGTTGCTCGCATCGCGCCCAGCCGACACCTATGCCGACGCGGAGACGTTGTATCAGCGCCATATCAAGGGAGTGTACGGCGATCTCCTGAGCTTCATGGGGCGCATCGATACGAGCAAGGAGAGTCCGGAAAAGCAGAATTTCTGGACGGTCTGCCAGGTGGCCGCGCTGCAACTGGTCGAAACGGTCAAGGATGCCAAGCACCTGCAGAAAAACCTGGGCTATTATCTGCGGCAGCCGGATTCTCCGGTACGCCGCGCCTATGTCGAATTGCGGCGCCAGCTCATCACCGTCATGCAAGAGATCCGTACCGCCGCCAACGCGGACGAGGCGGATTGGGACGCGCTGGCCAGCCGGCTCGATCAGGACATCAGGTCGTTTGAGATCCATTTCCGCGGGAGTGCATTGGCGGCGCTGCGCGCGGATGAGATCGATGGCCTGCAATTGAGTTCGCTGCTCAACGACCTCGGCTATGTCGGCAAGATCAGCCGTGGCCTGAAGGCTCTCGTCGTGCTGCGCCATGACAGCCAGGACGGTCTCATCCGGACGATCAGGCTAGACGATCAGCTGGAACCCTTGATCGTTGCCTGAGGGCCTTCGCGCACATGGCATGGGCAGGCGCGGCGGCCTCAGCGCGGAGCCAGAGCCCGGCCGGCGAGGTCGAAGGGACTGGAGAGTGTCGTTCCCACCGCCTCGAAGATGAAGGCGCCGGCACGTCGCAGCCCATTTCCCGCGCCGCCGTCAGCCGTGGAGGCGAGGCTCGGATAAAGCTGGGCGAGATTGACGTAGCGGTCGTGGTTGAAGCTGTCGGAGGCCGTCAGTTTGGAGATGTCGACAATCTGCAGATTGGCCTTCAGGGCCGCCTCCTGAATACGCGTGTCGTTGATATCGAGCGCGCCAAGCCGGGGACGGGCACCCGCGAGCCTGCCGGAGAGCGAGAGGGCGCGATCATCGGAGGCAACCAGCACTGTGATGGGTTCGCGCAGGGGACCAATGACCATCATCTGACTGCGAAACACATCGACGTCGATATCGGGGGCCGCGAGGACCACATCGAGGCGGTCGAGGACCGCGACGCGCCCTGTCAGCTTGAGTTGGCGTAGCGCTTCCACCGTGAGCCACCCGCCCATACTGTGTCCTACGAGCGTGATCTTGTCGTTGGGGTACGCACGCGTGAGCGTGGTCAGCAGCTGCACGAGCCCGTCGCGCGAATAGGTCGCGGCGTCCTTGTCGGCGATGTAGCCGGTGACCGCGGCCTCGGAGGGCCATGCAAAGAGGATCGGAACGCCGTCGATGTCGGCATCAGCGGTCATCTGCGCGAGGCGAAACAGCGCTTCCTGGAAGTTGGTGTTGAAGCCATGCACGAATACACCGATGCGCTCCGGCCCTCTTGTCCCGCGTTGGCGTGCGACCCGATTGTAGAATTGCTGCGCGTCAAGGATCTCCTGAGCAACGACAACAAAGTTGCGCGCTGGATCGCTTGTTCCTGCCGACCATTCGATTTCCCCCGGCTTGTGCACGGGCGGGATCGCAATGGTGAATTCCGCATAGTTCAGGGCTGGCGCACGGCCGGCGGAGAAGGCGTTGCTGTTGCTGCTCATTCGCTCGCGGGTCGTCGCGACATAGACCTTGACCAGCTTGGCGCCCTGGGGTGGTGCACTCACCGTGTTGAGCGCATCGGGCCCGGGCCTGGTGGCGCAGGCGGCAAGCAGAATGAGCAGTGTTCCGAGCAGCCCGCCCCGTATCCAGTTACGCATGGCGTGAACCGCCCGCGCGGGGAACTCGGCCGACATCGACGCCACGAACGGTTCCTGCTCTCGCCAGATCACACCACCCTGTAGCCGGATATGTCATCATACGGTCTCTATGCGATGAAGTACAATCTGGAGCTATGGGGGAAAACTATTGCCAAGCTATTGCGGTTAATGTGCGAACACTTCCATCGCGATCGCATATTCTGCATATCTTGACGATTCTAGCTCGCGTCCGGGTGCTTGATGATGGCAGCGACCGCATCGCGGATGAGCGCCTCAAGTTCACCATCGTCGTCGCCAACCAGCGGGTCGATCTTGAGCACGTCCTTCAAGATCCCAAGACCTGCAAGCAACGCCGCGACCATCGCCGCGCGCTTCAGATCGGGCTGCTTGAGCTTTTCGTTCAGCGGGGTAATCACATCGTTGAGAATGAATTCGCGCAACACCGGTGCAGCCGAGGCGCTCGACAGGGAGCGAACGGAGATATCAAGCGGGCGGACGCCGTGCTTGGTTTCCAGATCCTCGGCCAGGAACTCGCGCGCGAGCTCTCCGGGAAAGTTTGCTTCATCCAGAGCGGTGATGCGATCGGCCTGGGCGGTGGCCCGCACCGCCTCGGCGAACAGCCGTTCCTTGGAACCGAAACTGCGATGCACATAGGCGACATCCACGCCGACATCGTCGGCAATGTCGCGCAATCCCGTCTCCTCATAGGAGAAACGGGCGAAACGCTTTATGGCCGCATCAAGGATGCGGGAACGCGTTGAAGCTGGCGGCGATAGGCAGACTGCGGCAGTTCCCATGAGAACCCTGATTTTTTTACAGGCGTCGCAGCCTGCTGCGAGAAAGTTTTGACCGAGGTCGAACCATCTGGCGATTTTGCCCCTCGATCGGATATACTCAACATGTTCAGGACGCCCTGCGAGTGGCTGACCCGGGGCTTTTTTGTCGTTCAGGCACTTCTACCCATTGGTTGACGTCTCAGAGCAGCCGACCTCGTGGAGGCTAGTCCTATACACTCACCCAGTCAACGGCCGTTGACGGGCGGTTGACGTGCGTCAAAGTGGTTTTCCGCTCTTTCGTTAGGCTATGCGGATTGGCTGCTGAGCGGGTATTTGAGGGAGTTGATCATGGTCGATTCGAAAGCCGCCGGGAATGCGCCCCTCGCGGGGGCGACGGACGGGACCCAACTGGCCTATCCTTTCGATACGCCCGTCCGTTTCTATGCGGACTTAGCGCGCCAGGCGCTGGCAGTGACAGCCCGCGGGCTGCAGGCCCAGGCCGACTACGTGAAAGATCTCGCGACTTGCGAGAATCCGGCTGATGTTCTGACATGCAGCAACGTCTATGCATGTCACATTTTGGACGCCTGCTTGGAGGCAGGCCGGAACGCGGCCGCTTCCACCCGGCATCAGCCGCAAGGCTGATTATCTCTGCCGCGACGACAGTCATGGCGTGCTCTGCATCCCTTCTTCGTGGCTGCGGCAAGCAGTGGCGAATCCTGTGAGCGTTTTAACTGCCAGCTCGGTGGGACAAGACAGGAAATTCTGTATAGAAAGTCTATGCTATCGTTGAAGTAGGATGACATTTGCTCGTCTTACCCCTTACCTTTGAGCTGATGAGTTAGATGGAGCCGATGTCATGACCTGGAGTAAAAGACCCTGGCTGTTCGCTGTTCTGGCAGTGATCGCAATCGGGGCGGCTTACTATGGCTGGCAGAGGCTGACAGGAAGTGATCTGCCGGCCGGCATCGCATCCGGCAACGGCCGCATCGAAGCCGTGGAAATCGATATATCGACCAAAGCACCAGGCCGAATTCGCGAGATCCTGGTCGATGAGGGGGATCTTGTCGCGGCGGGTCAGGTGCTGGCGCGCATGGACACTGACCAATTGGAGGCCCAGCGTCGACAGGCGGAGGCGCAGTTGCGTCGCGCCGAGATCAGCATCGAGACTGCGCGCAGTCTTGTTACGCAGCGGGAGGCGGAGCGCACGGCTGCTGAGGCGGTCGTCGCCCAACGCGAGGCAGAACTTGATTCGGCGGATCGCAAGCTCGCGCGCTCGGAACAACTGATCAAGACGAACGCTACCTCGCAGCAGACGCTGGACGATGACAGGGCGGCCGCCCAGGGCGCACGGGCGGCGATTAGCGCAGCCAAGGCCCAGCTTGCCGCCTCCGAAGCCGCGATCGGTGCGGCGAAGGCCCAGGTCGTCGACGCGGAGGCCGCCGTCGATGCTGCCAAGGCCCAGATTGAAAGCATCACGACTGATATCAACGACGCGGTTCTGAGGTCCCCTCGTGATGGCCGTGTCCAATATCGCGTGGCCCAGCCGGGCGAAGTTCTTTCAGCCGGCGGCCGAGTGCTCAATCTCGTCGATCTCAGTGAGGTCTATATGACCTTCTTCCTGCCGACAGCGCAAGCTGGGCGCGTGGCGATCGGCACGGACGTTCGCCTCGTTCTCGACGCTGCGCCGCAATATGTGATTCCGGCCAAGGCGACCTTCGTGTCCGACGTGGCACAGTTCACGCCCAAGAGCGTCGAGACCGAGGAAGAGCGGCAGAAGCTCATGTTCCGGGTCAAGGCCCGCATTCCCCAGGAGCTCCTGAAGAAATACATCCAGTACGTGAAAACCGGGTTGCCGGGCATGGCCTATATCCGGCTTGATCCCAACGCCGAATGGCCGGAGCGACTGTCGGGAACGCTCGTTCAATGACAAACCTGTCGGCAGACCAGCCCTTGCCCTCCTCGGACCCTGTCGTCAGCCTGAACGCCGTCAGTCTCGCCTATGGCAAGGTGCGCGCGCTGAAGAACGTGACGTTGGACGTGCCCGCTGGCCGCATGATCGGCTTGATCGGGCCGGACGGCGTGGGCAAGTCGAGCCTGCTGTCGCTCGTCGCCGGCGCGCGCGCCGTGCAGCAGGGCGCGGTTCACGTTCTCGGTGGCGACATCGCCGATGCCGCTCATCGTCTCGCGACCTGCCCGCGTATCGCCTATATGCCGCAGGGGCTCGGCAAAAACCTCTATCCAACCCTTTCGGTCTTCGAGAACATCGATTTCTTTGGCCGCCTCTTCGGCCATGGAAGGCGGGAACGTGAACGGCGCATCGCCGAGCTTCTTCAGCGCACGGGCATGGAGAAGTTCGCCGACCGGCCCGCCGGCAAATTGTCCGGGGGTATGAAACAGAAGACGAGCCTTTGCTGCTCGCTCATCCATGATCCGGATCTTCTGATCCTCGATGAGCCGACAACGGGCGTGGATCCGTTGTCGCGGCGGCAGTTCTGGGAACTGATCGACGATATCAGACGCGACAGGCCCGGCATGAGCGTCATTGTCGCCACCGCCTATATGGAGGAGGCCGCGCGCTTCGACTGGCTCATCGCGATGAACGCGGGAGAGGTATTGGCCACCGGCTCCCCCGCGAAACTCCTTGAACAGACGGGAACGGCCAATCTCGACGCGGCCTTTATCGCACTTTTGCCGGAGGAGCAGCGGCGAGATCACAAGGCGGTGGTGATCCCGCCGCGCGCCGACGGCGCGGAAGCAGAGGTCGCCATCGAGGCCGAGCATGTCACCGTCCGCTTCGGTGACTTCACGGCCGTCAACAACGTGAGCTTCCGTATTCCGCGCGGTGAGATCTTCGGCTTCCTCGGATCGAACGGGTGCGGCAAGACCACGACCATGAAAGTCCTGACGGGACTGCTGCCGGCCAGTGATGGCACGGCTCGGCTGTTCGGCCGCGAGGTCGATCCCCGGGATATCGAGGTGCGCCGGCGTGTCGGTTACATGTCGCAGGCCTTCTCGCTCTATACGGAATTGACGGTCCGGCAGAACCTCGAACTCCATGCACGCTTGTTCAATTTGCCCGAGGCTGACATCCCCGGTCGCATCGCGGAGATGACGAAGCGCTTCGACCTCGAGGACGTGCTGGACAGCTTGCCGGACGCCTTGCCGCTCGGCATACGCCAGCGGCTGTCCCTGGCCGTGGCGCTAATTCATTCGCCGGACATTCTGATCCTCGACGAGCCGACTTCCGGCGTTGATCCCGTGGCGCGCGACGGTTTCTGGCAAATCCTGTCCGACCTGTCGCGCAAGGACAATGTCACGATCTTCGTGTCGACCCACTTCATGAACGAGGCTGAGCTGTGCGACCGTATCTCGCTGATGCATGCCGGCAAGGTGCTGATCAGCGATACGCCAAGGGCCATCGTGGAGAAGCGTTCGGCCGCGACGCTCGAAGAGGCTTTCGTCGGATATCTTGAGGATGCCATCAATGATGCATCGCCCAAGCCCGACACACGGTCCGAACCCGCGGCGGAAGCCACGCCTGTGGAGGCCTTCGCGTCGGAGGACGGGGCGGGCGCCGCCAGTCCTAAGCATCGCTTTTTCGATTTTCGGCGCATGTTCGCCTATAGCGAGCGCGAGGCGCTGGAACTGCGGCGCGATCCGATCCGTGCGACACTGGCCATCCTGGGCTCCGTCCTGCTGATGTTCGTGATCGGCTATGGCATCAACATGGATGTCGAGGACCTGACCTTCGCGGTGCTCGACCGTGACGACACGACGGTCAGCCGTGACTATGTCCAGCAGATCGCGGGCTCGCGCTATTTTATCGAGAAGCCGCCAATCACCAGTTACGAGGATCTCGATCGGCGCATGGCGAGCGGCGACATCAGTCTGGCAATCGAGATTCCCCCCGGCTTCGGCCGTGATGTCGCACGCGGCCGAGCTGTGGAGGTGGGCGCGTGGATCGATGGCGCCATGCCGCAGCGCGCTGAGACCGTGCGCGGCTATGTGCAGGGCATGCATCTGACCTGGCTGGTCCAGAAGGCCCGGCAGCTCTATGGCAATGCCGCAACAGTCGGCAATTTCCAGCTCGAGATCCGTTATCGCTACAATCCGGACGTGCAGAGCCTCGTCGCGATGGTTCCCGCCGTCATTCCGCTTTTGCTTCTGATGATCCCCGCGATGCTCGCGGTCCTCAGCGTGGTGCGGGAAAAGGAACTCGGTTCAATCATCAATTTCTACGTCACCCCGGTCACCAAGATGGAGTTCCTGCTTGGCAAGCAACTCCCCTATATCGGGCTGGCAATGCTGAACTTCCTGATGCTGACGGCCTTCGCGGTCTTCGTGTTCCGGGTGCCGTTCACGGGCAGCTTCCTCACCTATACAGCGGCCGCCCTCCTGTATGTGATCTTCACGACCGGGATGGGGCTTGTGATTTCGACCTTCATGAATAGCCAGATCGCGGCGATCTTCGGTACGGCGCTCATCACGATCATTCCGGCTGTCCAGTATTCGGGCATGATCGATCCGGTCTCGTCGCTCGAGGGATTTGGGGCCTTCATCGGGCGGATCTATCCGACTACCTACTTCATGACGATTTCGCGCGGCACCTTTTCGAAGGGGCTTGATTTCAGCGATCTTGCGAGTTCCTTCGTGCCGCTTGTCATTGCTGTGCCGGTTCTATTCGGGCTCGGGACACTGCTTCTCAAGAAACAGGCGAGCTGACCATGCGGCTCGCGAATATCATCAATCTCGGCGTGAAGGAGCTCCGCGGGCTGATCCGCGACCCGATGCTCCTGATCCTGATCGTCTATTCGTTCACGCTCGCCGTCTATACGGGCGCCACGGCGATGCCGGAAACGCTCAATCGCGCGGCAATCGCGATCGTCGACGAAGACCAGTCCCCGGTATCGTCCCGAATCCTGACGGCGTTCTATCCGCCCTATTTCGTCGTGCCGCGGGTTATCAGCCCGTATGAGATGGACGCGCGGATGGACGAAGGCCTGGATACCTTCGCCATCGATATTCCGCCCAATTTCCAGCGTGACCTTCTCGCAGGCCGGTCTCCCACCATCCAGCTCAACATTGATGCGACACGGATGTCGCAGGCCTTCACAGGCGGCGGATATATCCAGGCAATCGTATCCGGCGAAGTGACCGAATTCCTCAATCGTCATCGCGGTGAGGCGGACGTGCCGGTGGCGCTGGCATTGCGCGCGCGTTTCAATCCCCAGCTCGACAAGGGATGGTTCGGCGCCATCAACAATATCATCTCTTCAATCACGATGCTCTCCATCATCCTGACAGGCGCTGCGCTGATCCGCGAGCGAGAGCACGGGACGATCGAGCACCTCCTGGTGATGCCGGTGACTCCGACCGAGATCATGGTGAGCAAGGTCTGGTCGATGGGGCTCGTCGTCCTTCTGGCATCCAGCCTTTCCATCATCTTCATCGTTCAGGGTATTCTCGCCGTGCCGATCCAGGGCTCGGTTGCGCTGTTCGTGGCGGGCACCGCGCTGCAACTTTTTGCCACCACATCGATGGGAATTTTTCTCGCGACCGTCGCTGGTTCGATGCCGCAGTTCGGCCTCCTGCTGATGCTCGTTCTGCTGCCGCTGCAGGTCCTGTCCGGCGGCATGACGCCGCGCGAAAGCATGCCGGACATCATCCAGACCATCATGCTGGCGGCGCCCAACACGCATTTCGTGATGTTGGCGCAGGCAATCCTGTTCAGGGGCGCGGGCTTGTCAGTCGTCTGGCCGCAGTTCGCGGCGCTGCTGCTGATCGGCGGGGTGCTGTTCGTCCTCGCGCTGCGCCGCTTCCGGAGCTTCCTGCGCTGAGCGCGCCGCGAAATTCGGCGCGTCGCTCGCAAAAGGCCCGCCGGGGAGAAACTGCAGCTCCGGCCGTCTCTCAGGACGTGCCGGCGCTGGCGAGAGATATGGCCGTGGTCGACTTCAACTCTTCCATGGCGAACATGGACGTGACGTCACTCAGCTCGATCCGCGAGATCAATTTCTTGTAAAGCGCGTCATAAGCACTGATGTCGGCAATATAGGCCTTCAGCAGATAGTCGATATCGCCGCTCATGCGGTAGAAATCGATGATCTCCGGCAGCTCACGGACGGCATCGTGAAACTGTTCGAGCCATTTGAGCGAATGGACGTTGGTTTTGACGGCGATGAAGACCGTGACGCCGACGCCAAGCTGCTTGCGGTCCAGCAGCGCCACGCGCTTGCGGATGATGCCGCCTGCCTCCAGCTTCTGGATGCGTCGCCAGCACGGCGTCTGCGACAGGCCGACCTGTGCCGCGATCTCCGCGAGGGGCAGGCTCGAATCGTCCTGCAAGAGGGCCAGAATCTTCCGGTCAAAGGCATCGAGTTTCATGCGCGGCAGTATGGGTGGATGGAAGCGTGTGTCAATGCGATCTCATGAGGCGCAAAATGGTTCTCATACAGTATCGTTATTGGGAAATAATTTCTAGAAGCTCAGGGATCGCCCGGCAAACTCGCAAACCTATTTCCCTGGCCCGACCGTAAAATCCTCTCATCGTGCTGGAGAGAGGGACCGTCATGCAGGGACTGTTGATCGACGAGATGCGCGGCAGCGCACTCCTGCGTGGGCTGCACACGGACTCCGATACGCTCTCGCGGGATTACCTCAATGCGGCGCGCCGGGTTCTTGAGGATCTCGTCGCACAGCCTGATCCATTCGCAGGGTTGTCATTGCAGCGCAAGCCCGGGGGCTATGCCCGCAATCTGCTGGCCGGCGATGCACAGGTCAGCATCTGGGCGATGGTCTGGAGCCCCGGCTGCGCCACCTCCATACATGATCATCATTGCTCCTGCTGCTTCGGGGTAGTCAGCGGGGTCGTTCGCGAAACCTGGTACCGCGCCATCAGTCCGACGCAGGCGGTACCGGCCGAGGTGCATGACCGCGCCCCTGGTTATGTCGCTTGCATGCTGCCGTCCGGGCCGAATATTCACCGCATGGAGAACTGCGGTGATGGCGAGGCGATTTCCATCCACATCTATGGTTTCGATCATCAGATGCATGCCTCGTCCATCGAAACGGAATATTTGCTCGCGAAGCTCTGAACAGGCAGCTCTTGTCCCTCGCCGGCGAGCGACGTAGTCATACGTCTCCAAATTCTGGCGAGGACGAACCCGATGGCGCTTTCCCCTGATCTGCGCGTGACGCTTGAAGGCGTCTCCACCGCGACGCTGACGACCGTATTGCTGAAGAAGGGATTGCGTAACGTCTGGCTGCGCGGCGCCAAGCCGTTGCATGCCGGACAGGGCAAGTTCGTCGGTGCCGCCTTCACGCTTCGCTTTGTTCCCGCGCGCGAAGATCTGGCGACCCCTGCATCCTGGGCCTCGCCGATCTCGACGCGCGCCGCCATCGAGGCGATGCCAGAAGGTGTGATCGCTGTCGTTGATGCGATGGGCGTGACCGATGCGGGCATCTTTGGCGACATTCTCTGCGCGCGCATGGCCAAGCGTGGCGTGGTCGCCCTCATTACCGACGGCGTGGTCCGCGATATCGCCGGCGTCGAAGCCTCGGGCCTTCCCGTTTGGTGCCAGGGCGTCGCGGCGCCGCCGTCCGTGGCCGGGCTCACTTTTGTCGGCTGGCAGGAGCCCGTGGCCTGCGGGGGCGTCGCCATCTTCCCGGATGACGTCATCGTGGTCGACGATGATGGTGCTGTTGTCATTCCCGCAGCGCTCGCGGAGGCGGTCGCTGCCGAGGCGGTCGATCAGGAACGCATGGAAGCCTGGATCATGCAGGAGGTCGATCGCGGCGTGGCGCTGCCCGGCCTCTATCCCATGAATGATGAGACCAAGCAGCGCTACCAGCAATTCCTGAAGGACAAGACTTGAGCCCTGTCGTGATCACCGCGCGGACTTGAAGCGCTCGAAGGCGGTGATGCGGTCAACGCGCGGGTCGGCATCGCGTTGGTAGATGTCGGTCCGCAGGAATTGCAGCTCGGCCTCCAGCGCCTCCTCGCTTGTCTCGACCCACCAGGATTTGGGGCGCCCATCAGAACCGTCGTTCCAGCGATAGCCACGCCCCTTCAACACGTCCTTCATGTCGAAGGGGCTGTATTCGGCCCAGACGCGATAGCGAGCGCGGCGAGCGCTGGCCAGAAGCCGCGGGAAGGCCGGGCCGCTTCCATCCTTGAGCGGAGCGCCAAGGACTTCGAGCAGCGCGTGGCAATCGTCCACCGCGCGATGGCCGTTATGGAACCAGCCGGACTGGCCGACGAGATAGCCGAGTTTGACCCCCTCGAAACCAAAGCTTGCCCAGTCGATCTCCGAGGCTGAGCAGGCCCAGGCCTTGACGTCGAAACCACGCGCCAGTTTCTCGCAGAACGGCCGGTCGAAGCGGGCGTTGTGGGCGATGACAAGCGATGCCGGCTCGATGAACCGGCTGATTGCATCGAGGTCGAGCACCTTGCCCGCGACCATCTCTGGCGTGATGCCGGTGATGCGCACGCTCTCGGCGCTGATCGGAATGCTCGGCTCACGCAATTCGCTGAAGGCGGCAATGACATCGCCGAAGCTGCCATCCTCGTTGTAGGTGACAGCGACCATGCCCAGTTCGATCACCTCATCCTTGGTGTGATCGAGCCCGGTGGTCTCCACATCGACGATGACCGCGACCTTCTCATCCGGCAGGGGATCGCGCGGGACGACCGGCCGGAACTGCAATTGACGCAGGATGCGATAACGGCCGGATTGTTCCAGTTCGCAAGCCCAGGCTTCCTGCTGCGCGTCATAGGCGACGACCGGCATACGTCCGGCGGCAGATGGAGCACCACCTGCTTTCGTACGTGCCTTGCGGCGTGGTTTCTCCCGCGCTTCCGCTTCCAGCGGGTCTGCTTCCGCGTCGAGCAGCGCGAAGAAATTGGGTTGCTGTGCCGATGCCATCGATCCTCCGGCTGTTGGCAGGATGCTGCGCCTGGGCGCGGGCGATTCGCAACCGCAGCTAAGGGCCAGTCTCCAGGATCTCACAGCAAATTGGCGCGCTGATGTCCTTTCATTCCACCGACGAGAGCAGGATGCTGGTCTCGCTGTTCAATATCCCGTTGATCGTGCGCACCTCACGGAGCACGCGGTCGAAATCGCTCAGGCTCGAAGCGCGGATCTCTGCCACCAAGTCCCAGGCGCCATTGGTCGTGTGCAGGGAGTGTAACTCCGTCAAGCCCCGCAACTGCTTGATAACCGCTGTGGTCGAGCGGCCGGTGACCTCGATCAGCATGATCGCCCGGATGGTGTTGGCGTCATAGTCATGACGGGAGCGTATCGTGAAGCCGAGCACCGCGCCGTTTTCGAGCAGCCGGTCGAGGCGACTTTGAACCGTGGCGCGCGAGATTCCGAGAATCGTGGCGAGCTTCGATATCGGGGCACGCCCGTCCTCACGCAAGGCGGAGATCAACTGGCGATCAAGATCATCGAAGATATGCATGGTTTCAATTTGCACACATTGACTGAGCAATTTCCTCATTTTCACGAGGATACTCGTACAGCTTATCAATTTTAGCTGCAATTCGCTCGGAGTACAATTGCGAGAATGATATCAGCGTGTGGAGGCGGCTTTGGTCCAGTATGTCGGTGTCGACAATATGATCCGGCTGGTCGAGACGATGGGGGTGGAACCCTTTCTCGTCGGGCTGGCCGGTTATATCGAGGAAGACTTCCGCCGCTGGGCCGCGTTCGAAAAGGCGCCACGGGTCGCCAGCCACTCCCGGGACGGGGTCATCGAACTCATGCCGGCGAGTGACGGGGCCCTCTACGGCTTCAAATATGTCAACGGCCACCCAAAGAACACGCGTTCCGGCCTGCAGACCGTCACGGCCTTCGGTGTCCTCTCCGACGTCGCGACCGGGTACCCCAAGCTACTCTCGGAAATGACGATCACGACCGCTTTGCGGACCGCAGCGACGTCGGCGCTCGCGGCTCGCTATCTCGCACGCCCGGATGCGTCCAGCATGGCGATTATCGGCCTCGGTGCGCAGTCCGAGTTTCAGGCGCTCGCCTTCAAGGCCCTGTTGGGCATCCGCAATCTCCGTGTGTTCGATATCGACCCGGCCGCAACCGCCAAGTTTCGCACCAACCTCGCAGACTATGGCTTCTCGATCACCAGCGCGGCCAGCGCCGAAGAGGCTGTGCTTGGCGCCGATATCACTACGACCGTGACCGCCGATAAGCTCAATGCCACCATCCTGAGCGACAACATGGTCGGGGCGGGCGTGCATATCAACGCGGTTGGCGGAGACTGCCCGGGGAAGACGGAACTCCATCGCGACATCCTGCTGCGCGCCGATGTCTTCGTCGAGTTCCCTGAACAGACGCGCATCGAGGGCGAGATCCAGCAGATGGAGGCTGACTTTCCGGTGACTGAGCTCTGGCGCGTCATTGCCGGCGAAGCGCCCGGCCGACGCGCGCCGGAGCAGATCACGCTGTTCGATTCAGTCGGCTTCGCAACCGAGGATTTTTCCGCGCTGCGCTACGTCAGCGACCACGTGGCGGGTACGGATTTCTTCGACGAGATTGATCTCGTGACCGAACCGGAAAATCCGCGCGATCTCTTCGGGCTGATTGCCAAGCACCATGACGCGGCGGCCGCGATGTCGTCCAGAGGGGCACGATGATGGCCCACAAGCTATCCGTGCAGGCGCCGCGCAGCGTCGTCATGATCCGTCCCCATCACTTCTCGCCCAATCCGGCCACGGCCCACGACAACGCCTTTCAGGCGCAGGACAGCGCGCGCACGGCCGAGGCGATCGCAAAGGCGGCCTTTGACGAGGTGAGCCGCGCCGCGGACCAGCTAGCCAGTGCAGGAATCACGGTTCACCTCTTCGAGGACGAAACCCGTGACACCCCGGATTCGGTCTTCCCCAACAACTGGTTCTCGACTCATGCCGGCGGGCATGTCGCCATCTATCCCATGTTCTCGCCCAGCCGCAGGCGGGAGCGGCGCGGCGATATCATCGAGATGCTGAAGCATCGCTATCGGGTGCAGGATGTCATCGACTATTCCGGCCTCGAACAGGATGCGGTCTATCTTGAGGGGACCGGGGCGATGGTGCTCGACCATATCGAACGTGTCGCCTACGCCGCGCGGTCCAATCGCACCAACGAAGTGGCGCTTGAACGCTTCTGCACGCATTTCAACTTCGAGCCGGTGGTGTTCGACGCGGCCGATCGCGATGGCCGGCCGATCTACCACACCAACGTGCTGATGTGCATTGGCACGGATTTCTGCATGATCGGCCTCTCCGCGATCTCCAATCCCGAACGCCGGGCGGAGATTGCCGGTCGTTTCGCGGATACGGGCCGCGTGGTCATCGACCTGACGCATGCCCAGATCAATGAGTTCGCCGGCAATGCCATCGAACTCGACAGCCGCGCGGGGAGGGTGCTTGCACTGTCGTCCCGGGCGCTGCGTGCGCTGTCGCAAGACCAGCGCGCTGCGCTGGAAACTCATGTCAGGCTCCTGCCGCTGGACGTTCCGACCATCGAATTAGCTGGCGGCTCCGTGCGCTGCATGCTGGCGGGGATCCACCTGGCGTCGCGAGGCGCTGCAAAGGGGACTGCAAGCCTCCTGCCAAGTCATGCTTCCGGACAGGCATGGCCCGCGGTCTGAGGGCGGGAGCCGTGCCGGTCCGCTGAAACTGTGGGCATCTTCGGCAATGATGCTCTATACCCCAAGCGTTCTATATCCCAAGCGTTCTATACTCCAGGCCAAACCGAACATTCATGGATCACTCATGCGCGCCGTTATCCTGGCTGAGACGGGCGGACCAGACGTCCTGCATATAGAGGAATTCGAGGACCCGGCCGCCCAGCCGGGCGAGGTCGTCATCGCGGTGGAAGCGGCGGCACTGAACTACGCCGACCTCATGCAGCGCAATGGCACCTATACGAAAGGCGTCGCCCTGCCGACCATTCTCGGCATCGAATGCTCCGGCGTGATCATCGAAGTCGGAGCCGGTGTCACGGGATGGACAATCGGCGACCGGGTCTGCACGCTCGTGCCCGGCGGGGGCTATGCCGAACGGGTGGCGGTTTCCGCCAGCCAGCTCCTGCCTTTGCCGCGCGGCGTCGATCTCGTGACGGCGGCCTCGCTTCCCGAGGCGGCTGCGACGGTATGGTCCAACATCATCGACACCTGCGCGCTGGCCCCAGGAGAAGTCCTCCTGGTCCACGGCGGCACCGGCGGCATCGGCTCCTTTGCCGTGCAGACGGGCCGGGCCTGGGGGGCGGACGTTCTGGCAACTGCCGGCAGCGAGGACAAGCTGCGGCGCTGCGAGGAGTTCGGCGCAAGCCGTGCGATCTCCTATCGGACCGAGGATTTCGCGCGCGAGGTTCTCGCCCATACGATGGGGCGGGGCGCCGATGTCATCCTCGACAACATGGGAGCCTCCTATCTCCCGAAGAACATCGAGGCGCTCGCGAAAGACGGGCGCATCGCCATCATCGGCCTGCAGGGCGGCCGTGAGGTGTCGCTCTCACTCGCCGCACTCTTCGCGAAACGGGCGTCCTTGTTCACCACCTCACTGAGGGACCGACCCGCCGCCGCCAAGGATCGCATCATCGCCGGTGTGCGACGCGATCTCTGGCCCCATCTCGAAAGCGGACGCATCAAGCCGGTGGTCGACCGGATCTTCCCCCTGACTGAAGCCGCCGCCGCCCATCGCTATATGGAGGAAGGGCGGCATGTGGGTAAGATCATTCTGAGGGTAAGCGGCTGAGATCGGCCGCATCGCCGGCACGCGCCTCGCAGCTTTCATAATGCTCCATGATCTCCCGGCCCGTCGCGATCCAGACATCGTCATGGGTGCGGACATGGGTCAGGAAATCGTCGAGAATGCGGATGCGCATGGGCCGCCCGGTCACCTGCGGATGCATGACCATGGTGGTGACACCGCCCCATTCCCGGGTCTGGTCGAATTCGTCACGCCAGATGGCGAGCACCGCTTCGCGACCGAACAACGCCCGGGGGCTGGAGCGATGAGTGAGGCCGTAACTCCAGTCGTCGAAGCTGTAGTTCACGGGAATCTCGACGGGCCCCGGGCCGCCGGGCAGCACATGGCGATAGGGCCGGATGTCATCGCGCCAGGAACTGGAATAGCGGATGCCACGATCCACGAGCAGTTGCAGAAGGGCGGGGAAGCTTTCGCCCCACGGTGCCCTGTAGCCGACGGGCGTGATGCCGAGTACGCGCCCCATGGCCTCAAGACCCCGGTCGATCTCCTCGATCATGACATCGAAGCGCTCGGCATCCGGCTTCAGATGCAGATAGCCGTGGTGGGCGATCTCGTGGCCGGCGGCGAGGATGGCCTCGCAGCTCTTCGCGTGGGCCTCCACGGCCCAGCCTGTCACGAAGAACGTGGCACGGACCCCGTGGCGCGCCAGCAGTTCGAGGATCTTCGGGATGCCGACGCGGGCCTCGTAACCACCGTACGAGAGGGTGACGTGACGATCGGCATTGGCGGGATCGCCGCCGAGCCAGACCGACTCCGCATCCACGTCGAAAGCTGGAAACAAGGCGCAACGCTTGCCATCCGGCCATGGAAAATCGGGGGCCGGCGGGGCGGGATTGGCTGGGGCAGGAGTGGCCGTCATGCGGAAGCCTCGGGGGTAGGCGGAATGCGAGGATCGGCAAGGCGCTTGCCGGGCGGGGTTATGCTAGGCACGATGAGCAACAGACAGACGGTGGGGCCGATGGTGGACGACGGGCAGCGGCATTCAGGGCGGGGCGGGCGGCATGGTCGCGCGTAACCTGCCGCTCGCCACCCTGCGCACGTTCGATGTGGCGGCGCGCCACGGGAGCCTGACGAAGGCCGCCACAGAGCTCAACCTGACGGATAGCGCCGTCAGCCATCAGCTGCGCAAGCTGGAGGAGGCGCTCGGCTTCGATCTCTTCGAGAAATCCGGCCGCGGTGTCGCCCTCACCGACGCCGGCCGCATCTTTGCGCGCTCCGTGGGAACGGCTTTGCAAGACATCGCCCGCACCGCGCACAGCCTTGTCGATGCGGACGCCGAGGGCGGTCGTCTGATGATCGCCTGCTCGCCGATGTTCGCCAGCAAATGGCTGGCGCGGAATCTGCCCGCCTTCTGCGAGGACCATCCGGCGATCGAATGCCATATCCATCTCTCCGAAAACGACCGTGTGGCCGAAGTAGCGGATGCGGACATCGGTATCCAGTTCGGGACCGGGGACTGGCCGGGCAAACGTTCCTTTCTCCTGGAGAATGTTTCCATCGCCCCGGCCTGCAGCCCGCTCCTTTTCCAGCGCGCCGGGCGCACGCTGACCCGTGCGGCGGATCTGCGCGACGTGGTTCTCCTCCATCGCGATGACGGCTCCGAATGGCGCCGCTGGCTGGCGGACGAGGGCGAGCATGATTTCAGCCTCTACCGCCGGCACCTCTATTGCAACGACCTCAGTGTCGCCATGGACATGGCGGTGGAGGGCGCCGGCGTCGTGCTCGTCAGCGATACCTTGTCGATGGCCCATGTCAGGGAAGGCAGCTTGATGCGGCCCTTCGCGGCCATGATCCAGGCGACCGGCGGCTGGTATGTCGTCTGCGACGGTTATCGCCTGGAGCGTTCGAGCAATCGCCTCTTCCTGCATTGGCTGATGGGCCGCTTCGGGAAGCTGCTGACGCTCAATGGCGAGAGTGATCAAGCCGCCGGGGCGCGTGACGATAATCCATAGAGCAGGCTGAGGATCAGTGATGCGCCGCTGGCGCCCGTGATATTGCGCGGGTCGAAGGGGGGTGAGATTTCCACGAGATCGGCGCCGATGAGCTTGTTGCTCGCGCCGATCTTGCGCATGGCGAATTGCACGTCATGGAGATCGAGCCCGAAGGGGTTGGGCGCGGCGGTTCCCGGCGCCTGCGCATGGGACAGACAGTCGATGTCGACCGAGAGATAGATTGCATCCGTTCCCTCGCCAGCGATCGCAAGCGCCTGCTCGACAACCGCGGCGATGCCACGCTCGCGGACTTCCAGCCCGGAGATGACCGTGACGCCCATCTCCTTGGCATAGTCGTCGAGCTGCGGCGAATTGGTGAATTCGGCCATGCCAACCTGTACAAGGTTGCGGCCATTGAGGAGGGTGCCAGGAAGCTCGAGCGTCTTGCGGAACGGCACGCCGCTCGATTCGGCGCCGAGATGAGCCTTGCGCAGATCGTGATGGGCGTCGAAATGGATGACGCCGAGCTTTTTGGCCGGGCCCATGGCCTCGATGACGCCGCGCAAGTTGGGAAAGGCGATGGAATGATCGCCGCCGATCATCACCGGCACAATGCCGCGCGACACGAGCTGGCGCACGGTCTCGGTAATGCGCGCGAAGGTACCTTCCATATCGGTCAGCACGACCTCGACATCGCCGATGTCCGCGGCGCGGAAATCGGTCATGGCGCGGCGATCGCGGCTCGAATAGGTGGTGAAATACATCATCGCCTGGCGCACCGCGTCAGGCCCGTGGCGGGAGCCCGTGCGAACGACCGAGGCGCCGTCATAGGGCACGCCGACAAGCGCACAGTCGAGATCCAGCGTCCCGTCCCAGGTGAGCCATGCACCGGCGCGATGCTCGGCGACATCGCCCTTCATGGTGTTGACGACAAGCCCCGGGGGCAGAAGATCGAGAGATGTCACGGAACGCTCCTAGCCAATTCTGGCGGCTAGTTAGGCATCGAAGAGGATCCACGTGAAGTGATCGATTGTCAGCGGTCGCCTGAAGGATTTTCATCGATTGGCGATCTGACGTCACTTTATGCACGACGCCCTATTTTTAAACATGATGCTACGTCATGTCTTTGCTGATGAATAATCAGTTGTGCCCCTGTCGCGGCTCTTGCTTCATAGCTGCAATGATAGCCGTGTCTGATCGTCGGTGGGCGCTGGGGTGCCGGATTCACCAGAAAAGGCCGGCCATGTGAGGCCGCGTTTCGATAAAGCGATCGCCAGAGAGGGGTAATCCATGAAGTTTCCGCGTTTGCTGTCCTTGTGTCTTGCGCTGGGCCTCTCCGTGCCGGCTGCGTCAGTCGCCCTGGCGCAGGCCAAGACTCCCACGCCCATCAAGGTCTCGATGCATTTCAATGTGCCGCAGCTGTCCTGGTACGGTTTGTACTGGGCGGACGAGAAGGGCTACTACAAGGATGCGGGGCTCGACGTGAGCTTCCAGTATCTGCGCGGGTCGCCGCTTGCCGTGCAGGCGACCGGCGCGGCGCAGTCCGAGCTCGGGATCGCTGCCGCCGACTCGGCTCTGGCCGGCGGCATCCAGGGATTGCCGATCAAGGTCATCGCCAACCATCTCCAGAAGGACGCGACCGGGGTCATCGTCGACAAGGCCAAGGGGCCGGTCACGAGCTTCAAGGATCTCGGCGGCAAGACGATCGTGACGTCGGATTCGACGACGCTGGCGACGTTGCTCCGCGCTGCCCTGAAGCGCAGCGACATGACCGACAAGGTCAAGGTTCTTTCGGTCGATCCCCAGACGGTCTGCACCCTGATGCTGGCCGAGCGAGCCGACGGTTGCACAGGGTTCGAGTTCGCGCATGCCCTGCAGGTCAAGGCGAAGGGCGTCGAGCCGCTGTTCCTGCCGTTCAACACGGATGAATATCCAATCCTTGGCCATGTCATCATGGCCAACAGCGACTTCCTCGCCAAGAATCCTGAGGCTGTGAAGGCCTTCCTCGCGGCGACGGCACGGGGCTACGCAGAGGCATCCGCCGACATCCCGGCCACGGTGGCGATGATGGGCCGTATCGATCCCACGCAGCCGAAGGAAACATTGCCGCAGGCCATCAAGATCATTGCCGATCTGACGGAAAGCCCGCGTTCGAAGGAGCACGGCTGGGGCTGGATGGACGATACGTCCTGGAACAATCTCTACAACGGCCTCGCGGACGGCGGCGTGTTGAAGCCCGGCTATAAGGTGTCGGATCTCTACACGAACGACTATCTGCCGGCCAAGAAATAGGCGGGTTGCTTTGAAGAGGCGCCCGCGTCGATGACACGTGGGTGCCTTTTGCGTGTCTGGGGCCGTTCCGCTATGCCCCAATACCATGCTGTCCGTCGGCAAAAGGTCGGCGTGGTCCGCGCTCCGCGTTCATGAAGAGGTTGCAAGCTCGTGGCGAAATCGTCGAAGGCGACCGCCTGCCTGGTGATAGAAGGCGCGGAAGTTTACGCGCCGGCCGCGCTTGGCCCGACGTCCGTCGTCGCTGCCGGCGGCCGGACGCTGTGGCTCGGTCACGACGCGGCGCAGCAGATTGCAAGCCTTGACGGCGTTATGCGCATTGATGCGCGTGGCCTCCGACTGGTTCCGGGCCTGATCGACCAGCATATCCATTTCGTCGGTGGCGGCGATGCCAACGGCCCACTCGGGCGCGTCGGGGAACTGACGGCGCAGCAGTTGCTCTCCGCCGGTACGACGACTGCGGTCGGCCTGCTCGGCGTTGACAATGAAACCCGCGATTTACGGCTGTTGCTTCGCAAAGCGCATGAGCTCTGCGCCGAGGGCGTCAGCGCCTTCATCTATACCGGCGGCATGCCGCTGCCGGCTCGGCACCTTCTCGACAGCATTTGTGCCGATGTGGCCTTCATTGACCAGGTCATCGGCGCGAAATCCGCGGTCGCGGAGCGCCTTCATCCCAATCGCAACTGGAATGATTTGGCTGATCTTGCCGGCCAGGTGATGCGGGCGCGGGCCATGTCCGGCAAGGCGGCGGTGCTCCACTGCCATGTCGGTTCGCTCGACGAGGCGCTGGCGCCTCTCGTGCGCCTCGTGGACGAATTGCAGATGCCGATCGATCAGATCGTCCCGACGCATGTCAACCGCACCCCCGACTTCTCCCCGGTCTTCGAGGAAGCCATCGCCTTCGCCTTGCGCGGCGGCACTATCGACATGACCTGCTGTGTCTCCCGGCTGGATGGGAACCTGACGGGCGTCGATGTTCCCGATGCCGTCCGCATCTGTCTGGAAAGAGGTGTTCCGCTCGCGCAGATCACGGTCTCGACCGACGGAAATATCCCGGCCGCGGTGCGGGATGCGGATGGCAAGCTCACCGGCTACCGCACGGTGCCGCCGAGCGTGCTCTTCCGCGACCTGATGCGGCTGGTGCATGAGCTCGGCCTTCCCCTTGATCAGGCGCTCCAGCCCATGACGACCAACGTTGCGCGCGTACTCGGGCTCGATGCGCGCAAAGGCCAGGTGGCCCCCGGTTTCGACGCGGACTATGTGCTCATCGACCAGAACGATGCGGTCCATACGGTGATCGCCGGCGGCGCCGTGGTCTTCCAGCAGTAGAGGCACTTTTCTGATGGTGATGTTCAGCAATCTCGGCTCCGCCCTGTCGACCCATGTTCCGGCCGAACAGGCCGCGATCATCGATCTCGGGTCCGCCGAGCCGCGCAGCTACAGCTACGCGGAGCTCGATACGCTGATATCAGCCTATGCGCGCGGCTTCGTGCGGCGAGGCCTTCGGCCTGGCGAACGCATCGCCATCGTCGCCGCCAATAACGTGCATTTCATCGCCGTCGCTTTCGGCGCGCTCAGGGCCGGCGTCACCGTCGTGCCGGTGAACTACAAGCTGCCGCCGGCTCTAGTGGCGTTCATTCTCGAGGACAGCGACACTCGCCTGGTGTTCTGCGATGGCGCGCGCGAGCCGCTCATCCCCGTGCAATACGAACGCATTCGCATGGATGATGACAGCGAGAGCGCAGCCCTCGCCCAATTCCGCGATCCCGGCCCCTCCACCGCTGCGGAACCCGCGCCGCAAGACATCGCCATGATCATCTACACCTCCGGCTCCTCCGGCGTGCCGAAGGGGGTTATCTTCTCTCACCGAGGGCATCTTTGGGCGCTCGATCACCGCACCAGCGCCAACAGCCCGGTCGGCCAGCGCACCATCGTCGCGGCGCCGCTCTACCACCAGAACGGTCTTGCCTCGTCACAGGCGACGCTCGGCAGCGGCGGCACGGTGATCCTGTTGCCGAGCTTCGAGGTGGAGAGCTTCGTGCGGGCGATCGCCGCCTATGGCGTCGAGATGATCACCGCCGTGCCGACCATGATCGCGATGCTCGCCCGCCGCACGGATCTTCTCCAAGAGCTCGATTTTTCCAAGGTCAAGCTGGTGCGCGTTTCGTCCGCGCCGGCAACGCCGGAGCTGATGGTCGATATCAGGCGCATTTTCACCAATGCGAAGGTGGTCAACGGCTTCGGCACGACCGAGGCAGGCCCTATCTTCTTCGGCCCGCATCCCGATGGCCTGCCGCAGCCCGACATGTCGGTCGGCTATGCGCATCCGGCGGTGGAACTGCGGCTGGTCGACGATGGCGAGGTGCGGCCCGACAAGGGCGTCCTGCAGATCCGCAGCCGCGCCGTGATGATGGGCTATCTGAACAAGCCCGAACTTTCCGCGAAGTCGATGACCGATGACGGTTTCTACATCACCGGCGACATCTTCGAGCGCGACGCCGACGGCTTTTATTTCTTCGTGAGCCGCGCCGATGACATGTTCGTCTGCGGTGGCGAGAATGTCTTTCCCGGTGATGTCGAGGCCATGCTGATGCGACTGCCCGCTGTCGCCGAGGTCTGCGTTGTGCCGGTGCCTGACGCCATCAAGGGACAGAAACCGGTCGCCTTCGTCGTGCCGAAGCGCGGCGAGGGCGTGACCGAGGACGAGGTGAAGGCTTTCGCCCTGGCCAATGGCCCTGCCTACCAGCATCCGCGGCGCGTGTTCATCGTGCCGGAACTCCCGCTCGCCTCGACCAACAAGGTCGACAGGCGAGCCCTGACCGAACGCGCGCTGACGCTGACGTCATAAGACCAACAAGCGAGGAAGCTTGCCATGAAGGCATTCTACATCAAGGAGCACGGCGGCCCCGAGGCCTGCGTGTATGATGCGCATTACCCGGATCCCGTCGTCCAGCCCGGCGGCGTCGTGCTGCGCGTGCGCGCCTCGACCCTGAACTACCACGATATCTTCACACGTCGCGGCATGCCCGGCATCACGCTTCACCTGCCGGTCGTGCCGGGCCTCGACGTGGCCGGCGAGATCGTCGAGGTCGGCGCCGGCGTGGACGGCTGGAAGGTGGGGGATCGTGTGGTCATCGACCCGATCAACCGCCTCAGCCGCGGCGTGGTGGGCGAGACGACGGACGGTGGCCTCGCGGAATACTGCGCCGTGCCCGCGCATCAGCTCATCCGCATTCCGGACAATGTGGATTTTGATACCGCCGCCGTGATGCCGACCGCTTATGCGACGGCGCTGCGCATGATGTACACCAACGGTGACGTCAAAGCTGGCGAGAAGGTCGGCATTCTCGGCGCGAGCGGCGGGGTCGGCGTGTGCTGCGTGCAGCTTGCCAAGCTCGCGGGCTGCGAGGTGGTGGCCTTCGCCTCCTCCGCGGACAAGCTGGCGCGTCTCAAGGATCTCGGCGCCGACCACGTCATCAACTACCACGAGACGGATTTTCTGGAAGAAGTCCACAAAATCTATGGCAAGCCGAGCCGGCGCGGACCGCGCGCCACCAATGGACTCGATGTCATCGTGAACTATACCGGTGGCGATACATGGGTGAAATCCCTGCAGACGCTGCGCGTGGGAGGGCGGCTGCTTACCTGCGGCGCCACCGCCGGCTTCGATCCCAAGGAAGACATCCGCTATATCTGGGTGTTCGAGCTCAAGGTGCTTGGCTCGAATGCCTATATGAAGGAGGATATCGAGGGCTGCCTCAAGCTCGCCAGCGAGGGCAAGCTGAAGGCCTTGATCGACGAGACCTTCACGCTCGAAAACGCGGCGGAGGCCTTCGAGCGCGTCGAGAACCGGCGCGTGCTCGGCAAAGTGTTGATCCGCCCATGACGGTTGATCTGTCCAAGACGGCGGGGGGAAGCAAGGGGTCGGCAAAACCGCTCTCACCCGCCGAGGTGTCGGGCTGGCTCGCCCGGTCGCCCTTCATCGCCTTTCTCGGCCTCGAATTGCATGAGATGGATCCCGCCGCCGGCACCCTGACGCTCAGGATGGCGCTGAAGCCGGAATTCGAGCGCTCTGCGGGAAGCACCGGGCGCTGGCATGGCGGTGTCGTCTCGGCGATGATCGACACGGCGGGCGACGTGGCGCTCATCATGCTGCATGGGGCCGCGCCGCCGACCATCAATGTCCGCGTCGATTACCTACGCCCGATCGTCGGCGAGGCGTTGACGGCGCGGGCGACGATCCGCAAGAGCGGGCGCAGCATAGCCTTCGTTGATATCGACGTGTTCGGTCCCGATGGGGCGCTCGTCGCCATAGGGCGCGCGAACTATGCCATGAACGGCTTGCCCCGCCCCGCCACGGAGATGGCTACATGACTGCTGGACAGCAATCCATCGTCGGCAAGAACCTCAACCTGACCTACAAAGGCCATGGCAGCGGGCCGGTCACGGCGCTGGAGGACGTTTCTTTTACCATCGAGAACGGCCAGTTCATCTCGCTGATTGGCCCCTCTGGTTGCGGCAAGACCACGCTTCTGAAGATCTTCGGGGATCTGCTCGCACCGACATCCGGCACGCTCACCATCGACGGCGAGCCACCCGCCAAGCTCCGGCGCGGCCGCCTCGTCGGGCAGATGTTCCAGGACGCGACGCTCCTGCCCTGGAAGACCATCGGCGAGAACATCGCACTGCTGGGTGATATCGCCGGAAGGCCGGTCCCGCGCCAGGAGGTGAAGGATCTCGCCGAGATGGTCGGCATCGGCGGCTTTATCAACAACTATCCGCATGAATTGTCCGGCGGCATGCGACAGCGCGCGGCACTCGCCCGTGCTTACGCCCTGAAGCCGAAGATCCTGCTGATGGACGAGCCGTTCGGCGCTCTGGATGAGCTCACCCGCGAGCGCATGAACGACGAGCTCGTGCGCATCTGGACGAAGAACCGCCTCACGGTGATCTTCGTGACGCATTCCATTGCCGAGGCCGTCTATCTCTCAGACCGGGTGTTCGTGATGGCGCCCCGGCCCGGACGCGTCGTCGCCGATATCGCCATAGACATGCCGCGCGACAGACGGGCGGCGGAACGCTTCGGGCCGGAACTCACGCGCGCGACCGAGACGATCCATCACCATCTCGTTAGCAACATGCGCTAGGCTGGGAGCAAGTATATGGACCGGTTTAACCGCTTCCTGCCCGGAATAACGATCATCGCGATCCTCGCCTTCTGGGAGTGGGCCAGCGTCGCCTGGGGCATCAAGGAATTCATCCTGCCCGCTCCTTCGGTGATCCTGCGGGCCGCCATCGAAAACTGGCGTGAGCTGATCGACAACATGTGGACTACGCTCGGCGTGCTCGCGGCCGGCTATGCCGTGGGCGTTGTCTTCGGTGTCGGCCTTGCGATCCTCATGATGCTATTGCCGCCGGTGCGCAGCGCGCTCTATCCGCTGATCGTCGCCTCGCAGACGATCCCGAAGATCGCCATCGCGCCCTTGCTGATCTTGTGGTTCGGCGTGGGCGTCGAGCCGAAGATCTTCATCATCGCGCTGCTCGCGTTCTTTCCCGTTCTGATCAATACCGTCACGGGGCTCGAGGGCACGGACAAGGGCCATCTCGAACTGATGCACTCCGTCGATGCGCGTTTCTGGCAAGTCTACCGGCATGTGCGCCTGCCCTCGGCGGTGCCTCATATCTTCGCGGGTCTGAAGCTTGCCTTGACCGTCAGCGTGATTGGCGCCGTCGTCGGCGAATGGGTCGTGGGCAATCGCGGGCTCGGCTATCTGCTGCTCGCCTACAACGCCTCGCTTTCGACCGCGAAGCTATTTGCCGCCCTCGCCCTGATCGTCGCGATCAGCGCGACCCTGTTCTACCTCATCACGCGCCTGGAGAAGGCATTCTCCTGGCGCGCACGTCTGATGAAATGAGCGTGGCTCTCGCCCGCGCCTGACATCTCAATCTTTGCGACCGTTTCTGCGGAGAGTTCATCATGAGCAAGACGACGGACTATCGCGGTTTCCGTACCGCAGGAGCCCGGTTGACCGAGGAGCCGCTCGCCCATCTCGATTTCCACCGTTCGAGCCTTCTGGGTGAATCAGTCCATGCCATCCACGCCTTCGACAAGGCCCACGCCCTGATGCTGAGCGAGGAAGGCATCGTGCCGCGCACAACCGGCGTCGCGATGCTGAAGGCCTTCCGCCAGATGGAAGGGGAGGGCGTCGAGAAGGCCCGTGCCGAGGCTGATGGCGGCATGCATTCCGGCGAACACTATCTCACCAAGACGCTCGGCGAGGACATCGGCGGCCGGCTGCATCTCGGCCGCAGCTCCGGTGATCTCATCGAGGTGGCGCGCCGTATTACCTTCCGCAGCCACGTCCAGCGCATGCTCGCCGCACTTTCCGTGCTGCGCGGCACGTTGCTGGCGCTGGCCCGCGAGCATCGCGAGACCGTGATGCCGGGTTACACGCACGGCCAGCATGCCCAGCCGACGACCTTCGCGCATTGGCTGACGATGTTCGAGGAAGTCTTCGCTCGCGACAGCCAGCGGCTCATCTCGTTCTATGGCCGAGTGAACCGCTCGCCGGCAGGCGCGGCGATCATGACCGGCAGCGATTTTCCGCTCAATCGTCATCGCATCTCGGATCTTCTGGGCTTCGACGCGCCGCTCTCGCATACGATGGATGCCATCCTCAGCCACGATCTGGAGATGGACTATGCCGGCGTCCTTGCAGTCCTGGCGCAGAATATCGGGCGGCTGGCGGACGATCTCTTCCTCTGGTCGACCATTGAATTCGCCATGGTGGAACTACCGGACCGCTATTGCGGCACGAGCAGCATCATGCCCCAGAAGAAGAACCCCGACGGCCTCGAGGACATCAAGGGCGTCGCGGCCCAGTCACTGGGTATCGTCGCGACGGTGATGATGGCGGAGAAGGGACCGACCGGCTTCCCCATCATGGAGCGGCGCAACAGCCAGGCTATCCTTTGGGACCTCGGCCGTGGCCTCGGCGTGCGGCTGGAGACGCTGGGGCCGCTGATGCGCGACCTCAAGGTGCGGGTGGAGCGCATGCGGACACTCGCCGGCGCGAATTGGGCGCAGGTCACGGATCTGGCCTCGGCGCTGGTGCGCGAGCGGGCGATCGACTGGCGGACGTCGCACCAGATCGTCAGCGTCTTCGTGCGCCAGAACATCGAGGCGGGCGTGACGCCCGACAAGGCCACATCAGCCTCCCTCGATAAGGCCGCCGAGACGCTCGGGATCGATGCGCCAAAGCTTACCGATGCCATCTTCGCTGACGCGATGGACCCAGCCGCCTTCGTGCGTCGCCGCGGCATCTACGGCGGGCCAGCGCCGGAGGCCATCCTGCGGGAGATCGGCGCGGCAGAGGCACGGCTTGATGCTGACGCGCAGGCCATATCCGCGCTCGCAGTGCAGTCGGACAAGGCACATGAGGCCCTGGAAGAGGCGATTTCGGCTCACCTTGCGGGCTGAGCCGGCAGGAAGGATCTTTAAAGCGCCCGGCTAGCCAGTGGCGTCAAGTTGGTTGGATTGCGCGAGCCGCGCTTCTTTCCTGTCCGGTGGATGTGAGAGGCGACCGGCGCTTCTCCCTCTCCCCACCGGGGAGAGGGCTGGGGTGGGGGGATCGTTTCCCGGCGAGTTCCCCTCACCCGCGCCTGCGGCGCGACCTCTCCCCGCCGGGGAGAGGTGAGCGGAGGGTGGCTGTCCCCGTGTCATCCTCAGGCTTGTGCCGGCCTTTCCGGACTTAAATTAGATCGGAAAGACGGGGCTACTCCCTATGGACGCCCTTCCATCGTCGCGACCAGCTTATCCGTTGACATGACGTCGCCGAAATTGAGGTAGAAGCCGATGAGGGAGGCGTTGTGTTCCTCATCGGTGTGGGCGGCATTGCCATCGGTCACCATGATGGTCTTGAAATTGAGCATCATGGCGTCCCGCGCCGAACTCTCGCAGCAGGTGTTGGTGACGGTGCCCGTGATGAGCACGGTATCGAGCCCTTCCGCGCGCAGCCGTTCGGCCAGATCGGACGAGCCCTGAATAAAGGCCGAATAGCGCGATTTCCGGACGATCGCATCCTCCGGTCGCACATCGAGGCCGGCCCACAGCTCATGTCCCACCGCGCCCTCCGTCATCGCCGCCACGCGCTTGGCGCGCATAGCGGGCAGGAGAAGGTCATACATTACGGACCATTCGCTGAAGCAGGCCTCGTCATGGGTGTTCTTGATCCAGAACACCTTGCCGCCGGCCCCGCGCAGCGCGGCCGCCAACCGGTTGATGTTCGGCACGATGGTGGGCGCGTTCGCGCAGAGCGCGTGAGCGACCTCCGGCATCATGAAGCCGTTCTGCATGTCGATGACGATAAGCGCCGTGCGGCGAGGGTCGAAGTTCGCATAGGGATGCGCCGTGCCGCGGCGGGCCACCACCCGCTCGACGACCGACTGCGGAATGCTGACGTCGTGCATCGCTCTCCCCCGAATCTTACCGGATGGCGGCCGCAAGGCGCAGGCCGTCGATCATCGAACTCTTCAGGACATGGGCGTAGAGGCGATCCGGATCCTGCGTGATCGCTTGCAGATTGGCGAGGATCTCGCGGCGCTTTTCCGGATTCTTCTCCCGCATTCGCGCACGGTTGGCATCGGCCTGGGCGAGAATCTGGTCACGGGCGATCGGCCTGCGACGGCGATCATAGAGCTCGAGGCGCTCCAGCGGTGCTTGGTCCTGCAGAATGGCGGTGAGCGCCGCGGCCAGTTCAAAGGCGTCGTGGATGCCGCCGTTCAGCCCCATGCCGCCGGAGGGCGAATTGAGATGGGCGGCGTCCCCCGCGAGCACGACCCGCCCGTGAACGTAGGACGGAACGATGCGCTGATGGACGCGGTAAGGGCGCTTCTCGATCACCTCATAGCGCTCGCTGCGCGGCACGATGACCTGCAGGCTTGCCTCGATGGCCTCCTCGGTCAGCTGCTCCTCAATCGCTAGGTCCTCGCGCGGATAGATCGAGACGCGCCAGCGGCCAGGTACCTTCAGGAGCGCGAAATTGCCATCCGCCTTCCAGCAATAGGAGACGTTGGAGATGCCTTCCAGATGCTCCTCGAATGGGAAATGGGTCGTTACGAGCAACGTCGTTTCGGGATAGGTGAGGCCCGCGAACTCGAGGCCAAGCTCCTTGCGCATGATGCTGCGCGCGCCGTCTGTTCCGGCCACGAGCCGCGCCCGGATGGTCTCAATCGCTCCGCTGGCCTCCCCAGGGTCGCCGTCCTCGCCGCCGTCGCGCAACGACAGCGTCACGCCATGCTCGTCCTGGGTGAAACCCGTGACTTCGCGGTTGAAGATGACGCGCCCCCGGGGCTCTTTCTTCAGCGCGTCCATCAGAGCGAGCGAAAGCTTCCACTGCTCGCACTGCAGGCGGTAGGGATGACCGGTGTCCTTTGCCAGCACGGAGAGGTCGAAAATCGCCCGGTCGCCATCCGGATGCAGTCTGATCTGCCAGTGCGGGCAGATCAGACCCTGCGCAACAAGCGCCTCGGCGAGGCCGAGCGTATCAAGCATGTCGAGCGTCGGCGGATGAAAGGTGGAGGCCCGCAGATCGAGGGAGACGTCCGGCTCCTTTTCCAACACGGTCACTTCGATGCCTTTGCGGGCAAGCAGCAACGCAAGACAGAGGCCGACGGGACCTCCGCCAACGACCGCCACATCGCAGTCATACCGCGTGTTTCTATCCATCTTCGCGTTCATCTCGGTTCTTCAGGCTTGACGCGCTCACGTGTTGTATTATCAATAAAACAACTTATTGACGGCGATCAAGCACGAGTTGCTCGATCTCAGCGAGGCGCGATGGAATGGACGGGGCTTGGGCGGGGCGACGGATCGTCGTAGCCGGGGGGTGTGGCGGCATTGGCCGCGCGCTTGTCCAGGCTCTTGTCGATCGTCAGGCTGCTCCCGTTGTCCTCGACCTTGCGGCTTCCATCGAGCGGCAGGGCGTGCCCGCCGGCGTACCGGCCTTCACGTTCGACGCCAGCGACAGCGCGTCGGTGGCAGAAGCCTTCGCGGCTGTGAGCCTGCATTTCGGCGCACTTGACGGGCTCGTCAACCTCGTCGGCTTTGCGCGGGAGCGGCTACCGATCGCCGACATGCCGGACGAACTTTGGCTGGAGGTCGTCGACGGCAATCTCTTGTCGGCCTTCCATATCGCGCGGGCTGCGATGCCGCTATTGAAGCGCGGCAATGCCCCAGCTATCGTCAACACGTCATCAGGCTTGGCCCTAAAGCCGACGCCCGGCTATGGGCCTTACTCCGTTTCCAAGGCTGGCGTGCTCGCACTGACGCGGCTTCTCGCGCAGGAGGGCGCGCCGCATATTCGTGCCAATGCGGTGGCGCCCTCGGCCGTGGATACCGCCTTCTTGCGCGGCGGCACAGGACGCGGCGGTGATGATGGTGACAAGCCCACGCGGCTCGATTTCGATGCCTATCTGCGCACCGTGCCCCTGGGGCGGCTCGCAACCGCCGAGGATATCGTCGGGCCGATCCTCTTCCTTCTTTCCAACGCCTCCGCCTATGTGACGGGTCAGACCCTGCATGTGAACGGCGGTCTGCTGATGGTTTGATGCAATGAATGCTATCGCGCCGATCACGCTTGCGACGACCGAGGTCACGAGCCTCATAGACGGTCAGATCATGCCGGCAACAGGCTATCGCATACCGGTCTATTACCCCGCCACCGGCAATCAGATTGCCGAGCTCGTCGAGGCGGATGTCGCCGAGGTCGATCTCGCCGTTCAGGCGGCGCGTCGCGTTTTTGACGAGGGAGCCTGGGCGCGGCTGCCGGTTGAGAAGCGCCAGGAGATGCTGCTCGCGATCAACACCCGAATCCTCGACCACGCCGAGGAACTGGCGCGGCTCGAATGCCTCAATCTCGGCGTCTCGATGCGGGAGTTGCGCGAACGCCAGATCAAGCGGGCCGCCTACAACTTCCGGTTCTTTGCGGAGTATATCGGCCAGACGAAGGGGGACGTCTACGACCAGAGCACCGGCTACCGTTCCATTGTCGTCCGCGAGCCCGTCGGCGTCGCCGCCCTCATCGCGCCCTGGAATGCACCGACGGCGCTTGCCTCCATGAAGGTCGCGGCGGCCATCGCGTTCGGCAACACCTGCGTGCTGAAGCCCTCCGAGCAAACGCCGCTGGCGCTGCGCCGCTTCGTCGAACTCCTGCATGAGGCGGGCCTCCCGCCGGGAGTCGTCAATGTCGTCAATGGCCGGGGACCCGTAACGGGCGAGGCCCTGGTGAAGCATCCCGGCGTTGACCGTGTCAGCTTCACCGGAGGCACCGAGACCGGCCGCCATATCATGGCGCTGGCCGCTCAGCGCCTGAAGCCCTGCACGCTGGAACTCGGCGGGAAAAGCGCCAATATCATCTTCGCCTCCGCCGATATCGACCGGGCCCTCGACGCGGCCCTGGTCAGTATCTACTCGAACAATGGCCAACAATGCCTTGCAGGATCACGCATTCTTCTGGAGCGCTCGATTGCGGATGACTTCATCGCCCGCTTCGTCGCACGTGCGCGCCGGATCCGCATCGGCGATCCTATGCTCGATGCGACCGAGCTTGGTCCGCTGGCATCAGCCGCCCATCGCGACCGTGTGCTGTCCTTCGCCGATATCGCCCGTGGCGAGGGCGCGGAGGTGCTGACGGGAGGCGTTCCCGCGGCGATGGAGGGAGACCTCGCAGGCGGCTATTTCGTCGAGCCGACCGCAGTCCTGGCGCCGTCGAACAACGCGCGCGTCTGTCAGGACGAGATTTTCGGTCCGTTTGCGGCCTTCCTCACCTTCGACAGCTATGAAGACGCCATGAGGATGGCTAATGACACGACCTTTGGGCTTGTGTCCTATCTCTGGTCGGATCACCTGCCGACGGTGGAGGCCGCGACGCGTGACCTGAAGTCCGGAGTCGTCTGGGTCAACACGACGATGACGCGTGAACTGCGCGCGCCCTTCGGCGGTTACAAAGACTCCGGCGTCGGGCGCGAGGGCGGCCAGGCCAGCGAGCAATTCTACACCGAGATCAAGACGGTCACCGTACCCACCGCGCCGGTCACCGTGAAAAAGATCGGGGTAAAAGCCTGAAGCCGACAATAACACCAGAGTGAGGACAACAATGCCGACACGTCGCCTCGTTTTGAAATCCGCGCTTGCCGGGGCCAGCATGCTCAGTGCGCCCGCCCTTCTTCGGGCGCAGGGCAAGGACAAGATCACCCTCCTGACCCCCTTCGCCTTCGGGCCGAATTTCATCGAGATGATGAATGCCGTGTCCGGTGGCTTCTTTGCGAAGGAAGGGCTGGACGTCGATCTCCAGGCTGGGCGCGGTGGCTCTCAGGCCCTGCAGCAGCTCATCGCCGGCAAGACCGCACTCATCCGCATCTCATCCATCGAGCAGATGCGCGCGATGGCCGCCTCACCCGCGAACCTGGTCTGTATCTCGACGCTTTATCAGTCCTCCACGTTCCATATGGTGTCGCCCAAGGACAAGCCGATCAAGAGCGCGGAAGACCTGAAGGGCAAGACGGTTGGCCTCGTATCCGTCGGTGGATCGACGGAGATCTTCCTTGATCTCATGCTCCACAAGGTCGGTATTGCACCGTCCGAGGTGAAGCGGGAGGTATCGGGCGACACGCCGGCGGCGCTCCAGTTCGTCAAGGCCGGCCGCATCGACTGCTTCATCTGCTCGATCAATGTGGTGGTGGCTCTGCGTGAGATGGGTTCGCCGATCGAGGTCTGGTCGACGGATCGCTATGCCCCCATGCCCGGGCAGGGCTACGCCGCCACGCGCGATGCGCTGGAGAAGAACCCCGATCAGTTCGTCCGGATCCTGCGAGCCCTGAAGGGATCGGTGGACGAGCTCATCACGCAGCCGACCGGGCCGATCTTTGATCGCGCCGCAAAGATGTTCGAAATTGCGCGTCTCGACAACAAGCAGGAACTCGCGGCGATCGTGAAAACCTCCGCCGATGAACTCTGGCTGTCCCAAGGGCGCGATAATCTGATGCGCAATGTGCCGAAGCTATGGGCCGAGGGACTGGAAACCTTGCGGGCATCCAATATGTCCAAGGAAACCAATCCCGAGGTCTTCTATACCAACACTTATATCGATCAGGCGCTCAAGAGCTGACGCGACCGGAAGCATGACCCGGACTCGCGTCCGCGTGGCCATCAGGCGGTCGGGCCCCATTGTGCGACGGGCCCGACGCTCAGCCGGCTGAGCGTCATGCGATACTCGAAGCGATCCGGCGGATAGCGGCTTTCCTGATGCAGCACCGGGACGTGAGCCTGGTCGAACAGGACGCGTCGCATGACGATGAGCGGCGACCCGACCTTCACGTGGAGCTGGCGGGCCAACATCGCAGGTGCTGCGATGGCGCTGATGACCTGCTCGGCGCGCTGCGCGGATACGCCCTTGCGGTCCAGTGCGCGCACGATGGGCTCGTCCGCCGTTTCCTCCTGGTCGAGCAGATGGGCGTAGCGCTCCGGCACATGCAGTGTCGTAAATGACATCGGCGCGCCCTCGCGGCTGCGCAAGCGTGTGATGCGCAGGCAGCGGGGGCTATCCAGCTGCTGCGCGATGGCCTCGTCCGCCGTCACCATCTCCCAGCCAAGATTGACCGCGCTGGTGCGCGCCTCGAAAGACAGGAGGTTGTCGAGCCCGCTCGATATATTTGCCTTGTCCTGCGGGCCGGTGACGCGGGCGGGAAATGTTCCTTTGCCGTGAACCCTGATGATCAACCCCTCGCTTTCCAGCTGATCGAGGGTCTTGCGGATGGTGACGCGGCTGACGCCATAGCGCGCGGCGAGCGCGGGTTCCGAGGGAAGCGCCTCGCTGGTGTCGAGTTCGGTCTCGGTCAGCAGCTGACGAAGGTGAATGTAAATCTGGTGATAGAGAGGCTGGATACGGGGTTGGCCGGCGCGGCGTCCTTTTGTGGTCTCCTTGCTTGTATCCACCATCATCCGTCCCTGGGCGGCCGACAGCGCCGCCGCATTTCAAATCCGGGCGCATTGTCATGCAAGCAGGCGCTGCGTCAATGGCCGTGCCCTGTATCGAGCGCCGGTCTGGCCAGCGCCCGGCGTCAGCGCTGGGTGGACTGGTGCCAGGGTATGAGCACGCGCCGCAGGGCGCCGATGGCGAAGTAGAAGATGAAGCCGAGCAGGGTCATGTGGATGATGACCGCGAACAATTCGTTGGTCGCGAAGGCGTTCATGCGGGCGATCATCATATAGCCGAGGCCCTGCGTGCCACCGAGATACTCACCGACGATGGCGCCGATGATCGCGAGCACGATGCCGACCTCCATCCCCGTCAGGATATAGGGAAGGGAGGAGGGTAGCTCTAGGCGGCGAAAACGCTGCCAGCTCGTGGCATTGAGACTGGTGGCGACGTCCCGGTGCCCGGCATCGACCGATTTCACCCCCAGCACTGTGTTGGTGAGGATAGGGAAAAAGGCCAAGACCGCCGCAACGATGACCTTGGATGTGAGGCCAAAGCCGAACCAGACGACGAACAGCGGCACGAAGGCAACCTTCGGCACCACCTGTGTCGCCACGATGAACGGATTGAGCGTCTGTTCGAGCCAGCGAAAACGGCCGATGAGAACACCCAGGCCGACGCCGATGACGAGCGCCCAGGCGAAGCCCGTGAGCGTTGCATAGACGGTCATGAGGGTGTGGTTCCAGGCGCGCGGGTCGTAGAGCATCGCGACCCAGGCCGTCCAGACGGATCCAGGGCTCGGCAGGATAAAGGGTGAAACCCCCGACATCACGACATAGCTGTGCCAGATCACGATGATCAGAATGACCAGTACAGGCGTCGTGATATAGGGGAGGAGCTTCGTCCTGTTGGAAGGATGGAAGATGGAGTGCTTGTTCATCATGCGCTCCTGCGCAAAGTCGAAGCGGCGTGACGGGTTCAGGAAATCTCGGCCAGGCGGTGGTGCAGGCTGCGCACGTAGTCCTGGAAGGCCGGTGAGCCTTGCGTCTCCGCCGTCCGCGGGCGGGGCAGGTCGACATCGACGATCGTGTCGATCTTGCCCGGCCGCGGCGACAACAGGACGATCCGGTCGGCGAGGAACACCGCCTCGCTGATCGAATGTGTCACGAGAACCACCGTCTTGCCCGTCTCGCTCCAGATGCGCTGCAGTTCGAGGTTCATCTGGTCCCGCGTCATGGCGTCGAGCGCGCCGAAGGGCTCGTCCATGAGCAGGATATGCGGGTCATAGGACAGGGCGCGAGCGATTGCCGCGCGCTGGCGCATGCCGCCGGAGAGCTCCCGCGGCCAACGCTTCTCGAAGCCGCTGATGCCGACCATCTTGAGCAGTTTCGCAGCGGCGGCGCGGCGTTCAGCCTTCGGCATGCCTTTCAGTTCGAGAGGCAGCGCGACATTGTCCTCGATCGTGAGCCAGGGAAAGAGATTGGCCTCCTGGAACACCATGCCGAGCTCGGACAGAACTTCGTTCTGCCGGGCGCCGTCGCGCCAGAGGGGCCGGCCTTCGACCAGGAGATTGCCCGACGTCGGTTCGATCAATCCGCCGATCATGCGCAGCAGCGTGGTCTTGCCGCAGCCGGAAGGGCCGAGCAGGACGAGAAGCTCTCCCTCCGGGATCGTGAGATCGGTGGGCGCGAGCGCGTGCACCCTGACGTCACGCGTCCCATACCACTTTTCAAGCTGCTCCATCCGGATGGCGCCCTGGTTCGGCGCGACCCCGTTGGGCTGTCGCTCGATAGCGCGCGCTCTCGGAGCGGCGGTCTCAATCATGACGATGCATCCCCATTCCGGCGAACAAGATGTCTGTTGTTTAATACAACTAAACGGAATATATTTTCCGTGGCAATTTTATTTTTGATGGCGAGCGCCGATCGCAAGGAATTGGGTGCCAGCGAATCGAATGCCGGGGGAACAAACGCCATGTCAGTCGCCTATGCACCGAAGGGACTTCTCGGCGTCTTCACGCCCCAGGCCAACACCACGGTCGAGCCGGAGATCGCCCTGCTGACCCCCCCGGGCTACGCCTGGATCAATGCACGCATGGTGAGCAGCAAGGATACCATCACAGCGCGCCTCCTTGACTACATGGCCCAGTTTCCGGCGCCTTTGACGCAATTCGCCAACGCGCCCATCAATGCGATCGCGATTGCCTGCACGGGCGCGTCGTATCTGATCGGCAGGGATAGCGAAGACGCATTGATTTCCGATATCGAAGCGCGCGCCGGTGTTCCGGCCTTCACCGGCGCGACAGCCTCGGTCGATGCGCTGCGGACCCTGGGCGCCAAGCGGATCGGCCTGGTCTCCCCTTATAATTCTGCACTGGACGCCGAGAGCGCGAGCTATTGGGAATCGCGCGGCTTCACTGTGGCAGCCGAGTCCAGCGCCTATCGTGAATCGAGCGATTTCCATCCGATCTACAGCCTGGATGCGCTGGCAGCCGAAAAGGCGGTCAAAAGCCTGGAAGGCGAAGACATTGACGCAGTGCTCATGCTGGGAACCGGCATGCCGACTCTCGATGCGATCGCACATGTGCCTTTCATCGGGAAGGCGCCAGTGCTGTCCTGCATGCTCTGTCTGGGCTGGAAGGCCATAGCGCTGCAGGACCCCGCAACGGCGACCCGCGACGGGCTCCTGCGCTGGGTCAGAGGCGAGGGCTGGAGCGAACGCCTCGCGCGGTCACACGCGTTTACCTGACCAGCAGAGCGGCCTCACGCACCGGGGGCGGCGGCGAAGGCGGCGAATCCCTTGAGAAACTGGGCGAGGCGCTTCTTGGTCGCTTCGTCCTGCAACTCGCCCTCAGCATTGAAGATCGTATGCGCCCGCGAAACCAGCAGCCGGGCGCCGAACCAGGGCTTGCTGCCGAGCGTGTGCAGCACGGGCAGCCAGGCGCTCTGGCTGAGGATGGTGCCGAAACCGCCGGGCGAGGCCCCCACGATTGCCACGGGCTTGCCCTTGAACAGCCGTTCGATGTCGGAAGAGGGGCGGGTCAGCCAATCGATCGCGTTCTTGAAGACACCGGGCAGCCCGTTGTTATATTCGGGGGTGAACATGAGCAGCCCGTCAGCCGCCGCCAGCTGTTCCTTCAGTGTGTGCACCGCCGGCGGGATGCCATGGGCTTCCTCGTCATCGGCGTTGTAGAGCGGGATGCCCTGGATGGTCCCCACAACGAGGGATACGCCCTCGGGGACGACGTCCCCGGCAGCTCGCAGCAGGGCCGTGTTGTAAGAGCCTTTGCGCAGGCTGCCGGAGACTCCGAGAAGCTTAGTCATTGCTGTTGGCCATCGTTGTGGTGGGACACTTTGGTTGGGTGAGCATCGCGACGAACACGCTGGCGATGATGCTCTGTGGCAAGGTCGCTGACCTTTCCGGATTCGTCCAGTGTCGCGAGCGGCGTGGACTTTTAGCCCTGCTCGGTCAGGACGACGTAGAGATCGTGGGCTGACTTCGCGTTGCGGAGCTGCGCGCGGCATTCCTTGGAGCTCAGCCGTCTGGCGATCGCCGCTAGGGCGCCGAGATGAGCCGCGCTGCGCTCGGGTGGCAGAAGCAGCAGACACACGAGGGTGACTGGAACCTCGTCGACCGCCTCGAAGTCGACGGCCTTCTGCAGTCGCGCGAAAAGCCCGAAGGGCGCGGCAATGCCGGCGATCGTGGCATGTGGCAGGGCGGTACCATCGCCGATCCCCGTCGAGCCAAGGGCCTCACGCTGCATCAGCGCGGTGGCGATGGCCTCCTCATCCACGGAGAGCTTGCTGGCGGCAATCCGCGACAAGGCCGTGAGGAGTTGCGGCTTGCCGGCGGCCGCCAGATCGCAGATGACGTCCTCGGGTTTAAGGAATTGCGCTATTTTCATCGGTTGGCCCATGGTGTGTCCGGGTGATCCTTTGCGGCCGTCATCGCTATTCGGGTGGAACGATCACACTTGATCGGCCTCTCGCAGGCGGTAGCCGATACCAGTTTCCGTGATGAGGTAATGCGGCTGATCAGGCACAGCTTCGATCTTCTGGCGAATCTGGCGAACATAGACGCGCAGATACTGAACGTCGGCCGATGCGCCCCAGACCTCCTTGAGCAGGTATTGATGGGTCAGCACCTTGCCGGCATGCTGCACGAGGACTCTGAGGATATCGTATTCTTTCGGCGAGAGCTTTACCTCCTGGCCAGCGACCCGGACAATCCGCCTGACGAGATCGACCGAGAGCTCTCCCGTTTGGAAGATGGGCTTCTCGCCCTGTTGCTGCAGCTTGTGGCGCAGCGCCACACGGATGCGCGCAACGAGTTCGCGCATGCCGAAAGGCTTGGTCACATAGTCGTCGGCACCGTGTTCCAGAGCCTGGACAATGCCGGCCTCATCAGTCCTGCTGGACAAGATGATGACAGGCAGCGCCGGCCGTGTCGCCTGCCAGCTTCCCAGCAGCACATGGCCGGGCTTGTCCGGCAACCCGAGATCGAGGATGACGAGATCCGGCGCTTCTGTCTCCACGGCCTCCGCCGCTGCATGGGCACTGCCGGCCTCGCTCACGGCAAAGCCCTCGGCCGTCAATCCCAGCCGCAGCAGCTTGCGGATCGGCGGTTCGTCGTCCACGACGAGTATCTTCACAACGGATGTGGTCATCGCAGGTCATCCATCTCGGGTGTGTCGCTCGGCAAGGGCAGGCGAATGAGAAAGATTGCCCCTGGGCGGTCCGCCCTGTTCATCGCCGTAATGGTGCCGCCCATCGCCTCGACGAAGCCACGGCATATGGTGAGGCCGAGGCCGGTTCCCGCCAGGACCCGGTCCGTCTTCGCCACGCGATAGAAGGTGTCGAAAATGCGTTCGAGATCGGCGGGGGGAATGCCCGGTCCCTCGTCGATGACATGCAACGACAGGAAGCCGCCATCAGCTGATCCCTGGATGCGGATCAGCGAGCCTGCCGGCGCGTATTTCGTGGCGTTGTCGATCAGGTTGAAAAGCACCTGCTCGAACAGCACAGCATCGAGCTTCACCATAGGAAGCGTCGGTGGAATATCGACGATGATGCGATGGTTGGCGAGTATCTTTGCGCCGCGCCGCACGGCCGCGCCGACGATGTCTCCGACATAGTGCAGCGACGTGTTCGGAGCCATGGCGCCGGATTCGATGCGCGTCATGTCGAGGAGATTGCCGATAAAGCGGTTCAGCCGTTCGGATTCGTCGACAACGGTTGAAAGCAGATCCGCTTGGTCGTCGTCGGGCAGGGATCCGCCATAGTCGCGGAGCGTACCAGCCGCGCCCATGATGGCGGCGAGCGGCGTCTTCAGGTCATGGGAGATCGAGGTGAGCAGCGCCGAGCGCAGCCTGTCGGCTTCGGCGGCAAGGCGAGCACGGTCGACGTCGGCCACCAGCTGGATGCGTTCGATGGCGACGGCAGCCTGATCCGCCAATGCGTCGAACAGGCGCTGTTGCTCCGGCGTCAGAAGCGGCCCTTGGCGGTCATTGTCGAGCCCGACCACGCCGACGGGCTTGCGACCGGTCTTCAGCGGCAGATAGAGGCGCTTGGCACCGGGAAGCGTATCCGCGCCGCGCCCGGCTGGCCGGTCGTGCTCCCAGGCCCAGTGCGCCGCGGCGATGTCGGCATCGACGAGGGTATCGTCGGGAGGATAGCCGGCCCTGACGGCGATGGTGTCGCCCTCCGGCAGAAGAATAACCACGCGCAGCTTGAGCATCGCGGCCACCTGGTGAGCGGTCGCCCACAGCACGTCATCGAGCGTACCCGCGCCCGCGAGCTTCTTTGAGAAGAGATAAAGATCTTCTGTGGTGCGGGCGCGCTGGCGAGCGGCTGTTGCCTGTCGCTGCACGCGCGCTGTCAGATTACTCGCGATGACGGCAACGCCAAGATAGAAAAAGAGTGCGATGACGCTCTCGGGATCACCGATATCGAGTGTATAGAGCGGCTGCAGGAAGAAGAAGTTGAACGCCAGTGCGCCGAGAACCGAGGCGAAAAGCGCGGGCCCGAGCCCCGCCGTGACCGCCGATGTGAGCACTGCCATCAGGAAGACGAGCGCGATGTTGCGCACGTCGAGGATGTGAGTGAGCAGCGACCCGAACAACGTGGCGATCGCGATGTAGACAAGCGCCAGCCCAAAGGGCCTGACGTTGAACCCGCGTGGCTCGACCACACGGACGCCGCGACTGGGCGAGGTCTCCCTCTCGTCGCCCGAGATCACGTGGATGCTGATGTCGCCAGCGTCGCGGATGAGATCGTGGGAGACTGAACCCACGAACAGCTCTCGCCAGCGCGGCTTTTTGGGCGTGCCGATCACCACGTGGTTGAAGTTGTTGGACGCCGCATAGTGCAGGATGTCCTGCGCTACATCCTGCCCGGGGATCGTCAGCGCCTCGCCGCCGAGCTGTTCGGCTAGCCGCAGCGTCGTTGCGATCTGGTCCCGCTCGGCCTCGGAGAAAGTGGTGGAATTGCCGGTCTCGATATGGAGCGCGGCCCAGGGCGCTCGCAGCCGGTCTGCTTGTCGCCGCGCATAGCGCACCAGTGAGGGGCCGCGTGCCTGCTGGTCCACGCACACGAGCACCCGGTCCCCCGCCGACCACGGGCCGGGGATGGCGTGGGCTTGCATGTGGCTGAGCAACTGGTCGTCGACCCGTTGCGCGGTACGGCGCAGGGCCAACTCACGCAGGGCGGTGAGGTTGCCCGGTGAGAAATAATTGGCGGTGGCCCGCTTCGCCGTCTTGGGCAGATAGACCTTGCCCTCGTTGAGGCGCTTGATGAGATCGTCGGGCGTGATGTCGATGATCTCGATATCGTCGGCACGATCGATGATCGAATCCGGCACGGTCTCTCGCACGCGGATCCGTGTGATCTGCGCGACAACATCGTTCAGGCTCTCGACATGCTGGATGTTGAGCGTTGTGTAGACGTCGATGCCACGATCGAGCAGTTCCTCAACGTCCAGATAGCGCTTGGGATGGCGGCTGCCCGGGGCGTTGGTATGAGCGAGCTCATCGACGAGGACGAGGGCTGGCCGCCGGGCGATCACCGCGTCGAGGTCCATCTCCTCCAGCATCTGGCTCTTGTAGGCAATCCGTGCGCGGGGCACGATTTCGAGCCCCGGCAGCAAGGCCTCCGTCTCCCTGCGTCCATGGGTTTCGACAATGCCTACGACGACGTCGATGCCATCGGATCTGGCCGCCTGGCCGCCGATCAGCATTTCGTAGGTCTTACCGACGCCGGGGGCCGCGCCGAGGAAAATCTTCAGCCGTCCGCGCGCGCCGAAGGACGCGGCCTGGAGGAGGGCGTCCGGCGTGGGGCGGCTTTCACGATGGGCGATTTCCTCGGGCATCACGTCCAGCTTAATCCTGCGGCGATCAGGGCCTAGCGATCCTGCGCTGCATCCTAACGCGCAACTGTGCCGTCAAGGTCCAGATTGAGGGCGAGTACATTGACGACCGGCTCGCCAAGGAGCCCGGTTTGTAGGCCCTCGACATGGCGCGCGATGACGGCGCGGACGGCGGCCTCATCGATGCCCCGCGCCTTGGACACCCGCGCGGCCTGGAAATAGGCGGCCTCCGGCGAGATATGCGGATCGAGGCCGCTACCCGAGGCCGTCACCAGATCCATGGGAATCGCGGCCTGCGGGTTGCCAGCCCGCAGCGCTTCCGCATCCCCCTTGATGCGCTCGATCAATTTTGCGTTGGTCGGGCCGAGGTTCGAGCCGCTCGAATTCGCCGCATCGTAGCCGGCGCCTGCGGCGGACGGGCGCCCGTGGAAATAGCGGTCGCTGGTGAAGGCCTGTCCTATGAGGGCCGAGCCGACCACCCGGCCATCACGCTCGACGAGGCTGCCGCCCGCTTGATAGGGAAACAAGACCTCGGCGATGCCGGCCATGCCGAGCGGATAGATGAGGCCGGTGAGCACCGTGAAGGCCGTGATCATGACGAGCGCGGGGCGCAATTGCTTGAACATCGTGGCTGTCCTTCAGACGAGGCCGAGGCTTGTGATGGCGAGATCGATCGCCTTGATGCCGATGAACGGAACGATCACGCCGCCGAGGCCATAGACGAGGAGGTTGCGTGACAGGAGACTGCCCGCGCCGACCGCGCGATATTTGACGCCCTTCAGCGACAGCGGAATCAGCGCGATGATAATGAGCGCGTTGAAGATGATGGCGGACAGGATGGCGCTCTGGGGCGTCGCGAGGCCCATGATGTTGAGCGCGCCGAGCTGCGGGTAGAACGCCAGGAACATCGCGGGGATGATCGCGAAATATTTCGCGACATCGTTGGCGATGGAGAACGTCGTCAGCGCACCACGGGTCATCAGGAGCTGCTTGCCGATCTCGACGATTTCGATAAGCTTCGTCGGGTCGCTATCGAGATCGACCATGTTGCCGGCTTCGCGCGCGGCCACCGTCCCGGTGTTCATGGCCACGCCAACATCCGCCTGGGCGAGCGCGGGCGCATCGTTGGTGCCGTCGCCGCACATGGCGACGAGCTTGCCCTTGGCCTGTTCCTCGCGGATGAGGGAGAGCTTGTTCTCCGGTGTCGCCTGGGCGAGGAAATCGTCGACGCCCGCTTCGGCGGCTATGGCGGCGGCGGTCATCGGGTTGTCGCCGGTGATCATGACGGTGCGGATGCCCATCCGCCTGAGTTCCGCGAAACGCTCGTGGATGCCGCCCTTGACGATATCCTTGAGATGGATGACGCCGAGCAGGCGTCCGTCCTTCACGACGGCGAGCGGCGTGCCGCCAGCCCGCGCGATCTCGTCGGCGATGGCGCGGATCTCACGCAGGCTGTCAGCGCTGGCTGGCGACCGGCCGGCGGTGATGCCCGTATCCGCGACATGCTTGAGGACCGCATCGACGGCGCCCTTGCGGATCGTCGTGCCGTCGTGATCGACGCCGCTCATCCGGCTTTGCGCGGTGAAGGGCACGAAGGTGGTGTGCAGGCCAGCCATGTCCCGCGCGCGGATGCCGTATTTCTCCTTGGCCAGTACGACGATGGAGCGGCCTTCCGGTGTCTCGTCGGCCAGCGAGGCGAGTTGTGCCGCATCGGCGAGCTCATGTTCGCTGACGCCGCGCAGAGGCCGGAAGTCGGTCGCCTGCCGGTTGCCCAGAGTGATCGTGCCGGTCTTGTCGAGCAGGAGCGTATCGACATCGCCGGCTGCCTCCACGGCCCGGCCGGACATGGCGAGCACATTGAACCGCACCAGGCGATCCATGCCGGCGATGCCGATGGCGGATAAGAGCGCGCCGATCGTGGTTGGAATGAGCGTGACGAACAGGGCGACCAGGACGATCACCGGGATATAGCCGCCGGCATAGGCGGCAAAGCTCGGGATGGTCACGACAGCGAAGATGAAGATCAACGTCATTCCGGCGAGCAGGATGTTGAGGGCGATCTCGTTCGGTGTCTTCTGACGCTCCGCGCCCTCGACGAGCGCGATCATCCGGTCAATGAAGGTTGAGCCGGCGGCGGCCGTGATACGCACGCGGATCCAGTCGGACAGCACCTGTGTGCCGCCGGTGACCGCCGAACGGTCACCGCCGGACTCGCGGATGACCGGCGCGGATTCGCCCGTGATCGCCGCCTCGTTCACCGAGGCGACGCCCTCGATGACCTCGCCGTCGGAGGGAATGATGTCTCCCGCCTCGACCAGCACGATGTCGCCGATCTTCAGGCTCGCTCCCGGCACGATCTTGTAGTCGGCGCGGTTCTCCCCAGTCAGCAGCTTGGCCTGCGTTTCGCTGCGCGTGCGACGCAGCGAATCGGCCTGCGCCTTGCCGCGTCCTTCCGCGACGGCCTCGGCGAAATTGGCGAAAAGCACCGTGAACCATAGCCAGAGCGTGATCTGGAAGGAGAAGGCGATGTCCTGCCCACCGGTCACGATGTCCCGGATCAGAAGGACGGTGGTCAGCGTCGAGACGACCGCGACGACGAACATTACGGGATTACGCGCGAGGCTGCGCGGATCGAGCTTGCGCACGGCATCGCCGAGGGCGGGAACGAGGATACGAGCGTCGATCAGGCTCGTTGATTTGGACTGGCTCATGAGAGGCTCCAGCGAATGGTCCGGCGCCGTTTACTGGTCCGGATCATGCAGCGGCCAGAAGGGTGGCAAGCGTTGCAATGAGGAATGCGACCGCGAGGGTGACGAGCATCATCGCGATGATGATGCTCGAGGCGCGCGGATGGTGAGCGGCTATCATCAGAAAGCCTTTCCTCCGAGCATGGCGAGATGTTCAACGATCGGCCCGAGCGCCAGCGCCGGGAAAAACTCCAGGCCACCCACGATGACGATAACGCCGAGCAAGAGGCCGACGAAGAGCGGGCCGTGGGTCGGGAACGTGCCGGCAGAGGCAGGGGCGGCCTTTTTGGCGACGAGGGATCCGGCCATCGCCATTACCGGAACGATCATGAAGAAGCGTCCGAGCAACATCGCCAGACCGAGGCTGACGGTGTACCAGGGCGTATTGGCAGTCAGGCCGCCAAAGGCTGATCCATTGTTCGCCGCCGTCGACACATAGGCATAGAGGATCTCGGAGAAGCCGTGCGGACCGGGATTGGCGATGCCGGCGACGCCCGCCGGGAGCACGGTCGCGATCGCGGTAAAGCCCAGCATGACGAGTGGCAGGATGAGCAGGGCGAGCATTGCCATCTTGACCTCTTTCGCCTCGATCTTCTTGCCGAGATATTCCGGCGTGCGGCCAACCATCAGGCCGGCCACGAAGATGGCGACGACAACGAAGACCAGGATGCCGTAGAGCCCGGCGCCCACTCCGCCGATGATGATTTCCCCGAGCATCATGTTGACGAGCGGCACCATGCCCCCGAGCGCCATGAAGCTGTCGTGCATGGCATTGACCGCGCCGCACGAGGCGGCTGTAGTGACGACCGCGAACAGCGCCGACAGGACGATGCCGAAGCGCGTTTCCTTCCCCTCCATATTGCCGCCCTCGATGCCGAGCGCATGAATAAGGGGATTGCCGGCAGCCTCGGCCCAGTAGCAGACGACGACACCGATGATGAACAGCACGCCCATGGCGGCGAAGATCGCCCAGCCTTGCCGCTGGTCGCCGACCATGCGGCCGAACACATTGGTGAGTGCGGCTCCGATCGCGAAGATCGCGACCATATGGATGAGGTTCGTCAGCGCCGTCGGGTTCTCGAAGGGATGGGCCGCATTGGCATTGAAGAAGCCGCCGCCGTTTGTGCCGAGATGCTTGATCATCATCTGCGAGGCGACAGGCCCCTGCGCGATCGTCTGCTGCGCGCCTTCCAGCGTCGTCGCGACCGTGTAGGACGAGAGGTTTTGCGGGACGCCTTGCCACACCAGTACAAGTGTTCCGACGACGCAGATCGGCAATAGGATGTAGAGAATAGAGCGCGTCAGGTCGATCCAGAAATTGCCCAACGTCTTTGCCGATTTTCTGGAAAAGGCCCGTATGAGTGCTATCGAAATCGCAATGCCGGTCGCGGCCGACACAAAGTTCTGGACCGTCAGCCCCATCATCTGCGTGAGATAGGACATGGTGGCCTCGCCGCCATAAGATTGCCAGTTGGTATTGGCGACGAAGCTGGCGGCGGTATTGAAAGCAAGATCCGGCGCAACAGCGCCCATCCCCGCCGGGTTGAAAGGCAGGCCGCCTTGCAAGCGTTGCAGGGCGTAGAGGACGACCAATCCGGCAGCATTGAACATGAGAAGCGCAGCCGTATAGGTCGTCCAATGGTGTTCGTTTTCGTCGCTCGTACCAGCCAAGCGGTAGAGGCCACGTTCAAGCGGCCTGAGCGCCACGCTCAACCAAGTGCGCTCTCCGTTGAAGACGCGCGTCATATAGCTGCCAAGCGGTTTGACCAGTAGAATAATGATCCCGCAATAGACGGCGATTTGTATCCAGCCGTTAAGGGTCATGATCGTTGCTTTCACTGGGGTGGGCGTCGCGCCTCAACTGACGACGCGCGCACCCTCATCCAAGAGCGCGCGGTTTCTTGGCCCATGTCGGTTTCTCGGCCCATGTCGTTTCGCGGCAGAGTTGCAAGCTGGGTGCAGCCGCGAAAATGAGCCGACGTCAAAATCGCTCAGGGCGAACGAGCGCGTAAGTCAGATAGGTGGTGAGAAAGAGGGCCACCGCACCGCCCAAGATATATTCAAGAAACATGTCGCATACTCTCTATAGAGCGTCGCATATCCAAGTATAGGAATATGCGAGAAGGAAGAAAAATTCCGTCAGGCCAATGAAAATAATATCCATATCCAGGCCTCCATGCCCGCGGCGTGATTGACGCCAAACTGCGTCGCGCCGGCCGCGCTCGCACTGACCGCATAGCAGCGGCATCGCGGGGTATATGGCACCGAAGGTCATAAAGGTTCGAGAGCGCTGGAAGCGTCGAGAGATAAAAATCTCATAAAGAAACAGGCGCGGGCGGCCATGAAAAAAGCCCTGCCGTTTCATCAAGGCAGGGCTGGTAATCCTGATGGGGCTTCAAGTAGCTACGCGACGTAGAGGTCGGCGCCTTTATCGGTGTTGTTGGAGTGTTTTCCGATCAATTCGAAACAGCTGATACGCCGACGCCATCCCCGGCCTTGTTCCGGGGACCCCGATTGGAAAGGTACTGGCCTCAATCGGGATGGCCAGGACAAGCCCGGCCATGACAACGAAACCTAGATATCGGAGTAGTCGAAGACTTCGGCCTTCGCGCCAGGGTGTGTCACCGCGCCGGTTGCAGCGGAACTCGCCAGTTGGGCGAAGCGCCACAGCGCGCCGCTGCCATAGCGGGTCTGGCGCGGCACCCACGTCTTCCTGCGCTCCGCCAATTCCTCGTCCGTTACCTCCACGGTGAGGTGGCCCTGCTCTCCATCGATGATGATGGTGTCGCCGTCGCGGAGTAGCGCGATGGGGCCGCCGACGGCCGCTTCCGGCGAAATATGCCCGACGCTGATACCGCGGGTCGCGCCGGAAAAGCGGCCGTCAGTGATCAGGGCGACACGGTTGCCGACATTCTGGCCGGCCAGCGCCGCCGTGGTCGACAGCATCTCGCGCATACCAGGGCCGCCGCGCGGTCCCTCGTAACGAATGACGAGAACGTCCCCATCCTTATAGGCGCGGCTTTCGACCGCCGCGAAGCACTCCTCCTCGGAATCGAAGCAGCGCGCCGTACCCCTGAAGACAGAGGTCGCCAAGCCGGCCACCTTCACGATGGCTCCTTCCGGTGCGAGATTGCCCTTGAGCACGACAAGGCCGCCGGTGGGCGAATAGGCCTCGCTGACGGGCTTCACGACATCCTGCCCCGTCGGCACCTGGGTATCAGCGAGGTTTTCAGCCACCGTCTTGCCAGACACGGTCAGGCAATCCCCGTGCAGAAGTCCGGCGTCGAGCAGCGCCTTCATGATGACCGGCACGCCGCCGACATCGTAGAGATCCTTGGCGACATATTTGCCGCCGGGCTTGAGGCTCGTGAGATACGGGGTCGTTTCGAAGATGCGGCCGATATCCTCAAGGGTGAAGTTGACGCCGGCCTCATTGGCGATGGCCGGGAGATGCAGGACCGCATTGGTCGAGCCCCCGGAGGCCGCAACGACCCGCGCGGCATTCTCAAGCGCTTTGCGGGTCACGATATCGCGCGGGCGGATGCGATGGGACAGGAGATCCATGACGGAGCGACCACTCTGGCGTGCCACCCTGTCGCGGCTTTCATAGACCGCCGGCGGCGAGGCCGAGCCGGGCAGGGCGACGCCCAGGGCTTCGGACACGCAGGCCATGGTGTTGGCCGTATATTGTCCGCCACAGGTGCCGGCCGAAGGGCAGGCGACGCATTCAAGCTCATGCAGCTCCTCGTCCGTCATCGTGCCGGCCTGGCGCGCACCGACCGCCTCGAAGACGTCTTGCACGGTGACATCGCGGCCCCGATGGCGGCCCGGCAAAATAGAGCCGCCGTAGAGGAAGAGCGCGGGGATGTTGAGCCGCAACATGGCCATCATCATCCCCGGCAGGGACTTGTCACAACTGCCGACGCAGACGAGCGCGTCATAGGAATGGCCGCGGATGAAGACTTCTACGGAATCGGCGATGACTTCCCGGCTGACGAGAGAGGACTTCATACCCTCGTGGCCCATGGCGAGGCTGTCGGTCACCGTGATGGTGCAGAATTCGCGTGGCAGGCCGCCGCATTCGGCAACACCGGCCTTCACGGCAGCCGCCTGGCGATCGAGCGCGATATTGCAGGGCGCGGCCTCGTTCCAGCAACTGACGACGCCGACAAACGGCTTTGCGACCTCGTCGGGGCCGAGGCCCATCGCGTAATAGAACGAGCGATGCGGCGCCCGCTCGACGCCGAGCGTGACATGACGGCTCGGCAGATCGGATTTCTCGGGCAGGTGCGGCGCTGTGGTAGGGGTGGTCGTCATGGCGTGTTTCCTCGGGATATCAGCTAGCGTTGCGGACGCTATTGCCGTGAATGAGGGGAGGGAGTTCGTGCGCTGTCGGCGGTACCGGCATGGCGCAGCGCCGGATCTCGACGAGGCAGCTCAACGCGGCACACCCTTGCGAGAAGCTGGACGCCGGCCGATCGGCTGTCAGGACATTGGGATTGCCATGCGCATCGATGTCTTCGGCGGGATCGATCCAGGCCCCTGTCGCGAGGCGGGCCGCTCCCGTCACGATGTCGTCGCTGACCGCGGCAATTGCCTGGACAGTGCCTCGGCCGTTGAAGATTTCAACCACATTGCCGTCGGCGATGTGTCTTACGGCCGCGTCAGCGGTGTTGATCAGAATGATCTCGCGGCCGCCGCTTTTTCCGGCGAGGCTCCATGGCGCATGGTCGAGCTGGCTGTGCAGCCGGCGCGCGGGCTGGTCCGACACAAGATGGATGGGCCAATGCGCGGCGGCTGGTGCGCCGCCCCACTCGGTGGGCGGCAGCCAGGCGGGGTGTCCAGGACAGTCGGCCGCCTGGGCCGCGGCAACGGTCGCGGAGAAGAGTTCGATGCGCCCTGACGGCGTAGGCCGGGGATGGGCCGCGGGATCGCGGCGAAACTCATCGAGAAACACGACAGGGTGGTCATGCGAGGCGAGGTCGATGAAACCGCGTTCCCAGAACGTGGGGAAGTCGGGCACGACGATGCCATTGGCCTGCGCGCTTGCCACGAAGGTCTCGTACAGGCGCGCGAGCCACGCGCTTTCATCGAGCCCTTCGGTGAAGGCCGTGCCCGCGCCAAGGCGGCTGGCAAGATCGCTGAAGATCGAAAAATCGTCGCGCGCCTCCGCGTTGGCCGACGCTGCCTTGTGCATAGCCACCAGCACGCCCTCCCGCGTGGCAAAGGCAATATCGTTGCGCTCGGCGGCCAATGTCGCGGGCAGGACGATGTCGGCCATGCGCGCATGTGCGTTCCAGAACTGCTCGTGGACAATGATGGTGTCGGGCTTGGCCCAGGCCCGGCGCAGGCGCGTCAGGTCTTGGTGGTGATGGTAGGGATTGCCGCCGGCCCAGTAGACGAGGCGGATGTCCGGATAGCGATGCGTCTCTCCCTCATAGGTGAAATGGTCGCCCGGGTTGAGGAGCATGTCGGCGATGCGCGCGACGGGAATGAAGGCCGCGACGGGATTGTGGCCCTGCGGGAGGGAGGGGCCCTTGAGGCGCGGATGCGGGCTGCCGATGGCGTTCATGGCGCCGTAGCCAAGACCGAATCCACCGCCGGGCAGCCCGACCTGTCCGAGCACGCAGGCAAGCGCCACGATGGCCCAGAACGGTTGCTCGCCATGCTCGGCGCGCTGCAGCGACCAGGCGACATTGAGAAGGGTGCGCGTTTCCGCCATGTCTCGCGCGAGGGCTTCTATCCGTTGAGCCGGCACTCCGGACAGCATCGCCGCCCAGGCCGGTGTCTTCGGAGCATCGTCGGACAAACCCAGCACGTAGTCGCGGAAAGCGCCGCCACCCACGCAGCAGCGCTTCAGAAATGCCTCGTCCGCCTGTCCCGTCGTGAAGAGCTGATAGGCCAGCGCGAGCATGACTGCGGTGTCGGTGTTAGGCCGGATCGGGATCCACTCCACGTCGCCATCGGTGATCAGATTCTCGCGGACGGGGCTGATGTTGATGAAGCGGGTGCCGCGCGCGGCCATGGCCGCCAGCGCTTCCTTGACTCGATGGCGCCCAGCGCCTCCCGGAGAGACGCGTGAATTCTTCAGCGGGACCCCGCCGAAGGAGATGAAGAGGCGCGTGTGCGCGGCTAGGACATCCCAGGATGTGTGCTCGGCGTGGAGATCGTCGATGGGCCCCACCACATGCGGCATGATCACCCGCCCGGCGGCGAGGCTGTAGGTATCGACATGGCGGACATAGCCGCCGATCGTGTTGAGGAAGCGGTGCACCTGGCTCTGGGCATGGTGGAAGCGGCCAGCGCTCGACCAGCCGTAGGAGCCGCCGAAGATCGCCTCATTGCCGTAGTCCGTCCGCACGCGGCTCAGTTCCCCCGCGACAAGCGCGAGAGCGTCCTCCCAGGACACTTCGACAAAAGGCTCGCGGCCGCGCCGATCGGGTTGAGCACCAGGACCCTGCTCCAGAAAGGAACGGCGTACGGCTGGCCGCGCGACGCGCAGCCGCGTGACGGAACTCCCCAACTGGTCGAGGCCGATGGGAGACGGGTCCGGATCACCGCTGAAGGGTCGCAGCCGGGGCCTGCCGTCGCCCTTCCGCTCGATCTCATAGAGCCCCCAGTGGCTGGCGGTGTAGCGCGTCGCCATGGTCTCACGCCTTCAGAAGCTGTGCCGTCAGCGCGACAGATTTCAGCCCATCGGCGCCACTCGCCGAGGGGGAGCGCCCCGCCGCGACCGCTTCGGCAAAGGCTTCGAATTGTGCGGCATAAAGATCGACGACCGGGAACTCGCGTGTCTCGGTGTGCCCCTCACGCGTGATCTCGAGATGCCCGGTCGGTGCCATCCCGAGGGTGCCGATTCCGCTGGCCGCTCCCTTCGTGCCCAGCACATGCACGCTGTTGAGGGCGGCCCGGGCGCGCCGCGTGATTGTCACCGTCCCCATAGTGCCATTCGCATAGCGCAGCGCGGCGGCGATGGTCTGGTCGAGGCCCGTATCGGCCGCGCGATCGACGATGGAAGCGGTCTTCGAAACATCGGCTCCGACCAGGAAACCGAGGAGATCGAAGACATGCACGCCGACGGCGCCGAGAATATCGGAGCCTGATTTCGCCGGATCGGCGCGCCAGTTCGTCCACGGGCCGTAGGCCGTGTGCCACTCGCCGCGCACCAGCATGATATCGCCGAGCTGGCCGGAGGCGATGAGTTCGCGCAAGGCGCGATGCACCGGCGCATGGCGCTGCTGGAAGCCGATGCCAAGCGCCACACCGGCGCGCTCGCATGCGGCGATCATCGCGCGGCAATCCCCCTCGGTCAGCGCCATGGGCTTTTCGACGAGAATATGCTTGCCTGCGGCGGCGGCCTTCTCGGTTTGTTCGCGGTGCTGATCGTTGGGCGTGGCGATGAAGACGGCATCAACCTCGTCATCTCCGAGCATCGCCTCCAGCGAGGGATAGGCGACGCCTCCCGCCTCGGCCGCAAAACGCGCGGACTTGTCCGGCGTGCTGCCAAGCGCGCCCCTGAGGCTTGCGCCCTTTGTGCTTCTCAACGCAGGCGCGATCTTCTGCAGGGCATGGGCGCCCGCACCTATCAGTCCCCAACGCATGGTGACGCCTTCCCGGTGCTGCGGCATGATCCCGAGACGCCGGTCGGCTTTCGGAGCGATCATGCGTTAAAACGATATTTTGGAGCCCACTCCGACCCGGCCGAAGTGGATCGTCCTAGAAGCGGATCACCGCTGTGCCGCCACCTTCGACGGGGAGCGCCGCGGCGGTGGTGAAGGATGAGAGATCGCTGACGAAGAACAGCATGGCCTTGGCGACGTCTTCCGGGGTGCACACGCGGCCGAGGGGCGAGAGCCGCTTCATCACATCCGCGCGACGCGACAACTGCTCGTCCGTGAGGATCTGGAGACGGTCGACGGAGGGCTGCTCCAAGCCGCTCGGGCAGATGCAATTGGCGCGGATGCCATCGGCGCCGTGGTCGGAGGCGATCTGGCGCGTGAGCTGCAGAACGCCGGCCTTTGACACGCCATAGGCGGTCATGCCGGGAAGCGTCAGCAACGAGCCCTGTGAGCCGATGTTCACGATGCTTCCGCCCCCGCCGGCGCGCATGGCCGGCAACACGGCGCGGCAGGCCAGGAATACGGCCGTCAGATTGACCGCTATGATCCTGTTCCAGTCCGCTTCACTCGTGTCGAGGGTGCCCTTCGCTGTGGGGGGATCGATCCCGAATGTATTGCAAAGACCATCGATCCTGCCGAAACGCGCGAGGGCTTGCCCGACCATGCGCTCATTAGCGGCGGCATCCGTCAGGTCGGCTGCGATGACAAGACGGCTGTCCGAAGGTGATGCCGACGTGGTGCTGATGCGGCTTACGTCGCGATCAACCAGCGCGAGGCGAGCGCCGTGCGTGAGGAACAGGTGCTCGGCAGCGCGGCCGACATTGGAGCCTGCGCCCGTGATGATGATCGTCTTGCCGTCCAATAGTCCCTTCATCCCATGCTCCCTCCGCCATCGACGCGGATGACCTGGCCCGTCACGAAACGTGATGCGGACGAGGCGAGGAAAATGACGGCGCCCGTGGCGTCATCGGGCTCCTGCACACGCGCAAAGGCCTGGTCGCTGACCATGCGCGCGACCGCCTCTGCAGGAAATGTCGCCTTGACGCGCGGCGTCGGCGTAAAGCCGGGCGCGACAGCATTGACGCGGATTCCTGTCGGGCCGAGCTCCCGTGCCAGTGCCCGCGTTAGGCCGACGACGCCACCCTTGGCCGCGACATAGCCGACGAGATTGGCTGGCAGGGGCGGCCGGTGAAGCGCGGCCGTGATACCGCTGAAGACCGAAGTCGAGGCGATATTGACGATGCTGCCAGCCCCCTGCCGTTTCATGGCCGGCAGCACGGCGCGAATGCAGAGGAACTGGCTGGTGAGATTGAGGCGGAGTTCCGCCTCGAACTCACCGAGCGTCATGTCCGCGAGGCCCTTGCCCGTCGCGGCGCCGCCGGCGTTATTGACGAGCACATCGCAGCGGCCAGCTTCCGTGATGAGGCGGGCGAAGCTGTGCTCAACCGCCTCCTCCGATGTCACGTCCACCAGGGCCGAGAGAAGATCAGGAGCCTCAAGACGCAAGTCCTCGACAACGGCGTCGAGCGCTTCAGCGGCGTGATCCACGCATGCGACCCGGAAGCCCGCCCGGCTTAACCCCTCCAGATGGGCGCGGCCCATGCCTTGGGCCGCACCCGTCACGATGGCGACGGGGCGCTCTGTCCTGGCCATGGTCAGGACTTCACCCAGGGCACGAACTCCTCGTTCTTCACCATGACGCGTTGCAGGGCGAGGATGATCTCGCGATCAGGATCGATGGAGATGACGCCTGTCACGCCGGCGAAATCCTTGGTCGCGGCAAGTGCATCCCGTATGCGCGTCGTATTGGGCGAGCCCGCCGTTTTCACCGCATTCGCGATCAGGCTCACGGCGTCGAATGCATGGGCGGAGAATTTGCTTGGGACAATTGAATACTTCGATTTGAAAAGATCAACAAAGCTTTTCACCTCTGCGCGATCGGAGGCCGGATGATAGGTCGAGACGAGCAGGAGCCCGTTCGCGGCTTCTCGCGCGAGGCTGATGACCTGTGGGTTGAACAGGCCGGCACCCGACATGAACGTGGGGCGGAAATTCATCTCGCGGGATTGCCGGAAAAGAAGCGCGGCCTCCACCTGGAACAGCGCCAGCAGCACGCATTCAGGCTGGCGCGCGCGCAGGCTGGTGATCGTCGGCTTCAGATCCGGTGTCTCGGCGTTGATATAGTCCTCGCCGACAACCGTCGCCCCATTGGCGACCGCGCGTTTCTTGAACAGCTCGCCGTAGACGCGGCCATAGTCATCGTTGCGGCCGACGATGGCGATCTTCTTGAAACCAAGGTCCTTGGTGCCCCAGTCCGTCGTGGCATCGGCCTCGGTGGCCGCGATGGGCGTATTCCGGAAGATGAAATTGCCAGTCTTGGTAATATCGGGATGCGAGGCTGTCGGCGTAATCATGATGATGCCGGCGCGCTGATAGATGGGCGCCGCCGCCAGAGAGGCGGTGCTCGAGAAATCGCCAATGACCGCGGTGATGTCGCCGCGCGCGGCGAATTTCTGCGCGACATTGGCCGCTTCCTGCGGGTCGCCCTTGGAGTCCTCGACGGCTAGCTGGAAGCTGATGTCCGGGACGGTATTCTTCGCGTTGAGTTCGGCGATCGCGAGTTCCGCGCCGCGCTTGATGTCCTCGCCATATTGCGCCTGATTTCCTGTGATTGGCGCGGAGAGTCCAAGTGTCAGCGTCTTCTTTGTGCCCTGCGCGAAGGTCGCGGCAGGTAAAAGGCCTGCCGCTGCACCGGCCGTCGCGAGCTTTACAATATTTCGTCTCGTAAGCGACATGTCAGGTCCCCTTCTGATGGCGAGGCGCGATGCGCCAGCCTGTTATGATGTCTGGAACATATCGACTGTATTCTTCTTCGTCTAAACGCAGAACTATTCACGTACCCATTCCGAAACGATGTTGACCTTCGCGTCAGTCATCAGATGATAAAGCGGGCAAAGCCGCTCGACTTCGGAGCGGAACTTGGCGAGACGCTCGTCAGATTCCGGCGTCTTCATAAAAACCTTCTGATCAATCTTGTGATAGTGGTACGCAATGGGCTCGACCTGCGAGAACAACTTGCCCGTGCGCCGCATCTCTGCGCGGCGCACGTCGTGCTGGGCGACAGCTTCGAGGCGCACGCCGGTGATCTCGAACTTCATCTCCTTGCGCAGGATGTTCATGATCATGGCGGTGCAGGAGTTCAGCGCGCACAGGGTCATTTCGAGCGGCGTCGGGCCGCTGTCCTTGCCGCCGAGCTCGACCGGCTCGTCGACATAGATCGGCGGGAGGTCGCGGACACGATTGACGCTCTGATAATTGCCGAGATAGTCCGTCTTGACGCGAATGCTTTGCAAGCGCTCGCTGACCTGGATGTCAGCCGCCGCCGTCGTGGAAAGGTCGGTCATATCTTGCTCCTGTCGTTACCTTGTTTGTGATTGGCCCGCATGGTCAGTCGCGGCCATCCTCGCCGCGATCGAAGGTCCAGGTGATAGCTCCGCGTTCGGTTGCCAGTTGCGCCCGCAGCGCGTCAGTCGCGGTGACATCGATGTGGAGCGCCGCATCAAGGACGACGCCATAGTCTGTCTGCGCGGCAGAGAGGGAGATCTGCCCCTCGGCCACGTCATTGGCGACGCGCGCGGCAGGGCGGCTCAAGGGATCACCATAGCCGCCTCCGCCCGCCGTGTCCGAGACCAGGATGTCGCCGGTGCGCAGTGTGAAGCGCTCGCGCGCGGGCACTTTGTGCTCACTGCCGTCGGTGCGCTTGATGACGGAAGACCAGGGCATGGCGGGCTTACCGCCTTTCAGGCCCCAGGGGCGCGAGAAATGGCGATCACCGCGATGGGTGACTTCAAGGGGCCCTTCGACCACCTCGAAGATCTTGCACATACCGAGACCGCCGCGATGCAGACCCGCGCCGCCGGAGTCGGTCTTCAGCCGCATGGAATGGATGCGCAGCGGATATTCGAGCTCCACCGCCTCGGTCGGCGCGTTCATCATGTTGGTGATGTCAGTCTCGATGTAGTCCACCCCGTCCTTCGTCGGCCGCGCACCCATGCCACCGCAGAACAGCTCGAGATAGACATAGGCGCGGCCATCGGTGGCGCGTCGTCCTGAGAAGCTGACTCCCTGCATGCCGCTGGAGGAGGCGCGGACCCGGTCTGGCGCCGCCTGGGCCAGACAGCCGAAAATGACGTCCGTCATGCGGCAGACCGTCATGGTGCGGGCGTTGACGGGGGCGGGATGGCGCGGATTGACCAGCGTGCCCTCTGGCAAACTGACACTGATCGGACGGAAGCAGCCGGCATTGTTGGGCAGGCGCGGGTCGGTGATACAGCGCACGCAGTAATAGGTGACGCAGGCGGCATGAGAAAATGCCGCGTTGGCGGCGCCCGCGACCTGCGGATCCGTGCCCGCGAAGTCGACATGGATGTCGGAGCCCCTGATGGTCAGGGTGGCCTGGATCTTGACGCGCTTGTCGAGCACGATCCCATCGTTGTCGATGTAGTCGATGAAGGTATAGCTGCCGTCCGGAATCTCGGCGATGCGGGCGCGGGTCAGCGCCTCCGAGCGGTCCATCAGCTCATCGATATAGGCGAGCACGGTGTCCTCGCCGAACTCCTCGCAGATCTCGGCGAAGCGCGCCGCGCCGATCTTGATCGAGGCGAACTGGGCGCCGAGGTCCGCTTCCAGGAAGGCTGGCATGCGCACGTTTTTGAGCAGGATGCCGCGGATCTGCTCGTCGAATACGCCCCGCGCGATCAGCTTGACCGGCGGCAGAACGATACCCTCCTGGAAAAGCTCGGTGGCATCAGGCGGCAGGCTGCCGATCGCCATGCCGCCGAGGTCTGAATGATGCGCCATGGAGGCCGCCATCGCGACGCAGCGCCCTGACGAAAACACCGGCGTCAGCGCGGTGATGTCGGGCAGATGCGTGCCTCCATCATACGGGTCGTTCATGATGTAGACGTCGCCTTCCTCCATGGTTTCCGGAGGAAAGGCGCGCAGCAGCGACTTCACCGTGGCGGCCAGTACCCCGAGGTGCTGCGGCAGCGCGACCGACTGGGCCATGGTGTCGCCGCTCACGGTGAACAAGGCGCATGAGCAGTCGGCCCCCTCCTTCAGGACGACGGAAAAGGCGCTGCGGATCAGCGTGCCTTCCATCTCCGCGGCGACGACATCGAGGCGGTTGCGGATCACCTCCAAGGTTATGGGATCGATCGCCATGCTGTCGCTGCGGGCTTCGATGGTGTTGAGCATCATTCCGGATCCTTCAGGATGAACGCCGCGGAAAATCGAGGCGGCCGGCCGAGAAACCGCCATCGATAACGATGGTGTCGCCGGCGATGGCCGCGGCGCCCGCGGAAGCGAGAAACATTACGGCGCCGGCTACCGCCTCGGGCGTCGCCAGCACGTGGTTTGCACTCTGGCTGCGATAGTAGTCAGCGACCTTCAGGAAGGCTGGATCGGTGAAGCCCGGCCGATCGACCAGTCCCGGAGCAACCGCGTTGATGGCAATGCCGAAAGCGCCGTATTCCAACGCGAGCCCGCGCGTGAGCATCTCCATGGCGGCTTTCGTGGCGCTGTAAAGCGCCGCGTCCGGGCGGGCATAGCGATAGTTGCCGGAGGTGATGTTGACGACGCGGCCGCGGATGCCAGCCTTCGCCATGCGCTCGCAGGCGTCGCGGCTCGTGAAAAGCATCGCCTTGACGTTCACCCGGAAGAGGCGGTCGAACTCATCCTCCGTGATGTCGCGGATCATCCGGTTGAAGTTGATGCCGGCGCCGTTGACCAGCACCGCCGGGGTACCGAAGCGTTCGGCGATGCCGTCGAGCACCCGGCTCACGGTGTTTGGATCGCTCATATCAGCGGCAATGCCATGCCCATCGCCGAGGGACGCGAGCCGCGCACCCGCCGCCGTGGCGCGGGTCTCGGTCGAGCCGATGGCGATGGTGGTCGCGCCGGCCGCGACAAAAGCCTCGGCGATAGCAAGACCCACATGGCCCGTGCCGCCGGTGATGATCACCGGTCCGAGGGTCCAGGGTTCAGGCGCCCGATCACGCATCGGCCGGCATCTCCACGATGATATTGCCGTTGGGTTCGACGAAGGCGGTCTCACCCGGCAGCACGACGGTGGTGCTATCCAGCTGTTCGACGATGAACGGCCCGGCCTGCTTGGTGCCTATCGGCAACTGATCGCGACGATAGACCGGGATATCGACGTGACGATCGTGATCGCTCAGGTAGACCGAGCGCGTTCCGTGCTGCGCCTTCTCCCAGGATGGGCCGGGCTTTGGCGGTTCGAGGCGGACCTTCGGCACAGTCGCGAAATGCACAGTGCGCAGATTGACGAATTCCACGGCGGCCGCGGGGTTGCGTTGCCGATAAACCCGCTCGTGGTGCTCGTGGAAGGCGGCGACGAGGCTGCTGATCAGTGCGTCGTCGAAGGCCTCGGTAATGGGGATCTCCAGCTCGTAGGACTGGCCGACGTAGCGCATCTCGGCATAACGGCGCACGCCCACGCGTGTATCGGCGATATTCTCCTGCCGCATGCGTTCCCGCCCGGCGCGGTCCAGCCTGTCGAAGGCTTCCGCCAGTTCCGCGAGGGGGAGCCCTGTCGCTGACTGGCGGAATGAAGCGGTATGATCGTGCTCGATGTCGGACACGAGGAGGCCGAATGCCGAGAGAACGCCGGGGGCGAAGGGCACGATGACGCGCGGGATGCGCAACGCACGCGCCAGCGCACTGCCGTGTAATGGGCCGGCACCGCCCAGCACGATCAAGGCGAATTCCCGCGGATCATAGCCCCTGGCGATCGTGAGCAGGCGGATCTCGTCGGCCATGCGGTTGTTGAGGATGGTGTGGATGCCATGTGCCACGCGGACCTTGCTCATGGCGAGCCTCGCGCCCATCGCCTCGATGACGCGATGAGAAGCTGAAGCATCGAGTTTGACATGGCCGCCGGCGAAGTAATCTGCATTGAGATAGCCGAGCACGATCGAGGCATCGGTCACCGTCGGTTCGGTGCCCCCCTGGCCATAGCAGGCCGGTCCCGGCACGGAGCCGGCGCTCTGCGGGCCGACATGCAGGCTGGACGCCTCGTCGAGCCAGGCGATGCTGCCACCGCCGGCGCCAATCGAGACGACATCGAGCATGGGAATACGCAGGGGATATTTGAGCACCTTGCCTTCCGCCGAGGTCAGCGGCTTGCCGTCGACCACGAGGCCGATGTCGGCTGTGGTGCCGCCGATGTCGTTGGAGATCAGGTTCTTCTCACCGCACAGCTCCCCCACCATCTGCGCGGCGACGACGCCAGCGGCCGGCCCCGAGCGCAGGAGGCTGACCGGTCGCTCCACCGCCGTGCGCGCCGCCGCGATGCCGCCACGGGACTGCATGATTTCGAGCCGCGCCGGCACGCCCGTCTCCGTGAGCTTGCCTTCCAAGGCATCGATATAGTTGGCAACCTTCGGGCGGACATAGGCATCGAAAGTCGTCACCAGTGTTCGCTCATATTCGCGAAAGGTGGGATCGATGGCCGAGGACAGTGAAACCGGCAGATGCGGATACATCTCGTTGATGATGGCCTTCGTCCGCAATTCATGGGCGGGATGAAGGAAGGAGAACAGATAACAGACCGAGATGACCTCGGCGCCCTGGCTTTCAACCAGTTCACGCACCGCCGCGCGCACGCCTTCTTCATCAAGGGACTTGAGAACGGAGCCGTCGGCCGCGATGCGTTCACGGATGCCGATCCGCCGCCGGCGCGGGGCGAGGAAGCCAGGCGTCTCGGCATCGATGAAGAGGTTATAGAGTTCGGAGCGCTTCTGGCGCCCGATGACCAGCACATCCTCGAAGCCTTCGGTGGTCAGGAGTCCGGTGATTGCGCCTTTCTGTTCGACCACGGCATTGGTCGCGACAGTGGTGCCGTGGATGAAACGCGTGACATTGGCGGGTGTGAGGGCTGTTCCACCGAGCAGGCGCGTCATGCCGTCGACAACACCAAGGGAGGGGTTCGCAGGCGTGCTCGGAACCTTGATCAGGGTCATCGCGCCGCCGTCCGTCATGCCCACGACATCGGTGAAGGTTCCGCCGACGTCGATCGCTATCGAAAGGGTGGTGTCCATCTGTCGTGTCATTTCCAGTTTTGTGCGGACGTTCGGAGTGGAATGTCAGCCGAGGTACGCACGGATGGTGTCTTCATCCTTGAGAAGGTCGATGCCCGGCCCCTCGGCCACGACCGTCCCGGTCCTGAGCACATAGGCGTAATGGGCAACGTTGAGAGCCATGAAGGCGTTCTGCTCGATGAGCAGGACCGAGGTGCCGCCCGCATTGATGGCGCGGATCGCTTCGAACATCGTTTGAACGAGGATGGGCGCCAACCCGAGGGAGGGTTCATCGAGAAGCAGGATGTCCGGCGCGGCCATCATGGCCCGGCCGATGGCCAGCATCTGCTGTTCGCCGCCGGACAGGGTGCCGGCGGTCTGCGTCCGCCGTTCCTTGAGCCGCGGAAAGATGGTGAAGATGCGCTCCAGGGTCTCGGCGGCCTGCGCGAGCTGGCCCCGTCCATAGGCGCCCAGACGCAGGTTTTCCATGACAGAGAGGCCGGCAAAGACGCGCCGCCCCTCGGGACATTGCACGATGCCCCGGCGCGCCACCTGGAAGGCCGGTATGCCCGAGAGGGAAGCCCCGCGATAGACGATCTCGCCGCGCGCCGGCGCCAGCTCGCCGGAGATGGCGCGCACGATCGTGCTTTTGCCCGCTCCATTGGCGCCGACGATCGAGACAATGTGGCCCTGGGGAATGGCGAGAGACACGCCGCGGACGGCGACGATGGGCCCGTAGGAGACGTGAAGATCGCGCGTTTCGAGCAGCATCGCTAGACCACTCCCGATCCGAGATAGGCGCTGATGACCAGCGGGTTGCTGCGGACTTCGTCCGGCGTGCCTTCCGCGATCTTGCGCCCCTGGTCCATGACAATGATGCGATCCGAGATCTCCATCACCAGGCTCATATGATGTTCGACCATGAGCACGGTCTTTCCGAGTTCGTCCCGCAGACGACGGATCAGCGCGTTCAGGTCTTCGATTTCCGGCGGCGTCATGCCGGCGGCGGGCTCGTCGAGCAGAAGGATTCGAGGATTGGTCGCCATGGCGCGCGCGATCTCGACCCGCCGCTGGTCACCGTAGGGCAGGTTGCGCACCAGCTGGTCCGCCACAGGGCCGAGATCGAGCAAGGCGATGAGGCGATTGGCCTCCGCCGCCAGCAGCCTTTCCTCAGCGCGTACGCGTCTGCCGTGGAAAAGTGTTTCCAGAAACGAGGCCCGCGCCTGCCGGGTCAACCCGACGAGTATATTCTCGCGTGCGGTCAGATTGGCGAAGACGCGAAGGTTCTGGAATGTGCGGCCTATGCCGGCTGCGGCGATACGATGCAACGGAAGTCCGACAAGGCTCGAACCGTCGAAGGAAATCGCGCCTGCGGAGGGCGGATAGATGCAGGTGATCAGATTGAATGCGGTCGTCTTGCCGGCGCCGTTGGGGCCGATGATGCTGACGATCTCGCCGTCATCGACGTGGAAGCTCAGGCCATCGACCGCCGTCAGTCCACCAAAGCGGCGGCTGAGATCCGTGACCGCGAGGAGGGCGTTTTCCATCAACCGACCTCCTTCACGACTGCGCCGCGCGCCACGGGCGCCTTGCGCGTGGGGGCGTCATGACGCCGGCCGAGCAGGCCCTGCGGCCGGAAGAGAATGATGAGGACCATGATCAGTCCGTAGATCGCGAGCCTGTATTCGGAAGCGAAGCGAAGGAGTTCGGGAAGCGCGGCCAGGACAGCCCCGCCGAATATGGCGCCGGGCACGCTGCCGAGGCCTCCCAGCACCACCATGGCGAGATAGGAGATGGAGACCACCGGGGTGAAGCTGTCCGGGCTGATGAAGCTGATGTAGTGCGCCCAGAACGCGCCGGCCGCGCCTGCGATCGCCGCAGAAACGATGAACACTTTCGCCTTAACGACGCGCGGATCGACACCCACGCTCGCCATGCCCAGTTCATCGTCACGCATGGCGCGCAGGGCGCGGCCGAACGGTGAATTCAGCAGGGCGAGGACGACAAAGGTCGAGATAACCAGAATGGCCAGTATAAGGTAGTAAAAGCCGACGCCGTGCAGCTCGCTTCCGAAGAAGCTGGGTGCAGGGATGGCGCGAATACCCATCGGGCCGCGTGTGAGATCAATCCAGTTCAGCATGATCATCCAGACGACGCCGGATAATCCGAATGTTCCCATGGCGACGTAGTGACCGCGCAGGCGCATCATCGGCCAGGCGAAGACCGCGCCGAAAAGTCCTGTCGCGGCGATGGCAAGCCCCATGCTGATCCAGGTCGGCACGCCGTATCGCGTGCTCAGGATGGCTGTGGCATAGGCGCCGAAGCCGTAGAAGGCCGCATGCCCCAGGGAGATGAGCCCGGCGAAGCCCGCGATGAGGTTGAGGCTGAGGGCGATCGTGCCGGACATCGCCATGATGGTGAGAACGCGCAGGTAATACGCGTCCGTGACGACCAGCGGCAATGCCGCTGCGATGACGATCGGCAGCACCAGCAGGGGCTGCCGCAGATCAAGTTTGGGCACGGGGGGAAGCGGGAAAATGCTGAGATTTGTGCGCTCGACCTTGTCGAGCCCGCGCCGGCCGAGCAATCCCGTCGGCTTGACGACCAGGACCGCCACGAGAAGCCCGAAGGCGATGGCGTCGCGCCAAGCGGAGGAGAAATAGACGCTGGTGACGGATTCCGCGATTCCGAGCAGGAGGCCGCCGACGATTGCGCCTGCGATCTGCTCCATCCCGCCCAACACGGAGGCAGCAAAGGCCTTCGTCATGCTGAGCGAGCCCATGGTGGGATAAATTGAATTGTAGAGCGCCGCGCCGAGCACGCCTGCCGCGCCACCCATCGCAGAGGCAATGCAGAAGGACACCACGATCAGGCGATCGACGTCGATGCCAAGGAGTTGCGCGGCACGCCTGTCCTCGGCGACGGCCCGGACCGCAGTGCCGAAATCCGTATGGTGCAGCACATAGTGCAGGCAAGCGATCGCTGCGACGACGACCGCGAGCGTCACGAGTTCCCAGGTGCTGACGGTGATCATGCCGAGCTGGAAGACGTGCGCCGTGAGCGTCGGGGAAAGCGGCTGCGTTTGCGGACCAAAAATGAAATGGGCCAGGTTCTCGATGATGAGCCCGAGGCCCATGGTCGTGATCAAGGACATCAGCAACGGTTGGTCCCTGAGGGGCCGCACGGCGATGCGCTCGATAATCCAGCCGACAATGAAAGCTGCGACAATGCCGCCTGCAAACGCGAGCACAACGGGTGCGCCCGCACTCACCATGAGGACCATCGCAATATAGGCCGCGACGGTATAGGAAGCTCCTTGACCGAAATTGATAATATTCAGAACGCCGAATACAAGGGATACGCCGATAGCACCCAGCGCATAGGTCCCTCCTACCGTCAATCCGTTGGTGATGACCTGCAATAAGAGATCCATCGAGCGTTATCTCTCTCGTCGGCTGGCTGGTTGTCACACGGCATGATCCGGATGCCTGATCCGGCAGACCGGAAGTAATCACCTCGACGCGATCGTTATGAGTCTCGCGTCGGGCACGGTATGAGCGTAACGAAATGCTTATCGTTGCTATGAAGCGACGATATACTCACGCAGTGAACGAAATACGCCAAAAACAGAAGCTGTCGTTAGGTCTGAACTCGCTTCTGGGCACGGGAAAAGAGGCCGGACTTATCCGTCCGGCTGCACAGCGAAGAAACTGGACCCCGTCTTACGCTAATTTATTAGCAGATCCTCGGATGCTGCAGTAGTATCTTTAAGTGTTGCGACTGTCGCAACAGTGTTGCGTCTTCAATAAATCTAAACTACAGCTAAAATGAATGTCAATGTGACTTTGGCGCTGCCATGCAAAAAAGAGAGGCGTTCATGGAGGGCAGCTTGAATCGAGGGAGCGCGGAGGCGCCTGGCGGGTTCCAGAGCATCGCGGCAGTCGATCATGCTCTGGTCGTGCTGAAGACCCTCGCCACGAGCGTCGAGCCGCTGGGCGTCAACGAACTGGCGCGGCGGATCGGCCTGCACAAGAGTACGGTTTCCCGTCTTCTCCGGACCCTTGAGAACCACCATTTCATCCAACGCGACGCGGCCCACGGGCGCATCAGCCTGGGGCTAGGGGTCGTCGCGCTCGCCGGGCCGATGCTGGGTGCGATGGATGTTATCGCCATCGGCCGGCCTGTGCTGGAACGCATCGCCAATACGACGGGCGAAACGGTCAGCCTTGCCCTCTGGAACGGCCAGGAAGCCGTTATGGTAGAGCAGGTCCTGGGGACGCGAACCGTGGTACACTATACGTGGCGCGGCAAGGCAGTGCCCGCCCATTCCACCGCGGTCGGCAAGATCTTCCTGGCGTTTCTTCCTGACAGCGAGGTGCGTCCCCTTCTGGCGGCGCCCCTCGAGCGATATACGGAATTCACGATTGTCGATCCCGAGACGATGGCCGTTGAGATCGCCCGGATTCGACACACCGGCTACGCGCTCAATTTTGAAGAGAACGAGCTCGAGTCCTGTGGCGTTGCGGCTGCGGCCTATGATTTCAACGGCAAGGTTGCAACCGTTCTCAATATCGCTATTCCCAAATATCGCTTTGATGAGGAGCAGCAACTGCGCCTGGCAGAGATCGTCGTCGAGGGCGCGCGCGAGTTGTCTGGCAAGCTCGGCTATGGCAATCGCGCGCGTTGAAGGGATCAGCCCGAGTGGTCTTCCTTGGTGAGGCTTGAGGCCGCCTTGGTCCTGAGCTACGAGAATGCGGACAGGCAGGGCGTTGCGTGTCGGCCTGATGTAAGAGGAAGACGATGACCACGAAAAGCGACGTATCCAGCCTTGTCCAGCATTTTGGCATCGGTGCGCGAGCGAGCATTGCCGTCACCCACAATGGCGTTGGATATTTCGCGGTCACGCCTCAGGCGCCCTACGACGGAACGCTGCCCGCGGCGGACCAGGCGCGCCAGCTTTTCGCGAAGGCTGACGGCCGACTGGCCGAGATCGGCAGCGGGAAGGACAAGCTGCTGTTCGTGGCCATCATCGTCGCCGATATGAACGACAAAGACGCGGTGAATGCGGTATGGGACGCGTGGGTCTCAGACGTCACGCCTCCGGCCCGTGCCTGTTTCGAGGCCAAACTGGCGAGCCCCGATCTCAAGGTCGAGATGATCATGCTCTGCGCGGCGGATCAGGGCGGCGCCTGAAGCGGACGGTTTCGTTCAGGTGTCGGCGACGAGGGGCGGGCGGATGTATCAGGAGCCTGCGGCTGGAAATTCCTCACCTCCCGCCCGATCTTCTTCTATACCCTCAGCTCGCGCGCTACGCGCTGTAGCAGCCCAAGCGTGCGCTGCAGATCGACAGGCTCCTCGCCCATCCGCTGGATATACGGGCAGGTCAGTACAGCGATCGCGTGACCTTCCGTTGAAAGGATGGGCACGCTGATATCGCTCACACCGAATATCTGCTGGCTCTTGTCGATGCGATAGCCAGCCTGGTGATATTCGGCCAGCACCGGTTCAAGCTGGCGAAGCGCCTGCTCCTTTTCCGTCCCCCTCCAGTGGGCAAAAAGCTCAGATCGGGATTGGTCATCCTGAAAGGCAAGGAAAAGCTGGCCGGAACTCGTCGCCAGCAGATCGATCGGGGTGCCGACGCGAACGGTGAACACCCAGTCGCCCGACGCGGCTGCATTGGCCACGACGACGGCGGCATCACGCTCGCGCACCACGAGATGGCACGATTGGCCGGCCTCCACGGCGAAAGTGTCCATCATGGGCACCGCGCGTGACGTGAGGCGTCGCAATGGCGGATGGTGCTGGCCAAGCACGAATAGTTTCATGCTCAGGGAGAACCGATCCCCCTCGGCCGATCGGTAGACATATCCGCGCGCGACCAGCCGCTCGAGCATCCGATAGATTTCACTCGCGCCGCGGCCCAGCTCCTTTACGATTTCCGCGCGGGTCAGGGCGTCGGAGCGCGCTGCCAGCAGTTCCAGAATGTCGAGGCCCTTGTCGAGCGCCGGAGCGCGATAGAGCTCCTCGCGGCCCATCGTCTTGGTCAAATCGTCCGTAGCGCTCGTCAATCCACAATCCCCCCTTCGCGCAGTGGCGCGGTCTTTTATTGACATATGAATACAATGTTCATATTTGATCCGTCAACGACGACGATGCGTGATTGTCAGGGAGGCGGTACTGTGCACCTGAGCGAGAAGCGCGTTTTCATCATCGCGATGCCGTCTGTCAGGGCGCGGTTGATGATGGTCGGGAGCCTTGTTTTGCGTGCGTGATCGGCGTGCCCGGCGCCGCATCGGAGAACTCGTCATGACCAAGATCGTCGACATCGAGGTGATCGATCTTCGCTTTCCGACCTCCCAGCATCTCGACGGGTCGGATGCGATGAACCCGGATCCGGATTATTCGGCAGCTTACGTTATTCTTAAGACGGACCAGCCCGAGCTCCAGGGCCACGGGCTGACGTTCACGATCGGCCGGGGTAACGAGATTTGCTGTGCCGCCATCAAGGCAATGGCACATCTCGTCGTTGGATTGTCGCTTGAAGATGTGCGCGCGGATCTCGGCGCTTTCTGGCGTCACGTCACATCCGACAGCCAGCTGCGCTGGATCGGCCCGGACAAGGGCGCTATCCATCTCGCAACGGGCGCGGTGGTCAATGCGGTGTGGGATCTGCTCGCCAAGATGGCGGGCAAGCCGGTCTGGCGTCTCGTCAGCGATATGACACCGGAAGAATTCGTCAGGGCAATCGATTTCCGCTACCTCACCGATTGCATCACGGCCGACGAAGCCTTGGCCATGCTTCGCGAGAAGGAAGTTGGCAAAGCCGAGCGGATCGCTGTTCTGGAGCGTGAGGGCTACCCCTGCTACACCACTTCGGCTGGCTGGCTCGGCTATGACGACGACAAGCTGCGGCGGTTGTGCCAGGAGGCCGTCGACCAGGGCTTCAACCACGTGAAGCTGAAGGTCGGGCGGGACCTCGAGGATGACAAACGTCGCCTGCGCATCGCGCGGGAGGTCATCGGACCGGACCGGCAACTGATGATCGATGCCAACCAGGTCTGGGAGGTCGGCGAGGCTATCGAACACGTGCGCCAGTTGGCTTTTGCCGAGCCCTGGTTCATCGAGGAGCCGACAAGCCCAGACGATATTGAGGGCCACCGGAAAATTCGCGAAGGCGTCGAGCCGGTCAAGGTCGCGACCGGCGAAATGTGCCAAAACCGCATCATGTTCAAACAGTTCATCATGCGTGGCGCAATCGATGTCGTGCAGATAGACTCCTGCCGTCTCGGCGGGGTCAACGAAATCCTGGCTATTCTGCTGATGGCCGCCAAATATGGCTTGCCCGTTTGTCCGCACGCGGGCGGTGTCGGCTTGTGTGAATATGTCCAGCACTTGTCGATGATCGACTTCGTCTGTGTCTCCGGCACCCGCGAGGGTCGCGTCATTGAATATGTCGATCATCTGCACGAGCACTTCAAGGAGCCATGCGTCATTCGTGACGCCGCTTATATGCCGCCGAAGGCGCCCGGCTTCTCGATCGAAATGAAGCCTGCCAGCCTGAAGGACTATCGTTTTGGAGCCTGATGGCTTCCGCCAGATACATTTCTAGCCTTCGAGCCACATCAATTCCCTCGTTGCAAGACATCGCGCGTGATCGGCATGGACTGGTCACGCAGAGCTGTCGAGGGTCTAGGAAATACTCAAGGGAGCTTCCCATGAAGCATGTCGCACCCACCAGGGGCAGCGCCAAAGCGCCGGTCGGCGCCACAAAGATACGCTACGTCATGTTGACGCTGTGTTTCTTTGGGCTCGTCATCAACTATCTCGACAGGGCCAACATGAGTGTGGCCTTGCCCTATATCGACGCTGAGCTCCAGCTCAACCTCTCGAATACGGAAAAAGGCCTGATCCTCGGGGCGTTCTTCTGGGCCTACGACGGTATGATGCTACTGGCCGGCTGGTTCACGGACAAGGTCGGGTCACGCCGGGCCTTCACCCTCGCGGCCATCTGGTGGTCGATCTTCACCGCGCTGACGCCTCTCGCCCGCGGCTTCTGGGGGTTCTTCGGCTTCCGCTTCATGCTAGGGGCCGGCGAGGCACCGGCCTATCCCAGTGCCACGAAGGCGGCCTCGCGCTGGTTCCCGGTGGGAGAGCGTGCATTCGCGACCGCGGTAATCGATTCCGGTTCGCGCGTCGGCACGGTGTTGTCGCTTCCGATCGTGACGAGCCTGATTGCCTTGACCACCTGGCATTATTCCTTCGTCGTGCTGGGTGTGGTTGGTCTCGTTTGGGCGGGTGTGTGGTATTGGTATTATCGCGATCCCACCGAGCATTCCGCGGCCAATGATCTGGAGCGCCAGTATATCGCGGAGAACGGCAGTCGCACGGAGGCCAATGACGACAGCGAGGCCGTCAAGATCCGCTGGTCGCAACTGTTCCGCTACCGCACGGTCTGGGGGATGATGCTCGGCTTCTTCTGCCTGAACTTCGTCATCTATTTCTTCCTGACGTGGTTTCCCGACTATCTCAGGAACGCCCGGGGGCTCAACCTGACGCAACTTGGCACGTTGGGCATGCTGCCGGGGCTCGCCGCGGTCGTGACAGCGTGGACCGCCGGTGCCTACGCCGATCGCCTCATCCGTGGCGGTGCGAATGTCACCGTGGTGCGCAAAGTCGTTATGGTGGGCGGGCTCCTGGGTGGAGCGGCCATCCTGCCGGCCGCTTTTGCGTCCTCGATCTATATGGCCCTGTTCTTTCTCGCCATTTCCTACAGCAGCCTTGCTGTCGCCGCGACAGGCATCTGGTCGCTGCCAGCCGACGTGGCGCCAAGCTCGCACCATGTCGCTTCGATCGGCGGTATCCAGAACTTCGCGTCAAATATTGCCGGCATTGTCAGTCCCTTCATGTTCGGCTTCCTGCTCGACAAGTTCCATGGCGATTACACGCCGTCCTTCGCGGTGGCGGCGGGCTTTGCAGTTCTCGGGGCGTTCTCCTACGCCTTTATCGTCGGCCGGGCCGAGCCGCTGCCGATCCTTCCCAGCACGGCTCGCGGTTGAGGGACCTTGCGGAACCTCAAGGGTTCCGCAAGGGGGATGGGCCTGCAATGGAGCAGGCCGGCGAGGAGAGCCGCCGCCCGGGCTCTTCAAATTCGAAAGCCGCGCGCCGCGTCACAGTTCTGTGGCGCGGCGCGATGCGTATCATGTCGGCCGGCAGGACGACGCGATAGCATCCTGGCAAGGCGGTTGCTGATCAAAGAGTCGACAAAATCTGCGATATTCCCTATCAATGATGATGGTTGGCATGTTTTTGAAGGCATTTGTAGACAATTATGGCCGCTCCCATTTCCCTGCCTGTCGCCTTCATGCGCGGTGGTACAAGCAAGGCGCTGGTTTTTCACGCGCGTGATCTGCCGCCGCTTCATTCCGACGGTCAACGCGCGGCCTGGTCGGATGTCTTTCTGAGAGCGCTCGGGAGCCCGGATCCCAACGGCCGGCAGCTCAATGGTATGGGCGGAGGGCTATCGTCGCTCTCGAAGGTGGCTGTCGTTGGCCCCGCGACCCGCGCTGATGCTGATGTCGACTACACATTCGCGCAGGTTGGCATAGGGGATACGGCGGTCGGTTATCGCGGCAACTGCGGCAATATTTCCGCTGCAATCGGCCCGTTTGCTGTCGATGAAGGCTTGATCGCTCCACACAAGGGAAGGGCGACGGTTCGCATCCACAACACCAATACAGGAAAGATCATCGTTGCAGACTTCGAGGTTCTAGACGGTCGCGCGGCGATCGAGGGGGACTTCGCGATACAGGGCGTGTCAGGTACCGGCGCACCTATCAGGCTTGCCTTTCAACAGCCGGGCGGCGCCGCAACGGGCAGGCTCTTTCCGACAGGCGAGGCTGTCGATCGGCTCGACATTTCCGGGTATCCTCGTTTGCCGGTAACACTGCTCGACGTCTCGAACCCCGTGGTTTTCGTTGCGGCGACCGAACTGGGGCTGAGGGGAGATGAGGCCCCCGCGGATCTAGCCGCGAACGCCTCTCTAATCCAGACATTCGAGGATATTCGCAGCGCCGCGGCCGTTGCCATGGGGCTGGTCCCGTCAGAGGTCGAAGCACGGACCAAGTTGAAAAATCTTCCGCTTGTCGCGCTGCTGTCCAGACCTTCCGATGAGTCATGCGATATCGTGACCCGCATGGTCTCGACGGGCCAGCCGCACAAGGCGACACCGCTGACAGGTGCGATGTGCCTTGCTGCCGCGGTCAAGCTTCCCGGCACGATCGCGCATCAACTGGCGCGGATATCAGAGCCGGGCGCTGATGTACGGATCGCCCACGCGTCCGGGATATTGCCGGTATCAGCCACTGTGAGAAAGCAGGACAACACCTTCGAAGTTACCGAGGCTGTCGTCTATCGTACCGCACGGCGTCTTATGGATGGGCGCGTTTATCTCGCGCCCTCACACTGACGCTCTCCACATCAGCTCTTGCGACGTCGACGTGTCGACACGCTCGCCGCCTCTTGTTCCTCACGGGCCCGCAGCGCCTTCTCCATGTTGGCGCGTGAGGCTTGGATATGCCTGCGCATCAACATTTCCGCCAGATCCGCGTCACGATCAGCAATCGCGGCGGCGATACGCTGGTGTTCGATGAAGGCGCGCTGTGCTCGGCCGCTGACGATGGCGTGCTGAAAGCGATAAAGGCGGATCAACTGGTAGTATTCGTCGCACAAGAGATGAAAGAGGCTCGAACTCCCACTATAGCGCACGATTGCGAAATGAAAGTCCTCGTCAGCGCCATTCTGAACATAGCCCCTTGAACCTAGATTGAGCTGTGTTTCATGCGCTTGCAGCATTGTGTAGAGTTCGTCGACTTGGGCATCGGTGATCCGTCCGGCTGCCTCGCGTGCCGCCAAGCCCTCAAGGACCTCGCGGATGGCGAAAGTCTCACTCATCATTTCTTGGGTTATAGTCACCACGCGCGCGCCGAGGCGCGGCGAGCGGGTGACGAGGCGTCGCTCTTCCAGCCGCCTGATTGCCTCGCGGAGCGGCCCGCGACTGACGCCGAGACGGCGTGAAAGATCCGGCTCGCTCAGCTTCGCGCCAGGTTTGATCTCCCCCCGCACGATCGCGTCACTGATCTGGCGGAAGGCGCGATCGGACAATGTTTGCTCATCGCCTTCGGTGCCTTCCAGAATGGTTCTGCCCACGGTGTCGTTCATGCCGGGAATTTAAGGGAAACCCCAGAAGATGTCGACAACGCGACGGTCGCAACCTGCGATGCGAAATTGTTGACAAAAATGCTGACACATCCTGTTCAATGGTCGGAACTGCGGAGATTCTGGCAATATTTGTTGACAAAATAGCCCGATCTCCGGAAGGTAGGGCGCATAAGTGATAAAACTCCGCCAATGAGCGGGAGGAGGCGCCCGGACATGAAGTCGCATAAAGTTCGAGTATTTAGGAGCGCGGAGACGCCGGTTAGGCAGAATCTCTTGGCCTGGAAGCTCGCCGAGGTTGCGCTCGACGATGCGCCGCTCGATCGCGATGTTGTCGACATGATCGTCAATCGTGTCATTGACAACACGGGCGTAGCGATTGCCGGAATAGCGCGCCGCCCCGTTGCCAATGCACGCGCGCAGGCGGTGTGTCATCCCCACGCCGGCGGCGCGACCGTCTACGGCCTCCCGCGAGACCAGCGCGTCTCGGCGGAATGGGCCGCATGGGCCAATTGCACCGCTGTTCGGGAACTCGACTTTCACGACACGTTCCTCGCCGAGGATATGAACCATCCGGGAGACATGATTCCCGCCGTGTTGGCTGTCGGGCAGCAGATCGGCGCGACGGGTGCGGATCTCATCCGCGGATTGGCGGCGTCCTATGAGATATGCGGAGATCTGACCAAGGGCATCTGCCTGCACAAGCACCGGATCGACCATCTGACTCATATCGGAGCGGGCATGGTTGCTGGTATCGGCGCCATGATGCGCCTGCCGACCGAGGTCCTCTACCAAGCTATCAACCACATCGTCCATGCGAGCGTTACGACGCGGCAGTCCCGCAAGGGCGAGATTTCCACCTGGAAGGCCAATGCACCCGGCCACACGGGAAAGCTCGCCGTGGAGGCGATCGACCGGGCCATGCGCGGTGAAACCGCTCCAGCGCCGATCTATGAGGGCGATGACAGTATCATCGCCTGGCTTTTGAAGGGGCCGGATGCTGAGTACGATGTGCCGCTGCCCGAAAAGGGCGAGCCGAAGCGGGCTATTCTTGAGACATACACCAAGGCCTATTCAGCTGAGATCCAGGCCCAGGCGCTGATCGACCTCGCGTTTCGTATGCGCCAGCGCATTCCGGATCTTGGCGCCGTACGCTCCATCGTCATTCACACGAGCCATCATACCCATCGCATCATCGGCAATGGTTCGGAGGATCCCCAGAAGTACAATCCGGAAGCAAGCCGCGAAACACTCGACCACAGCGCCATGTATATCTTCTCCGTGGCCCTTGAGGATGGCGTGTGGGATCACATCACGAGCTACACGCCAGAACGCGCCGGACGTCCCGATACGGTCGCACTCTGGCGGAAGATCAGCACGGTCGAGGATGCGGAGTGGACCGCGCTTTATCACCACGCTGACCCGGCGAAAAGAGCTTTCGGCGGTCGCGCTGTCATCACGCTTGTCGATGGGACGGTGATCGAGGATGCGCTCAATGTCGCGGATGCGCATCCATCGGGCGCCCGGCCATTCGGGCGCGAGGACTATGTCGCGAAATTCCGGGCGCTCGCTGCGCTGATGGCGACGGAGACCGAGATCGATCGCTTCCTGTCACAGGCCTTGAGCTTGCCGGACCTGCCCGCTGGCAAGCTCGTCGAACTGACTCTCGAGATCGAGGCATCGCGTCGCGAACCCCCGGGATTGAAGCGCGGCCTGTTCGAGATGTCCTCGCTTTGAAGCATAGCGGTCCGGCTGGTTGGGAGGCCCGCCGGATCGCCCGTTCAAATCAAGACAAGAACACCGTCCATAGAAAATGTCCGGACATATCCGGTAATAACATGAGGAGGAAAACATGATTTCAAGACGTTTACTGCTGGCTGCATCAGTATTTTCTCTATCGGCGGCGATGTTGCCTGCCGGCGCGCGCTCAGCGGAGGTGCCCGCGGGCTATCCCGCCACCTACAGCGATGTTGTCAAGAAAGGCACCGCGGAGGCGAAGCTGCGCGTTTATTCGACAACCGATGCAGCTTCCGTGCAGCCTCTGATCGCGGACTTCGAGGCACTTTATCCTGGTATCAAGGTCGAATATTCTGATATTTCCAGCGCGGAAATCTATAATCGTGTGATCTCCGAGGATGCCGCCCGGCAGCCGGGCGCCGATGTCGTGTGGACGAGCGGCATGGATACGGGTACGCGCCTAGCCGCTGACGGCTACGCCGCCGAATATGCGTCACCGGAAACGGCAAAGCTGCCGGGTTGGGCGAACTGGAAGAATATAGCCTACGGAACAACGTTTGAGCCGCTGGTCTTCATCTACAACAATCGCCTTCTCAAGGAAGATATGGTTCCTAAAAGCCATGCTGACCTGGTCAAGTTGGTGAAGGAGAAGCCGGACGTATTCAATGGCAAGTTCACCACATACGATCCGAGCCGCACGCTCGGCCTGATGCTGAACATGTTCGACGAGGTTCAGTGGCCGAATTTCTGGGATGCTCTTACCAGCCTCGGCAAGGGGGGGATGAGGATCGACGCGAGCTCCGGCTCGATGATGGAAAAGGTGGGCTCCGGCGAATATGTGCTCGCCTGGAACACCATCGGCTCCTACGTGCCGGCGTTGAAGCGGCGCAATCCGGCGATCGGCATGGTCGTTCCCTCGGACTACACCCTGATCCTCTCCCGCGTGGCCTTCGTTTCCGCAAAGGCCCAACATCCGAACGCGGCGCGTTTGTTCCTCGACTATCTCCTCTCCGCTCGCGGGCAGAAAATCCTGATGGATAAGGCCGAACTCTATTCCATCCGGAGTGACCTGGAAGGCGAACTCACGGCGGCGGCGCTGGCGAAGCAGATCGGCGAGGCGGCCCGTCCTATTCCCATCGGCGACCAGTTGCTCGACCGGGTCATGAACGAGCGCGGGCGTGTGGAGTTCCTGCGCAAGTTCCAGGAGTCCCTTCGTGCACGGTAATACGCTTACGGCTTCGGACGCGGGGAGGGTGCACCGGCCCCCCCGTTGGCGCAGGGCCGGCGACCACCCGATACGCATCGCTGGCGTAGGCCTCGTTGCGCTCATCGTTTTGGCGCCAATCGCACTTATTCTATACCAGAGTTTCCTCGACAAGCCGTTCTTCATGCCGCGCACGGCGATGAGCCTTGCGGCCTATGATTTTGTCCTGCGTGATCCGGAGTTCTACCGCGCGCTGGCAAATTCCGTGATTATCGCGATCGGCATGCTCGTTATCGCGGTTCCGCTTGGCGCCCTGCTGGCCTTTCTCATGACACGGACCGATATGCCCGGTGCCGGGTGGATCGAGCCCGTGCTGCTTGCGCCGGTGTTCATCTCCGCGATCGTGATGGCCTTCGGCTATGTCGTCTCGATAGGGCCGGTCGGCTTTCTGTCACTATGGGCCAAGGATGCCTTCGGCGTCGTGCCGTGGAATCTCTATTCGATCGAGTCGCTGATCATCATTTCCGGCCTGACGCATGTTCCGCATGTCTATCTCTACGCGTCTGCGGCTCTACGTGGCCTCAATCCCGAAGTCGAAGAGGCGGCGCGCATTTCCGGAGCGGGGGTATGGCGCGTCGCCTTCACGCTGAGCATGCCGCTCATTCTGCCCGCGCTGATCTTCAGTGGAATGCTGGTATTCCTGCTCGGCATTGAGATGTTCGGATTCGCCCTGATACTGGGTGACCCCGCCGGCATCGTTGTCCTGACAACCTATCTTTACAAGCTCACCAATCTCCTGGGGACGCCGTCGTTTCATCTTATGGCGGTCGTGGCCGTGATCATCGTGCTCATGACCCTGCCTCTGGTATTGCTGCAGCGCTACCTGCTGCGCTCGTCCGAACATTATGTCACAATTCGCGGCAAGGGCATGTCCGGACGGCCCTTGTCGCTTGGCGCATGGCGATGGCCGGCATTTGGCTTGGTCGTGGCCTGGCTGTTCTTCACGGTTATTCTGCCGGTCAGTGGCCTTTTGCTGCGCTCGCTGGTGTCCACCTGGGGCGAGGGCGTCGACATTCTTAATGTACTCACGCTTGCGAACTACCGTGAGCTGTTTAACTATCCAAATCTTATACGCAGTATCGTGAATACGATTCTCATTGCTGGAATTGGTGGCGCGCTTGCTGTCGTCTGCTATACGGGTGTGGCGTTGATCAGCCACCGTTGGCGCAGTTCGGGCGCCGCGCTGCTCGACTTCCTCGTGATGATGCCGCGGGCGCTTCCTGGCCTCATCGCGGGCCTTGCCTTCCTGTGGATTTTCCTGTTCGTGCCATTTCTGACACCCTTGCGGAGCACACTTGTCAGCCTTTGGGTGGCTTATACCGTAGTCTGGCTCGCCTATGGCATGCGCCTCATAAGTTCGGCGCTTTACCAGGTGGGACCAGAACTGGAGGAGGCAGCACGCGTCACCGGCGCGAGTCAGGCCAGGACCTACCGGGATGTGACAGTGCCGCTCGTGCGCTTCGGATTGATCGGAAGCTGGCTTCTCATTTTCATGACCTTTACGCGCGAATACTCGACGGGCGTCTATCTCCTCGGACCAAACACGGAGGTCATCGGATCTATGATCATTTCGTTGTTTGGCAGCGGCGGTCTCGACCTCATCGCCGCCATGTCGGTTATCAATCTCTGCCTCGTCGGGATCCCGCTGATCGTCGCGCTGCGACTTGGAGTGCGCTTGAATGCCTGAGCTCGTCATTGAGAATATCCGGCGGCAGATCGGTTCTCTGGAAATATTGAAGGGCATTTCTCTATCCCTCCGGCCAGGGGAGATCGTTGCGCTTCTCGGGCATTCCGGAAGCGGCAAGACCACGCTGCTGCGGTCGGTGGCGGGACTTGATGTGCCAAGCACGGGACGTATTCAGCTCCGCGACAAGACAGTTTTCGACGACAACCGCGGCATCAACCTGCCGCCGGAACATCGCGGCCTCAGTCTTGTCTTTCAGTCCTATGCGCTCTGGCCGAACAAGACCGTTGACCAGAACGTGGGCTACGGGCTGAGACTGCGGGGCGCCAGTGCGGCGGAGACCGCGACGAAAGTCTCCGCTCTGCTGGAGCGCCTTGGGCTTGCGAGCCTCGGTAAGCGCTACCCGCATCAACTATCGGGCGGCCAGCAACAACGGGTCGCGCTCGCGCGGGCTCTGGTCTATCAGCCGCCTGTTCTGCTTCTGGACGAGCCGCTCTCCAATCTCGATGCGAAATTGCGCGAGGAAGCACGGTCCTGGCTGCGCGAACTGATCGTCCAGGCCAATATCAGCGCGCTCTACGTGACCCACGACCAGATCGAAGCGATGGCGGTGGCCGACAGGATCATGCTGCTGCGCGGCGGCAGCGTGGAGCAGGAGGGTACGCCGCAGGAGATCTATGAGCGCCCGAACTCGCTGGACGCCGCGGAATTCATGGGCAGCAACAATCGCTTCCCGGTATCCATCATCAGTGTCGATAACGGGGTCGCTTCCTTCCGACTGGGCGGGGCTGACTTGCGCGGCGCGTTGCGCGGCGCCAAGGCGGCGGGAGAAAAGGCCACCGCTCTCGTGAGGATCGAGCGGGTGCGGATTGCCGACGGGCCCGGCGCGAACCGCATGCAGTGCGAGCTCAACGGCACGCTCTACCTTGGCGAACGGCGCGAGTACATGTTGACGGTTGATGGGACGCGTTTTCGGGCCTGGGGGCAGGTTGACCGTGCACCGGGGCCTTGCTGGGTGGACATATCGCCCGAAGATCTATGGCTGTTCTGAACTGAGAAAAATCATGACGCATTTTGAACGTGGAAAGAGACTGCGCGCGGCTGTGGCGGACCGCCGGGCGTTGCTCGCGCCGGGCGCCGCCAACGCCTTGACCGCACGGATCGCGGAGGATCTCGGCTACGAAACCGTCTATGTCACGGGCGCTGGCATCGCCAATACAGGCTATGGGGTTCCCGATATCGGCCTCACAACCGTGACAGAGGTCGCCAATACAGTCGCGGCTATTTCCGACTGCTGCGACTTGCCGCTCATCGTTGATGCCGACACCGGATTCGGCAATCCTTTGAACATGATCAGGACGGTCCGCTCGCTGGAGCGCGCGGGTGCCAATGCGCTGCAGATCGAAGACCAGCAGTTTCCCAAGCGCTGCGGGCACTTTGCCGGCAAATCCGTGATCCCCCAGGCGGAGATGTGCGAGAAGGTCAAGGCAGCGGTCGACAGTCGCTCCACGGAGGACCTGCTGATCATCGCCAGAACGGATGCCTATGCCGTCGAAGGTCTCGCCGCGGCGCTGGACCGCGCCGCGGCCTATATCGAGGCCGGTGCGGATGTGACCTTCGTGGAGGCCCCGACGAGTGAAGCCCAACTGCGGGAGATCGTAAAGCGCCTGGCGGCGCCGCAGGTCATCAATCTGGTGATAGGTGGAAAGACACCGCTTCTCTCCCAAGCCGCGTTGAAAGATATTGGCTTTTCGCTGGTTCTCTATGCCAACGCGGCCTTGCAGGCGTCGATCGTGGCTATTCGCGACGTCCTGTCGGGAATTCGCGACCAGGGGGGCGCCGGAACGCTGCTCCATCGGCTGGCGACTTTCGAGGATCGACAGAACGTCGTGCGCAAGCCCTATTGGGATGATCTGGAGAAGCGCTATGTGGACGATCCCGGTGCTCCGGCTTGAGTGCCGGCCGGGTGCTCGCATGTCTGGCCCATCGGAGCGCGGGGCGGTCGAAATCCTGCCGCGCTGGCCAGCGCCGCCAATCCGGCATTGGATGATTGTCTGAAAAGCGATCAATCTTATGATAGTATCATCCCAGCCGTTGAACGAACCATGCGTGATAAGCCATGTTGGAAACGGACAGGGTGTTCACGGGCTCGATTCCGGAGAATTATGACCGGTATATGGTGCCGCTGATTTTCGAGCCCTATGCAACCGACATCGCGCGACGCGCAGCCTCCCTCACGCCGGATGCCGTTTTGGAAACCGCCGCGGGTAGCGGCGTTGTCACCCGCGCTCTGGCGCCACGACTGCCGTTGGCGGCGAGCTATGTCGTAACCGATCTCAATCAGCCTATGCTTGACTATGCTGCATCTCGACAAGTGCCGGACAGTCGCATCAGATGGCGTTGTGCTGATGCTATGGCGCTGCCGTTTGAAGACGCCGCCTTTGATCTTGTGTGTTGTCAGTTCGGCGCGATGTTCTTTCCCGATCGTCTGTCGGCTTATCGTGAGGCAAAGCGTGTCTTGAAGCCCGGTGGGCATTTCTTGCTCAGCGTATGGGACCGCATAGAAGAAAACGTTTTTGCGGACGAGGTGACGCAGGCTCTCGCAAAGATTTTTCCTAATGATCCGCCACGTTTCTTGGCCCGGACACCGCATGGCTACCACGATACGGCCTTGATCCGCAGCGAGTTGGCGAGAGCGGGCTTTTCCCGTGTGACTATCGAGACGAGGGCGGAACAAAGCCGCGCATCTTCAGCGCACGTTCCGGCTGTCGCCTATTGCCAGGGAACGGTGCTTCGTAACGAGATCGAGGCGAGAGAACCGGGCAAGCTGGACGCTGCCACGGACTACGTCGAGGCCGTGCTGGCAGATAAACATGGCAGCGGCGAGGTTTCTGCCAAAATACAAGCGCATATAATCGCGGCTGTTTCTTGAATATTCGGATATTCTCCTCAGGTTCCCGACGTCTTTCTCGCTCCTGCGGCATTCAACCGCCGTCGGGGATGCTCACACGGCTGGCTGTGAATGTATAGTCTGTCTACTCGGCAGCAACAGGAGCGACGCGAGTGAACGTTGGGCGCAATCAATGCCTCGTGGAAGAGGCTTCTGTGGTTCCCGTTTTCCTGTCCCACGAGGCCTAGCCAATCATTCGCGAATGCGAACGCACGACCGCCGCCGTCTTCAATGGCGATGTGCAGCCGTAGGCTGCTCGCTATGCAGGAGGTGTTGTGGCGAGCAGCTGTGCGCCTCGTGGTCGCGACGTGAAAGGGCGGTGCGCTTCATGTGATCAGACATGGCCGGCGAAGGCCAGTGCGTCTTCCGCGCGCCACGATACCGAGACATTATCGCCTGGGCCGGGGATGCTACCTGCGACGGAGCTGTTCAGCATCGTCGCGCGTAGGCTGAGGCCAAGCGCAGACACCGTGATTTGAAACCGATCACCAATGAGCGCGGTATGCTCCACGGTGCCCGGTAGCCCTTCTTCACCGCTCCCGAGCCGGATGTTCTCGGGGCGCACCATGAGCGTGGCGGGCCCGGCGGAAAGCTGTGATCGCGGTAAGGCATAATCCCTCGCTGGCCCATCAAGGCGGAAAATCGACCCGGCGGCGGCCGGACGGAGTTCTCCGTGGAGCCTGTTGGTCTCACCGACGAAATCCGCCACGAATGGTGTTGCCGGTTGATTGTAGAGGTCCAGCGGCCTGCCGATCTGTTCGATGCGCCCCGCGTTCATGACGGCAATACGATCCGACATTGTCATCGCCTCCGCCTGATCGTGGGTGACGAGGATCGTCGTGACGCCGAGCCTTTTCTGTAGGTTGCGTATCTCGATCTGGACGGACGCCCTGAGCTTGGCATCTAGTGCGGCAAGTGGCTCATCGAGCAGCAGGATTGTCGGCTCCACGACGATGGCGCGCGCCAGCGCCACCCTTTGCTGCTGGCCGCCCGAGAGTTGCGCTGGCCGCCTCTCGGCGAAGGCCGCCATCTGGACGAGATCCAGGGCATGGGCAACGCGCCTGGCAACCTCAGTTTTGTCGAGGCGCCTCATCTTGAGCCCGAAGGCGACGTTTTGCGCGACGTTCATGTGGGGAAAGAGAGCATAGCTCTGGAAGACGACACTGATGTCCCGCTTCCAGGGCGCCGTTTCCACGAGTGAGCGATCGTCAACGCGGATATCACCGCGATCCACGGTGATCAGGCCCGCGATACACCGAAGCAAGGTCGTCTTGCCGCATCCCGAGGGCCCGAGCAGCGCAATGAACTCACCGGGCGCCGCCTCGAGATTGATGTCGCGCAGCGCGGGGGCGTCATCATAGGATTTCGCGACATCCCGGATCGCGATGCGCCCGCGCGTGGGACGGGAAGCGAGCTCAGCCATTGCGGCGTTGTTCCTGGTTGCTGGGCAGGGTGAGATTGCGCAGTCCATAGGTATATTCGAGCGCAACGAGGCCGATGATGACGATGATCATCTTGACCACGGAAATCGCTGCGACAGCAGGGTCGTAGTTGTTGACGAGATAGCCGAGTATTGCCACGGGAAGGGTCATTGAACGGGCGTTCGACAACAGCAGCGAAATCGCGACTTCGTCGAAGGAAATCAGAAAGGCGAACATCCCTCCCGCGAACAGGGCTGGTCGCAGCATCGGCAATGTCACATGCCAGAAGGTTGCGAGCGGCGGCGCGCCCAGCGTGTAGGAAGCCTCCTCGATGCGAGGGTCCGTGCTCGCATAGACGGCGACGATCGTACGCAGGAGATAGGGGATAGTGATCACGACATGGCCGATGACAAGGCCAGTGAACGTGTTTCCGAGACCGATTGCGCTGAGGTAAAACAGCAATGCGATCGCCAGGATCAGCGCTGGCATGCTGAGCGGCGACAAGAGAAAGGTCTGGATGGCCGTCGAAAAGCGGAAGGGATGCCGGACAAGCGCGATGGCGGCGGGCACCGCGACGACCGCGGCAAACACTGTCGCCAGCAACCCGAGAACCACGCTGTTCCACATGGGCCGCATGAACGCCGGATCTGCCATGACCTGTCCAAACCACCGCAGCGAGAAGCCGGGCGGGGGAAATGACACGAAGCTTGCAGAGGAAAAGGCGACGACGAAGACGATCGCTTGCGGCGCCATGATGAAGAGGCCGGCAAGGATCACATAGACCCGCAAGCCATTGCCGAGCTTCTCGACCTGTCTCATCGACCAGCCCTCGACCTGGCGAGACGCAGCTGCAGCGCAATCACGATGATCGCGGTCAGCAGCAGAATATTGCCAAGGGCGGCCGCGAACGGCCAATCCGATGCAAGGTTGAGTTGCTGATAGATCAGCAGAGGGAGAACCATCGTTGCATTGCTGCCCATGAGCATCACCGTCACGAAACTGCCCATGCTCAAAGCGAAGACCAGCAGCATACCGGTCATCACGCCCTGCGCACTCAGCGGCAGAACCACATGGATGAAGCTCCGAAAAGGCGAGGCGCCAAGTGTTGTTGCGGCCTCCTCCAGAGCGCCGTCAATGCCTTCGAGCGTGCTGGCGATGGACAGCACCATGAACGGAAGGAGGACATGCACAAGTGCCAGCCAGATGGCAAACCACCCGCTGCCGATGTTGACTGTATCGAGGTTGAGCGCCTTGAGGATCGCATTGATAACGCCGCTTCGGCCCAGGATGATCATCCAGCCAAAAGTCCGGACCACAACATTGATGAGTAGCGGTGTGACGATCAGAAAGATCAGGAGGCTCTTCGTGCGCCCCGACGACCGCGCGATGGCAAGAGCGAGCGGATAGCCCAGCACAAGCGTGGCCGACGTGACCGCGATGCTGAGTGCAAGCGTGACGCCGAGGACACCGAGATAATAGGCGTCGCCGAGGGCGCGCGCATATTGGTAAATCCCGAGGCCTTCGGGCGTCTCAAGACTGCGTCCCGTGTTGAGCGCAAGCGGCCCGACGAAGAACGCAAGAAGAAAAACGACGGCCGGGAGGGACAGAAGGAGGCCGGGTGCAACACCCGGCCTTAGACGAGCCGCTTCGGTCATCACAGAACGCTGCCGCTAGCGGTCGCCATATCAGCGGATTTCCTTGTTCCAGCGATCAATCCATGCCGGGATCTTATCGATGAACGATTTGAACTCAGGCTGGCGCACCTTCTCAAGCGGCGTTAGCTGTGCCTTCAAGGCGTCGGGATAGACCACTTTCGCGTTCACGACGGGATAGATAATAGTTTCGGCATGGCCAAGCTGGGCCTTGGGCGACAGGACGCAATCAATATACGTCCAGGCTGACTCGGGCGCATTCTTGACCTTCGCCAGCATGGCGGCGGACTGGAATGCACCCGGTTCCGGAATGTAGGCCCCGGCCCATTTGTTCTCATTGGCAAATGAATAGGAGCGCCCATCCCAATAAACGAGCAGGTCGATCTCCTTCGCCGCGAACATGTTCATGGCATCCACCGGGGATGTCCAGAATTTCGCTACGTGGGGCGCCATCGCCTTGTACTTCTCGAAAACGACGTTCTCGTCGCCGCCGTAAAGGGTGCTGAGGAACCAGGTGAACATCGGTCCCCAGGCCATCGTGACTGCGGGGAAGGACACCCGATCGCCGAACTTGCCGGCAATCACGTCATCGATCAGCGTCTTCCAATCGGCCGGCGGCGTGGGGATCTTGTCCTTGTTATACAGGACAATCATCGCGCCGAAGTTCTGAATAGTGGCGAAGTCGTCCCACTGTTCACGGAAAACCTGGGGGACGTCTTTGAGATTCGGTGCTTTTGCGGGATCAAGCTTGTCGAGCAATCCCTCGCGGCCAGCCCGAATGGCGTCGATTTCGCTAAGCAGCGCCACATGGATAGGGGGATTCTTCGGGTTCGCCCTGATCTTGCTCATGACGTCGCTCGAATTGAGCACGAGGATCTCGGGCGACTGCCCGGTTCGTTCCTTGTAACAGGCGGCAAAGTTCTTCTTGGCCGACTCCAGCCAGACTCCGCCCGAGGCAACCACCACAAGGGGTTCCTGCGCCTTCACCGGCACTGGCGCCAGCATACTCAGTCCTACCGCACCCGAGCCCAGGGCGATTGCCGCAAGCCTTGCAAATCCGACCATTCCCCATGCTCCCTTTTCTCGCGATACCAGACCGTGCACCGGCGTCGCATCGCGAAGGATCGGTACAGAGGCAGGCTCATCTTGACGCTAGACTGCTCATCTTGTACCAAATCTGTCAACCAGTTGCTGCAGATGAAACAATCACAGGGTTGATGCAATAATGAGCAGTCTGGAAAGCGCCATCCGGATTCTGCAATCTCTCTCCGCTCAGAAGCCGACCCTTCGGGTATCGGATGCGGCAGCCGAGCTGGATATTCCCAAAAGCACTGTCTCTCGGCTCTTGAAGACTTTGAGCGAGGGCGGGATTTTAGAGCGGCAGGATGGCGGCAGGGAATATAGTGTAGGCCCGCTCTTGCTCCAACTCGGTGGACTTTATGTGTCGACCCATAGCGTCCTCGACCTTGTCGACCGCTCATTGTCACACCTGGTCGAGACATTCGGGTTCACGGCCTATGCCGGCATCCTCGATGGCGCCGACGTTGTCGTGCTTCGTCAGTGGCAAGGAAGCCATCCGCTTCGGCTTGTCCTCGATGTGGGATCTCGTCTTCCTGCGGAGCAAACGGCCCTCGGTCTGGCCCTGTTGTCGAACTGCGGAGATGCGGTGGTTGCCGAGCGGCTGGGGCCCTCCGTCGTTCATCCCGTTACTGGGGAAGCCATCCCGCTCGCAGACACTTTGGCGGATGTGAAGCGTTGCCGTGAGGCGGGCTGGATTGAAGTCGCCTGCGCGACAGCGCCGGGCATCACATCCATTGGCGCGGTCATCAAGGCGCGCAACGCCAGCCAGCCGGACATCAGTATATCCGTCTCCTTTCCCGATCACGCAGCCGATGACGCCCTGAGATCCGCGATGGCCGGGGAAATTATTGGGGCTGCCCGCGAAATCACGGACTTGTCCAGCATGCCGCTGCAGCTCAGCGGCCCGCGCAACCCAGGTACCGCGCGCGGCGCTCGTTGATCGCGCCACCCTCAACAGAGAACGCAAGATGAAGACCTTTCCTCCCAACCGGAACAGCTTCAGCCGCATCTGCTTCATTGGTGATGCGTTCACCGTCGGGGCCGGCGACGAGACGGCGCTCGGGTGGACGGGCCGCCTCGTGGCGGGCGAGTGGGCCAAAAACCACGACATATCGCTCTACAATCTCGGCATCCGTGGAAATTCCACCCGGATGATCGCCGAACGCTGGCGCCGCGAATGCGAGGCCCGGATTCCACCAGCCGCCAACGGCCGGCTTGTCTTCATGTTTGGCGGCAACGACGCGAAGGAGGAAGTCGGCAGCGGGGTTGAGGTCCCGCTGGAGGAATCGGCGGCTATCGCGCGTGCTATTCTCCGCGAGGCCTCGCAATGGCTTCCAACGTTATGGATCGGGCTCATCCCGATGAACGATACGTTGCCCTATCCGCAGCTCTTGAGCGGGCCGCAGTATCGCTTCTCAAACGCACGCCAGGCTGAATACAATGCCCGATATGCAGAGGTGGCGGCCGAGATCGGCGTGCCGTTCCTCGATCTCCACACGCCGCTAATGGAAGATCCGCGCTGGATGGCGCTCACCCAGGCGGGCGACGGCAGTAATCCCGCCGGTGAAGGCTATGCCTACGTCGCCGATATGATCGCGCGTTGGCCCCAGTGGCGTGCCTGGTTTGATTAGGCTTAGCGCTGGCGCGGTCACAGCTGTCGCGACTGAACCAATTAAGCTAGCCGCAGTGGGGCTGGAGGCGGGCTTTTCCCCCGGCTTCGCCGCGCGGCTGGACGGACGCGAAAAGAGCTCCGGCCGGTGGCCTCCGGCGTACCGGGGGACTGTTCATAAATGGCGGTCAAAGGTTATGTTGCTGACGAGCCAAAGAACGCGAGCGTCACTTGAACTCGCGTTGCGAATGGAATGCGGCCTGGTTCCCTCGAATTGAAAACTGTCGCCCTCAGCAAGTCGACACGTCTCATCGCCGTATTGGAGCACCACCTCTCCCATCAAAACCAAACCTGATTTTTCCGTGAGGGACACAAGGGGTGTTTCTCCCGTCGAACCGCCTGGGGGAATGTGAAGTATCATCATATCCAGGGAGCGCGACGTGCCCGTCGAGATCAGTTCTTTGGTCAAGACCCCCAGATCGCAGAGCGGCCGCCGATCCTTCCGCCTGATATAATCGGGATCCTCCGCACGGGCTGGCACCGTGGGAAACAGTGTTTGCTGCGTGACCCCCAGAGCCGACTGAATCTTCTGCATCGTCTTGAAGGACGGGTTCGCGATGCCGCGTTCGATCTGACTGAGAGTGCCGATCGAAACGCCCGCGGAATCAGAAAGCTGTTTCAGCGAAATACCGAGAGAGACGCGCGTCCGGCGGATTCTGCCGCCGACCGTCGTTCCAATCTCGCTCAGGTTTTCCCCCGTCTGCGTGACATTCGGGTGCGTGTGCCTGTTCGGCTTCGTTGAACCCACGAATCATCCTTCATAGCTGATCTCAAAGCCGGCGAGCGGCGAATTTACGATTTTCTGCCGTTGTCATAGGCCAAATATGCGACCTTGTCGCCACTCGCCGCCGCCTGGTTCCCCTGGAGGGGATAGGCCAGCAGAAGGCCGTCCACCGGTGCCGTGATCGTCTCGATTTCGTCACCCCAAATGCCATGCAACGACACCAGGGCCTCCCCTGCCTTGACCCGGTCACCACATGTCTTAAGCAGACGGCAGATTCCTCCTTGTTTTGCAGAGAGGACCCTATAGTCCAGCGCTTCGGCAAAATGCCCGGCGACGGAGATGGTCTCGATTGCGCCGTCAAGCATGGAGAGCGATTTCATCACATTTTGAACGCCGACCACGCCAGTGGTGACAGAAACGGGGTCCATGCGCCGAGAGAACACGAACTCCGGTGTGATGGCAGGCTTTCCGCACGAAACGAAATAACCCCTTGCCGTTCCCGCATGGTCGCTACTCGCAAAAATGACGGGATACCCAAAGGCTCGCGCCATGGCGATCGAACGCTGAGCAACGTCTGGATCGCCGTCTTCGCTGACGATCGTGAAATGTAGCGACGGCGGATTGCAGGAGTGACAGTCGATGAGATAGTCCGCGCGATCCAGCAGTTCGCGGGTGATGGTCTGTGCGGCGTGGCCAGTCAAGGTCGATCCCGTCTTACCCGGGAAGACGCGGTTCATATCCTGCGCGTCATGCGGCGTCAGGCGATGCGATGCGTGGAACGCCCAGGGATTAAGCTGTGGCGCGAGCACCACCGTCCCGGCTACTGCTGCAGGGTCCAGTGTCTCGCGCAGGAGGATGCGCAGGATCTCGATCGTGACGATCTCGATGCCATGCAATCCTCCCGCGACCAGGAGTGTCGGCCCGGGACGGCTTCCGCCGACGACTGCGATAGGAATGGTCACCCGCCTGCCATCCATCGCGTGAGCAATCGTCAGCTCTCCGGTCTTCGCCTCTCCAGTTGCGCATTCAATCGTGCCGAGCCTATACATCCAGCATCCTCGTCATTCTTGTTGCCCGGGCACAGCCGGATGAGATTTCAGGCGTCAGGCCATCTCGACAGATTGAAGGGGGACTGCCTCGCCGACGATCTCGCCCGCGTGGGTGGGAAAATAGTTGCAACGCAGGGCTGCGACAAAGGCATCGTCATGTGGCGACACGATCTCCTCCAGCGTATTCCCGAATAGATCGACAATCCTGCCCATCAGCTGTCCCTTCGCGACGAAGTCTCCGACATGGCATGCGGGGACGAACATGCCGCCTTCGCGGTTGTGCAGGAATGATCCATTTGAGACGATCTTGTAACTCGCCTGCCGCTCAGGTTGCCCGGGGAGAACATCGACCGCCCGCAGGAAATTTTCGATCGCGCGGCGGAAATCGCGAAGATGCTCAGTCGTCACCGTACCGCCGCCACACTCGATGGTCACCGCCGGTACACCGATTCTGAGGGCTTCCGATGTCACGGTACTTCCAAGACCTTCACCTCCCTCCGCTCGCCAAATGACTTTGCATCCGACCAGTTTCGCAAGCTCACGCGAGCGTTCCACGGCCGCTGAGCCGTTATCCTTGTAGATCGCGTAGAAAGGGACTTCCGCACCAATGCCGCCGCTGTGCAAGTCGAGGATATAGTCGGCGTGCTCTTGCAGATGCTCTCTGAGAACCGCCGCCAGCTGGAAGCTGTACGATCCGCCCGAGTTCCCTGGAAACACACGATTCAGGTTCTGCCCGTCGATATAGGAAAAGCGCGAACGGTGATTATACGACGGCGGATTGGCGACAGGGACCGCGATAATAGTTCCGGAAATGCTCGCGGCATCCAGATCATGCATGAAATTCATGATCGCCGCAGCGCCCCCATATTCATCGCCGTGGATGCAGCCCTCGAGCCAAACGGTTGGCCCCGGCTTGTGACCCGTCGCGATGGAAACGGGCAGGCGGATTTCGGAAGCGTCTGCCATGCGTCCCACACGCAAGTAACCGCGTGCGACAGCGCCGGGCTCGGCCCTCGCAGTGCCGATCTCAATCATCTTGGGCATCTCCTTGCAATCTGCGCGGCCTTGCGCGCAACATTCCATGTTGTTGTTGAAACTTTCCCGCAGGCTCGGCTTGGACCGTGTCCGCGAAACAAGGCGTCAGTCGTTGTTCGGGCATGTTCCAGACGCGCGCGTCGGCCCTCCGCAGACGTGAAACCCTATGGCCGAGGCGGCAGAAGCATCTTGATGGCGCCCCTGCCGCGCAAGCTAGTCCTGGCTGCGCATATGCGGGTCAAGGTAGTCTCGCAATCGGTCTCCCAAGGCGTTAAAGAGAATGACGGCGAGAACGATCGCCAAGCCTGGATAGAATGAGACAGACCACGACAGCGCCAGATACTTCGTTCCATCGCTGATCATGCCTCCCCAAGTCGGCGTTGGCGGCTGCACGCCAAGCCCGAGAAAGCTGAGTGTCGCCTCAACCAGCATCATGCGTCCCATCTCAAAGGTGGCGTAGACAATGATTGAAGACATGACATTGCGCAGTACATGGTAAAACATGATGCGCACGTCACCGACTCCGATAGACCGCGCTGCCTCGATATACTCAAGATCCCGGACTGATATCACTGCGCCGCGTGTGATCCGGGCGAATTGGGGCCATGCCGACAGGCCCATGACGACGACCAGGTTTGCAAGCGATGGACCGACAACCGCGACAATCGCGATCACAAGGAGTACGACAGGGAATGACAGCTGGATATCGATCACACGCACCACAAGTGCGTCGACCCAACCGCGGAAGTACGCCCCAAGCAAACCAACGGTCGTTCCCACTACGGCCGCGATCAAAACTGCCAAGCTGCTGGCGATAATGGTGACACGAACGCCATAGATCAACCTGGAGAGGATATCGCGGCCCAGCTGATCCGTGCCGAGCCAGAAGCCATCGCGTCCACCCGTCATAAAGGCCGGGGGTTTCAATCGATTGATGATCGACTGCTTGTAAGGATCCTGAGGGGCGAAGAATTGCGGAAAGGCCGCAATCGCTAGAAGGATGATGAGGCACAGTAACAGGAACGCGGTCTCAGCCTTGCGGCGGGAAAAAGTTCCATCCGAGCGCCTTAGGATACGCAGAGGATTGTAAGTGACATAGGATGGAGACGTCATCGTCATTTATAGCCTACCCGTGGATCCATAGCCGCATAGAGAACATCGACAAGGAGGTTGACGAGAATGAAGACGACGGAGAAAAACAGCACGACAGCTTGTACGACCGGGAAATCACGAGCGTAGATGGCCTGGATCGCGAGCCGTCCAATGCCAGGCCAGGCGAATACGGTTTCTGTCACGACGACGCCGCTCATCAGCGCGCCGACCTGCAGTCCGATCACTGTGACGAGGGGGATGCAGGCGTTGCGCAGCGAATGTTTCCAGACGATGAGCGTCTCCTTTACACCCTTGGCGCGCGCCGTTCGGATGTAGTCGCGGCCAAGCTCGTCCAACATGCATGATCGGGTGACTCGGGCTATCAGCGGGACGAGGCCGCTAGCCAGCGTGATCGCGGGAAGAACAAGATTCGACGGCCCTTCCCGTCCACCGATCGGAAGCATTCCGAGGCCGACTGCGAAGACCATCATCAGCAGAATGCCCACATAAAATGATGGCACCGCCTGGCTTACGGCGATTCCGTTCCGGATCAACCGGTCCAGCCAGCTGTTATAGCGTTGGGCAGCTATAACGCCCAAGGGGATGCCTATGGCAATCGATAGACCGAGCGCGGCAAGGGCGAGCTCGGATGTCGCAGCGAGCCTCTCGGACACCAGCCGCAATGAAGGCTCGCCAAATCGTAGAGAGCGTCCCATATCGCCCTGCAGGGCATTCACGGTGAACGTCAGAAACTGTTCAGCGATCGGCTTGTCCAATCCATGCGCGTGCCGAAATGCGGCGCGGGCATCGTCCGAGACATCGATCGGCAGCATCAGATCCGCGGGGTCACCACTTATCCGCGTAAGGCAGAAGCAGATGATGAGCACCGCGATCAGCGTTGGTATCGTCAACAGTATCCTGCGGAGTAGATAATTCACCATAAGAGATATCCTGCAGGTGACAATCGGTAGCCAAATGGCAAGACACGACGGGGGCGCGCCCCCGTCGCGCCGAGTTACTCGAGAGTTACGTTATAGAGCGCGAAGCGCTGATCGCCGCGTGGCGTAAAATTCTTGACTCTGTTCGTGGTGCCATAGAGATCATTGGCCTGATACAGAAATATCATGTAGGCTTTATCGTAGATGAGCTTCATAGCCTTCTTGTATATGTCCGCGCGCTTGGCCGGGTCGAGCTCACCGGAACCGGCCTTGATCAGCACGTCCAATTCCGGGTCCTGGATGTGGGAATAGCGCCAGTCGGACAGGTAAGCCGACAGCATGGCGTCCGGATCGTCCTGGGGAGCAGATCCACGCAGAGCCATCTGAAATAGCTCGCGATTGTTCAGCTGGTTGAGGAATTCGCCCGCCTCGAGCTGGACCATGTTAACCTTCACGCCGACATCGCTGAGCATGCCGGCAACGGCCTCCGAAACCTCCTTGTCCTGAGCGTACCGGCCCGAGGGAAATTTGAAGGTGATTTCGACGTTTCCGCCGACTTCCGCCAGGAGAGCTTTCGCTTTCGCGGGATCGAAGGGATAATCCTCGATCTCGGGGTTGAAGCCGAGCTGATTGGATCTCAGGATTTGGCCATGCAACGGCGAAGCCAGGCCTGAGAAGAGCACGTCGCGAATGGCCTTCTTGTCGATCGCATAGTTCAAGGCTTGCCGCACCCGCAGATCGTGCTGAGCGCCGGGGTGAGTGTCTAGGGTCGAAAAATCGATCTTGAAGATGCGATAGCTAGGTACGGAGATCGCCGACACCCCCGCCCGTCCTTGCAACTGCGGCAGCGAAGTCGCGGGCAGGTTGGCTGCGATATCATAGGCGCCCGTCATCACCCCGGCAGCGCGTGCGGTATCATCAGGCACCGGCTTCCAAATGATCTTGTCGATGCCAACCGGAGGTTTTCCCCAGAAGGTCGGATTGCGGTCCATCACCACGCGATCGTCGCGGACCCATTCTGTGAGCTTGTACGGCCCCGTGCCGATAGGCTTGCGGCCAAACCCGTCCGGGCCGACCTCAGCCCAATACTTGGGAGGAACGACGTAAATTTGACTGAGAAGCAGAGGGACCGCGGGATACTTCTGAGACAACCTGATGAGGACTGTGTGATCGTCAATCTTCTCGACTGAGCCGATCTTGGCAGCGTCTCGCGCATAGGCGGGTGTGATCGCCTTGTCCCTGAATATCCTGATGCTTTCGATTACCGCATCGGCATTCATCGGCTCGCCATTCGAGAAGGAAACATCCTTTCTCAGGGCGAGCTTGACAGTCGTATCGTCGACAAACTCGAATCCCGTCGCCAAAATCGGCTCCGCTTTATCCGTAGCAGGATCAAGCCATAGCAGCGACTCGACCACTGCGTTGCCGACGTTCATCTGTTCCTGGGATGTCGAGAAGTTCGGCCAAAGCGACTGAGGATCGTAGCTCTGTGCAACCGTCAAGGTTCCTGCCTTGGCCTGATGGCCGAGCGGCAGCACAAGGCCGAGCGATGCAACGCCTATGAGCGCGGTGGCGTAGAGAAGCTTCCGCGCTTTGGACGTGATACGATTAATCACTGTTTTCCCCTTCTTATATTTTACACGGGCTATACCTGAATGGGCCAAGCCGAGAGATTCTAGACCTGGACGGCTCCTTCCTTCAGAAGGTCGATAAATACACTGCCGAATTCGTCGATCCGGACCGTCCCGGATGGCCCGACAACGATAGTACACTCGCGTTCTTCGATGACGGCGGGACCAGAGAACGTCATATCCGGCGCGAGCTTATAGCGATCGTAGACCGCCGCTTCTGCAAAAGTCCGTAGCTCGGGGAAGTAGACAAGGCGCCTTCCTTTTAGCGCTGTACTGAGGTCATTACTTGCCTTCTCATGGCGAACGAGCGTGACCGGCGGCGGCGGCGCACTGACAGTCAGGCGGCACGTAATCAATTGGACAGGAAGGTGGCGATGGGCATGGCCGAAGCGGCTTTCATGGGTTTCGAAGAACAACGCGCGGATAGCTTCAACATCGCCCGATCGCACGAGCCCAGCTGGAACTGTCAGGGTCATCTCGTGGCCCTGACCCTTGTGACGCAGGTCAAGTTGGTAGGTTACGGTGACGGCATCCCCTACGGCGCCTGCGTCGACGCCCGCAATGATCTCCCGGCCGTTTGCCTCCATCTCCCGCAGCAACGTTTCAATTTGCGGCCAGGTATCGATGTTGAGGCGGACGATCAAGGAGCGGGCAAAATCGAACGATACGGCCGACGTGACGAGACCCATGGCCGACGCCGTTCCGGCACCATTGGGAATGATGACGCCTTTCATTTGCGCGGCTCGCGCCAGTTCATAGGCATGGGCCGGCCCCGCACCTCCAAATGCAAACAAGTAGAACTTGCGCGGATCGTCGCCTCGCTCGGCGATATGCACCTTCATGGCCGAAACCATGCTCTGGTTGACGATCTCGTAAATGCCTGCGGCGGCTTTCTCCGCCGAAATTCCCAAGGGCGTTCCGACGTGCTGATCCAGCGCTCTGGCGGCGGCGGTCTTGTCCAATTGCATGGAGCCGCCCAGGAAATAGTCTGGATTGAGGTAGCCGAGGACGACGTTGCTGTCGGTGACGGTGGGAGAGGCGCCGCCGAGCCCGTAACATGCCGGGCCGGGGTGAGCGCCCGCACTGCGCGGGCCGACTTTAATTAGGCCGAGCTTATCGATGCTGGCAATACTTCCGCCCCCGGCGCCGATTTCGATAAGCTCGATGATCGGAACCTTGACGGGCAGCCCGCTACCCTTTTTGAACCGCGCCACTCTCCCGAATTCAAATAATCCCGATTTTTCCGCCTCGTAATTCTTGATCAGGCCAACCTTCGCAGTCGTGCCGCCCATATCGAAGGTAACCAGACTGGGGATCCGCATCTGCCGTGCGTAGAATATCGCGGCCAGGACGCCGGCGGCTGGCCCGGATTCCAGCATGCGGATGGGAAATTCCTTGGCGACATCGGCATCAGTGACGCCGCCGGACGACAGCATCATATAGAGCCGTCTGCCATACCCCGAAGTGTCGAGCGTAGCCGACACCTTATCGAGATAGGTTGATGTAATCGGCTTGGCATAGGCATTCGCCACCGTCGTGCTGGTGCGTTCATACTCGCGAATTTCCGGCGCGACGGATGACGAAAGGCTAATTGCCATACCCGGCAGCTCTCGCGCCAGGATATCCGCCACACGCCGTTCGTTTTCCGGGTTGCGATAGGCGTGCATGAAGGAGATCGCGATGGATTCAACTCCGAGGTCGCGCAGCTGCTGCGCCAGCCGTATCACCTCCATCTCATCCACCGGAGCAAGAACATGACCGTCGCTATCGACCCGTTCTGTCACCTCAAAACGCAAGTCGCGGCTGATCAAAGGCTCAGGTTTCTCCATGAACAGATCATAGAGATCGTAACGGACTTCGCTGCCCATCTCGACGATGTCGCGAAATCCGCGTGTTGTGATCAACGCGGTTTTGAGGCCTCGGCGCTCAATCAGTGCATTCGTTATCAGCGTGGTTGCGTGAATGCAGATCTCGATCGCGGAGCCATCGAGATCGCAGCGCTGGAAGAGGGACCGGATGCCGTTGGCCACGCCGCGGGAGGGATCATCCGGCGTCGTGAGACATTTTTCCAGCTCCATGGCGCCGGTCGCAGTGTTGGTCAGGACAAAATCTGTAAATGTTCCGCCAATGTCGAAACCAAGACGATATAGACTTGACATATAATTGACCCCAGATCGTTCCTGGCGAGGGATTATGACCGCTTCCACCCATAGAGGTTCGTCGCGGCGTCCGTGCTGATAAGTCCGAGCTCCAGATCACGTTGAACGCGGTCGGGACTGCGCTCCAAGGGGTTTCCAATGCCGCCCCCGCCGGGAAGGTTGAGGGTGAATACCTGTCCGGGCTCGAGAGAGAAGGGGTTCGGCTCAATGGAGACGCCGTCGACCAGCAATTCTCCGATGCCGCCGTCATGCCCCATGAGCAATCCGGGAGCTGGATATTTGGTGCGATCGGGGCGGATTGTGATGCGCAAGGGCGCGTTGCCGCGCGGCATAACCCGTATCGTCTGTCCCAGGCCTCCGCGATATTCGCCAGCGCCCCCTGAATCCTGCCGCAAGCTGCGCTCGCAAACAAGAACCGGACCGTTTGCTTCGATGATCTCGGCGGGCGTGATCATCGAACAGCCTGGAAATGCTGTCGTGGAATGCCCATCAATACCTATCGAAGCGCCTTCGCCGCCATTTGGCAGAACGTGAACAATGAAAGGGTGTCCTTCATCATCGTTGCAAAGGAAGCGAAGTGACCAAAAGGAGCCACTTGTCGCTTGAACGATACGAGGCGCGACCTTCGAGAGCGCGTCGTATATGGCCGTATGTGTGTGGAAGCTTGTCCGCGAACGCGCACGCACCGCCGCTGGAAACTGCGCATTGAGGATCGAGCCTTCGGGGGCATAGGTGCTGATGGGGCCGAATAGGCCCTCATTGTTGGGAAGATCAGGGCAAAGGCTGCACTTGAGGGCCAGTAGCGAATGAGCATGTGTGACATTCATGACCACATTCACTGCGGCGTCCGATTTCTGCGGGCTGGTGCCGGTGTAGTCGAGGTGCATGGTCTCACCGCGCACCGAAAGTTTCAATTTAATGTTCGTTGGCGAGGTAACTCCGTCGCATATGGCCGCCCCCTCATAGTCCCCATCGGGAATTTCGGAGATCGCGGCACGCATCGCTGTCGTGGACCGCTCCAGGATAAAATCGGCGACCGCATCCATTTCTCTTTCGCCGTATTCGTCCACGAGTGACAGATAACGCTCTGCCCCGATCTTTGCAGCGCCGACGATCGCACCCACATCACCCAGCACAAGCCGGGGGAACCGAACATTCGCTTCCATGATGCGAATGAGTTGCTGATTGGGCTTTCCTGCCTCATACAGCTTGCTCGGCGGGATGCGAAGGCCTTCCTCATAAAGATCCCGCGCGTTCAATTCGTCGAGGCGCCCCCCGATATCTGAAATATGGGCGGCGGTCGCGATATAGCCCACAATAGACTTACCATCTTTGAAGACGGGCATAACGATATAAAGATCAGGTAAATGCCCATGGCAGAGCCAGGGGTCGTTCGTGATCAATATATCGCCATCGACAAGTGTCTCGGCCGGAAAAATCTTCAGCATAGAGCGCGTCGCCGAAGGCAGCGAACATGTAAAAGCGGGTACGCAGATCTGTGACTGTGCGATCGACCGCGCGTTCCGATCCAGCAGTACAATCGCGTAGTCCCGAGACTCCGAGACAATTGTGGAAAACGCAGTCCGCAGGAGGATCGCGTCGACTTCATCCATCATCGACGTCAGCCGATCCCATTGGATTTGGAGATCGATGGCGTGCCCCGATGGCTCCGATTGCACACCGGCTTGATAATTCATGATCGTGTTCCCCGTGTCTGCAAGCAGCATTTCATTTTAATGAAATCTTTTCAAGCCCGAGTCCCGCTTTTTCCATAAAGCAATTTACAGGCCAGTCTCCGCTTCAAGGATGCCTATGGCTGCGGGAGAAAGGCAGCGTCGCAGGCCGTAGGTGGTGTGAGTTCGTGCAACGGACGGTGGTCTTGTCGTCTGTGTTGGAAAAAGCCGCGCATTCACTTGACGTTCGCATCATGGGTCGTCATACGTATTATGTATTCGCAATTTGTGGAGTTTGCCGTGCAGGTCACCAAGCTCAACGACAGTGGTCGGCGCGCGTTTGTCATCGAACAATTGTTAGGGTTCATCCGCAGCCGGCAGGTCGAGCCCGGAGCAAGGCTGCCTCCGGAGCCTGTCCTCTCGGAAATGTTTGGGGTCAGTCGAACGATTGTGCGCGAAGCAATGCAATCTCTGCAGGCAACCGGTGCGATTCGAATCGAGCAGGGCCGCGGAACCTTTGTCTCGGAGAATCCGCTGGCGCAGCCGTTTAACGTCTGGGCTTCAATGAATGCCCATCGCATCGATGAATTGTTTGATGTCCGCGGTATCCTCGAGGGTGAGTCCGCCGCGCGTGCCGCAAGCAATCGCACTCAGGCCGATATTGAGACGCTTGAGGCGATACTGGATCAGATGCGCCAGAAAGTAGAAGAGACCGATTGGCTCGGCACTTTGTCATGCGATGTAGGCTTTCATCGGTCGGTGACGCAGGCGGCCAATCTTCCGTTGCTCCAGGAAATGCTGGAAGTGGCGATGCCGGCGTGGGTCGAGCTCACGTCCAATGTGACCAAGGAAAAGAACAAAGTGGCGCGCTTGGAACTTGTTTTGGCCGAGCATGCGGAAATTCTGGCAGCCATTCGCGCGTCTAACCCAGATGCCGCGCGATCAGCCATGCGCAGACATTTGGGAAATTCATGGGCCAGGCGCCTGAAGAACGAGAATAATTCGAGCTGAGGCCATCAAGGGCCAACAAAAAAATTGGGAGGTGAAAATGCCGGAGAATAAAGCACCATCTCTTATGTTGATGTCGGCGGCCGCGGCGATGGGTCTCGCAATGGCGGTAATGCCGACCTACGCTACTGAAAAGATCGTTTTCTGGAACAATTGGGATGGAAGCAGGGCGCCGCAACTGCGCTCAGTCCTCGACAAGTTCGAGAAAGAAAATCCGGGTTACGTTGTCGAAAACGTCACTTTGAGCAGCGACACAACCGCCCAGCGTATGTTGACTGCGGTGGCCTCCGGCGATGTGCCGGACCTCTATATGACGCAGGCGAATGATTTTCCGAAATGGGCCGGTCTTGGCGCCTTCAGGCCATTGGACGACCTCGTCGTACGCGACGGATTAAAACTTGATGAGATCTTTTTTTCCGGCGGCATCGAAGGTTCCCGCTACGGCGGCAAACTCATTCAGTTCCCCTTCAAGGTGCCGACGTCGCTGATGATCTGGTACAATAAGGACTTGTTTAAGAACGCAGGCCTGGACCCCAATAGTCCGCCCAAGACCTGGAAGGAATTGGAGGATGCTGCGACAAAGACGACCATCCGTGATGGGGCCGTCATCTCGCAGCTCGGCCTGAATATCTGCTTGAACTGTGCTACCGGAAGCGGATCCGAGAATGCGTTTGTTGAATGGCTGTCGCGTAACGGCGGCGAGGTGCTGACGGCTGACGCCAAGGATGTTGCCTTCAATTCGCCCGCGGGGCTGGACACCTTGAACTGGATGCAAGGCTTCTCCAATCGCACGGCGGGCAGCTGGCAGAATGCGGTGCGTCAATTCGGTTCCACGTTCAAGGACCAGCGACCCAGCTTCTATATGGGTAAAATGGCCATGATCATGGATGGACCGTTCCTCTATAATATCATGGCGAAGGACGCGCCGCAGATGCTGGACAAGGTGGGCGTTTTCGTCGCCCCCATCAATGGCCACAACAAGGAAGCCACGCAGCTCTATCTGGCCTATGGTACACCAGGCTATGCTATTCCCGCGAAAGCCAAGCATCCCGAGGGTGCATGGAAACTGCTGAAATTCATCGCGGCCGGTGACGGTGCGTGTCAGTTCTTTACAATGCAGCAGCGCGTGGATACGCCGCTCCGCAACTGCAGGGTTGATGTTCCGCCGCAGTTTGTCGCGGCATTCAAGGCTAATGGCGACCTCGTGCAGTCGCGCCAAGCGCCCAGCTCCTTCCAGCAGATCCACGTCAGGCTTCAGCAGATGCAAGAAGCTGTCCTTCTTGGCAAAGAAACGCCCGAGGCCGCTCTTAAGTCAGCAGCGAAGGACGTAAAGGCTATCCTCGCCCGCACCAACTGATGCCAAGCCATCGCGGTCGGGCGTCTTAGGCCGCCCGACCGCTCTTGACTGGAGCCGCCGCAATGGCCGAGATCTCTCTTCTTCGGAAGGTAACGCACGCTCCGCGCCATCGCGCTGAGGGGCGCTCGTCGGGGCTTAGCAATACGGCGCGCGAGGCGCTATGGGGCTACTTTTTCATCGCCCCATGGATCATCGGCTTTCTGCTTTTCTCCCTAGGGCCGATCCTCGCGACGATGTACCTGAGCCTGACGCACTACGATGTCGTCTCCGCCCCGCGCTGGGCCGGTCTCGATAATTTCTCGCGCATGTTCTTTGAGGATGCGGAATACTGGAAGACGCTAGCAGTTACAGTTAAATATTCAGCGATAAGGGTGCCGCTATGCATCGCGGTTGGCCTGGTCCTGGCCATGCTGATCAATACGCAAGCGCGTGGCATCAGCATTTTTCGCCTGGCGCTTTATCTGCCTGCCATTGTGCCTCTGGTCGCCGCCTCCATTCTTTGGCTGTGGCTTCTCAATCCGCAATATGGCTTTATCAATCCGACTTTGCGCGACACCTTCGGTGTTGTCGCCCCAAACTGGCTACGTGACGAGAATTTTGCCTTGCTGGCGATCATCAGCCTCAGTGTTTGGCAGATCGGCCACACGATGATGATTTTCCTCGCGGGGCTGCAGGAAATACCAAAGGAACTCTACGAAGCCGCGGAACTCGATGGCGCTAGCACCTTGCAGAAGACACGGTTCGTGACGCTGTCGATGCTGACGCCGACGATCTACTTCAATCTTATCATCGGTATTATCAATTCGTTCCAAGCCTTCGCGGCCGTCTTCATTCTCACCCGCGGCGGCCCGGCAAACGAGACCATGGTCTACATCATGTATCTCTACCGGCGTGGAATTGAATATCTTGAAATGGGCTATGCCTCGACAATGGCGTTGGTGCTGGTCGCGATTATCCTGTCGCTCACTATCCTGATCATGAAAACTTCTGACAAGTGGGTGAACTATGACCGTGTCTGAGCAATGGTGGTCGGAGCGAGGACGATACATCGTCCTGTTTGGACTGAGCGCGGTCTGGCTCATGCCGGTCGTACTGCTCGTGGCCACTTCACTGAAAACTCAAAGTCAGCTTTATGATCCCACACGCATTCTCCCCAACCCGGTGGCGTGGGAGAATTACCGGACTGTGCTGGTGGAGGCGTTTCCTTTCGCCCGTTATGTAATGAACAGCCTGATCGTATCTGTTCTCTCGGTCATCGGTGACGTACTCTCCAGCGCCTTTATCGCTTACGGCTTCGCGCAATTGAGATTTCCTGGCCGCCGGATCCTGTTTCTTGTCATGCTGTCGACCATGATGCTCCCGTTCGCGGTTAGGATGATCCCGCTGTTCCTGATTTTCAAGGAGATGGGTTGGATCAATACGTTCCTACCGCTGATCATTCCATCCTATCTGGGAACTCACGCGTTCTTTATTTTTCTCCTTCACCAGTTTTTTCTCGGCATACCAAAGGCGCCGCTCGAATCCGCCCGCATCGACGGGGCTAATGAACTGCAGATCTGGTGGATGGTTGTCCTGCCGTTGTCGAAGCCGGCGCTCGCCGTGGTGGCGATCCTTGCGTTCGAGCAGAGCTGGGGCGATTTCCTATCACCGCTGCTCTATATCAATGACACCTCCAAATATACATTGCCGCTGGGCCTCTACAGCCTGATCACCGGCGACGATGTCGCCAGCCAGTGGCATCTTGTTATGGCCGGTACGGTCACAATGATCCTTCCCGTCATAGTAATTTTCGCGCTGGCGCAGCGATTTTTCGTGCGCGGCATCACCATGTCCGGGATGAAAGGCTAGCCGCTAGCCTGATCCGTGAGTGTTGAACACGAAAGCGGCGGCCATCACAAAGTCTGTCACGAGGCTTCCACGCATACGGGTCGCGGGTTTGGTCAGTCTCCAGCCTTGTTGATGTGCCGAACCACCGCAGGTTTTTTTACGGCTGTTCGTATGTCGCCGAAGAGCCGGTCCATCGCCACCACGTGGCCGATGCCTCTCGATGACCAGCTATGAGCGGGCCGTCTGGCGATGTCCTTCGAGCCTCAACTGTCACTGCTTTGATCCTATCGAATGCATATCAACGATGCCTGCGGAGATTTGACCATGCAATATTCCAGAAGCCTTGAGGTATCTGCCAGTCCGGACGTTCTTGTTTGCGGCGCCGGTTGCGCAGGAACCGTCGCTGCGATCGCGGCAGCTCGCGAAGGAGCATCTGTTCTGCTTGTAGAGCGGTTCGGCTTTTCGGGTGGATACGTTACCGGCGTGATCGGTGCTTCGTTTGACGGATTCGTGGATCTGCGCAGTGGCCTGCCGGTGGTAGGCGGTATTGTCACCGAATTCGCAGGGATGGCAACCGGCGGTGGAGCGGATGTGATGCGGCGGGCGTTCAGCCCGAGTAACGAACTGCGCGAGATGAGCGAGACGCCTGATCGCAACAAGATCCGTTTCAATATCGAGGGATTCAAGCGCCAAGCAGACCGATTATTTCGGGAAAGCGGCGCGGAGGTTCTGTATTACACCAAGGTCGTGGATGTTATCCGCAAGGGAAGTCGTGTCGAGGGCGTCGTCGTCGCCAACAAGGCCGGTCTGAGTATTATCACACCCAAGATGGTCGTGGATGCCTCCGGAGATGCGGACGCCGCGGCCTATGCGGGTGCCGACTTCGACATCAGCGAGGAAATGCAGCCCATGAGTTTGCATTTCCGTATCGGCAACGTGCATATTGATCGGGATACACGCGATCAATGCAGTGCCGTGCTCAAGGAAGCTCATCGAAGGGGCGATCTTCTGTTGTATGGCGGTCCCTGGATAGGCCGGCTTGAGGCGGATACCGAAGTCTATTTCAACGCGTGCCGCGCGGCTGGCAGCGGTATTGATCCCGTCGACCTGACCCGGGCCGAAGTTCAGGGCCGAATCGACGCCGCGTTGATGTTCGATCTTTTCAAACGCCATGTGCCGGCCTTTCGGGACGCCTACCTTTCCAGCACCGGGCCGTTCGCCGGCGTGCGCGAGACACGGCGTATCGTCGGGGACAGCACATTGACCGCCGAGGATATCGATCAGCAACGCAGCCAGGAAGACGTGATAGCCTTGGGGTGCTGGTATCGGGACCGCCATCCCAAGGGGGCGTCCGGCTACCACATGCACGAGGTCGTGCGTCCCTACGACATCGGCTACGGGACGCTGCTGCCGCGTGGCATCGACAACATGATCGTTGCCGGGCGTTGTCATTCGGCTGACAGCTCCGCGCTGGCTTCCAGTCGCGTCACGGTTACGGCGATGGCCATGGGCGAGGCCGCCGGTACGGCCGCTGCGATGGCGTGCGCCGCCCACACAACGACGCGTGGATTGAAGGTCAGCGACCTGCAGAGGCGCCTTCTCGGCAATGGCGCGATCATCCTCGACCGTGCCGAGCAGGTGCTTTCAGTCGGCGATGCCAGGGAAGACGTTCCCGTCTCGGCGGTTCGCTGAAGCGGTACGGAAGAAGGAACTCGCCCATGAAAGCAACTTGGCGGTGGTTTGGCCCGTCCGATCCGGTCACGCTTGCCGATGCCCGACAGGCGGGGGCCGCTGGTATCGTCTCTTCGCTGCACCATATTCCCGATGGTGAAGTGTGGTCCGAGGACGATGTTCGACGTCACGCTGGAACGATTGGCGCAGCGGGGTTCAGGTGGGACGTTGTCGAGAGCATTCCGGTCAGCAACGAGATCAAGGTTCGCGGTCCGGATCGCCGTCGGCATATCGACAATTACAAGACCAGTATTGCGTCGGTCGGTGCTGCTGGCATCGAGGTCGTCTGTTACAATTTTATTCCTGTCATCGACTGGGCTAGGACCGATCTACGCTATCCACTGCCGAGCGGCTTGGCGTTGCGGTTCGACCTGACGGATTTCGCTGCATGCGATCTGTTCCTCCTCCGGCGCAAGAACGCTGCCGCAGCTTACGATGCGGCGATGTTGGCTGAAGCAGAGCGCCGCTTCAGGGCTATGTCCCCCGAGCGTCGCGCCGCGCTTGAGGCGACGGTCCTTGCTCCCTTGCCGGGCGGCACTGTTGCTTATTCCAGCCAAGAGTTCGCCGCGACTTTCGCGCGTTATGAAGATATCAATGAGGACGACTACCGCGAGACCTTGCTCGAATTCTTGCGCGAGGTCGTGCCGGTTGCCGAGGAACATGGAGTCCGGCTCTGCATCCACCCGGACGATCCGCCGATCAATCTTTTTGGCTTGCCTCGGATCGCGGGATCGATCGCTCAACTGCGCCGCATCGTATCCGGCGTGAAATCACGGTCCAATGGCGTGACGTTCTGTGTCGGATCACTGGGCGTGCGAAGTGACAACGATCTGCCGGCGATGGTTCGGGAACTCGGTCCCGATATCCACTTCGCTCATCTGCGCAATGTGACGCGCGAATCGGACACCGTTTTTCACGAGGCGGAACATCTGGGCGGCAGTAGCGACATGGCGGCGGTTGTCTTTGCGCTACGGCGTGAAGAGCTGCGGCGCGGGGCTGAGGGGCGCCGTGACAACCAGATTCCCTTCCGGCCGGACCACGGTCACCTGATGCTGGACGACATCGAGAAAACGGGAACACGCCCGGGCTATTCGGCGATCGGGCGCTTGAAGGGGCTCGCGGAACTGCGCGGGGTGATTCGCGGCTTCGATCTCGCGATCGAGCAAGGTCTGCGGGTTTGATGGCGACGCAGCGATGACGATTGATGCGCCTCCGCTCCTGTGCGTCGGGGCCCTGACGTGTGACCTGATGGTCCACGTCAGCCGGCTTCCGTCCATATCCGGAAAATACCTTGCCCATAGTGGAGGCCTTGTGGCCGCCGGCATGGCGACGAGTGCCGCGACGGCGATCGTCAGGCTCGGTCATGCATGCGCCTTATGGGCATCGACCGGGACAGATCCAGTCGGCGATTTTCTTATCGCCGAGGTGGCACGGGAGGGGATCAGCACCGCCCATATACGTCGGGTCGCAGGTGCCGCGTCGGCCTTGGCGTCGATCACCCTGGATGATCGGGGTGAGCGTATCGTCGTCCCTTACTATGCGCCGGATCTCCTGACCGGGCCGGTCGCCTCTCCGTTCGCCTTCTCCGATTTCCGCGGCGTGCTCGTTGATGTTCGCTGGCCCGCCGCGGCGGCTTTGGCACTGGACGCCGCACGCCTGCGCGGACATCCGGCAATCCTTGATCTGGACGTTGGTCCGCGCGAGGTGCTCGCCATGCTTCTGCCACGGGCCTCGCACGTCGTGGCCTCACTCGACGGCGCTTCCATTCTGTCGTCAGCAACCTCGACACAGGAGGCTGTTGCGGCCCTCGCGGTGCTGACCGATGCGACCGTTGTTGTGACAGGCGGCTCGAGCGGGCTGAGCTGGTGTACTTCAGACAAGACCGTGAACTCGATGCCGGCCTTCGCGGTCGATGCGGTCGACACGAACGCGGCTGGTGACATCTTCCACGGCGCTTTCGCCGTGGCGATGGTGGAGGCCATGCCGCTCGAGAACGCGCTGCGCTTCGCAAGCGCCGCGGCGGCGATCAAATGCACGCGCTACGGCGGGCGAGCCGGTGCACCGGCGCGTCACGAGGTGGTGCGTTTTCTTCGGGAGAGGTCGCGATGAACCCCACACTGATAGCGCGCCTTGCCGAGGCACGGGTGATGCCCATCGTTTCTGTGGGAGGGGAGGCCGTGACCATTGCTCTTGTCGACGATCTCGTGGAAGCCGGTGCGGCGGCGATCGAGATTTTGTTTCGGCATCCCAAAGCGCCAGACGTATTGCATCATTGCCGAGCAAGGCATCGGCGCGTCCTGCTTGCCGCGGGAACTGTCATGGATGCCAAGCTGGGCCGGCAGGCGGCCGAAGCGGGTGCCGACTTCATGGTCAGCCCGGGGCTCACGCCATCCCTTGCGGCATTCGCGGCCACGGCGCCTCTTCCCCTGATACCCGGCGCGCAGACGCCAAGCGAAGTGATGCTTGCGGCGGAGCATGGCTTTCAGGTGCTCAAGTTCTATCCAGCTGAGCCCAACGATGCCGCCGCGATTCTGAAAGACTATGCCAATGTTTTCCCGGGTATTTACTTCATACCGACTGGCGGAATAGGTGAGCCTTCGTTGGCGAAGTACGGCGCGTTGCCCAACGTCCTGGCTGTCGGTGGCAGCTGGACGCATGGTCGCCTCCCCCCCGCCAGCGAACGCCCGGCGGAGGTCGTCGAGGCGCTCCGCCGGGCGAGGTCGCTGCTGGGGACCGGGCCGGACATCGTCGTGCCGGCGCCCTGACCGGGACTGCTTCGCACGGGCGTCGGACAACGACCGCACGATGGCTGGGCATGATGAAAGACGACAGACAATTGGCTGACGCGCCAAGTCACCAGGTCATAAGTCACCAAGTCATATGAGGGGATGCCATGACGACAACTGACGGGATATCTGCAAGGAGATTGCGGGTTGGATTGCTGGGCACAGGCGGGGTCGCCTCGAAATATGCGTCCCTCTATGGAGAGTATCCGCGCAGCGAGCTTGTCGCGGTTCATGACCCTTTCGATCCCGGGCTGGGCGCGTTGGCTGAACGTTTCGGAGCCAGGATTGCAAGCAGCACCGACGCGCTGATCAACAGCGATATTGAAGCCGTGATCATATCCACGCCAAACCAGTTCCACCTCGCGCAGGCCTCCGCCGCGCTCAGAGCGGGTCGGCATGTTTTGCTGCAGAAACCGATGGCCGTGACGCTCGATGAGGCGGAAACCCTTGCCGCGATCGCGCGGGACAGTGGAAAGACCTTGGCGCTCTACATGAATTCGCTCGACAACCCGATCTTCCGTGATCTCAAGCGGATGATCGACGAAGGCGTGCTGGGCGAGGTCGGCTCGATCAACTGCAAGCTCGCGAACGGCATGGGCCATGTCTGGCGCAACCGCCCGGCCAATTTTTGGCGCGCATCACGGTCGGCGGTCGGCGGCGGCTCCTTTGCCATGCTGGCGTGCCACTATCTCAACCTCGCACAATGGCTTCTAGGGCAGCAGATCGTGCGGACCGCCGCGGTGGGCAAGAACTTGATGTGCGATCACATCGAGGGCGACGACATCATGTCGGCTATCGTCGAGTTTGCCGATGGCGCGATGGGCGTGATCGAATCAGCCTGGTGCGTCAAAGGCGAGCAGATGTCCGTGCATGGCAGTTCCGGATCGATCGCCTATATCGACAATTCCGTCATCTCCCTGAAGGCTGAGAGCCCCTTCGCGGGCGAGGCTATCCATTATGACAAGCCCGGAACCCGCATTGTCATCGAAGGGCTGTCGGCGCCCGCTATGGGCGACTGGCAGAACGCGTACAATCAGCATCGTTGCTTTGTTGACGCGATGCTCGCCCAACAGCCAGTCGTGATGTCCGCGGACAAGGGTGTCCAGGACATGCGGGTTCTCGCCGCCGCCTACCGGTCCGCCGTCAGCGGCCGGCGCGAAGCGGTGTTCACGGAGCCTGTGGCATGACGGCCTCTCAGACGCCCCTCGCAGATCGCAACGTTTTGGTGACCGGCGGCAGCGATGGCATTGGCCTTGCCTCCGCGGTGGCCTTCAGCCGCGCGGGCCATCGTGTGGCGATCGTTGGCCGCGATGCGCAAAAGTTGGCGACTGCCGTCGCTCAGCTTTCGGCAAATTGCTTCGCCATTGTCATGGACGCTGGCGAGCCGCGTTCGATCGAAGCGGGCATTGACCAACTGGCGGCGCAATCGTTCCGCGTCGATATTCTGGTCAACAATGCCGGGCTGATAGGCAATTCCGAGCCTGTTGGCCGAGGGCTTGACCAGGAACTCAGGCGGAGCATGGAAGCCAATTTCTTTGGCCCGGCCTTGCTGTGCAGCTTGCTCGTGCCATCCATGCAGTCCCGCGGATGGGGCAGGGTGGTTAATGTAGCCTCATCCGCAGGTCTGTTCGCGCCCCCTCGACAACTTCCCTATTCGACTTCCAAGGCGGCACTCATAGCGTTGACGCGGGGATTGGCCGTAGAGTTGGCCCGTGATGGCGTGACCGTGAATGCCGTCGCCCCGGGGCCTGTGGCGACACCGCGATATCTCAGCGAGAAGGGAGAAGCGGCAGTTGCGTCGCGGGCACGCGCCGTACCATCCGGGCGCCTGGCGCGGCCGGATGAAATCGCGGCAGCGATCTTGTTTCTTGCAGATGAGAGATCCTCTCACATCACAGGCCATATCCTTTCGTTGGACGGCGGGGAGGCCGCCGCGGGTCCGTACACCGCTTTCTCCATTCAACGCTGAGGTGAGCCGTTTTATGGTTGGGCGCGGGGCACCGCGCGTATCACCGATGAGACTGGATGGACGGTGCGGCGTGTACGATGGCTTGGAGCGCAAACCGGCCACGCAATGCAGGCTGGCGCAAGGCTGCCTAAATCCCGCAGGATTGCAGCGCCGTACGGTTGCGTTGCCGGTATTCGCCTGGCGAATAGCCCGTGCGGTTGGTGAAGGCGGTCGTGAATGAGCTCACACTCGCATAGCCGACATTCTGGGCGACCGACTCTATCGGCATGCTGTCCTGTGCCAAGAGCTCCATCGCGCGCATCGTTCGAACCTCGATGATCAGCGATTTCAGTCCAAATGAAAACTCTTCTTGCGAGAGGCGCTGCATGGTGCGCGGTGCGAGATGACAGGCGGCGCAGGCCGACGCCACGGTCACGTCGGAAAGATGCGTGCTGATATAGCCGATGAGCGCTCGCATTTCGTCTGATTTGGCCGCCGGCAGCCATAGCATCTTGGGATTGGAGAACCATTCCTGGCAAAGGTGCGACAGTGTTCTGAACAGCTGGCGCAGCGTGATGGCGGTCTCAGGAGCCCGTTCCGACAGGCTGAGCATGAGCGTCAAGAGTTCGTGCACCAGCGGGTTGGCCTGGGTGACCCAGCAGCCGTGATGATGCCAGGGATGGTCGTCCGGCGCGAGAAACGCCACATGCGCGCGCATGCCGTGTGAGGTGCGCAGGTTGAAGGCGCGATCGGCGGGAATGAAGATCATGTGGTTGGGTACGACGAGCCAACCTCCCGCTTCTCCTTCGACGTCGATCTGGCCGCGCACCACAAGGATCATTTTGTGAAGGCGGTCACCGTGCGAGGATTCGCTCCACCTGTCGCATTCAATGGCGGCGACGGAAAGCTCGCCGGAGTCGTTCTGCACGAACCTCCGCGCCGGGCTTGCAATGAGCGTGAACGGCCGGATTGTCCGTTCAAGTCTGGCGGCGGTGTTTACGCCTCTCGACAGCATGGCCTCCATGGTTTGCGCCCACACAGGATTTTGCGAGCGGCTGCTATCAGCATATTTCTTTGTCACAGAACGCTGGCCAAAATAAGATTGTTCGTGTATTTTTTTTCAAAAATAGCCAATATCGCAGTGTTGTTCAGTTCGGGCCGTTCTGGGAGGGGGCGCGACAATGACGACAGGGCCGGCACATCTGGCCGACGCAGGCGCGTCCGATGCCATGACGATCCGCGGCTTGTATAAGGCGTTCGGCGCGACCAAGGCCGTGCAGAATGTCGATCTGACGTTGCCAAGGGGCGAAATTCTTGCCCTGCTTGGCCAGAACGGCGCTGGCAAATCCACTCTGGTCAAGATCCTCGCGGGCGTCATCAGCGCCGACAGCGGGGAGGTGCTGCTGGATGGAAAGCCTTATGATCTGCGACGCGACCGCCACGCGATCGCCTTCGTGCACCAGGATCTCGGGCTCATCGAATGGATGACGGTCGCGGAAAACATCGCGCTTGCGCAAGGTTTCACGCGGCGTTTCGGCCTGATCGACTGGAGCAGTGTTGAGGAGCAGGCGCGTCGATCCCTTCACGACATCGCACCTGCGATCGATCCGCGCAAAAGGGTGAGCGACCTCTCGCGAACTGAAAAGTCCCTTGTGGCGATCGCCCGCGCGGTCGGTGTCGGCGCGAGCATACTGGTGCTTGACGAGCCGACAGCCAGTTTGCCGAAGGACGACGTCGAGGTGCTGTTCTCGGTCCTGCGTGGGTTGAAGAGGCGCGGCGTCAGCATGATTTACGTGTCGCACCGGCTCGACGAGATTTTTGCGATCTCGGATTGTCTTCTGGTGCTGCGCGACGGTCGGGTGGCGGACGCGCGCCGGACCGCACAATCGAACCCCAAGAGCCTTGTGGGCGCCATCATGGGGCGTGCGCTGGAGAACACTTTCGAATTGCCGCCGCCTCCGACATCCGATGCGGTGCTCGAATGCAGGGACATTACCGGGGAGAATGTTGGCCCCGTATCTTTCGCGGTACGGCGGGGGGAGATCGTCGGCCTCGTCGGCCTGCGCGGCGCCGGTCACGAGATAGTCAGCCGGATCCTGATCGGCGATGAGCCGAAGGTGGCCGGCGCCATCACGATCCATGGCAAGCCGCTCGACCACGCCTCGCCCAGCAGAGCGATCGCCGGGGGGCTGGGGATGATCGGGGCTGACCGCCTCGCTGAATCGGTCGCTCGGGGCCTCTCGATCCGTGAAAACATGTATCTCAACCCCCTGGCTGTCGGGAGTCATCTGTTCTCTTGGCGTTCGCCTGATGTCGAGACGGACGAATGCCGGGAGGCCGGACGTCATGTCGGGCTCGTACCCAATGAGCCGGAGGCCCCGATCGAAAGCCTTTCCGGCGGCAACCAGCAGAAAGTTGTTCTCTCACGCTGGATCCGCATTGCGCCTGACGTGCTCATTCTGGAAGATCCGACGGCCGGGGTCGACGTTGGCGCCAAGAACGAAATCTACAGATTGCTGGCGCGCCAGCTCGAGGCTGGCCGGGCGATACTGCTGATCTCCACGGATTTCGAGGAGGTCGCCGCCATCTGCCATCGCGCACTCGTGTTCCGCGGCGGACAAATCGAGAGTGAGATCGACCGCGATGCGATGAGTGTCGAGGCTGTCACGCTCGCCTCATCGATGGCCGACAGTTCTTCGTCCAGTGGCGCTTCGATACAGGCAAGGGGGCGATAGCCATATGCAATCGATCAAATCGACAGCTCTGGAGCCGACCATCGTTGAGCTGGAGCAAATGTCGCTCGGTCAAAAAATCAAGAGGTTGATACCTGTCTATGGTCTATTGATATTTACGCTTCTCATGATCGTAGTTTTCTCAATACTTTTACCGAATACATTTCCAACAATGTTGAATTTACGTTCAATATTGGGCGATAAGGCTATCATCGCCATTCTGTCGTTGGCCGCGATGATTCCGATGGCGGCAGGGCGCATCGATCTGACGGTCGGCTACGGCATCGTCCTGTGGCACATCCTGGCGATCGCTTTGCAGACCCGCTTGGGCTTGCCCTGGCCGGGTGCTTGCTGGGACTGCTCAACGGCCTCCTGGTCGAGATTGCGCGCATCGATTCCTTTATTGCGACGCTCGGCACGGGCACTGTGCTCTATGCGATCGCCCTCTGGTACACGGAGGGTCGCCAGATCGTCGGGATGCTGCCCCCGGGTTTCACGGGCCTCTATTCCTGGCAGCCTTTCGGCATTCCTGTTGTCGCGTTCTACGTTCTGATCATCAGCGTGGTGATGTGGGTCATCATGGCCTATACACCGATCGGCCGTTGCCTCTATGCGATCGGCGCCAATCCGCGTGCGGCGGAACTCAACGGTATTCCCAACAGGCGTTTCATCATCGGGGCTTTCGTCGCGGCGGGGTTTTTGGGCGCCCTGGCCGGCCTGCTGCTGGCGGCACGCCTCAGGATCGGTCAGGCGAGCGTCGGTCTCGAATATCTGTTGCCGGCGCTTGTGGGCGCCTTTCTCGGATCGACGACGATCCGCCCCGGCCGCGTCAATGTCTGGGGTACGATCGTCGGCGTCGCGATCCTCGCGGTCGGCATATCGGGGATCCAGCAATTCGGCGGAGCCTTTTACATCGAGCCGCTCTTTAATGGCGTGACCTTGCTGATCGCCATTGGTCTGGCGGGTTACGCACAAAAGCGTCACAGCCGGTTTGTTGCGCGAAGTGTACCGAGTGCACCCCAAACTATTCATCGACATCCCGATAGGTGAAATGGTTTTCACCCATCGGGATGCGATAACTTCGGGAGGAAAGATATAATGAACACTGCCAGAAAACTGAAGTGGGCTGTAACCTATTGCCTGGCGTCTGCCCTGGGCATCGCCACCGCATCCGCTGATGCGGTATCGGACGCGAAGGACTTCGTTGCCAAGCTGAGCGCGCCGAACGCGCCCTGGAGCGGGCCGACCACGGGGCCGAAAGCCCTGCCGGGCAAGAGCATCATTTATGTATCGACCGACCAGCGCAACGGCGGCGCGCGTGGCGCGGGCGAGGGCGTCAAGGCAGCGGCGGCACGGATCGGCTGGACCTTCAAGGAAAGCGACGGTCAGGGCTCCGTCGCGGGCCGCGCGACCGCTCTCAACCAGGCCATCGCTTCCAAGCCAGACGTCATCGTCCTCGGCGGCATTGATGCGACCGAGCAGGCTGCTGTCATTGAGGAGGCGGCCAAGCAGGGCATAGTCGTCATCGGCTGGCACGCCTATGGCAAGTCGGGCCCGCACGACAAGCTCCCGATCTTCACCAACATCACAACGGATCCGCTCGAAGTCGCCCGCGCGGCGGCGTCATATCCCTGCGCCGAGCTGAACGGCAAGGTCGGAGCGGTCATCTTCACCGACAGCACCTATGAAATCGCAGTCAGAAAATCCAATGCGATGGCCGAGGTCATCAAGGCTTGCGGCGACAGCAAGGTGCTCGAGATTGTCGATACGCCCCTGGCTGACGCGTCGAACCGCATGCCTCAGCTCACGACATCGCTGCTGCAGCGCTACGGCAAGCAATGGACGACGTCGCTGAGCATCAACGATCTGACGTTCGATTTCATGGCGCCCTCGCTTTCAGCGGCGGGGCTCGGTGGCAAGGACAATCCGGTCGCCATCTCTCCGGTGACGGTAGCGAGGTCGCGTTCCAGCGCATCCGCTCTGGCGAATATCAGGCCGCCACTGTGGCTGAGCCGCTGATCCTGCAGGGTTGGCAGATCGTGGATGAAGCCAACCGCGCGCTCAGCAAGGAAAAGGAAAGCGGATTCGTCGCTCCGGCTCACCTGTTTCTGAAGTCGAATATCGAATCCGACGGCGGGCCGAAGAACATCTATGACCCGGGCAACGGCTACGCAGATGCTTATGCCAAGATCTGGGGCGTGAAATAGCCCCGAGGACCGCGGAGGCGGCACGGGCCGCCTCCGACGACGACCGCCATTCCTGCATTCTCCCGGCCTTCGAACAACAGGACGTTCACACATGTCCGCGCCCCATCTTCCAAAGCCTGACTTCTCGAAGAACATGACGCTCATCGGTCATAGCGACCAAGGCGGCAGGCCCGACGGTGTGCAGCTGATGGTCAACAAAGGCTATGCTTATATCGGCCACATGTTCTCCAAGGGCTTCAGCGTGATCGACGTCCGCGATCCGCGCAATCCGGTCGCCGTCGAGTACATCGCGGCACCACCCAATACATGGAACATCCATCTGCAGACCCACGGCGATCTGCTTCTGGTGATCAACGCCAAGGACATGTTCGCCTCCGCCGAATTCCAGGACGAGAAAGCCTATTACACCGGCCAGATCGGCAAGAAGGTCGGCACGGCGTCGGGCACTGTTACGGAGCGCGACTGGACTGCGGGGATGAGCGTCTACGACATCTCCACGCCGGGTAAACCACGCAAGATCGGTTTCATGCCCGTCAATGGCGGCGGCATCCACCGCATCTGGTATACGGGGGGGCGCTACGCCCATGCGTCGGCGCTTCTCGACGGCTTCACCGACTACATCTTCATAACCATCGATATGTCCGATCCCGCCAACCCCGTCGAGGCGGGACGCTATTGGCTGCCGGGCATGAATGAGGCGGCCGGCGAGGTGCCGACGTCTGACAGACGCGCGGGCCTCCATCACGCCACGGTGTCGGGTGATACGGCCTATGGTGCCTGGCGCGACGCTGGCCTCGTCATCATCGATGTGAAAGATCCCACCAAGCCCGCGCTGAAGCTGCACAAGAACTGGTCTCCCCCGTTCAATGGCGGGACGCATAATTGCCTGATGTTGCCTGATCGGGATCTTCTGGTCGTGGCCGACGAGGCGGTTCTGGACAACTACGAGGACGGTTTCAAGCCGATCTGGCTTTTCGACATGCGCGATCCCGGCAACCCGATCAGCATCTCGACTTTTCCTGAACCGGCCGAAGCCGACTACAAGTCAAAGGGGGGCCATTTTGGGCCACACAATATCTACGAAAATCGACCGGATGGCCTTGTCAGTTCGGAGCTCATCTTCGCGACATACCAGAACGCAGGAGTTCGTGTCTTCGATATCCGGAATCCCTATCGTCCCGAAGAAGTCGGCGCATTTGTGCCACCGGAGCCGGCGAGGCTTGTGGATAAGCGCCCCAACCGCAAGAAGGTGATCCAGAGCTGTGATGTCTATGTCGACAAAGCTGGGCTGGTCTACACCAACGATTACAACGGCGGTCTCTTTATTCTCGAATTCAAGGGCTGAGATGTCTTCTTCATCGCACTCAAGCCTTCCGGCCTGGCCGGCTTTCGATGGCATGGAGTGCGAATGTGGGCTCCTCCGACGGAGGCGGATGGTGTTGGAGCGCTCCCCGCGCTCCAAAGATCGCCACGCTTTGCCGATGTCCCTCCCGCAGCAGCGTTGTCGATGACGATCGTCCCGATCCGACACATCGACCGATGGCTGTGTGACGGCGCGCAAGCCTGCCAGCCTCGTAGGTCCGCCAATCCCATGAAGAGGCAGCGGCGCATCGAAGCGGCGCCTGCTCCCCAAAGGTAACTGGAGTCCGTGGCTGTCCCGTCACGGAGGAGAATGTGACATGGCCGCTTCCGCTGACCGGGCCTCCCGGGCGCCGCTACCCCTGCAAATCTACGCCCTGACCGCGGCAGCCTTCGCAATCGGCACCACGGAATTCGTGATCATGGGGTTGCTGCCGGAGATCGCAACCGATCTCCAGGTCTCCATCCCGGCAGCCGGGTTTCTCGTTGCCGGCTATGCCCTGGGAGTGGTCGCCGGGGCGCCGGTCCTGACACTCGGCACCCTTCGCCTGGAACGCAAATCCCTTCTGCTCAGTCTCATGGGCCTTTTCATCGCGGGGAACGTCATTGCCGCCGTGGCGCCGAACTATGCCGTCCTGATGATCGCGCGCGTCGTCGCCGCGCTTTGCCATGGTACCTTCTTCGGCGTCGGCGCGGTGGTTGCCGCCAGTCTTGTGCCGGCGGAACGACAGGCCAGCGCCATCGCCTTGATGTTCACCGGCTTGGCTCTGGCCAACATCCTGGGCGTACCGGGAGGGACGGTCGTCGGACAGATGTTCGGCTGGCGCGCCACGTTCTGGTGCGTCAGCGCCATAGGCGGACTGGCTGCTGTCGCGATCGCACTGTTGATCCGTCCGATGCCCGCCCCACCATCGAAGGGGCTGGCATCCGAATTCACGGCTTTGCGCAATCCGGGATTGTGGATGGCCCTTGGCACGACGGTATTCGGCTTTGGCGGTGTCTTCGTCATCCTCACCTTCATCGCACCCATTCTCCGCGGCGCGACAGGCATGTCCCCGGACACGGTGGCCATCGCGCTTCTCGTCTTTGGGGCGGGCCTCACCCTCGGCAATCCCGTCGGTGGCCGGCTCGCAGATCGCGCGCTGATGCCATCGTTGATCGCCATTCTGGCGGCACTGTCACTCATTCAGCTGCTGTTCGGCTGGGCGATGTTTCATCTCGCCCCGACATACCTGTTGTTGTTCTGCTGGGGCGTTGCGGCTTTCGCCACGATCGCTCCGCTGCAGACGCGGGTGGTGCTGTCCTCGCCGGCAGCACCCGCCCTGGCCTCGTCATTGAACATCGCTGGGTTTAACCTCGGTAATGCAGGAGGCGCCGCTGTCGGGGGAGCTTTGATCGACCATGGCTTCGGCTTTCCCGCTTTGGCCGTCGCGGGCGCTGCAATGACGGCATGTGGGCTCGCGCTGGCCATCGCAAATGCTCGACTTCAGGGCTGATCGGACCCGAATGGGAAGGGCAAAAGCCGAGGCCTGCCGGTTCATCGGCCTTTGTGAGGCCTCGGTATGGACAGAAATCCGGAACGGGGCTTACCGCGCAGACGCGTGTGACCGCCACCACGCCATTTGCAGGTGAAAACTCCGACCCGATCGCCGCCCGCCGGAGCCTCGCTTTGCGTCACCTTGAGAAAAAAAATCGACGCGATATTCTGATTGAAGATTGAAGGGTTCCTGCCGCCCGATTCTTGAAGCTTCTGTGCCGACGGGACTACGGCATGACAGAACGTCTCGATTGGCTCACATATATGCTTGTTTATGTCGCGAATACGCAGTCGCCATTTTTTAGATGGCTTTGTATTTTTTCAGTTGCAGGCTGGCTGCCTCTCGTAGGAAGCCGACGTCTGAGCCAATGGCCACGAAGTCTGCGCCTGTTGCCGTGTAAAGTGCGAGCAGCTCTGGATCGGAGGTGAGAATCCCTGCCGGCTTGCCTGCCGCCTTGATCCGGCGCAATGCGTCGCATACCGCCTGGCGCACAGCCTCGTGTCCGGGCTGGCCGAGATAGCCAAGATCTGCTGCGAGATCGGCAGGGCCGATGAAAAGGCCGTCCACGCCCTCGATCGTCGCGATGTCCTCGATGGCGGCAACACCGCGTGCGGATTCGATTTGTGCCAGCAGGCAGATCTGGTCATCAGCGGTTCTGAGGTAATCGCCGATCTCGCCGAAGCCCGAGGCGCGCGCCAATGCCGCTCCGACCCCGCGAACCCCATGGGGAGGATAGCGCACCGCCGCCACGAGATCGCGCGCCTGTGCCGCGCTTTCCACCATCGGGATGAGAAACGTCCGTGCGCCGCCGTCGAGCAGTTGTTTGAGCATCCATGCTTCGCCGATCGGTGGTCGGATCACCGGCTCCACGGGATAAGGCGCAATGGCCTGCATCTGCGCGACCGCCGACCGCAGATCATTGGGAGCGTGCTCCAGATCGATCACCAGCCAGTCATAGCCGACACGCGCCACCAGTTCGGCGCTGAGCGCATTGCCGAGCGCCAGCCAGAGGCCGGTCTGGCGCCGCCGCGCGGCCAATGCTTCCTTGAAGGAGTTCACGGGGGCGGGCATGCAAACCTCTCAGGCGAAATGGCAGGCGATGGTGCCGAGCGGGCCGAAATCGGCATTGATCGTCGCGCCGGGCGGGCACTCGACCGGGCGGATGAACGAGCCGCTCAACACGATCTGTCCGGCCTCGAGCTTGTGGCCGTTGACGGCCAGCCGGTCGGCGAGCCAGGCGATCCCCTTGGCTGGGTGATTGAGCACGCCGGCGCCGAGGCCGGTCTCTTCCACCACAGCGTTGCAAGAGACGATCGCTCCAGCCCAGCGAAGGTCGAAGTCCTGCGGGCGCATCGGCCGCCCACCGAGCACGAACCCGGCATTGGCCGCATTGTCGGCGATGGTGTCGCAGACATTGCGGAGCGTGCCGGTGGCAGGATCGCGGCGCTGAATGCGTGTGTCGAGGATTTCGAGCACCGGCACCACATGGTCGGTGGCGTCCATCACCTCGTGCACACTGGCGCCGACACCGGGATCACGCTTCATCACGAAGGCGAGTTCGGCCTCCACGCGCGGCTGAATAAAGCGCCCGGCCGGAATGGTGGCGCCGTCATCAAACCGCATGCTGGCCAGCAGATACCCTGAATCCGGTGTGTCGATGGCGAGCGCGTGCTGCATCGCGCGCGAGGTAAGGCCGATTTTCCAGCCAACGTGGCGATCCCCCTCCGCGAGCTTGGCGGCGACGAAGGCTTTCTGAATGCGGTAGGCATCGGCCATGTCCATATGGGGATGGCGCAAGCTCAGCAGGGCGATCTGGCGCCGCTCCCGCTCTGCATTCACCAGGTCCGCCGCAGCCGTTGCGATGTCGCTTTCGCTCAGCATCAAATGGCCTCCCGCTGCACGCGGTTCTCGAGGGTCCCGATTCCCGAGACGCTCACCCGAACGGCATCGCCGTCGACAAGGTAACGAGGTGGGTCGAAGCGCGCACCAGAGCCCGTCGGCGTGCCTGTGACGATGATGTCGCCGGGCAGCAAGGCGGTGAAGGCGGAGATATAGCTGATCAGATAGTCGAGCGGGAAGAGCATGCGACCCGCCACGTCGTCCTGGCGAAGCTCGTCGTTCACCCACGAGGAGACGCGCAATTCCTTGAGCTCACCGGCATCGCCGACGGGGACGATCCAGGGGCCGATGCTGCCCGACTTCTCGAAGTTCTTACCCTGGGTCACGTTGAACTTCGCATGGCGCATCCAATCGCGGACACTACCCTCGTTGCAGATGCTGACGCCGAAGATATGCGAGAGAGCGGTCTCGCGCGCTATGCGACGGCCAGCCTTGCCGATGACGACAACGATCTCGCCCTCGTAGTCGAACTGCGGTGATTCCGGCGGCAACATCAATGGCTCACCATGGCCGGTGAAGGATCCGCGGGTGCGCAGGAACATACTCGGATACTTCGGGGCTTCCGATCCGTCCTTATACTCGGCGTTGCGGTCCGGATAGTTCACACCGATGCAGATGATCTTGTCGGCATCGGGAACGGGGATCCGATAGCGGATCTCGTTTTTCGCGAAATCGACCGGGGCTTCGGCGGCGACGCGCTGGGCGGCTTGGAGCCCGTCTGGGGCGCCAATGAGCGCGCGCATGGAGGAAAAGCTGGTCCGAGCGCCGAGGTCGGCAATACCGTGCTCGTGTTCCACGCCGAAGCTCTCGTGACTGCCGGCGACAAAGCTGAGAAGTTTCATATCCAAAGTCCTAGGGAAAGGCTGGGAAGGGAAGGAGCCGCGCATGCGGGCGCCGTTCAGGCTTCCTGCTCAAGATGCGGCTTGGAGCGGCGCACAGCTGGAAGCACCAGAAGAGCGAGCATGACAGCCGAGGCGAGCAGGAAGCCCGCGCTGATCGGGCTCTCGATGAAAATCCGGGGGTCACCGTGGGAGATCAGCAGCGCGCGGCGCAGGTTCTCTTCCAGCATCGGCCCGAGCACGAGACCGAGGATGAAGGGGGCCAGCGAGAAGCCAAGCTGCAGAACGACATAACCGAAGATTCCAAAACCGGCGCCGAGCAGCACATCCATCGGTTCGTTCGACAGCGTGTAGATGCCGAGGCACGACAGGATGAGTATCATCGGGAACAGCCAGGAGTAGGGAACCTTCAGCAGCACAATCCAGAGCCGGATCAGCGGCAGGTTGAGGATCACCAGCATCAGATTGCCGATCCACATGCTGGCGACGAGGCCCCAGAACAGCGAGGGCCGTTCGGTGATGATATTGGGGCCGGGCGTGATGCCATGGATCATCAGCGCGCCGAGCATCAGCGCCATGGTGGCGCTTCCGGGAACGCCGAGGGTCAGCGTCGGTATGAAGGTCGTCTGGGAGGCGGCGTTATTCGCCGATTCAGGACCGGCGACACCCTCGATGGCGCCTTGGCCAAAGCGGCTCGGATCCTTGGCGCAGCGCTTTTCCAGGATGTAGGAGGCGAAGGAGCTGACGGTAGCGCCAATCCCTGGAAGAACGCCGCAGATCATGCCCACACCCGTGCCACGCAGAATAGGCTTCACGGATTGGCGCAATTCCTCGGCCGTCGGCATCAGCGAGCCCACGGCGACCACCTGATGGGGAGCTTCGTCCTTGGTCGGGCGCAGTTCCCGGATGATCTCCGCGAAGGCGAAAGTGCCGACAGCCACGACGACGAAGTCGATCCCTTCCATCAGGGACGGCAGGCCGAACGTGAAGCGCATCGCGCCGGAATTCACGTCCATGCCGACGAGCCCGATGAGAATCCCGAGCAGAGCCATCAACAGGCCCTTCACCAGGGCGCCTTGCACCAGCACGGATGTCGCGACCAGTGCCATGACGATGAGCGACGCGTATTCCGCCGGGCCGAAGGCAAGCGCGGCTCTTCCGAGCATCGGGGCGAAGAGGGCGATGCCGAATGTGCCGATGCAGCCGGCGACGAAGGAGCCGATGGCGGCGATGGCGAGCGCCGCGCCCGCGCGGCCTTTGCGCGCCATCTGGTAGCCGTCGATACAGGTGACGACGGACGAGGACTCGCCCGGTAGGTTTACCAGGATGGCCGTGGATGAGCCGCCGTAGGAGGCGCCATAGTAGATGCCGGCCAGCATGATCATGGAGGCGATTGGCGACAACCCATAGGTCATCGGTAGCAGCATGGCGATCGTCACCAGCGGGCCGACGCCTGGAAGCATGCCGATGAAGGTGCCGAGCGTGACGCCGATGAAGCAGTAGAGCAGGTTGTCCAGCGACAGGGCGACTTGGAAGCCGAGTATCAGACCGTCGAGCATGACCGCCTCACAGAGAGATTGGGAGCTGGAGACCGACCTTGAAGATCAGCACGGTCATGCCGATCCCGACCACGATGAGGGCGGGCAGGGCACGGATCGACCTGTTCGGGTCGGCGACCCACGCGGCGATCACGAGATAGGTGACGGCCACGATAAGTCCGAACTGAATAAGCAAGGCGAAGCCGGCAATGGCGGCGGTGACGAGAAGGAGTGGGCGCCACGCGATCGTCACGCGCTCCTGCTCCCCGTCACGGTGCAGAATACTCCGACAGAAAAGCAGGACACCCAGTCCCAGCAGAAGCGAGGAAACGATGACCGGCACGAAGCCCGGCCCCATGCTGAGCGCCGAGCCCGCCGGATAGTGACGCGCCAGCATGAGCGCCGTCAGACCAATGGCGATGAACAAAACGCCGCCAATGCCGTCCTTGGTAATCGGCATGGACACCCTCCCTTTACCGCGAGCGTGGCTGGAGGACGGCTTCAGGCCGCCGACCGCTTCTTGATGTGCTCGTGCAGATTGTTGAACTTGTAGTTGAGCTCCTCGCTCATCTCCTGGACCTCGAAGGCCACGGCAAGCGGGGCGCGCGCATTCAGAGGTTTCAGCAGAGCGCAGACCCGCTCGAAAACAGCATCAGCCGCGCGCTTTCGTGTGACGAGATCACGGCCGGCGCCGATCCGCAGAACGATATGCACAAAGGCATTGTCCGGGTGACGATCCCCGACGAGATAGTCGTTGATTACCTGAAAGCGCACGCGCACGCCACCAAGCGGAAAAATCCCGGTTTCCAGCGCTGCTTCGTAAACCAATTCCTTGAGCTGCCGGATTTCCGGCTCATCGGCGATGTTGGCCGAAACTTCGATCCACGCGTGAGGCACGATGGGAACTCCTGATGAAACTTGAGGAAGAGGGATCGCGCGGCGGCGACCCCTCGCGCGCCTTACTCGGCAGGGATGCCTTCTTCCTTGATCAGCGCGGTCCAGCGCTTGATCTCTGTATCGATGAGCGCCTGGAACTCTTGAGGGGTCGAGCCCTTGGCCTCGACACCGGCCTTCATCAGGCTCTCGCGGACGCTGTCCTGTGCCAGCGCCTTCGCGACGGCCTCGTTGAGCCGGGCGACCACCGCCGGATCGGTGCCGGCGGGAGCCGCGACGCCATACCAGCCGGAGACATCGAAGTCGGGATAACCGAGTTCGGCGACGGTCGGCACGTCGGGCAGGGAAGGGATGCGCTCGGCGCCCGTCACGGCAAGTGGCACAAGGGCACCTGACTTGATGTGCGAGAGAACGGAGACGGGGCTCGAAAGCATCACCCCGACGCGGCCCGCCAGCAGGTCGGTCAGGGCCTGCCCCGATCCCGAATAGGGAATATGCGTCATCTTTGCACCCACCGTCTTCTGGAACAGCAGAGAGGCGAGATGGGCGGCGGCCGCGCCGCTGGCGTAGTTGATCTTGCCGGGCGCTTCCTTCGCCTTGGCGACCAGCGACTTGATATCCTTCACGCCGAGGTTGGGATTGACCACGATCAGATAGGGCGCCGCCGACAGTTGCGAGATCGGCGCGAAATCCTTCACGGGATCGTAGTTCGTGGCCTTGTAGAGATTGGGATTGAGCGCGAGTGTCGCCTGCAGCACGAAGGTGATGGTCTGGCCATCGGGGGCTGCCATCGCACCAACCTTGGTGCCGGCGATGCCCTGCGCGCCAGGCCGGTTGTCCACGAGGACCGGCTGGCCGAGGTTTTTCGACATTTCCTCGGCGACGACGCGCGCGACGACGTCGGTGCCGCCGCCCGCGTTGAACGGCACGATGAAACGCACGGGCCCCTTCGGGAAGGAGTCGGCGCTTGCCGTGCCCACCGCACCAAGGCTGAGAGAGATGCCGAGGGCGGCAAACTGCGCCGCCTTGACGAATAGCTTCATGTCTTCCTCCCTAGAATTTCATTATGTGATTTCGCCGGCCCGCGTTGGAGCCGGCGGCTCGAGCCGTTAGCCTTGCTTGGCTGCGAAGAGTTCGTCGATCTTGCGCTCGTAGGCATGATAATCGAGGTAGTCGTAAAGCTGCTCGCGCGTCTGCATCCGATCGAGAACGCCCTTTTGCGTACCCTCATGGCGGATGGTTTCATAGACGTTGAGAGCGGCAGCGTTCATCGCCCGCGCAGCCGACAGCGGGTAGAGCGCTGCGGACACGCTGGCATCGCGCAATTCCTGGGTGGTGAAATTGGGCGTCTTCGAAAACTCGGTGATGTTGGCGAGCACGGAATAGGGCTTGTTCAGTGCCTTGGCGAGTTGCCGGTACTGATCGAGATCCGTGAAGGCCTCGGCGAAGATCATGTCCGCGCCAGCCTCGACGTAGGCGCATGCGCGCTCGATGGCGCCGTCGAGCCCTTCGATCGCCAGTGCATCGGTGCGGGCGACGATGACGAAGTTCTCATCATAGCGCGCATCGACGGCGGCTTTGACGCGGTCCAGCATCTCATCCTTGGAGACGATGGCCTTGCCCGGACGATGACCGCAGCGTTTCAGCGCGACCTGATCTTCCATATGCATCGCGCCCGCACCATCCTTGATCAGGCCGCGCACGAGGCGGGCGATCGAGTAGGCGCCGCCGAAGCCTGTGTCGACGTCGACCAGCACTGGCAGGTCGCTCGCATCCGATACTTTGCGCAGATCGGCGAGGACGTCATTGATGGTGGTAATGCCGAGATCGGGCAGACCGTAGCTGGCGTTGGCGACGCCTGCACCCGCGAGGTAGATCGCTTTGTACCCCACGCGCTTGGCCATCATGGCGGTGTAGGCATTGATCGCGCCGACGATCTGAAGCGGCTGCTCCTCGACGAGCGCCTGGCGGAAACGGGCGCCCGCAGAAGTATTGACCGGGGTATGCATCAGCATCATAAACTCCACAATATGGATTGACTGTTGCTTTCTTAGAGAAAAACACCATAATATGGGCAATCATGTCAATGGACGTGGAAGAATCTAATTTTAACTCCATAATGTGGAGCGGAGAATGGAGCAGGGGGCTCAATCTATCTATCGGGCGGTGGCGATCCTGAAGGAGCTCGCCAACCGGAATAGTCTTGGGAGCGGGATGACCGAGCTGGCGGAAGCGACAGGCCTGACCGGACCGACGGTGCATCGCATGTTGCGGGCGCTTGTCGATGTTGGGCTGGCTCATCAGCGCTCATCCGACCGACGCTATGTGTTGGGGCCGCTCCTGCAGCAGCTCTGCATGCAGTTGGGACCGCCGCCGGATCTGGCGACAGTCGCGCGCGCCGCGACGGAGCGCCTTGCGGAACTCACCGGTGATACGGCGTTCTTCCTACGCCGTACCGGAGCGGAAATGCTGTGTGTCAGCCGGACCTCCGGTTCCTTTCCAGTCAAGACCTTGCTCACGGAGGTCGGAACGCGCCGGCTTCTGGGTCTCGGTGCCGGCGGCCTCGCGGTACTTGCCCGCTTGCCGAAGGACGAGGCCATGGCGCTTCTCGTCCGTAACAAGGCTGCCTATCGGGACGCCGGGCGCCCGGTCGAAATCCTGCTCGCGGAGATGGAGGAAACCGCCGCCTCGGGACACGCGATCAGGCGCCTCTCCGAGCTGGGCGCCACCACGGTTGCTACGGCCCTGTGCGACGCAGGCGGCCGACCCTTCGCCGCGCTCAGCATGAGCGCGATTTCGCAACGTATGGACGGCGTCCATCTGCAAGATGCCATCAGGCATCTCGATAAAATGCGCGGCGAGCTCCAGGAAAGCCTGGTGTTTGCAACGCCGTCGGCGCCCGAGGGGATCCATCGCATCGATTAGGCACAATCGGGCCGATCCGTGTCATGCCGAAGAGCGCTGTGCCTGCAAGTTATCGTGAAGCACAAGCTGCGCTTGGTGGAAGGACGCGCTACGCACCGCGGCAAGATGCCCCGAAGACGCTTCACGCAAAGGTGCGTGCAAATCGTCAATCGCAGCGTTCATGGGGGATTTCATGTTCGACTGCGCTTGCTGCGGATCTGGAATCGGAATGATCGAGAGCAACTGTCGTGTCCAAATGTGCTCAGCATTTTGAATAATCCATCAGCTCCCGGCCTTCGATGCGCATGGATCCGGGGTAGGATGTGATTGGCTCCACGGATCAACACCCGCTCGATCCATATGTTAAAGCTTCCAAGCCCGGCGGTTTCGCGCGGTCGATCACGCGTGATACCGGTCACCAACCCTGATGTTCACTCTGACATGCCGAGGACAGCCCAATGACCGATGGACCATCTGAACGTCTCGGCCGCCGCGATTTCATGATCGCGTCGGTGGCGGCGGTCGGCACTGTCGCGGCCATGCGGCCGGGCACGGCGCAGGCGCAATCCACCGCTGCACCGGCGGTCTCCCCAAGTGGTCAGACAGGCACGGTCTTTACGGGTGACGTCATCGACGGCAAACGTGTGATCAGCGCGCTCGACGTTTCGGACCTCGCGCCCGGCAAACACAGCTTCTACTTCAAGGGTGTGCAGATGCCCACCGGCCAGCACTGGTATGTGTCGGTGATGGTGGCCAAGGGCGCGGCTCCAGGGAAGCGCTTGGGGCTGATCAGCGGCATTCATGGCGATGAGATGAGCCCCGTGCACACCCTGCAGACGGTAATGGGCCAGCTCGATCCAGCTGAGATGTCCGGCACGGTGCTGGCCGTGTTCGACGTCTCGCGACCGGCAATCGAGGCAATGGAGCGCCGCTGGTCGAATTCGGGGCGGGGCGTCGGCCTCATCGACATCAACCGGCTTTTCCCCGGAAACGAGGATGCAGCGGACGCGCCGACGCGCCATGCGGGCCTGGTCTTTAACCGGCTGCTGCGCGCGAACCTCGACTACGGCATCGACTTCCATACGTCGGCCACCGGCATGGACATGACGGCGTTCCATCTGGCGCGCATGGATCTGCCCGAGGTAAAGGCAATGGCGGAGCTCTATCCGATCGAGCAGATTTTCGACAATGCCGCCGAGCCGGGCCTCCTGGCCAACGCCCTGATCGCCGCGGGTATTCCGGCCTTTACGCCAGAGATCGGCCGGCCGCGCATCTTCGACCTCGACATGATCGCGCTTTTCGTCGAGGGGACGATGAACGTCCTCAAGCATCACCGCATCATTCCCGGCCCCATCGGTCGAACGGGCAAGGATTCGGATGTGTTCATCGCCGACGGCATGCTGGCGATCCCTGCATCGCATGGCGGCTTCGTGGAACTTCTGGTGAAGCTGAACGAGGCGGTCGAGGCGGGACAGAAGGTCGCGATCCAACGCAACACGTTCGGGGAGGTCGTTGCAGAATATGCAGCGCCGCGTGGCGGCAGGGTTGGCGCGCGCCGTACGGATGCCACGGCCGAGCCGGGGACCCCGATCGTCTTCATGATCTTCGACAGTGTTGAGCCAGTCGGCGGCGACGCCATCATCGAGTAAAAGCGATCGGCACCACGCTGATCATCAAGCGGGAGTGAGACGATGCAGCGGTTCGGCCAGAAATACGGTCACCTTGTCCACGGAACTGGATGTGCCTGCCACAATCCCGATCTGCAAAAAGCCTCCCGGCGCCTCGATATCCTGTCAAGGCGCGGCGTTCTCGGCGGTATCGCGGCCGCCGCCGTCGCTGGCATGTTGCCCCGCTCGACCTTTGCGCAGACACCGGCGGCGCCGGCTCGAACGCTGCTTCGGGAGGCGCGTCTTTTCGACAGCGCTTCGGGGAAGGTGAAGGACGGCGCACAGGTTCTGGTGGAGGGCAACCGGATCGCGTCGGTGGATTTCACCAATGCTCCCGCACCCAATGACGCAACCGTCATCGCCTGCCGCAACGGCGTTGTCATGCCCGGTCTCATCGACGCGCACTGGCACACGATCTTTGCTGCGGTGCCGCTGAACATTTTGCTCAACGGCGATCCGGGCATCATCTACGCGATCTCGACCGCCGAGGCCGAACGCACGCTGATGCGCGGTTTCACCACGGTTCGTGATCTGGGCGGGCCGGTATTTTCCTTCAAGCAGGCGATCGACGCCGGCATGATTCCGGGTCCGCGCATTTTTCCCTCCGGAGCGATGATCACCACCTCCGGTGGACATAGCGATCTGCGATTGCCCAGCGAGATCCCACGCGACGGCGCCAGGTTGAGCAAGGGTGAGTTGATAGGCGGATCCGCGATCGTCGACGGTATCGACGATCTGAAGATGCGCGCTCGCGAGCAGCTTCTCCAAGGCGCTTCGCAGATCAAGCTGGTGGGCGGCGGCGGCGTGTCCTCGCCGCGCAGTCCGCTCGACATGATTACCTTCAACGAAGCGGAACTCCGCGCCGCGGTCGAAGTGGCCGAGGACTGGAACACCTATGTGGCGGTGCATGCTTATACGCCGCGTGCTATCCGGCGCGCCTTGGCCGCTGGCGCCGTCTCGATCGAGCACGCCCATCTGATGGACGAGGCGACGGCGCGCCTGATCGCCGAGAAGGGCGCGTGGCTGAGTACGCAGCCCTTCCTCACCGTGGCAGACGCCACCTCACAGAGCGGACCAGGTGTGGAGCGCGTTCAGCAGCTGTTTGCCGGCACGCCGCGGGTCTACCAATTCGCCCGCAGCCTCGGCATCAAGACCGCCTGGGGGTCAGACGTGTTGTTTTCCCCGGAACTGGGGCCGCGCCAGAACGTGATGCTCACGCATCTCGCCAACTGGTACAGCAACGCCGAAGCCCTGCAGATGGCGACCGCGGGTAATGCCGAACTCCTGGCGCTGTCCAACCTTCGCAACCCCTATCCCGGCAAGCTCGGAATCGTCGCGGCGGGCGCGTTGGCAGATTTGGTCGTGGTCGCAGGCAACCCGGTCGACGACATCCGGCTGCTTGAGGATCCACAGAAGAACTTCACCATCATCATGAAGGATGGCCGGCTGCACAAGAACCTGCTGTGACGCCGGCAAGGCGGCAGCCGGACGGCATGCCGGCTTCGCCATGAAGGGCCCGGGCGCTGATGTTGACCGTGGATCGGGCTACAACTGGCCAAGCGATCGCAGGGCAAGCGTCGCGGCCGCCGTTCGATTCTCGACGCGCAGCTTCAGGTAGACCTGCTCGAGATGCTTGTCGACCGTCCGTGGGCTGAGTGACAGGATGGCGGCGATGTCGCGATTGGACTTGCCGGCGGCGATCCACCGCAGCACCTCGCCCTCACGCTGGGTCAGGTCGAAGCTCCGCCGCAACCGCGCGGGGGCATCCTCGACCTGCCCGGAGCCAAGCCGCAGCAGATACTCGTCCTCTCCCATACGGCCGACGAAAGTCAAGGTTGAGCTCGCATCGCCGGGCAGCGGCGTGACGAGTTCCCTCTGACGATCGCTCTCGGCGATTGCAACAGCGTCCCGGAGCCAGTGCGTCAGGCTGGCCGGCAGGGCCGATGGTCGCGCCTTGCCCTCGACGAGGGTCGGGCCGAGCCGTTTGCGCGCCACGGGCGTGAGCCAGAGGACATCGCCGGAGAGGTCGACGGCAAGGAGAGTCCGGCCGGATGTATCGAGCGCGGCTTGGGCACTCTCCGTGAGGCGCGCGTTGGCTGAATGGACGCGGATCCGGGCCAGCATCTCGTCGATGACGATGGGCTTGGTGACATAGTCGACGCCACCGGCAGCCAGTCCGTTGAGAATATCCGCTGTTTCGGTAAGGCCTGTCATGAAAATGACCGGGACATGGGCAAGAAGGGATTCCTGCTTGAGGCGCCGGCAGGCCTCGAAGCCGCTCATCCCGGGCATGACCGCGTCGAGCAGCACAACATCCGGGGTGACGTGCCCTGCGATCTTCAGAGCGGATTCGCCGTCGAGCGCTACCATGACAGTGAAGCCGGCCGCGTCGAGGGCATCCGTCAGAAGGCGTAGGGTCTCCGGCGAATCGTCGACCACAAGGGCGATGCGGCGGCTGTCGTGGCTATGCGTCATTCTGGTCCATCGCATCGAGGGCGGCCATGAAGCCGGGAAGATCGATCGTATCGACAAGATACGTGAGGTCGGCAACTGTCCCGCGCTGTGCGGGATTCGCCCGCCCGATCACCTCCAGCCTCGACTGTAAGCCGCGAATATGGCCGAGCTCTCCGAGGCGCCTGAGGTCGGCGACATCGGTGGCCTGGAGGGGCGAGCGACCGGTGGGGGCCTGTGCAAGGGCCGCCAGGGGATCGTCTCCATATTCCCATTCGAGCCCCAGTTGAATCTGGATCTCGCGCAGAAGCTGGCGGATCTCGACCGGCTTCAGGAGATAGCCGTCATGGAAGGGGCGCGCCATGGCGGCTCTGTAGGCCTCAACCGCGCTCGCCGAAAACATGACGATGCGAGCCTGAGCCTGCCCCTGTTCACGCAAGGATTGCGCCAGTGTCCAGCCATCCATGCCAGCCATGGAGACATCGATCAGAAAGAGATCCGGACGGACGTGATGCGCCATGTCGATGCACGCTTCGCCATGGGTCGCATGGAGAATGATGAAGCCGAGCGGCCCCAGGATCTCGCGCATGAGATCGTGGTGCACGGGGTCATCATCGACCACGAAGATCGTCCGCCTGCGACCGATGTAGCCCGTGATATGGTCCTCGCTCCCGATGATCGGGCGGGGATCGGTCACCTCCGACAAGAGTAGCTTGACCTTGAAGGCGGTGCCTGTGCCCAGCTTGCTTGTCACGGTGATGCTGCCGCCCATCACGCCGGCGAGAAGCTTCGAGATGGTCAGTCCAAGCCCCGTGCCGGGCGGCATCTGCCCGGGACGCCCCGCCCCCCGCTCGAAGGGCTCGAAGATGCGCTCCAGATCCGCCGCCGGAATGCCCGGGCCCGTATCAGCAATGGTGAAGTCGGCGACCGGGCTCCTGTAGGCAAGGGCGAAGGTCACCTTGCCTTCCGCGGTGAACTTGATGGCGTTGGAGAGGAGGTTGATCAGCACCTGGCGCAGGCGATTGCCATCGGCATAGACAACCGCGGGCAGGTTGGCAGGCTTGTTGAAACAGAATTCGAGGCCCTTGGCCGCAGCTTGCAGCTTGAACATGCCGACGATCTGGTCGAGGAACTCGACGAGCGGGATTTCGTCGCGTGACAGATCGAGCCGGCCGGCTTCAATCTTGGATATGTCGAGGATGCCATCGATCAGGCCAGACAGGTGATCGGCGCTGCGACGGACGACATGAATTTGCCCGCGCTGCTTCGCGGCGATCGCGGAGTCGTTCTCGAGGATCTGCGCATAGCCGACGATGGCGTTGAGCGGCGTGCGCAATTCGTGGCTCAAGCCCACCACATAGCGGCTCTTGGCATGGTTGGCGGATTCAGCCGCGTCCTTGGCACGTTGCAGGGCGGCATCGGTGCGGTTGTGCGCTTCGATCTCATTCATCAGGAGCGCCGTCTGCCGCCGGGATTCCTCCTGGGCCGCCGTGCGGCTCGCCTGTACGAGGACGAACAGCCAGGCAGCGACGCCGATGATGATGGCAAGGACGAAGAAGGCCTTCCAGAGAAGGCCGGCGGCAATCGCCGGATCGACCGAAGGATCACTGGTGCTCTGCAGATAGATCAGGGTGAGCGTGAGCGCGATGACGCCGCCCGCCAGGAAGAACACACCCAGGAAATAGGTAACGTCGGCCGTCAGCCACCCGTGCAGCTTCGCGGGCATGATGCGCGTGAGTGCGGCCCGCATCTGCACGGGATAGCGCGCGTGCGGCTTGCAAAGATCGTCGCAGCGGGCATCCAGGGAGCAGCAGAGCGAGCAGATCGGCCCCGCATAGGCCGGGCAGGAGGCCATGTCCTCGGGCTCGAAGGCGTTCTCGCAGATGCAGCACTTGATCGACTCTCGCTTCTGCCAGCTCTTCTTGGGCGTGCGCGCCAGATAGTATCGCCCCCCCGTCGCCCAGGCGATGAGCGGAGCCGTAACGAGGGCGGCGCCGAGCGCCAGAAATGGCGATAGCGCCTTTGCCAGTTCTCCGGCGAGGCCGAAAAAGGTCGAAATGCCGACGGTCGTCGCAACCAGCATGGCGCCGACCCCGACGGGGTTGATGTCGTAGAGATGGGCACGCTTGAATTCGATATGCGCCGGTGAAAGCTTCAGCGGCTTGTTGATGACGAGATCGGCGACAATGGCGCCGACCCAGCCGATGGCGACGTTCGAATAGAGCGCGAGGGTGTTTTCCAGGGCGCGGTAGACCCCAAGCTCCATGAGCAGGACGGCCACGCCGAGATTGAACACCAGCCACACAACACGACCGGGATGGCTGTGGGTGAGACGGGAAAAGAAGTTCGACCAGGCGATCGACCCGGCATAGGCATTCGTCACATTGATCTTGAGCTGGCACAGGATGACAAACGCGCAGGCGATATAGAGCGCGACGCGCGGGTCGCCGAAAATGGTCTCGAAGGCCATCACATACATCTCGGCCGGCTCGACGGCCTGCTCTTCGGTGACGCCCTGCTTCAGCGCATAGACGGCGAGGAAGGAGCCCGCGAGCATCTTCAAGGCGCCGATGATGATCCATCCCGGTCCCGCGGAGACCAATGCGAGCCACCAGGACCAGCGCTTGCCGCTGCGCTCCCGCGGCAGGAAGCGCAGGAAATCGACCTGCTCGCCGATCTGCGCGACGAGCGAGAACATGACGCCAGAGGCGGCGCCGAACAGGATCAGCGAGAAACCGCCGCCAAGATCGCCATGGCGGCCGGTGAAGCCCATCCAGTCCGACAGCACATCCGGCTCGTAGTGCAGGATGGCGATGAAGGGGGCGATCTGCAGGACTATCCAGAGCGGCTGCGTCCACAGCTGGAACCGGCTGATGAGCGTGATGCCGTGGGTGACCAGCGGGATGACGACGAGCGCGCTGACGAGATAGCCGACCGCCCGTGGCAGCCCCGTCATCATCTCGATGGCGATGGCGAGGATGACGGCCTCGATGGCGAAGAAGATGAAGGTGAAGGACGCGTAGATCAGCGACGTGATTGTCGAGCCGATGTAGCCGAAGCCCGCGCCGCGCGTCAGCAGATCGATATCGACGCCATAGCGCGACGCGTAGTAGGAAATCGGCACGCCAGTCAGGAAAATCAGTGTGCCGACCGCCAGGATCGCCAGGCTCGCATTGGTGAAGCCGTAGCTGAGTGTCGTTGCGGCACCGATGGCCTCCAGGGCGAGAAACGAGATGGCGCCGAGCGCCGTGTTGGCGACGCGTAGCGGCGACCACCGGCGTGCCCGCTTGGCCGTGAAGCGCAACGCGAAATCCTCGAGGGTCTGGTTCGTGACCCACTGATTGTATTCGCGACGGACACGGTCGATCCGCTGCTGGCCGCTCATGCCTGTCCCGCCCCTCTGCCTCGCACCAGTATGTCAGGTGTTTCGCGGTGCAATATACGTGATCCTACGTATTGCTGCACTGCAGTAATTATCCAACGATGATGGCGTCGCGGGGCACGAGACTCCGCTCCCAAAACAACGAGAGGGGTATGACGCCATGGCGTACGATAAGGATCGTCCGCAATCAGATCTTCGACGCAGGATGCTTCTCGGCATGGCCGCCATGCCCTTCGCCGGCCTTGCCATGCCACGGACTGCCTTCGCGCAGGCGCCGGCAACCTCTGCGGTCAACACAACGGGCCTTGCCGTCACCGATACCGAGGTGACCGTCGGCATCCTGCATTCGGTCACGGGTACGATGGCCATCTCGGAAACGGGCTCGGTGCAGGCCGAGAAGCTCGCCATCGAGCAGATCAACGCCGAAGGCGGCGTCCTCGGACGCAAGATCAAGTTCATACAGGAGGACGGCGGCAGCGACTGGCCGACCTTCGCCGAAAAGGCGAAGAAGCTTCTCGTGAATGACAAATGCGCTGCCGTCATGGGGTGCTGGACGTCGGCCTCACGCAAGGCCGTTCTGCCTGTCTTCGAGCAATATAACGGCATGCTCTACTATCCGACTTTCTATGAAGGACTGGAGCAGTCGAAGAACGTCATCTATACGGGCCAGGAAGCGACGCAGCAGATCCTGGCCGGCCTGGATTGGGTGGCCAAGGAAAAAGGCGCGAAAACATTCTATCTGCTTGGCTCTGATTACATCTGGCCGCGCACCTCCAACAAGATTGCGCGCAAGCACATCGAGAACGTACTCAAGACGAAAGTCGTCGGCGAGGAATATTTCCCGCTCGGGCATACGCAGTTCAATTCGGTCATCAACAAGATCAAGCTGACGAAGCCCGATGTGATCTACGCTATTATCGTGGGCGGCTCGAATGTCGCCTTCTACAAACAGCTCAAGGCAGCCGGCATCGATCTCAACAAACAGACGCTGGTCACGATTTCGGTGACGGAAGACGAGATCGATGGCATCGGTGGGGAAAACATCGCGGGTGCCTATGCCTGCATGAAGTATTTTCAGTCGCTCGACAATCCGAACAACAAGCAGTTCGTCTCCGCCTTCAAAAAAATGTGGGGCGACAAGACCGTAGTTGGTGACGTCACGCAGGCGGCCTATCTCGGCCCCTGGCTGTGGAAGCTGACCGTGGAAAAGGCGGGGTCCTTCGACGTGGACAAGATCGCGGAAGCGTCCGCCGGGGTGGAATTCAAGCAGGCGCCGGAAGGCTATGTAAAGATCCACCCCAATCACCACCTGTGGTCCAAGACCCGTGTCGGGCGCGCGCGTCCTGATGGACAGTATGATGTGATCTATGAGACAGCCGAGCTGATGGAGCCGGATCCCTTCCCCAAGGGCTATCAATAAGCAGCTGGGAAGGCAGACGTAATCGAGACGAGGAAACGCTGGAGGGAAAGTCGCCCAGGCCGTGTGCCTGGGCGGCGACAAGTCGTGTCTCGACTCCATTTGACGATCGTCCCCATCAGTCCATTGGCCAGGAGGCTGAGATGTTCGGCGAATATTCGCTCGGCGAGCTTACATCGATCTTTGTGATGCAAGGCTTCGCGGGTCTCATTTTGTTTTCAGTCTTTTTGCTGATGGCGCTAGGACTTGCCATTATTTTTGGCCAGATGGGCGTCATCAACATGGCCCATGGCGAATTCATGATTCTGGGCGCCTATGTGACGTGGATGTGTTCCACGTTTTTTCACAGCTACCTGCCCGCGCTGGTCCCGATCTACTTCTTCATCGCGATGATCCTGGCCTTCCTTGCCTCTGGCGCCCTGGGCGTCGCCGTGGAGTGGCTCATGATCAGGCGGCTCTATAAGCGACCGCTGGATACGCTGCTGGCGACGTGGGGGCTCTCGCTCATCCTGCAGCAGTTCTACCGGTCGGTCTTCGGCCCGCGGGAGGTCGGCGTGGAGCTGCCGCAGTGGATGCTCGGTTCGCTTCCGGTAACCGATGTCATCGAGATCCAGATCAACGGCCTCTTCGTGATGGTCCTGACCACAATCATCACCATCGCGGTCGCCTTCATGATGTATCGCTCGCGCTGGGGCATGCAGGTGCGCGCCGTGGTGCAAAACCGCGTGATGGCGGGCGCGGTGGGCATCAATACCGAGAAGGTCGATCGCTACACCTTCGGCATCGGATGCGGCATCGCCGGAATCGCCGGCTCGGCCTTCACGATGATCGGCTCGACCGGGCCGACGGCAGGGCAGCTCTATATCGTCGACACCTTCCTCGTCGTCGTCTTCGGCGGCGCCGCGAGCCTTGCCGGCACAATCGCCTCGGCCTTCACCATCTCGCAGGCGCAGTCGATCATGGAGTTCTTCCTGTCCGGCTCCATCGCCAAGGTTCTCACATTGCTCGCGGTGGTCGGCATTCTCATGCTGCGGCCGCAGGGCCTGTTCGTCCTCAAGGTCAGGCGCTGAGACATGGTCATTCGCTCCAAATCCGCCGATGACACGGCTTTCATGAAGCCGCTGGAGATCATCTCGATCCTCATCATTGCCGCCCTGATCCTGGTGGTCCTTCCCGCCACGCTCGATGCGTTCCGCCTGAACCTCGTCGGCAAATATCTCACCTATGCCTTCGTGGCGCTGGGGCTCGTGCTGTGCTGGGGCTTCGGGGGCATCCTCAGCCTTGGCCAGGGCATTTTCTTCGGCCTCGGCGGCTACTGCATGGCCATGTATCTCAAGCTCGAGGCGTCGAGCGTGGAGAACACCAAGATCCAGTCCACGCCCGGCATTCCGGACTTCATGGACTGGAACCAGCTGACGGAGCTTCCGTTCTTCTGGCTGCCGTTCAAGAGCCTGACCCTGACGGTGATCCTCATCCTCGCAGTGCCGACCCTCTTCGCCTTCTTCATCGGCGCGGCCATGTTCAAGCGGCGTGTCGGCGGCGTGTATTTCGCCATCATCACCCAGGCGATCGCCGCGATCCTGACCATCCTGATCGTCGGCCGGCAGGGGTACACCGGCGGCATCAACGGCATCACGGATCTCAGGACCCTGCAGGGCTGGGACATCCGCACCGACAGCGCCAAGCAGATCCTCTACTTCGTTAATGGCGGCCTGTTGATCGCCTGCATTCTGCTCGCCCAATACGTCAAGCGCTCCAAGCTCGGCCGCGTGCTGGTCGCCATGCGTGACAAGGAGGACCGGGTCCGGTTCTCCGGCTATTCCGTCGCCAACTTCAAGATCTTCGCCTTCTGCCTGGCGGCTGCTTTCGCAGCGATCGGCGGCGCGATGTTCACGCTGCAGGTGGGGTTCATGTCCCCGTCGTTCGTCGGCATCGTGCCGTCGATCGAGATGGTGATCTACACCGCCGTCGGCGGCCGGCTGTCGCTCTTCGGGGCGGTCTACGGCACGCTCCTGGTGAATGTAGCAAAGACGGCCTTCTCCGAGAGCTTCCCGGAGCTCTGGCTGTTCGGGCTCGGCGCGCTGTTCATCGCCGTCGTGATGGTGTTCCCGAACGGGCTCGCCGGCATCTACCACAGCTATGTCGCCCCGCTGGTCGCGCGCCTCGCACGACGTCGGCCGGCGGAAACCGAGCAGCCGTTGCACGGCGCGCCCGCGGAGTGAGGTGAGACATGATCATTCCCCCGAAAGATCCGCAAAAGCCGTTCGTCCTCGCCGTCGAGGCTTTGACGGTGTCCTTCGACGGCTTCAAAGCGGTGAACGACGTCTCGTTCTATGTGGACGAGAACGAGATCCGCGTTATCATCGGTCCGAACGGGGCCGGTAAGACAACCGTTCTTGATCTCATCTGTGGGCGTACCAGGGCGACATCTGGCTCCATCAAGTTCCGTGACATGGAACTGACGAAGATGTCAGAGAGCAACATCGTGCTGGCCGGCGTTGGCCGGAAATTCCAGAATCCCTCGATCTACGATGACCTGACGGTCTTCGAGAACCTTGAGATTTCCTTTCCGCGCGGACGCTCCGTCTTTGGCGCGCTGACGTTCAGGCGCGACGCAGAGGTGCGCGCGCGCGTCGAGGAGATCGCCGAGACCATTTTTCTCGCCGACCATCTGGATGAACGCGCCGAGTTTCTCAGTCATGGCCAGAAGCAGTGGCTGGAGATCGGCATGCTGCTCATCCAGGATCCGGATCTCATGATGCTCGATGAACCGGTCGCCGGCATGAGCGTGAGCGAGCGCAAGAAGACCGCTGAACTCCTGCACAAGATCATCAAGAACCGCTCGGTGATCGTCATCGAGCACGACATGAAATTCGTCGAGGACATCGCCCATCGCGTCACGGTGCTGCATCAGGGCAAGGTTCTCTCGGAGGGCTCGATGGAGCGCGTGAAGCATGATCCGCGCGTCATCGAGGTCTATCTCGGACATTGAGGGCTTGCCATGATGACAGTCCACGACCTGCATGTCGCCTATGGCCAGAGCGAGGTTCTCCATGGCCTCGACTTCCGTATCGCACCCGGTGAGATCGTCGCCATCATGGGGCGCAACGGCATGGGCAAGACAACGCTCATGAAGGCGCTGATGGGTGTCGTTCCAACGAAGAGCGGCCATGTGACCATTGGCTCCGACGAGATCTCCGGGCTCAAGAGCTATGAACGCGTTGCCAAAGGCGTCGCCTATGTGCCGCAAGGCCGGATGATATTCTCGACCATGACCGTCGAGGAGAATATCGAGACCGGCCTCACCACGACCGGGGAGTCAGAGGTGCCCGAGAGCATCTATGAGCTCTTCCCCGTGCTGCTCGAAATGAAAGGACGGCGGGGCGGAAATCTCTCCGGAGGCCAGCAGCAGCAACTCGCGATCGCCCGCGCGCTGGCCAGCAAGCCGAAGGTTCTCCTGCTCGACGAGCCGACGGAAGGCATCCAGCCATCGATCATCCGCGATATGGCCCGCACCCTGAAACGCATCCGCGACGAGCGTGGGCTGTCCATCGTGGTGTCCGAGCAGGTGTTGTCCTTCGCCCTCGATATCGCGGACCGCATCCTCGTGATCGAGAATGGTGAAATTGTCCACGAGGAGGATCGCGACGCCGTCGACGAAGCCAAGATCTCAAGTTTTCTCTCGGTTTGATTAACGCTTAGACCGCTTTCCAGGGAGCCCGTCCATGCCCGATACAATCATCAAGATCGATCTCAACCAGTCGGCCTATGAAAATGATAAAGTTCACAACCGTTGGCATCCTGATATTCCGATGGTGGCGATGGTGAAGCCCGGCGATGACTTCATCGTCGAGACCTATGACTGGACGGGCGGTTTCATCAAGAACAACGACGATGCGTCCGATGTCCGTGATATCGATCTGTCGATCGTGCACTTCCTGTCCGGGCCGATCGGTGTCGAGGGCGCAGAGCCCGGTGACCTCCTCGTCGTCGATCTCCTCGATATCGGGGCCTTGCCGGAGAGCCAGTGGGGCTTCAACGGGTTCTTCTCCAAAAAGAACGGTGGCGGCTTTCTGACCGATCACTTTCCGCAGGCGCAGAAGTCGATCTGGGACTTCGAGGGCCTTTTCACGAAGTCCCGGCATATACCGGGCGTGCGCTACGCCGGTCTGATCCATCCGGGGCTCATCGGTTGCCTGCCCGACCCCAAGCTGCTCGCCACCTGGAACGAGCGCGAGGTCGGCTTCATCAAGACAAATCCGGAGCGCGTGCCACCTCTCGCCAATCCGCCCTTCGGGCCGACGGCCCATATGGGCCGACTGAAGGGCGAGGCGAAGGACAAGGCGGCGGCCGAGGGCGCGCGCACGGTGCCCCCGCGCGAGCACGGCGGCAATTGCGACATCAAGGATCTGTCGCGCGGCTCGAAGATCTTTTTCCCGGTCTATGTGCCGGGTGCCGGCCTTTCCATGGGCGACCTGCACTTCAGCCAGGGTGATGGCGAGATCACCTTCTGCGGCGCCATCGAGATGGCGGGTTGGGTGCATGTGAAGGTGGACCTCATCAAGGGCGGAATGGCGAAATACGGGATCAAGAACCCGATCTTCAAACCGTCTCCGATCACGCCGAACTACAATGACTACCTCATCTTCGAGGGGATCTCCGTTGATGAACAGGGTGGCCAGCACTATCTCGATGTCCATGTCGCCTATCGGCAGGCCTGTCTCAACGCCATCGAATACCTGAAGAAATTTGGATATTCCGGCGCGCAGGCCTATTCGATCCTTGGGACGGCCCCTGTCCAGGGCCACATCTCCGGCGTCGTCGATATTCCGAATGCTTGCGCAACCTTGTGGTTGCCCACGCAGATCTTCGACTTCGACATCAATCCGAGCGCATCTGGGCCGCAGAAATTCCTGGACGGCTCCATCGACATGCCGCTCGCACCGGATCTGTGAGGCGCCCATGCCTGTCTATGACTATGAATGCGAGACCTGCGGACCGTTCACCGCACTGCGGCCGATGGCGGACTTCGAGGCACCTTGCGATTGTCCGGACTGCGGTGAGGACGCGCCGCGCGTCCTATTGACGGCTCCCGCCATTGGCATGGCGAACCGTTCGTCCTTCCTTGCCCATGCCACTAACGAACGCAGTGCACATGCGCCGCAGCGTTCCTCCGGACATGGCGCCGGATGCGGTTGCTGCTCCGGAAAATCGCTTGCGCTCAAGGGCCGGGGAGGAAAGGGCGGCCCCGGGGATGGTGGGAACCCGAGGCAGGCTGCCAAGTCCTTCCCCTCGGCTCGCCCGTGGATGATCAGTCACTGACTGCAATCGTCGCGCGAACCAAAGCGCCAGGATGTGGAGCCGCCGCGCCTGATCGGGAGCGGCGGTTTCATTTCAAGAAGGCAATGCAGCCCTTCATTCTCCGCGCGGAACGCGCATTCCGGTTGCGCGCATGCGGCCGATGACCTGGCGAAACCAACGGTGTGTCGGTGCATGATGCATGCGTTCATGCCAGAGCTGATAAAACTGGATCGGCGGATAAACAATTGGAGAGGGAATAAGCGCCAGCGGCAGGATGCTTGCGAAATGTTCGGCAAAATGCCGGGTCACGGTGAAAACCAGATCGGTGCCGACGAGCAGATAGGGCGCCATCGAGAAATAGGCGCTGACGACCCGTCGCTCGCGGACCGCTCGTATCGCGCTGAGATGCGTTTCGACCACGCCGCGGTGGGCAATGGCATAGTCGGTCGGAACGACATGATCGGCCGCGAGATAGGCATCGGCCGAAGGTGGCTCCCGTGTGAAGGGATGATTGCGATCGACGAGGCAGACAAACTCGTCCTCGAACAGAATGGAACGGCGCAAGGAAGGCGGCGGCGATGGCCAGTTGCTGATGACAAGATCGACGGTGCCGTTGGCGAGCGCTCCCTCGAAGTCGAAATCCGGCCCCAGGGCGCGCATGGTGAGGCGTGCCAGGGGCGCGCGGCGTCGAAATTCCTGCATCACGCTGCTCAGGGTGAGCGGTAGAATCTGATCGGGCAGGGCGATCGTGAAGGTCTGTTGTGTCGAGGAGGGGTCGAAATCCTCGGGGTCGACGAGCAGACCGTCCAGTTCCTCGAGAACCTTCGCCGCCATGCCCTGCAGGACGCGCGCCCGTTCCGTGAGAACCATGCCGCCCTGGCCGCGCACGAGCAACGGATCGCCGAACATCTCCCGGAGCTGCTTCAATATGAGACTGGCCGCCGGCTGCGACAGGCCGAGCCGCCGCGCTGCCCGTGTGACGTTCCTTTCCTCGAACAACACTTTGAGCACACGCAGATGAAAAGCGCTGAGTGGATTGTGCGGGCTGCGCATCGGCCTCCTCCGGCGGGATGGTCAGCCTGAAGTGTGGCAACTGCGGGCTCATTCGACAATCCATATGGACGCCTCATATGCGTTGTCGCCGTCACCCGGCTTGAAGGCATTCGGCGTTGGACCGGTTGCCGATATGCCGACCGGGTTCATTGAGCGATTTTGCCCAATCGGTCAGCATGCGGCTGCGAATTGATCAATCGGCGCATGCAACGGCGCAAGTCCGTATTGTGACTGAGAACGAGCGCAACGTCAGGTGTGGCTGAGCCCTCGACCGTTCCCGCCGCGAAGTGATCGCCGGCGACGCCGGACATCGCGCGAAGCGCCGCTTTCGGGATCATCCATCGGTTTGAAAACGCCGCCGTGATCGTTTTTTCGTTTATTCGAAAATCCATATGCCAGGTATTCGCATTTCGCGATGAGACGAGGTCTCACCCTTGCATGGCTCGTTCCGTGACCTGTCGCCACGTAGGAGCTCATCATGCATCGCTTCTTTCGTCCGTTCGCTGTTCTCGCGCTCATGGCATCGACTCCGTTGGCCTTCGCCGAGGCAGCCAACGCCGAGACCATCCGCTGGCTCACACAGACCCAACAGCAGAATGCCCAGTATCCGGTGGAGATCGGCGTCATCAACACGCTGGGCGCGAAAGGCTTCACGATCCAGCGCAACGAGTTCCAGGTGCTCGGGCTTAATCTCGCGGATGCCTTGCGCACGGCGAGTTCCGGTGCCTTCCAGGTGGTGACGACCCAGATCGGAAGCGTGGCCAAGGATGACCCCTTCCTGGAGGGCGTCGACCTGATCGGCGTCGCCACCGACATGGGCGAATTGCGCAAGGCTGTCGATGCCTATCGCGAACCGTTCAACGCCCGCCTCGGGGAGCGTTTCGGCGTGAAGGCGGTGGCGATTTGGCCATTCGGCCCGCAAGTCTTCTTCTGCAGCCAGCCCATCAAAAGCCTTGCGGATCTCAAGGGGCAGAAGGTGCGATCGTTCACTGCCTCGATGTCAACTCTGCTGACCGAACTGGGTGCGACCCCGGTCACGCTGAGCTTCCCGGAGGTCTATCCGGCGCTCGAGCGCGGTGTCGCGTCCTGCGGTGTCACCTCGCCGACCTCGGCCAATACGGGCAAATGGCCGGAGGTGACCAATCATCTGTTGCCGCTTTCGGTATCAGGCTCCGTACAGGCCCATATCGTGAACCTCGACTGGTGGAACAAGCTTCCAGCCGATCGTCGCGCGGAACTCGAAACCCAGTTCAAGGCGCTTGAACAGGGCCTCTGGGATCTGGCTGTCACCACGAACGACAAGGCGCTGGTTTGCAGCACGGGCGGCGAATGCGCGGCGGGGCTCTACACGCCTTACAAGATGACCCTTGTCACAGTGACCGAGGCGGACAAGGGGGCAGTCAAGCAGATCGCCGCGAACAAGATTCTCGGCGAGTGGGCGAGCCGATGCGCGTCTACGTTCCCCGATTGCGCCAAGGTGTGGAACGGCTCGATCGGCGCGGCCCTCGGCCTGAAAATCGCAGGCAAGTGATCGGTCCGGCGCCCGAAGCGCCCCTAGCCCTCCCACGATCGGTTGGATCATGACACGTTCTGATGATGGTACCCGGGCTGAGGTTCCACCGGAGCACAATCCCCTGGCCCTGTATTGTGAGCGTCCTGTGCGGTGGATGCAGATCGCGATAGGATGGTGCCTGGTCGCCCTCTGTCTCGCGACAACCTATGAGATTATCGGGCGGCGCCTGTTCGGTTCCTCGATTCAAGGGGTCAACGAGGTCGGCGCTTATCTGCTCGCGATTGCCAGCACATGGGGCTTCTCGGCGGCGCTCCTGCAGAGAGCCCACTCGCGGGTGGATTTTCTGTTCCAGTACTTTGCCGGGCCCGTGCAGACGCTGCTCAATCTCATCGCAGCAATCTCACTCTCGGCCCTGGCCATCTTCTCGGCCTGGCAGGGATGGGGCGTGCTTTCGGACACACTGCGGTGGCAGGCGCATGCCTCCACGCCATTGCAGACGCCTCTGTGGATTCCCCAGTCTCTGTGGCTGGCGGGCCTTGTCGTGTTCGCCGGGCTGGCGACAGCCTGCGCGGTGCACGCAGCCATTCTGCTCTTCAAGGATCCAGCGAGGCTCGATCTCTACTACGGACCGCCATCGCTGAAGGAGCAGATCGAGATCGAGACCCAGGGCACACTGCCGGCGGAAGAGGCGAGGGCCTTCTGATGATCTCCATCTCCGTTGTCGTCGCCGGCTTCATCGTCATGGTCGCCCTGTTGTTTCTGGGCCTCCATGTGGCCACCGCACTCTTCCTCACCGCGGTGACCGCTATCGTTGCCTATTTCGACGGCGTCCACCTGAGAATGTATGGCAGCCAGCTTTGGAGCTCGATGGAGGACTACATTCTGCTGTCGATACCGCTCTACATCCTTCTGGGCGAAATCCTGGTGCGCAGCGGCATGACCGACAAGATGTATGGCGCGCTGGCGCCCTGGCTCAATCGCCTGCCGGGTAGCCTGCTGCATACGAATATCGGGGCCTCGGCCATCTTCTCGGCAGTGTCGGGCTCGTCTGTATCCACTGCGGCCACGATCACCACAGTCGCTCTGCCTTCGTTCAAGAAGCGCAGCTATGACGAGCGACTGGTGCTGGGGTCGATCGCCGCCGGTGCTTCGCTCGGCAATCTTATTCCTCCAGGCATCGCGTTCATCATCTATGCATCGCTGACCAACACCTCGGTGGGGCAGCTCTATGCCGCGGCGATGCTGCCCAGCCTCATCTTGACGCTGCTGTTCATGGCTGTGATCGCCGCGATCTGCCTGGCGAGGCCCGAACTCGCCGGGGCGAAGGAGCCGTACGTGCCTTTGGGGGAACGCCTGAGACGCCTCGTCGATCTCGCCGGGCCATTTGTCGTCTTTGCGATCATCATGGGCTCGGTCTACACCGGATGGGCGACAGTGACGGAGTCGGCGGCTTTGGCGGTGGTCTCAACCATGCTCATGGCGGCGCTCCAGAGGCGGCTCACCATTCGCATGCTGCATGAGTCCTTCGTCGCGACCGCGAGCCTGACGGCGATCACCATGCTGATCCTGGCGGTGGCGTTCTATCTCAATTATGCGCTCGGGCTCTTGGGGATCACGCAGACCCTCAGCAGCTGGGTCGGGAGCCTGAATGCCGACCCGCTGATGCTCAAGTGGATCCTTGCCATCTTCTATCTCCTGCTTGGCGTATTCTTCGAGACACTCCCGATGATGGTGGGGACGGTGCCGGTGTTGTTTCCCATCGTGATTGCCGCTGGGATCGATCCGGTCTGGTTCGGTGTCTTTATCGTGTTGATGTGCGAAATGTCCCTGCTGAGCCCGCCGGTCGGGATGACCCTGTATGTCATTCAGACCGTGCGGCGAGAAGGCAATATCGGGACCGTGTTCGCGGGCACGATTCCGTTCGTCGGCGCAATGATGGTGATGACGGCGCTGCTCATTCATTTTCCGCAGATGGCGAACTGGGCCATCGCCGCCCTGCCGCGCTAGGCATTTCCGGCGAGCGGAAGAAGAGCCGCTGACTTGGAAAGCATTCTGTCGCCGGCCCTGGCGCGTGCCATGGCAACCCTTTCCATGCACTCTCATCTTCGGACGATGCAGCTCAATCGGTAGCGAAGGCTCTCCTGCGCCACTTGCACAACACTCCTTGGAAAGATCTGAAATGCGACCACCCTCCGTAGCGATCGCCGCGCCCGATGCGCAAGCTTTCGTGTCCATGTTTGGCGACCTCTTCGAGCACTCACCTTGGGTAGCGGCGCGCGCTTGGCGGCCGGAAGGCTTCCCCGACGCGGTCAGCATGATCGAAGCGATGATGGGTGTGGTGGAGGCCGCGCCGGCAGAGGAGCAGCTACGTCTGCTGCGTGCTCATCCCGAACTCGCCGGCCAGGAGGCGTTGGTTGGCGCCTTAACGCCTGAATCCGAGCGCGAACAGGCAAGCGCCGGGCTGGATCGGCTCGAGCCTCGGGAGACTGAGGCAGTCCGCCGGCTAAACGCCGCCTATCGGGACCGACACGGATTTCCGTTCATCCTTTGCGTACGGCATTATACCAAACGGGGCGTGCTGGCCGAACTCGAGCGGCGCACACGACGCAGCACAGAATGCGAGCGAGAGGAGGCCCTTGCTCAGATCGCGTTCATAGCTGTCGAGCGCCTGGAAAAAAGGCTTGGCCAAATGAAGAAGCACGCACGTTGAGATTCAAGTCATGCCGAATGCTTTGATGCATTGGGGAGGGGTTGCGGCACGCTGGTCAAAGGGAACTGGGCAGCAGCCTAGACGGGTTCTTCACCGCTCTTCGTGGGTGGAGCCATTTCGGTGCGATTTCGACCCAGTTCTTTTGCGCGATAGAGCGCTCGGTCCGCCGCTCGGACGACAAATTCGAAGTCGGGATGCCCTTCGAAAGCAGCGACGCCGATTGACGTGGTCGCGGCCACTGTGGCTCCATCCGGCAGCTGAAGCGGCTGTTGCATAATGGCTTCTCGAATACGTTCAGCGACCTGGTAGGCAGTTGCGCGATCCGTTTCGACGAGCGCAACGAGAAATTCCTCGCCGCCGAACCGAAAGACAAAATCGCTGAGACGGACGGCATCCAGGACGATCTCTGCGATCTGACGCAGAACGAGATCGCCGGCGCCATGCCCCCAACCATCATTGATCCGTTTGAAGTGATCGAGATCGATCATCAGAACAGTGAATGGGAGGTTGTTGGTCCTGGCCATCGCGATCTCTCGACCCAGGATTGAGGGTAGGAAGCGCCGGCTCAGGGTGCGCGTCAATGGATCGCGCCCATTTTCAAGACCCGCGACGCTCTGGAAAAGATCTGACAGGAGAAGCTTGATCGTCTCGATGCGCGATTTGAGTTCTTCGATGATCCGCGCTGTCGTTTCAGTGGTCTGGCCGCCAACTAACTGCGGAAGAAGAATGCTGTCGATGTGGACCATCGCCCGATTGATTTCGTCGATGGCGGGGGTGCCCTGGAACATCACGCTGGCGCGATGGCGAAGCCACAAGCCGAAGGATGAATCGGCGATCGGCACCTGTCGGTCGGACCTTCCCAGGCTGAAGAGACCGAAAAGGACCGATTGGCTCCATTCCATCAAGGCCGCACGTTGGCTTTCCCGTTCGAGGCCGATGTCTTGGCCGAGTGCGAACAGCCGAAAGGCTTCGTCCGCCTCCGCCCCTTGGGTTGCCCGCGTCACGTAAGCACGGCTCATGAGTCCCATTGCGCGATCGATGCGCTGGCTGAGGAGCAAGATCACACTGGCAAATCCCTGCCGATCGAGATCCGTCCTCTCATTCAGAAGGACGATCAGTCGCTGTTTGACGAGGCTCGCTCCTTCGAAGACAAGATGGATCGGTATCCTTATGCGGGCATGCACTTCGCCGATTTTTTTCTGCCGTTGTTCAAAGTCACGCGAGTCGCCCGCAGTCGCGAGTTCGATCAACCAGGACCGCAAGGACTGGCTCAGGCGTTCCTGAACAAGGGTATGGCTAAGGAACATTGCCGCTTCGGGATGCTTCAAAAACGTATCATAAAAAAGACCCACAAGTTCGTCTGCTGACTGAGAAACAACCGTGACGAAGATTTGATGAGGGGTCGTGGTCAGATGCTGCGTGAGATCTCCGCCTTGTGCATCCCGTCCGGCACCATCATCGTTACGCGTCAGCATGTCTCGTCACCGCACAGCAGCTGGGTCGTGATTGAGCTTGGCAGTACGACTTCTGCGACATTTGTCAATGATGGTTCCGGCGATGGCACGTGTGCCTTGCGAAGAAGTCGCAGTTCCCGATCGCCCTCTCGGGCGCCGAAATCAACCATATAGTTATAGGCTTGTCGATACGCTCCGCTGGTATGCCTCAGGTGGGCGTTCTAGTCTGAAACAATGATACCCTATATTCCGAAATATATATGTATATATCAATTCATGTACGAAATATCGATGTATTATAGAAGTTGTAGTATATATACTGATTATTCTTGATTGCTGTTCGCTCCGGATGTCCGGAGCGAGTTCGTTTGTAGGCCAAGCGCTCCAGGGCGACTGGGTATCTCACGAGCCCGATCGCGGGCCGCTGGGATCCCCAACTCGATCGAACGGGTGCGCTCTTAAAGCTCGTGTCGGACGCGGGCGCCTCCGTAGGGATCACGCTACGATCGCGCCATCATACCGCTTCGTTGTCGGGCGCATGGCCTCTCCCGATGGCCGTGGCTCGCTTCTAGTGAAAAATGGCAGGACACCTGCCTTCTTCGGCGGGATCAAGTCGTGGTGCCAGTCATGAGTTCGGTGGGCAAGGTGATCGCGCGGCTGTCGAAGCCGCCAGTTTCGATACGCTTCACCATGTGATATGCGCCGAGTTGGCCAAGCTCGAAGGCTGGTGAGCGCACGGTCGTCAGCCGCGTGCCGAAATAGTCGATGAAATCGAGCCCATTGAAGCCGGCCAGCATGACGTCCTCGGGGATACGGACCTGACGGCGCGTCAGAAGGCGATGCACGGCGATCGCCATCTGGTCATTGCCGGCGAAGATGGCGTCGAAGCGCGCATCGGAGGCCATGAAGCCCTCGACGGCGCCTTGGGTGGCGGCGGCCGATTCGTCGCTCGACGTCAGCACCGTCATCTTTGTGCGCGCACCGGATGTCTCGATGAAATGGTGCGCGCCGGCGACGCGCGCTGACATGGCCGGCCAGTCGAGCTCCGGCACGACCGCAACGAGATGCCGGGCGCCACGTTGCACCAAGTGCTCGCAGACAACCCGACCGCCGTCAAAATCATCCTGGCGCAATGAGCAGATGTCACCGTCAGGGTCGGGCTGAGGTTGCTGAAACATCACGATCGGCTGGCGCATGGCCTTCAGCGTCGCTCTGAACGCGGTGTTGGCCATGAAATTGCCGGACATGAGCACGCACAGTCCATCGGTTTGCAACTGCTGGACGAGCGACGCGGTCGCGAGCTCGTCCACATGCAGGCCCTGCAGGACCAGAGAATAGCCCCGCTGGTTAAGGCCAGCGCACAGCCCGTCCAGCAAGCTGGTGATATAGGGGTCGGCCAGAAAGCGGCGTCCGGTCTGTACCACGAGCATTCCGACCGCCATCCGTCGGTCGGTTCGCAACGAGCGCGCCGCGATGTCCGGCCGGTAGTTCGCTCGCTCGACCGCCGCAAGCACACGGTCGCGGGTCTCTTCGTTGTAGCCCCGGAGTGTGCCATTGACGACATTCGAGACGGTCATCGGTGAAACGCCCGCCAGGCGTGCCACATCCTTCAAGGTCGAACGGCGCCGGGGGCGCGCCTCGATAGACGGGGTTGGGATACTGCTCACACTGTCTTTACGGGCCATAGCGATCCGGCTGTGCATCCGGTCACCAGCCGCCGGACAAGATGATGTTACGTTAAATCTAATTTCCGAAATCAGCAAGCGGAACACGGCTGGAGGCGCGGGTCGCGCCGGGGAATCGCGGAAAAACGATTGAATTCCCGGACTGATCCATGGGCCGTGTGCACGGACCGTCTAAACGCGGCGGGAGACGTGTTAGCCGTTGACTTAACGTTAAATCGCCGCCATGGTGGTGATAACCAGAGCGGACAGCAAAGTGACCCTCAAAGGCGGCCCCGAGAAAGGCCAGCTTAATTCACAGCGACCGAAGACAGTTGATCCGTTGCCATGATGCGCAACGTTGCATGATTGTGTCCCCAGTACTGTAACGTAACACCCGGTTCCCGTATTCCGTTACGGGGTTCACGGACAATCAGGAATGCCAGATGACTGAGACTATGGCGGAGGCCGTGGCCAGACGACGCCAGTATATTGCCGGCGGCACCATGTCTATCAATCGCGCGATCAACCCGGCGAAGCTCTTCGTACGCGCCAAGGGCGCCTATCTCTGGGATGCCGAGGGGAATTCGTATATCGATTACCACGCCGGTTTTGCACCTTACCTGTTTGGGCATGCTGACAAGGAAATCGATGATGCCGTTATCGCTGCCATCGGTAGTGGAGCCTCCCTGATCGGCGCCGGTACCATGCCATGGGAAGCCGAAATTGCTGAAATGCTTGTCGAGGCCGTGCCCGGACTCGATCAGATCCAGCTGACCAGCACCGGTTCGGAGGCGGTTTCCTATGCGCTGCGGCTCGCCCGCGCAGCAACCGGCCGTGATACCGTGGTCGTCATGCAGGGCGGTTACAACGGCTGGTCGGATTATGTTTCCTATAATCTCATGGATCAGAAGGATATCGTCGCGGACCACCGGGAAGGCGATGAGTACCCGTTGCGCGTGACGACGGCCGGGATCCCAAAGGCAATCGACGCGACGGTGCGGGTAATCGAATACAACGATCTTCCTGCTGCTGAGAAAGTTCTCGCGCGCGGAGATGTGGCTGCCCTCATCCTGGAGCCCGTCCTGCAGAATATTGGCGTGGTCAAGCCTCAGGTCGGTTATCTGGAAGGCCTGCGCGCGCTGTGTGACCGCTACGGAACAGTGCTGATCTTCGACGAAGTGAAGACCGGCTTTCGTCATGCGCTCGGGGGCTACCAGGCGATCGCAGGCGTGCGCCCCGACCTCTGCACCTTCGGCAAGGCGGTCGCAAACGGATATCCGCTGGGCGTGGTCGGAGGTCGGCACGATATCATGGCACTCTGCAATGATCCTGTCGCGAGCCGGCGTGTCGTGATTGCAGGGACCTACAATGGCCATCCGGTCAATGTGGCGGCCGCTCGCGCCAGCCTTTTGCGTCTCAAGTCACGCGAGGCGGAAGTCTACGGAGAGCTGGAACGATTGGGCGCGAGAATGCAGGCGGGAATAGAAGCTATATTTGCGCGCCGCAACTATCCCACCACTTTCGTGCGACAGGGCTCGGCCTTCGCCTTGTACTTCATGGATCATGCGCCGCGAAACTGGCGTGATATCGCGCTTCACAATGACAACGAGCGCGATGTCGCATACCGCAGAGCGATGATAGAAGCAGGGATATTCCATTTCCCGGCTGCCACCAAGCAATCAAGCATTTCGCTGGCGCATACGGATGACGAGATTGATCGCACCATCGCCCTCACTGAGAAAGTCGTCCGTACGCTGGCCTGAAACCATCACTACAAGCGGGGGAGGTGGATCGTGATCGTCGATTGTCATGTCAATATCTGGGATGATGAGCATGTATTGCCGCATTACGTCAGCGGTACGGCGATGGCCAGGCACGGAACGATCGGCACCGTCGCGGACATGGAGACCGTTCATACGGCCATGCGCGGCGTCGATAAGGCGATCATTTTTAGCCTTCGCTACCACGACAGCGCCGGCATCGACGGCAATGACGAGGTCACCGCGCGCGCCGTCGCGAAGTATCCCGATAAGTTCATCGGCTTCGCGGCCGTCGATCCGCGCCGTCATGACGCCATGGATCTCCTGGTGCATGCTGTCGAGGATCTGCATCTCAAGGGCGTCAAGTTCGGGCCGATTTACAATGGCGTATCTCTCCTCGATCCGCGAATGGTTCCGGTCTACGAATATTGCGTCAAGCGTAACCTGCCGCTGACCATGCATATGGGGACCACTTTCGCCGCCGGCACGCCCATCCAGTATGGCAAGCCCACCGATGTCGACGAGATTGCCCGCCGATATCCCGACCTCAAGATGATCATGGCGCATCTCGCTCACCCTTGGGCGGAGGAATGCATCGTCATCTGCCGCAAGAATGCGAATGTCTACACGGAGGTTTCGGCGATCTTCTATCGGCCCTGGCAATTCTGGAACGGCCTGATCGCGGCGCAGGAATATCGCATAACCGAGCGCAATAAGATCTTTTGGGGCACGGATTTCCCCTTTGCGACCGTCGAGGAGTCGATCGAAGCGCTGCAGGCGGTCAACCGCTTCGTCGAAGGTACACCGATGCCCCGCGTCAGCCAGGAAACCATTGACCACATTCTCTATTCCAACCCGCTCGAGCACTGGTGGCACGGCGGCTATCCCGGCTGATCCATCGCGTGCTCCCCTCGGGACCACGCCATCGTGCCAGCCCGGAAAAGGCCAATGAACTGAAACATGGAAGGAACACAAAGTGCTTAGATTGCTCTCAGCCTTGCTTGTCCCTCTGGCATTCGTCGCGGGCGTCTCAACAGTAAGGGCCGACGGCGGCGCTCTCGATCGTATCTTATCGAAGAAGAAGATCGTTATCGCCGTCCAGAACGACGTCACGCCCTATTCGTTACTTGATTCCAACAACAAGCTCGATGGCCTCGATATCGAAGTCGGGCGGCAGATCGCCAAGGATCTGGGCGTCGAACCGGAATTCGTTGTGGTCACTGGTGCCAATCGCATTCCGGCTCTTGTCACCAATCAGGCCGACATTACCATCGCTACGCTGACGCTGACGCCACAGCGCGCGGCGGTTGTCAGTCTGACGGCTCCCTACACCGCCGTGCCTCACGTGGTAGTTGGCCCAAAAGGGAAGGAGATCAAGACCTGGAAAGACATGAAGGATATCAAGATCGGCGTGCCGCGAGGCAGCTTCCAGGACCAGTACGTGACGCAACTCGTCGGCGGAAACAACATTCGCCGCTTCGAGGATGACGCGACCACCTTCCAGGCTCTAGCCTCCGGGCAGGTCGAGGCAACCGCGCTGGGCATCACTGTCGCGAAGTCAATCATCGAAAAGAATCCAGATCTCAACCTGGAGATCAAGTTCCAAGGCGCGATGACCTATCCCACCATCGGCACCCGCCATGCCGATTACGACCTGCGGCATTGGATCAATACGTGGATCTTCTACCACAAGACCGATGGCTTCCTCGAATCCATGCACAACAAATGGCTGAAGATCGACATGCCTGAATTGCCGTCCTACTGAGCGGGTTCTGCAAGGTGATCTTGAGCAGAGCGGGCGGCCTTTCGCGATGCGAGATCGCGCTGCCCGGATGGCTGGACCAATCCAGGCGGGGGCGACGACGTGACCTATCAATTCCAGTTCGGGGCGGTGTTCGCCCGCGCCGAACTGCTGATCGACGGCTTTCTACTGACATTACAACTCACGGTGCTGACAGGCGTCATCGGCCTCGCGCTGGGCCTGAGCTGCGCAATCATCCGCACCTACGGGCCGCGACAAGCGCGTCTGGCGGTAGCGACTTATGTCGAGATCTTCCGTAATACGCCGTTTCTCGTGCAATTATTTCTGATTTTCTTCGGTATCCCGGAGATAGGTAAAGCCTTTGGTCTGCGCTGGCTTCCCTCGCCCTATGTCGCTGGACTTGCCGCATTGTCGATCAATATCGGCGCTTATGCCACCGAGATCATCAGAGCCGGTCTTCAGTCTGTACATCGCAGTCAGATTGAGGCGGCAGAATCTCTGGGCCTGACGCGTTGGCAGGTGATCCGCTATGTCGTGCTGCCGCCGGCACTCAGCAACGTATATCCAGCGCTTTCAAGCGAGTTCATCCTCTTGATGTTAGGAACCAGCGTCGTATCAGTGATATCTGTCGAGGAATTGACCGGAACGGCTAATCTAATTCAATCTGAAACATATCGAACGTTTGAGACTTACGCGCTGATATGGGTGATTTATTTCGCACTGGCGATCGTGCTGAAGTGGATTCTGGACGCAATCGCCATGCGTTTCATCGGCCGGCGGAAGCCGCCACCCGCGATCGCGGGTGCTGTCCATGCGTAGCTTCGGTGTCAACGATGTCTGGTATCTGCTGATCGCGACACAATGGACGATCTACCTGACCGTCGTGGCCTTCCTGGTTGGCGGGGCGCTTGGGCTGTGGCTCGCCCTTGCTCGCACTGGCGGCTCTCGGGTCGGCAACAGCCTCGCACTTGTCTGGATCAGGGCTTTTCAGAACACGCCGCTTCTTGTGCAATTGTTTCTCATCTACTACGGGCTCGGCTTGTTAGGCTTCCGCCTGCCACCCTTCGTCGCGGCTGCGGTCGGCCTCATCTGCTATGCATCGGCTTTCCTTGCCGAGATTTGGCGAGGCTGCATCCTCTCCGTGCCACGCCAACAATGGGAGGCGGCGGATGCCCTGGCGCTGACCCCATGGCAGATCCGCTGGTATGTCGTCCTGCCACAAGCTTTGCGTATCGCCATTCCGCCGACCGTCGGTTTTCTTGTCAAACTCATCAAGAATTCCTCACTCGCCAGTGTCGTCGGCATGACTGAGCTGATGCGCGCGGCGACTGCCATCAACAACGCCACGTTCCAACCGTTCAAGGTCTTTCTCTGCGCAGCCATTATCTATTTTCTGCTGTGCTTTCCTCTTACGATGCTTAGCCGTCGATTTGAAAGGCAACTCGATGTCAGCACTCGAGGTTAGCGGTGTTTCCAAGCGCTTCGGTCGTCTGCAGGTGCTTCAGAACATCGATCTCCGATTGGAGAAGGGCCAGATGCTTGCCTTGATCGGCCGCAGCGGCTCTGGCAAAAGCACTTTGCTTCGTTGCATGAACGGTTTGGAGCGCGTCGACGCGGGCCATATCACCATCGGCGGGCATTCCCTGAGCTATGCGCCCGCCGCGCTGCGACGCCTGCGGCAGGATGTGGGCATCGTTTTCCAGGCCTATAATCTGTTCCCGCATCTCAGCGTCGGCCGCAATATCATGCTTGCGCCGCGACTTGTGTTGGGATGGTCTTCTGAACGCGCAGAAGCAAGGGCGCGCGAGGTGTTGGCGACGGTCGGGCTGTCGGAAAAATTTGACGCTTATCCTGACCAGCTTTCCGGTGGCCAGCAACAGCGTGTTGCCATTGCGCGTTCCCTCGCGATGGCGCCGCAGGTCATGTTGTTCGACGAAGTGACTTCGGCACTTGATCCGGAACTCACCGGCGAGGTGCTGCTCACCATGGAGAGCCTGGCCCGCTCAGGCATGACGATGGTGCTTGTGACCCACGAGATGAATTTCGCGCGTAGTGTCGCGCATGTCGTTGCCTTCATGCACAACGGACGCATTCATGAGATCGCACCCGCTGAGGACCTATTTGCGCGCCCGCGTACGGAAGAACTGCGCCGCTTTCTCTCATCCAGCTTGTAATCGCCCATACGGAGGCACCAATGAAAATCACGCGGATCGAGCCGATCCTGTTGACCGCGCCGCTCGACAGTGGACCTGTCGCCTGGTCAGGCGGGCATATTCCCATGTTTTGCGCTTGCCTGGTACGTGTGCACACCGATGCGGGCATCTCCGGTCTAGGCGAAACCTATGGAGGGCTGTTCGCTCCTGAGGCCGCGAAAGCGATCGTCGAGCACTACGAGACCATGGCCATTGGGCTCGATGCCAGCGACGTTGGCGGTGTCTGGAACCGCCTTTACATGGGCGGCTTGTTTTGGGGGAGGGCAGGCTTCGCAGTCAGCGTCCTGAGCGCTATCGAGATGGCTCTATGGGATATCAATGGCAAAGCGCTTGATTTGCCGGCTTACAAGCTGCTGGGCGGCAAGGTGCACGATCGCCTCCGCATTTATGCCTCCGGGGGCCTCGACGGCACGGCCGAAGAGTTTCGCAGGGAACTCCAAGGATACGTTGAAAAGGGCTTCACCGCGGTGAAGATCCGCGGCGGTTATGGCCCACGTTACGATGGCGCCCGCGCCACGCTCGCTCGTGAGACGCTGGGTGAGGCGCGTTACCTGATGATGGATATGGTGCAGGGGCACAACCCGCGGCCGTGGAGCGCCGCTGAGGCGATTGTCGTGGCCGAGGCTGTAGGCGATGCGGATCTCACCTGGCTGGAGGAACCATGCGCCGCGTACGACTACGACGGCTATGCCAAGGTCCGCGCCAAGGCACGGATGCCCATTTCGGGCGGAGAGAGCTCGACCACGCTGCACGAGTTCAAGCATTTCTTCGATCGCGCGGCCCTAGACGTGGCGCAGCCGGACGCCGCCCATTGCGGCGGCATGGCCGAGTTCTGCAAGATTGCCACGGCGGCCAATGCCGCCGGCGTGCGCGTCGTGCCCCATGCCTGGGGATCAGGGCCTGCGCTGACCTCAAACTATCATGCGGCCTTCACCACGGCGAATTGCTTCATGGTCGAGTTCCCGACGATCGAGAACCCTCTGCGCCACGCCCTGCTTGTCGAGCCACTGCAGGTGGTCGACGGCTTCCTGCTGCCGCCGACTGCGCCGGGACTGGGCCTCGAACTGACCGACGACGTCATCGCTCGATACCCCTTTAATCGAGACGCTGTGGTAAGGCCACGCTTCGATCGCGCTGATCCGACGGGCTGGCTCTGATGTATCCTTAGCCGGCGTTCACCAGTTCGCGCTGAGTTCACGGAGATGGGCGAGATCCTTCCTGAGATAGGGAAGAACATTATCGCCCATGCGCTGGGGACCGCCGTCGGGATTGGAATATTCAGCCGGAAGGCATAATGTTCCGCGGAATCCAATTCCACGCAGACAGTCGGCAAATTCGCGCCATGAATAGCCACCGTGCCGGTGGGTCGTCCATCTGACCTTGAAAATGGCCTCGTCTTCCAGGCCATTGACACGAGTGCGGTAGGCACTCTTGAAGTTCACCAGACCATGCAGATGGTCCTTGATAATATCGACCGCCAGGGAGACAGGCTCGCCATCCAGCGCGCAATGGGCCATGTCCAGGACCGCGCAAACATGCCGCGGGTCATACTTCCCAAGAAGATGGAGGAGGCCCGTGCTGCTCCCAACGAAGAAGCCATAGTGGTTTTGTACGCCAATGGTAACGTTGTGCCTGACAAGTGCTGGCAGCAGCGCGTCAAAGCCGCGCTGATGGTTCTCGATAGCCTGGCGATAGCCAATCTGCATATCGATTGGCGCCATCACACGGATCAGCGGTATTCCCGCATCGCCACAAGCCGCGATCATGGCTTCGTCAGCTGTGCTCGCGACGCTTGCAATCCTGAGGCCGCGGGTCGCAAATATGCGTGATGCCTCCTGCAGGCCGACGGCGGCGGTCTCCGGCGTCACTTGGTAGCCCGGGCGCACCGCGAGTTCCACGCCATCGAGGCCGGTGGCGGCGAGTTTGTCGGCGAGTTGCGGCAAGCCCTCGGAGACCCAGGGCTTGGTGAAGACCGTGATAGGAAAGACGGGCATGGACGATCTCCTCTAACCCTTCAGGCCTGTCGCCGCGATGCCTTCGATCAGGCGTCGTTGGAAAATAAAGAACACGAGAAAGAGCGGGACCAGTGACAGCAACGACATGGCAAGCAACGGTCCCCAGGATGACGCTCCCTTGGACGACATCAGGAGACTCAATCCTTGCGGAACCGTATATTTGTCCATCGATGTCAGGTAGACAAGCGGCGATAGAAAATCCTCGTAAGTCCAGATGAAGGAAAAAACCGCGGTAGTGACGAGCGCAGGCGTGAGTAACGGCATGATGACGGACCAGTAAATGCGTATGGGCCCCGCGCCATCGACAGTCGCTGCTTCGTCAAGTTCACGCGGAATGCCGCGAATGAACTGAACCATGAGGAATATAAAGAATGCATCCACCGCGAGAAATTTTGGCACGACGAGCGGAAGAAACGTATTGACCCACCCGAGGGTGTAAAACAATGCGTATTGGGGAATGAGCGTCGCGTGGAGCGGGATCATGATCGTCAGCATCATCAACGCGAACAAGGTTTTCTTGAACGCGAAGTTGAGCCGCGCGAAGGCATAGGCGACCATGCTGCATGCGATAACATTGCCCACGACGGCGAGACAGGAAATTATAAACGAATTGAGAAAGAATGTGCTGAAGGGCAGGGCGGCCCCGCGCCAGCCATCGACGTAGTTCTGCAGCCGGAACCGGGCAGGCCATAGGCTGAGATCAGAGAAGATGAGATTGGACGGTTTGACCGAGCTGCTAGCCAGCCAAAGCAGAGGATAGATCATCACCAGGGCGCCGGCGATGAGACAAGCATGCAGTGCCAGTCGTCGCCAATTTATAAAACCGTCCCTGCTCGGGCGAGATGTCGCGGTGGCGTCGGTCATCCTATTGTCTCCCGTGACTCAGCGTTCGTCGCCGTAGTGCACCCAGTAGCGCGCTGACAGAAAGGACGCGGCGGTGGCGGTTCCAATAATGCCGACCAGAACCCAAGCCATGGCGGAAGCATAGCCCATCTGGAAGTTTGTGAAGGCCTGCTCGTAGAGATAGAGCGTATAAAAAAGAGTGGCGTCGGCTGGACCTCCCTTGCCGCCGCTGATGATATAGGCGGGGGTGAAAGCCTGAAACGCGCCGATGATCTGCATAACGAAGTTGAAGAAAATAATCGGCGTCAGCATAGGTATCGTGATACTAACGAACTTGCGTACGGGGCCGGCGCCGTCGACTTCCGCGGCGTCGTAGATATCCTGAGGAATCTGCTTCAGACCGGCGAGGAAGATCACCATTGGGGATCCGAACTGCCAGACGGCGAGCGCGACCAATGTATAGAGCGCGTAGTCCGTGCTGGTGATCCAGCTTGGTCCATCGATACCGAATTTCAGCAAGATCTGGTTGATGATACCGTCATAGGAGAAAACTTGCCGCCACATGATGGCGACGGCAACGCTGCCGCCAAGCAGGGACGGGAGATAGAAAACAGAGCGGTAGAAACCCAGGCCGCGCAGGCCGCGATTGAGGAGCATCGCGATGCCGAGTGCGAAAGCCAGCTTGAGCGGGACGGACAGGAAAACGTAGGAGAAAGTTACTTTAAGCGATTGGTAGTAGCGGCCGTCTTCGAAAGCCATCTTGATATAGTTGTCGAAGCCGATCCATTGCGGGGCCGAAAACATGTCGTAGCTTGTCAGGGACAGGTAGAAGGACGCCAGGATAGGTCCGAGCGTCAGGCAGATCATGCCAAGCAGCCATGGTGACAGAAACACGAAGGCCGCAGTATTGTTGTGCGCATCCATGCCGACCTTTACACGCCGACGGTGGATGGGATGTGCTGTCGTCGCAGCGGCAGAAAGTTTCGCCTGCACGATCATGCTCATGGTTGCTCATCCATACGAGAATTGATGCAACGGCCATCGAGCGGCCATTGCTGCATTCATGCAGGGAGTGATTCCCGGACGGGGTATACTTCGTCCGGGAATTGCGAGAACAAACAAGTACCGTGTTACGCCGGGTTCGCCGGCAGTGCTTAGCTATTTTTTCAGTCGCGCGCTGACTTCCCTGACAAACTGTTCCGCTGCCTGTTTTGGTGTGAGCTTTCCGAAGGCGACCCCTTCATTGGCGCGGGTCAGCATGCCCGTCATGCCGGGAACGCCAGGATACCGCGGCGCGGCGGGCTCCTTCTGCAGAGTGTCGAGATAAGCGATGATCTTACGATCGGCTTCGGAGCCCGTGGCTGCAAAGGCATCACGGGCGGCTTTCGAGCAGGGGATCATTCCGCTGCCGACATAGTAGGTTTTCGCACCCTCGGGGTCGGAATGCATGAAGCGGATGATATCGATGACGTGTTTCTGATTGGGGGACTTGCCTGAGACCGTCGTCGAATTACCAGCATAAGAATAATGCCTCTGCTTCATTTCCCCGCCGCGGAATCCATTCGGCATCATATGAAGAACAAGATTATCCTGTGTGAGAGCCTGGAAGCCGGCGAAACTATCGGTCAGCGTAATATTCATGGCTGCACGGCCAGCGACGACACCGGACGTACTGGGATCGTCATTTCCCGCCAGAGCCTGTACGTCGCCGGGAGGGGTAGCCCGCGTATCACGCAGCTTTTGCCAGAAGGCATACCAAGCCTCCATGTCATCAAGCTCAAAGCCGAGGCGATGGTCCCGGGTGAACATCGACTTTCCGCGTGAACGCAGGAAGATGTCGCAGGGAATATAGTTGCCGCCGGCGTCTTCGACGCCCCAGAAACGAGGTCCCAGCGCTTTGTTCAAGGCAGTTGCTGTCTCCGCCAGCTCTTCCCAGGTCCACATGTCCGCAGGAAGCTTGATCCCGGCTTTTTCAAAGGCCGAGGCATTGGTGATGATGGCCGGGCCAATCGCGTCGTTTGGAATAGCAAACTGCTTGCCGTCGAATTTTGCGGCATTGACGGCGCTCTGCAGGTAGTCGCTCAGGTTTATCGGGTTCGGGATATAAGCGTCGAGAGGCGTTGTCACGCCACGGCGTGCGTATTCAGCGAGCAAGTCAACATTGACGCTGAACATATCAGGGGCATTACCCCCTGCCGTTTCTGTCGCGATCTTATCCGTGAATGCACCGAAATTGGTGAATTCGGGAATGATTTCAACATTGGGATGCTTCTGAGTATAAAGCTTGAGCGCGGCCAGCGTTTGGGTGAGCTGTTCCTGGGATTCAACGTAGCCAGCGAAGCGTATGCGTATCTTGTCCTGAGAGAAACTGGAGGCAAGCGGTAGGCTGGATGCAGCGGCGCCACCCATCAAGGCCGCGCCTTGGCGCAGCACGGCGCGCCGGTTCATATGCACCGACATGGGTTTCCTCCCCGTTATGTGGACCTGTGGCCGGTCGTCATTAGTGCAACGAAACACCAAAACCGGCAGAGCGTCAACCCGGTCAACGTTGCTGGATTTTACAAGAAATTCTTGGGCAATGATGTCCGGGCCGTCATTTGACAAGCGGCGAGATCGATCCTATCGGTAAATCGTTGCAGTTGGCTGTCGCAAGTTTGATACACGGTGGGGAAATGCCGGGAATTCACGATGTGGCAAAGGTCGCGGGCGTGTCGGCCAGTACCGTATCGAATGTAATCAATGGCCGAGGCAACAAGATGCGCCCCGAAACGCGGCAGCGTGTTCTGGATGCCATCGACTGCCTCAAGTATACGCCCAATAGCGCGGCACGGCAGCTTAAATCGGGTCTGAATACATCGCTCGGCCTCATCATTCCGTCTGCAGCCAATCCCTTCTGGGGCGCGGTCGCGCATCATGTCGAGCGCGCGGCACGCAACCATGGCTACCGTCTCCTGATCTGCAACGCAGAGCGCGATCGCGATGTGGAGGCGCGCTATGCGGAAGCGCTGCTCGGTTCAGGTGTCACGGGCGTTATTCTCGGGTCCTCGCCTCTCAATTTTGATCACCTGCGTGATCTTGTCGGGCGTGGATTGAAGATTGCGGCCTTCGACCAGCGCATCAGTGGCGACGATCAGAATTGTGTCACGTGCGGCATCAGTGTCGACCAGGAACTCAGTGGCATGCTTGCCGCGCAACACTTGATCGGGCTTGGGCACAAGCGCATCGGGGTCGTAACCGGCCCGATCAAGACCAACAGCCGCATCGATCGCGTCAGCGGCGTCCGCGCCGCACTGGCGCGCGCGGGGCTGGAGCTTCCAGAGGAACTGCGCTGGCAGGGCGGCGGGGTCATCGGCTTTGGCGACATGGAGGGCTCGGAGCTTGGACGGATTGGTATCCGGGAGCTTCTCAGCCGCGATGCGCCCCCAACGGCGGTGATCTGCGGTAACGACATGTATGCGCTTGGCGCTTATGCCGGGGCTCGTGATCTCGGCTTTGGCGTGCCGGACGACATCTCCATTGTTGGCTTCGATGACATCGCGATGGCGGAGATTGTTTATCCACCTCTGACCACCATACGTCAGCCCGTGTTGGCGATGGCCGAACAAATTGTCGGCTTGTTGATCCGGCGCGTCGAGGGCGATGAGATTGCCGCAGAAGAGGCTTTCATCAATGTGCCACCGCAAATGATCGTTCGGGGATCGACGGCGCAGGCACGCGCGGCTCGCCGTGGGTCGCCCGGCGACAAGGTTAGGGAGGATGGGAGATGAGCCAGGACTTGCAGGGGCGTACGATCTTTATTGCGGGCGCGAGCAGCGGCATGGGGCGGGCCACCGCGATAGCCTCCGCACGGGCGGGGGCCGCACTCATCCTGCTCGGCCGCAACACTGTCGGGCTCGACATGACGACGGCTTTGATCCGTGAGGCGGCGCCAGGCTGCAAGGTCACCCCGCTCGTCGCGGATGCGTCGGATGCCGCCGCCCTCGCGGAGGCCATTGCCGGAATGGATCTTGGGACCGTTGACACTTTGGTCAATTCTGTGGGCATGAACATTCCCGAGCGCGCATTCGATCAGTTGACGTCGGATAGCTGGGCGCAGATGATCGACAGCAACCTGACAGCGGCGTTCAATCTGTCGAAAGTATTTCTACCGTGGATGCGCGCTCGCAAGAGTGGCTTGATCATTCACATCGCGTCAACAGCCGCGCGCAAGCCGGACAAGTCCGGAGCGGCCTATCAGGCAACCAAAGCCGGCGTCCTATCGTTGACGCATGCCCTCATGGAGGAGGAATGGCAGAACGGCATTCGTGCCAGCGCGATCCTGCCGGGAATGACGGATACCCCGCTGCTCGATCGCCGGCCAACGCCGGTCACGCCCGAGGCGCGGGCCTCCGCGCTGCGTCCGGAAGATATCGCCGCAGCTTGCCTGTTCATCATGCGGCTGCCGCCCCGGGCACATGTGCCGGAGCTGCATATCGGACCAAGCCAGCGTTGAGAGCGAGGGCGTCTCAGATCTTCTGCGCACAACGCCCTGCTTATTGTAACTAAATGCCAAGATGTTGCACCACCCTGTAAAGGTGCATCGATAGATAGGGAAGAAAATCATGGATTTCTCAGGGAAGGTCGTGCTGATTACCGGTGGCGCCTCCGGCATCGGCGGTGCCACAACACGGGCTTTTGCTCAGGCGGGCGCCAAAGTTGCATTCACCTATATCACCAGTGAAAAGGAAGCGCGCGCGATAGAGGCGGAGTGCGACGCCCACGGGCAGGTCGCGCGTGGATACAAAGCCGACATGAGCAAACCCGACGAGGTTGCCGCGATCGTCGCGAGCACCGAACGCGAGTTCGGGCCGATCGACGTTCTCTTCGCCAATGCGGGCGGACTGCTGCGCCGGGCGCGCTGCGTCGAGTCCAGCCTCGAACTTTGGCAAGAGGCTTTTTCTATCAATGTCTTCAGTACCTTTCTTGTCGTTCAGGCTGTGCTGAAGTCAATGGAACCACGCGGGAGTGGCGCGATCGTCATGATGTCATCGCTGGCGGCCTTCGATGGCGGTGGCTTGGGTGCATCGCACTATGCATCCAGCAAGGCGGCCGTGGCGACCTTCATACGGGCTCTCGCGAAGGAAGTCGGGCCAAGCGGTATCCGTGTGAACGGCGTCGCGCCTGGCCTCATCGGCACGCGTTTCCACGACACCTTTAACACGCCTCAGGGGCGCGCGGCGGCCGTCGAGCGGACGCCCTTGCGGCGTGAAGGTGTGCCGCAGGATGTGGCCGACGCGGTGCTGTTTCTTGCGTCGGACCGCGCATCCTACATCACCGGAGAAATCACGCAGATCAATGGCGGCGTCGGCTTCTAGCCAGCCCGGGACAGGTCAACAGCGAGCGCTGACGCGATCAGCGCAGTTGCAGCGGGGAAAGAGGCGTCCATGTCCAAGCATGCAAAGCCAGTTGTCGCCATTTTGCTGACACCGCAGATGCGCAAGCAGCTCATTCCGCACGCAACTGAGGAGCGGCTGTCGACACACGCCGTAGTCATTGCCCCGGCTGAAGGCGAATTGTCGGCTGCCGCGCTGCCGCAGCTTCTCGCAGGCGCGACGATCGCCATTACCGGTTGGGGCACGCCCAGGCTGGATGAAACAGTTCTGGCGCAGTGCCAGGACCTGAAGCTCGTCGCGCATGCTGCGGGGAGCATCCGGCAGCTTGTGCCCTTCACTGCGATCGAGAGCGACAGGATCCGCGTGACGCATTCGGCCATTCACATCGGTGAGGCCGTCGCCGAGTTCGTGATGGCGCATGTGTTCAATTTCCTGCGCCATCCCGTCGCGTTGGCGGAAGGCATGCGTGCCCGGGAGCCGTGGTTTGAACTGCGCTCGCGCCTTCTGGGTCGTCTGCTCGGTGAACAGACCGTCGGCCTTGTGGGCGCGGGCTACATCGGTCGCATGATGGTGCGGCAGTTCAGGGTCTTTAATGCACGTATCCTCATGCACGATCCTTTTCTCGACGGCGCTCGTGCTGCGGAACTCGGCGTAGAGCTCGCAAGCCTGGATCACCTTCTGGCAGAGAGTGATATAGTCTCACTCCACGTGCCGTCTCTTCCGGAGACGCGTCACATGATCGGCGCTGCAGAACTCGCGCGGGTGAAGGACGGCGCGCTTTTCATCAATACGGCGCGCGGCGCCCTGATCGACGAGGACGCTCTCATTGCCGAATTGCGGAGAGCACGCTTCACGGCTGTGCTCGACGTTTACGATAAGGAGCCTCTGGCCGATGACAGCCCCTTGCGAACGCTTCCGAATGCTATCCTAGCGCCCCATGCTGCGGGTCATACCCATGAGACCTATCTGCGGCAGGGCGCGACAGCGGTTGACGAGGCACTGCGTTTCCTCGCCGGTGATACGCTCCGCCATGAAGTGACAAAGCCTATGCTACCCAACATGGCCTGAGGTCTTCCTGAGAAGCGTCGGACTGTCAGGAGCATGGGGCGCGGGCCGCGCTGATGAAGGCCGACTACCGCGAGGAGACGCCGAATCCGGCCATCTTGGCGGCCCGCACCAAGGCCTTGCGCGCGATGGGGCCGGACCGAAAACCCTCCAGGGCATCCTGGCAAGCAACGAGAGCGAGCTTGTACCTGTGATCGCGGCGCCCTGGCCAATCCCTCAGGAGTACCTCCACGGCTTCCCAGGCATTGGTGATCATACGCTGTTGTGAGGGGCCGAATGTCAATCGAACAGGGGTGGCAAAATGCCAGTCGCTCATTGCGTCCTCCAGAATCTGCCAGTCGTCCTTTCAGTATCGAAGGGCGGGTCGATTTGTTCCCGTCCCCTCTCCCGGGGCGAGAATCCCTCTCGCCACGAACCCGATCGCTAAGAGGAGACGCCTGGAATCGTTAACGAGGCGTAAAGGAGCATCGCCGCATCCGTGATGGTTCCGTTCGGCCTCGCCGGCGCCCGGATCAAAAAACGACTGTTCACGCCGAAGCCTATTTCAAAGAACTCACCCTGAGACGGAAGCTTGGCGTGGGTTTGATTTTTTTGTGCATGCGATGACCGGAGGGCCACTGGTCGTCACAGCGCGTGGCACCCGGGCTCGCTCAACAGAACAGGATTTGCCAGAATGTCCTGAGAGAGGCCCGTCGGGGAAGAAAGATGTCGAATTGGCTCTCCGTACGGACCGAACATATTGGACCGCGGGGTTCGGCCAAAGCATAGGTTCCGCCGGGTATTGCCAAGCATCCACCTGGAGGGATAGGCCTCTCCAATCGCCCACCGGAATTGAGAACAGGAAAGACAGATGGAACAAAGCTGGCGTTGGTTCGGTCCGGGTGATGTCGTTCCTTTGCATGCCATTCGCCAGGCGGGCGCAAGCGGTGTCGTCACGGCGCTGCACCAGATCCCCTATGGCGAGGTATGGAGCGTCGAGGCCATCGAGGCGCGCAAGGCCGAAATCGGAGCTGACCCCTCCTTGGGCCTGCACTGGAACGTCGTCGAGAGCCTGCCGATCCATGAGCGCATCAAGCTCGGAGAGGGGGATCTCACGTCATTGTTCGACAACTATCGCCAGTCCATGCGCAATCTCGCGGCCTGCGGGGTCAGGACGATCTGCTACAATTTCATGCCGGTGGTGGACTGGACGCGGACGCAACTCGCCCATGCCCTGCCGGGCGGTGGCCGGGCGCTACGCTTCAACGCCCATGAATACGCCGCTTTCGATTGTTTCATGCTGCAGCGCGCTGGCGCAGAGGCCGACCATTCCGAGGACGTGCTGGCGCGCGCGCGCGACTGGTTCGCCAAGGCCAGCGACCAGGACAAGGCGACACTGCTCGCAAGTATCATGGCCGGCCTGCCCGGGGCGTTCGACCGCTACGACATTCCCGCGCTCCGCAAGATGCTCGACCGCTACAAGGGCATCGATGTCGATGGCCTCCGGACCAATCTCGCCCGCTTCCTGCGTGAGGTGATCCCGCTGGCGGAGGAACTCGGCATCCGGATGGCGATCCACCCGGATGATCCGCCGCGCCCGCTGATGGGCCTGCCACGGATCGTGTCAAGCGCCGAGGACCTCGCCTTCATCATCGAGGCCGTCGATGCCGAGGTCAACGGCATCACGTTCTGCACCGGCTCGCTCGGTGCCGGCGTGCACAACGACGTGACGGAGATGGCAGGGCAGTTCGCCACCCGCATCCATTTCGTGCATCTGCGCAATGTCGCCAAGGAACCGGACGGATCCTTCATGGAGGCGGATCATCTCGGCGGGGACACCGACATGGTCGCGGTCATTGAAGCCTTGCTCGTAGAACAGAAGCGTCGCCGGGACAGCGGGGACCAGCGTTGGCGGCTGCCCTTCCGCCCCGACCACGGCCACGAACTGCTCGACGATGTCGGCAAGGGTAGCTTCCCCGGCTATTCGGCGGTGGGGCGTCTCAAGGGACTTGCGGAGCTGCGCGGCGTGATGACCGCGATCTCCAAGCTGAAGTCGCTGCCCATCTGATAACCAAGCCGTCGACCCGAGCGCGATGCCGGCCTATCCCTTGACGGCACCGGCCGTGAGGCCCGCCACGATCTTGCGCTGGAAGATCAGCACCAGGACGATCAGCGGCAGCGTCACCACCACGGACGCTGCCATGATCGGACCCCATGGCAGCTCCTGGCGGCTTCCTCCACTCAGGAGCGCGATGGCGACGGGCACCGTGCGGCTTTCCGACGACAACGTCAGGGTGAAGGCGAACAGAAACTCGTTCCAGGCGAGGATGAAGGCAAGGAGGCCGGTCGGCACCATGGCCGGCAACATGAGCGGCAGGAAGACGAGGCGCACCGACTGCCAAGCCGTCGCGCCGTCGGCGATCGCGGCCTCCTCCAATTCCTTCGGCAACTCGCGCATGAAAGTGGTCAGGATCCATACCGTGAACGGTAATGTCAGCAAGAGATTGGCGAGCATGAGGCCGGGCAGCCGGTCATACAGACCGAGCGCGCGCACCAGTTCAAACATGCCCGAGAGCACGGCGATCTGAGGAAACATCGAGACGGCGAGGATAAGGAACAGCATCGGGCCGCGGCCGCGGAAGCGCATCCGCGCCAGGGCATAGGCCGCCGTCATGCCGAGAAAGAGCGAGACAGCCACGACGACGGCCGCCACCAGCATCGAATTGAGAATGTTCAGTCCGAAGGCTTGTTGCGTGAAGATCTGCGCGTAATTCGTGAGGTCGAAGCGTTCCGGCCAAAGCCGGGGAATGAACAACTCGGTGCCCGTTCGAAACGACGAGACGATGGCGTAGTAGAAGGGAAACAGCGCCACGATCAATATGGCAATGATGACGAGCGCGAAGGCCACCTTCGTCAAAAGCTGCCTCAAGGGATAATTCCTGTTTGCGAACGGCATCATCGCGTGGCTCCCTTCTCGAAATCGAGCCGGCCGAGCGCGATAACCGAGATCGTGATCATGGCGATGATCAGGAAGAGCAGCGTCGAGGCCGCCGAGCCATAACCGACGTCCTGAAAATCAACCAGCTGCTGGCGGGCGTAGATCGACATCGACATGGTGCTGCGGGCATTCGAGGTCAGCACATAGATCAGGTCGAAGATGCGCAATGCATCAAGCGCACGGAAGATAACGGCGGTGATGATCGCCGGGCGCAGCAGCGGCAAGGTGATGTGGATGAGCGCACGGACCGGGCCGATCCCGTCGACCTTGGCCGCCTCATAGCAATCCTGCGGCAGCATCTGCAGGGCAGCGAGAAGGAGCAGGGCCATGAAGGGCATCGACTTCCACACATCGACGATGAGCACGGCCCAAAGCGCCGTGTCAGCGCTCGCCGTCCAGGCCACGGGCGTAGCGATGATGCCGAGGCCCATGAGCACATAGTTGATGACGCCGAACTGGTCGTTCAGCATCCAGGCCCACATCTTGGCGGAAACGACGGTCGGGATGGCCCACGGCACCAGGATGGCGGCGCGCACCACGCCCCGCAGCGGAAAGCGCACGTTCAAAGCCAAGGCAACCGCCAGCCCGAACACCACCTCGAGGCTGACGGAGACCACCGTGAACCACAAGGTGACCGAGACGGCGTTCCACCAGTCGGGCTCGGCGAGCACGCCGTACCATTCACCATCGTCATAGGAGAGATAGTTGTCGAGCCCGACGAAGCCATAACGGGCAAGGTTGTCCAGCCGCGCGTCCGTGAAGCTGAACCAGATGGTCCGGGCCAGCGGCCAGCCTGCCACGATGGCGAGCGCAATCAGCGTGGGCGCCAGAAACATCCACGCGGTTCGCACGGGCGTGCGGCCAGGGGCGGTCGATGCCGATGCCATCCTGGCCGTCGGGGCAGGCGCCCCGCTGCTCTCCCGCGGCCAGATGGCGTTTGCCTGCTGGTCGGCCATCGGCTACCAGCCGCGCCGGCTCATGCGCTTCAACTCGCCTTCCAGGCGCGCCAAGGCAGGGCCGGCTTCCGATTGGCCGGACAACACTTCATGCACGGCACCCCAGAAGGCGTAGGACACGCGATTGTAATTCTGTCCTGTCACCCGGGATGGACGCGCCACCGCATTCGTAAAGGTCGAATATAGGGTCTTGAAAAAGGGATTGGCCTTGAGAACCTCCTCATCCTCATACAGCGCCGGCATCGTTGGATTGTAGGAGGCAACGACCGCCCGGCGCTTCTGCTCATCCCGACCGGTCAGGAACATGGCGAGATCGGCAGCTTCCTTCGGGTGCTTGGAATAGCGCGAGACGGCGAGGTTCCAGCCGCCTAGCACACCCGTGTGCTTACCGCCATCACCGCCGCGGGGCAGCGCCGTTACGCCGACCTTGCCGCGCACCGGACTGTCTTCGCCATTGGCAAGCGCCCAGGCGTAGGGCCAGTTACGCATGAACACAGCGTTGCCGGACTGGAAGACGCCCCGCGCTTCCTCCTCCGCATAGTTGAGCACGCCCTCAGGCGCGATCGTCTTCACCCATTGCTGGGTCGCCGCCAGGGCTGACTGTGCTTTCGGGTTGTTGACCGTGATGGCCCCAGCCGCGTCGACGATCGTGCCGCCGCCGAAACTGTCGATCCATTCGAGGGCATTGACGGTAAGCCCCTCATAGGCGCGTCCCTGGAACACGAAACCCCAGAGCGACGTGTTGCCCCCATCACGCTCCGCCTTCTGGATGGTTTCGGCGGCCCTCGTCATTTCCTCCCATGTCTCGGGCACCTTGATGCCGTGCTTGTCGAGAAGATCCTTGCGGTAGTAGAGGACGCCGGCATCGGTGAAGAGCGGCATGGCAATCAGCTTGTCGTCGACGGTGTTGTTGTCGATGATCGTCTTGAAATGCTCGGCCTCCTGGCCCTTGCTATAGGGCTTGAGGTCGATGAAATGGCTCGCGAGAATGCCCGGCCAGACGACATCGAGCTGGAACACGTCGATATCGGAGGCTCCACCGGCCAAAAGCTGCTGATAAAGCGCCAGACGCTCGGTCGCGGAATTCGGCGACGAGACCACCTTGACCGCATTGCCGGTCGCCTTTGCCCAGGCCTCGGCGCCCGTGCGGCAGAGCTCGAGTTCCTGCCCAACCGCGCCGCAGGAAATGGCGATATCGGCGGCCTGGCCGCGCGCAGCCGTCCCGAGGGCGAGACCTGCGAACAGGGCGAAGCACAATGGAAGCCGCTTCCACTCCATGGCTTATCCTCCTTGTATCTTGTGTCCCGCAAATGCGGGCTCAAACATCGCGAGGGGGCCTACGCCTTCCCGCGGCGGGACCGTCAGATCTGGCCCTGCCTTCCGCAACGTAAATGCTTGATCGATGAAACTGTTTCCCGCTGGCTGCCCGAGAGACACGGAGCCCGTAAGGAAACAACGGACAACTGGCGCTCCAAAGACTACGCCGCAGCCACACGGTGGGCCTCGACGCCCCGCATGGGCAATTCGAAACGGCTCACGATGTGCTTTGCCCAGTGGGTCGAGTCATATTTCTCGACGCTCTTCCACATCGCATCCATGCGGCGCATTTGCTCGTCTCTTGGCATGTCGAGCGCGGCATCGATGGCGGCGTCCATGGCACGGGTGGAATAGGGATTGGTCAAGACCGCGCTCGACAGTTCCACCGCTGCGCCCGTGAATTCGGACAGGACAAGCGACCCGCCCAATCCACGCCGGGCCGCCACATATTCCTTGGCCACGAGGTTGAGACCATCGCGCAGAGGCGTGATCCAGCAGACATCCGCGCAGCGATAATATGCGACAAGCTCCTCGAACGGCAGGGCGCGCGTGGACAGCAGGAGCGGCTGCCAGGAGAGCGTCGCGAAACGGCCGTTGATGCGACCGGCGATCTGCTCGATGTCGCGCTGAACGTTGCGATAGACGCTCATGCCGGGATTGGACGAGACGGAGGTGACGAGGAGCTGGAGGGTGCCCAGAAGCTCCGGCCGCCGTTCCAGCAACCGCTCGAAAGCGAGCAGCATGTCCCGCGTGCCCTTGGTATAGTCGGTGCGTCCCACTGAGATGATGAAGCGCTTGCCGTCGAGGTCCTGCCGAATGCTCTCCTCGCGCTGTCGCGTGACCTCCCGTTGGCAGAGTTCGCGAATATAGGAGGCGTTGGCCCCCACTGGAAAAGCATCGATCTGGATCTCGCGCCCGCCGTGGCGCAGGCGGGTCGGCATCACCGGCTCGGACAAGGCCGCGCCGCACGGCGTCAGGCTCTCCTCGACCGGGGTCTCCTCCAGGATCTCGACATCCTTGAGGCTGCGCGCTGTGGACACGAAGCTCACGGCGTAGCGTGGAATATGAAAACCGACGAGATCGCACGCCAGTAAACTGTCGATGATCTCCTCACGCCACGGCAGGATGTTGAACATGCTGGGTGCCGGGAAAGGCGTGTGGTGAAAGAAGGCGATGCGCAGGTCCGGCCGCATTTGCCGGACATAGAGCGGCACGAGCCAGAGATTGTAATCATGCACCCACACGGTCGCGCCTTCGGCCGCCTCCGCGACCGCCGCCTCCGCGAACAGTCGGTTCACTTCACGAAAGGTCGCCCAATCAACCGGATCATAGTTATATTTTTCCGGGAACGAGTGGAGGATCGGCCAAAGCGCTTCCTTCGAGGTGACATGGTAGAAACTCTTGACCTGCTGGGCCGTCAGCGGCAGGCGCGAGACGGTATAGACGCCGTAGGAATCGGAGATCTCGACGACGCGCTCGAATATTTTCTTCCGCGATGGGTCGATCTGCTTCCAGGCGATCCAGGAGGCATGGTCGACGGTGCTGAAGAAGCTCTTCAGCGTCGGGACGATGCCGTTCGGGCTTGCGTGTTCCCGGTAGATCATCTTGCCGTTCTCCACCACCTCCTCATAGGGCTGGCGATGGTAGACGATGACGAGATTGGATTTATTCATGGTGCGGCCCCCCCGCTGCGCGTCCGGCGTGCGATCGCATCGAGAATGCCGCCGGCGCCGGCCTCCTTGCTGAAATGGACAGTGGCGAGATCGGCGATGCGGGTGCGCAGGGCCGGCTCGGAGTTGCCGACAGCCACTCCGGCGTAGCCCGTCTCGAACAGCGAGAGGTCGTTCAGCGTGTCGCCGGCCACGAGCACATCATTGGAATCAAGCCCCAGATGCTCGATAAGGCGAGTGAGCGTCGGCCCCTTGGATACACCGGGCGGGAGCACATCGAAGAACGTGTCGGCGGACAGCAGGCAGTCGAAGCCTATCTCGCGCACTTTTTCCGCTGCATCCGGCGACAGGGTCTGCGGATCGTAGAGATAGCTGACCCGATAGCGAAAGGCGGTGTCCTGCAGTTGCAAGCCCGGCTCCTCCGCGAGGAGAGACATAATGCGCGCGCTGCTGTTGCCCCAGAGGCTGGCGATCGGCCGTTCCAGTTCCGCGATCGGCTCGATCGTCGGGCCGCCAGCGATGGTCGTGCCGACATCGCCGATGACGTAATCCGGTTGCGGGACGGATGTATCACGCACCAATGCGCGCACGAACGGTAGATCCCGGCCAGTGACAAAGATGAGTGTGACGTCTGGCCGGTTGCTCTCAATCCAATCGTAGAGCAGTTCACGGCTTGTTGCCGAACCGCTAAGAAACGTTCCATCAAGGTCCGTGGCGAGGACGAGACGGCGTCTTTCAAGGTTCTCCCGCATGCGTCACGCTCCGGCCATCTGCTTGGCTGCGGTCCTGCTCACATCATGAGGAATAGACCGAGATCCGTCGGCTCACCCTTGAAGGGGCGCCGCAGCAGGCCATCCATCATCTCGTGTATCGGGCGTCCGTCAACGACGATGGCGCGAACGGCCTCGCAGATCGGCATATCGACGCCGAGCCTGCGCGCCAGAGTGGTGACGGAGACAGCATTGTCCACGCCTTCGACGACCACGGGGCGGCCTTCGAAGATTTCGGCCGCAGCGCGACCGGTGGCCAACGCCATGCCGAAACGCATGTTGCGGGACTGCTCGCTTGAGCAGGTCAGGGTGAGATCGCCAACACCGGACAAGCCGGTGACGGTTTCGCGGCGGCCACCGAGCGCCGCGCTCAATTCCTGAATCTCGTGCAGGCCGCGGCTGATAAGGGCGGCCCTTGTATTGGCTCCCAATCCCAATCCAGCCGCCATTCCGCTGGCGATAGCGAGGACATTCTTGACCGCGCCGCTGACCTCGACGCCGATGACATCGTCTGACACGTAGGGTCGGAATGTGCGGGTGCCAAGCGCTCGCGCCACGCTGGCCGCATGGGAGCGGGCCGGGTTCAACGCCGCATCTGGTGATGCGATTGTCACGGCTGTCGGCAAGCCCGCGGCGACCTCAGACGCGAATGTGGGGCCCGAAAGTACGGCGAGGGGATGGTCGGGAAGTTCCTCCGCGATCACGGCGGACAATAAAGCGCCAGTATCCTGCTCCACGCCCTTCGAGCAGATGACGACCGTGGCATGGGTGGGCAGCAACCCGCGCATGCGTGCCGAAACAGCCCGGAGATGCTGCGAGGGAACAACGAGGAGCACGATGCTGGCGTCGCGCGTCGCGGCCGCCAAGTCTGCCGTCACACGGATCGAAGCGGGCAGCAGACAACCGGGTAGAAAGACCGCATTCTCACGCGTCTCGGCTGTCGTGCTGGCAATCTCTGGTTCGCGGATCCAGAGTGAAACCGGTCGCCCTGCGCGGGCGGAGGTGATAGCGAGCGCCGTTCCCCAGGCGCCTCCACCGATAACCGCGATATGATTTCGCGGAAAGCTTGCAAATTCCACGATTGTTCCGTTGCTATCCCGAGTCATTGCTCTGGATCATCTCCTTTCATGGTGCCGTCGTGCCGGATATACAACGTGATACCGCACGACGATCGTCGTTCTGCATTATATGAGCGCGCTATGCATGCCCTCAGCACGGAAGGGCTATATGAAATCGCGTTGATAACTCGTGCTTGATCGAAACTGAAATTATCGCGACTTATGTTTGCTGATCTAAGTAAAAAATATAAACGACTGTCCAAGTCATAAGTATTAAATTCTCGCGATGTTCTCTCGATCGCCGCAAGGCACGCCATTCATCGCCCCGATGTAAGAGCTATATAGCCCGCATCGATGAAAATGTCTAATCCGTGGCAAAATGGTATCTATTTAAGATCAAGCCGATTGCTGGCGTTTCGCCGGGAATCGGTTGTCTCATCTATGTTTGACAGGCCTGTGCGTTGTCCACAGGCGTCCCAGGCATTCAACGTGATCGGCGCGTCGCGGCTCACATTGCCGCGGCCGGCTGCGCGCCGCTCAGGTTGGATGGAGCTGTCGGATTTGCGGGCAGAAAAGTGAAGCTTTCGCGGCGGTCCGCCTATGATGCCTCAAGATGAAGGTCGCGATAGGCTCCGCGGAAAAAGATCAGCGGACGCTCCGCTTCGTTCCAGGAAAATGACAGGACGCGCCCAACACAGATCACATGATCCCCGCCATCGTAATGCGCGTAGTGTGCACATTCGAAATGCGCAAGCGTATCTGGCAACAGAGGCGCCTGTGCATGGCCGTGTGCGTGCTCGACAGACGCCCACTTGTTTGCGCCATATTTGGCGAACCGGTTCGACAGATGGTCCTGATCGCGGCACAGGATGTTGACCGCATAGCCTTCTGCCGCGAGGAGCAAGGGGAGACTGCGCGCCGAGCGATCAATGCTGAAAAGGACGAGCGGCGGGTCGAGCGACACCGAATTGAATGAGCTGACAGTCAGGCCAAATCGTTCATCATTGTCGCCGAGGCCGGTAACGACAGCGACTCCCGTTGCATATTGCCCGAGGGCGCGGCGGAAGCTGGCGCTGTCGATCGGGGGAAAAGAAACGGGGGCCATATCTTTGCTCCACACACTCAACTGTACGACTAGCCGCTGGCTTTTTATCCGGCTTGGTCAGCGTTCAGGAGACGAAAAGCTTTCTATCGATCCGGGTCAACCTTTCGGCGCCGTCAGCGGTCACCAGGATTGTTTCGCTGAAGGCCATCCCCTCGGCCCAGGTGTACATGTGGAAGACCATGCCCTCCTCAAGGGTCCACTCCGAATTCGCCAGGAAGACACGGGTGAAATCGCTGGTGCGGGGAATGGTCACGAGCCCGAGGGTGTAACCTGTGATGTTGGTATAGCTCTCGCGCAAGCCAGCCTTCAACACGCCGTCGCGCAGGATGGCGTCGACCTCGCCGGCATGAGCACCCGGTCGCATGGCCCGGAATTGTGCATCTTGCAGGCTGATGAGCGCTTGCGCGGCCTCCTGTTGCCGCGTGCTGGGCGCCCCGATCGAAACCGGACGCATGGAGCGTGCAGTATAGCCCCGCAGATGCGGGACCATCTCAATATGCACGATATCGCCATTGGCCAGGATGCGGTTGCCCAATCCGCCATGCAGAGTGCTGGAGCGTGGGCCAGACTGCATCAGGAGAAGCCGCGTATTGTCCGCGCCAGCTTTCAAGGCAGCGCCTGTTATGGCGGCCGCGACTTCGCGCTCGGGCACGCCAGCCCGTGATGCCTCGGCGCCGGCGAGCGTCGCGACATCGCAGATGCCGGCGCACCGCCGGAGATAGTCGATTTCGCGCGGCGATTTCCTCAGCCGCTGCTCCCACATATGCCCGGCGAAGTCGACGAAGGCGGCTTCACTCAAAGCAACCTTGAAGGCGTCGAGGCGCTTGGGAAGGAGAATATGAGAGTCTGTCTCCACTGCGATGCGGCTCTTGCCGTAGCCGCGGCGCTTTAGTTCTGCGATGACGATCGCGATCGGATTTTCACCGTCGTCAAATAGAACATGATCGGTGGTCCAGCTCATCTCTTCGAGCATAGGCCCGTCGAGTGACCGCACGATCATCACGGGCTCGCCGGTTCGCGGCATCAGACAGCACTGATACATGGCCGCGGTTGGTATATGGCCCGTGAAATAGGCGAGGTGCTCGAATTCGTCGATGATGAGTACATCAGCTCCCACATCAGCCATGCGTTTGCGTAGCACGGAGACGCGCTCGGCATATTCCTCCGGGGGGAAGGCGAAGACCTTGGTCGTGGACATGGTAATAGTTCCGATGGCTCAGCCGAGACGAACGAGATGGCGGGGAGACTGGGTCAGGCGCCGGGCACCGTCCGCCGTGACGACAACGATATCTTCGATACGAACACCCCAGCGACCAGGAACGTAGATGCCGGGTTCGTTAGAGAAAACCATCCCCACTTCGAGCGGCGTCGCGTTGCCTGCGACGATATAGGGCTCTTCATGAGCGGCGAGGCCGATACCGTGACCCAATCGATGAGTGAAATATGGCCCGAAGCCCTTCTTGGTGATGATGCGACGGCCGACCGCATCGATCTCCTCAGCCGGAACGCCGGGGCGCACCGCCTGGAAGGCGGCCTCCTGCGCTTCATGGACAACGTCATAGATCACTTGGAAATCCGGGCTTGGCTCGCCGGATACGGCAACGCGGCAAATGTCGCCATAGTAGCCGTCGAAACAGCCCGCGAAATCGAAGACCACCGGCTCACCGGCGTTGATCACATGATCGCTGCCGTGATGCAGAGGGGAGGCGCCGTTGGCGCCGGCCCCGACATCGACCCAACTGACCTCGCTGAAGCCTTCCTGCCGCATCAATCTGTCGATGTCGGCTCTCAGCTCAAGCTCTGTTCGGCCGACCATGGTTGGGGTCGCCTCGCAGAAACGTGCCCATACAGCGTCGATATGCGCGGCGGCCGCCGCGAGGGCCGCGATTTCCCCATCGCCCTTGATGCGGCGCTGGCCGTCGATGATGGGCGCGCCGGAATGCAGCACGACGTTCGGCATGAGAGCCGTCAACGCGATCAGGAACCCGCTCCAGAACTCAGGATTGACGGCGATCGTCTTGACGGAAGCTTCTTGCGCGAAATGGACGATCTGCGCGAGGGGATTGTCCGCCTCATCCCAGATTACAGTGCTCACATCAAGAATGCCCGAATAAAGCGGTGCCTGCAGGCGCGGTGTGAAGATGCGGTCATGGCCATCGCCGCCAATGGCCAGCGCGACGAAGCGTTCGGTCGCGATCGCGCTTTGGCCTGCGAAATATCGAAAACCTGCGCCCGGTCCAAGAATAAGCAGATCAAGACCAGCGGATCGCATGGCCTGACGGGCCCGATCGCGGCGCATGGAGAACGGTTCGGCCATGGGGAAACTTTCGTAACGGTGATGCAGTCGCCGCTAACAACGATTGAGAAGGCGCGCGGTTGATTGGCTATGGCATGCTGCATGCAGTGCGCTTACTGTGTGGCCGAGGCCGCTCAATTGTCAAGCGCCCACGATCGTCATCATCAGTTTCTTCCGGAGATCATCATGAACGAGACCACGACACCCCGCGCTGTCATTCTCAAGTACTACGACCTCGTCTGGGACAAGCGCCAGCCCGAGGCTATCGATAGTCTATTCGCACCGGGATATCTCAACCACGCAGGGGCTCGGGGCGTGCTCGCCGGCCCCGCAGGCATCCGCAAGAACTACGATTCGCTTGTTGGGGCCTTTCCGGACGTGCGCTTCACGCTGGACGACATACTCGTCGACGGCGACAAGGTCGTTGTCCGCTACACCATGCTTGCCACCCACCAGGGCGAATTTCAGGGACGTGCGGCGACAGGCCGTGCCGTGACCGTGCCGGGCATCGGGATCTACAGGGTTGCCGACGGCCAAATTCAGGAGAGCTGGGTGTTGCGCGACAGCCTCGTGCTCCAGCGTCAGCTCGACGAAGCGGTCTGAGGGAAATCACGTGACGGATTGGCGGCACTATCTCGATGAGCGCCAGGCGGCTTTCGTCGAGGAGCTCAAGAACTTCCTGCGTATTCCGAGCATCTCCGCCGATCCGGCCCACTTGCCGGATGTCGATCGCGCGGCGGAGTGGGTGGCGGCCCGCCTTCGGGCCGCCGGCCTTGACCATGTGGATGTGCTGCGCGCAGGGCGCTATCCCATGGTCTATGGAGACTGGCTTGACGCACCGGGCCAACCCACCGTTCTCATATACGGCCATTTCGACGTGCAGCCGGTGGATCCCGTCGAAGCCTGGATCGATCCCCCGTTTTCGCCAGTCATTCGCGACGGGCGGATCTATGCGCGCGGCGCGTCCGACGACAAGGGCAATATGCTGGCGCCAATACTGGGGCTGGAGGCTTTGTTGAACACGCGCGGGCGTTTGCCGGTGAATGTCAAAGTGCTGTTTGAGGGGCAGGAGGAGATTCTGAGCCCCGATCTGCCAGAATTCGTCGCCCGCCATCGGACGCGTCTTGCTTGCGACATGGCGATCAGCGCTGACGGCTGGCAGTGGAGTGAGACCGAGGCGGATCTGCGCGTCGGGCTGCGCGGCATCTGCGCGCTGGAAGTTGTGGCCCGTGGCCCCGCGACGGACCTTCACGCGGGTCTCTATGGGGGCGCCGTCGCCAACCCGGTTCAGGGCCTTGCCGCTTTGCTCGCAAGCATCCGTGATGCATCCGGTCGTATTACGATCCCCGGCTTTTATGACGACGTGCGCACGATAAGCGAGGAGGAGAGACGGCAACTGGCGGCGATTCCGTTTGATGAAGCCAGCTATCGCGGCGCGATCGGCGTCGATGCCCTGGCGGGCGAGGAAGGCTTCACCACGCGCGAGCGTATCGGCATGCGACCGACCTTTGAGATCAATGGGATCTCTGGTGGTTATACCGGCCTCGGCGTCAAGACGATCATTCCCGCGTCCGCGCGTGCCGTCATCACCTGTCGCCTGGTGCCGGATCAGACACCTGATACGGTTGCGCTGGCCGTCAAGCAGCATCTCGAAAGCCAGCAGCCCGCTGGACTTGATATCGCCGTGACCATCCTGCCCAATGCCGCCCGGCCCTACCTCATTCCCACGGACCATCCCGCCAACAGGGCGGCGCGCGACGTGCTGATCGAGATTTATGGACGCGAGCCGTATTACACGCGGTCCGGCGGTTCCATTCCCATCCTCGACCTTTTTCGACAGGAACTCGGCGCCTACACGGTGATCTTCGGATTTGGTCTGCCGGATGAGAATTTTCATGCGCCGAATGAGTTCTTGCGGCTCCACAATTTCCGCCGCGGACAGGAGGCCTATGTCCGCATTCTCGATCGCATTGCCCAATTTTCGGGCGCGGACACGGAACGGAAATCTTAGAAAAACGCCGCAATACCAGACTGATGACTTCCGAGACCGCGGGGAGCGCCGCTTTCTTGGGCGCCCCGTGGCGCGGTTTTCGCACAGAATCCGTTCAATTCCGATTTGACTTGGGCAAAAAGTGCTGCATTCTGCATGCAGTAAACTGGCGAGATCCCAGAAAGCAGCGCCTCACCAATGCGCGCTCGACCCGCCGCTATCGAAAAGGATGTGTCATGGCTTTCACCCTTACCGCAGAGCAACAGCGCTGGGTCGACGTCGCCAGTTCTCTCGCGCCGGATATCGCGAAGGCTTCGCGTCGTGACGATGAGGCGGCGGCCTTTCCTACAGAGACATTCGCGCTGCTGCGCAAGGCAGGTCTCCTGAACCTCGCAGTACCCAAGCAATTCGGCGGAGAGGGGCCGGCCACCGGCAACGCTCATTTGACCGCCTATCTGGTGACCGAGCAGGTCTCGCGCGCCTGCGCCGCGACCGGATGGGATCTCATCATTCACTACCACCAGTGCGGTGCCGTTGCACGCCTCGGCAATGAAGAGCAGAAGCGCCGCATCCTGGGCGATGTCGTCAACAAAGGCGCCATCATGGGCTCGCTTGGCAGCGAGGTGAACCACCAGGAGCAGACGGCCGCCAAGGATGCATCGCGCAAGCTGATCTTCCAGGCTGAAATGGCGCCGGTGAAGGGCGGCTTCCTGGCCAATGCCGCGAAGCACTTCTGCTCCAACGCGCCGATTGCCGACTACATGCTGTACTGGAGCATTGCGCCGGGCGCCAATGCTGCGACGGACGGGCTGACGCTGTCCATTGTCACGAAGGACAGCCCTGGACTCACGTTTTCCCGCCACGGCTGGGATGACATCATCGGGCTGCGCAGTTCCGTGAGCTGGAGCGCCAAGCTCGACAACGTCTTCATCCCCTGGGACAACGTTCTCGGCGAACCCGGGGATTTCGTGCAGAAGGATCCCTATACTCTTGAGCTTTCCCAGGCCTTCCACCTGCTTGGTGCGGCCCAAGGCGCGCTCGATTACGTGGTGGAGGTGCTCAGGGCGAGGCCGTTCCTTCAAAACGAAGAAGGGTTGATGGTCACGCTGGGTGAGCTTTCCGGCGAAGTCCAGGCTTCCAGAGGGTCCTGTCTCATTGCCAATGCGCTGTGGGAGCAGGAACGCTTCGGCGAGGCGGCACTGGCTTCGTTGCGCGCCCATCATACGGCCCGGGAGACGGCGATCCATGTGATTACCAAGGTGTTCGACATGGTCGGCACCCGCGCACTCTTCAAGACGGCTCCACTGGAGCGGCTGTGGCGCGATGTCCGCACCGCATCGCTGCATACGCGTGCATCCCAGTTGCTGCGTCTCGTCGCTGACGCTGACGTGGCCGGGCAGTATGCGCCAAAGCAGAAATATGGCGCGCTTGTCGACAAGCCCAAGACCTGGGCGGATCTTGGTTTCGCTCGCGAGCTATCGTCCGCGGTGGCTTGAACCGACCGCAGGGTGCGGTTCATCTGTCCGAACACCATCAATGACGAGAGTACGATGCCCCAGGGTGCCAGTCTTTCCTTACGCGATCTTGCGAAGTTCTACGACGGCAGTGGGGCCGTGCTCGGTGTGTCGCTTGATCTGGAACCGGGCAAGTTCCTCACCTTGCTCGGACCGAGTGGCTCGGGGAAAACGACGACGTTGATGATGGTCGCCGGCTTCGTCGATCCAACCGCCGGTGAAATTCTTGTCAACGGTCGCTCGGTCACGCGAGTTGCAGCGCATAAGCGCGACATGGGCATGGTATTCCAGAGCTACGCCCTTTTTCCTCATATGACTGTTGCGGAGAACGTTGGATTTCCGCTCAAGATGCGGGGCGTTGCTCGCTCGGAGGCGAACGACCGGATAGCCACCTTCGTGAAGCTGGTTGGCCTGGAGGCGTTGGCCAAGCGCTATCCGCAGCAGTTGTCCGGCGGCCAGCAGCAGCGCGTGGCGCTGGCGCGCGCCATGGTGTTCAGCCCATCCCTGGTGCTGATGGACGAACCTCTTGGCGCGCTCGACCGGCGTTTGCGCCTGCAGATGCAGGAAGAGATCAAGGGCATACAGCGCGAGCTCGGTCTTACCGTCATCTATGTCACCCATGACCAGGAAGAAGCTCTCACGATGTCTGATGTCGTCGCGGTCATGGACGGCGGGCGTATCTCCAGTTACGGCAGCCCACGTGAGATATACGAACGACCGCAAAACCGCTTTGTCGCCAATTTTATCGGCGAGTCCAATTTTATTCCCTGCCGTCTCGGCGAGAATGGCGAGGAGCGTCGCTGCGAACTCATCTCCGGCCATTCCGTCGCGGTCGCGCCGACGGATGCGCCGGCCGGATCTTCGGCCGTCATCTTCCTGCGGCCGGAACGCCTGCGTCTTTGCAAACAGGATGATCCGCTTCCCAACAAGATTCCAGGTCGCATAACCGGCGAGATCTATCTTGGCGACGCCTCTCTTTACCGGGTGCGCATAGCAGAAGGCATCGAGGTCAAGGTCAAACGCCCTAACCGCGGTGTTGGTATGCGTATCGGCGAAGGCGATGAATTGATGGTCGGGTGGCAAACCAACGACAGTATCGTTCTTCAGAGCTGACCAAGGCGGAAGAAAAACAAAAAACGCCGGATAACTTCACGAACATAATCCAGAGGAGCTTCACGCATGTTGCAAGGACGTCAAATTTCCGGCCGTGTCAGACTTGGTTTAGCGGCTGTCTCGCTCTCGGTGGCTCTGGTCGGCGGAGGCATGGCAAACGCACAGGACAAGAACGCTGGAGAGCTCGTCGTCTTGTCTCTGGGCGGCAGTTATCAAGATGCGCAAAGCAAGGAATGGTTCAAGCCTTTCGCGGAAAAGAGCGGCGTAAAGGTATCCGAGGCGTCCGGCTATAACTTCGCCAAGCTCAAGGTCATGATCGAGTCCGGCAATGTCGAGGCCGATGTCGTCGATATCTCGGCGGATACGATGACCGCTCTGGCTGAGGCCGGCCTTCTCGAGAAAATCGACTGGTCGAAAATTCCCGCGGAGTGCCAGGCCGGGATCCCGGCGGACATGAAGAAGGAATATGCCTTCCCCATCATCCAGTGGGCGATGGTCATGGCCTATAATACGAGCAAGGTTCCGCAGGACAAGGCCCCGAAGACATGGGCGGACTTCTGGAACGTCACGGCCTTCCCGGGTAAGCGGGCCTCGATCGGCGCGACCCGTCCACCGGTCGAGCAGGCCACTCTCGCGATCAACGGAGACCTTGCGAAGCTCTATCCGTTTGATCTGAATGCGGCCTTCGACAAGATCAAATCGCTCGGGAACGCCATAATCTTCGCTGATGGTTATGCCCAGGTTGCGCAATATCTCGCTGACGGCGAAGCCGACATGGCAATCATTCCGAACGGCCGTATCGGGCCTCTGGTCGCGGCCGGTCGGCCTGTTGCGATCAACTGGAACCAGCATCTCACCTTCCCGAACTTCTTCGCGATCCCGAAGGGCGCGCCGCATAAGGACAATGCGATGAAGTTCCTGAGCTATGTGTGCCAGCCGGAAGTGCTCGCGAAGATCGCCGCTCCCACCAACTACGGCCCGATCAATGTGGACGCCTATAAGTTCATACCGGCTGACGTGGCAAAGCTTCTGCCAGGCAATCCGGAAACGGTGGCTCTCGGGCGTCCCATTGATACTGTGTTCCTGAGCAAGGCTCGTCCCGATATCGCGAAGGGGTGGGCACGGATGGCGGTTCGATAAGGGAACGCCAGCGGACGTATCCAGTTGTTCCGCATTCGAAATACGTAGAAGCAAAAAGATGGGCTTTCCGGCGAACCGTATTGCGTCGGAGGGCTCAAGATCACGCAGGTTTGGATCAAACCATCCAAGCAATATATGGCGGCAGCCTGACCCGCGGCCCGGCGTGATGCCTGCGGTGTAAAGGGGCCTGGGTTTCCGCCTCGGCGTGCCGGATCTCCATGAGGTTGAACAACCGATGACGGATACCACGTTCCCACTCCCTGCGGCAGCTGGCCGAGGGCCTGGGCGCTTCGCCAGGCGCTTCCCCTGGCTCATGGCGCCAGCCGCCATCTTCTATCTCGTCTTCTTCGGTTGGCCACTTCTCCAGATGCTCTGGAGCAGTGTCTGGAGTGATGGCTTTACACTTGCAGGCTATACGGAGTTCTTCAGTGACCCCGTGTACTGGTGGGTTCTTGGCTACACCATGATCATTGGTGTCGTGACGCTCGTTTTGACCTTGGGCATCGGATATCCAGTCGCCTATTGGCTCGTGGGGCTGAACAGGACCTGGACGGTGGTGCTCATGGCTTTCGTGCTCATCCCGTTCTGGAGCAGCGGTCTGGTGCGCACTTATGCCTGGCTCGTCATTCTCGGCAGGCAAGGTCTTGTGAACACGACGTTGATGCGTTTCGAGGTGATCGACGAACCCATGCCGTTCCTCGGGACGCATACCGCAGTCATCGTCGGCCTGACATACTACCTTCTGCCCTACATGATACTCTGCCTTTTCAGTGTCATGAATAATATCGATCGCAACCTGATGCTTGCGGCTCGCAATCTCGGGGCATCGCCACTGCGCGCCTTCTTCGCGATCTTCGTCCCGTTGACGAAGCCGGGTGTCTTTGCGGGCAGCTTTCTTGTGTTCATGCTGGCGGTTGGCATGTACATCACGCCGGCCTTGCTCGGTGGACCAGACCAGACCACTCTCCCGCTGGTCATCGCCCTGCAGATCAACGAGGCGCTGGATTGGACTTTGGCCGCGGCCCTGTCGATGATCCTGCTCGCCGTTTCTGTCGCCATTCAGGTGTTTGCCAATCGTTACGTCGACTTCGACAAGATGTGGGGAGGTGCGCGATGAGCACGCAACGCATGGCAGCGGCATCTTCCCGCACATCGCCGGCCAGCATCCTGCTTGCCGCCTTCTCGCTTACTGTTCTGGCGGTATTGTTCGCGCCGATCGTGGTCATCATCGTGGTGTCATTTTCGCCCAGCGACATCATGGAGTTTCCACCGCAAGGCTTCTCGTTGCGCTGGTATACGGCCTACTTCTCCAATCCGATGTGGATGACCGCGACCCGGATCAGCTTTCTCGTCGCGACCCTGACGGCCATCCTGTCCCTGGTGCTGGGCTTCATGGTTTCGGTGGCCCTCGTCCGCTCGAGCTTTCCCGGTAAGAATGTGGTTCGCATCTTCCTGATGAGCCCGTTGATCATTCCGAAAATCATCATCGCGGTGGGGCTCTATTTTCTGTATGTCCGCATGCGGATTCTGGGGACAACATTCGGTCTGGTGGCGGCGCATACGCTGATTGCCATGCCTTATGTCGTGATGATCATCTCGGCGGCGCTGTATAGCTTTGACAGGCGACTGGAATGGGCCGCTCGCGGCCTTGGTGCCTCGCCCCTGGGCGCGTTGCGTCATGTCACCTTTCCCATGCTGCGCCCGGCCATCATCAGTGCGGCCTTGTTTGCATTCATCGCTTCGTTCGATGACATCATTCTCAGCCTGTTTCTGACCAAGCTGACCGCGCCGACACTGCCGCGCCAGATCTGGGTCAATGTCCAGCAGATCATCGATCCGACGATCGCGGCCGTTTCAACGCTGATGACCGTTATCTCCGTCTTTGGATTGTGGCTCGTCGCCTTCATCCAGAAGATCTCTTCACGGTCGTGAGGGAGGGGCCCGGTGCGCGGCGGCTCAAATTTGGGGCTGGCCCGGGACGTGCGGGGAAGCTATGCCTTTTTATGACGGTGGTGTTGAAGGATTGGGGTTCGGCTCTCAATGAACGGTGAGATCGAGCTTTTGCAGGCTGTGCAACGCGAGCCGGTGGTCAAGCATGTCCATCGCGAGCTGCGACGCGCCATCTTGCAGGGGCGTTTTGCGGTCGAGGCCCGACTGGTCGAGACGGCTATTGCCAAGCTCCTCAATGTCAGTCGCACACCCGTTCGCGAGGCGATTTCGAAACTCGAGCTCGAAGGACTCGTCCGGCGGCTGCCCGGTGGGGGGGTGGTGGTCGAGGACACCAGCTCGAAGCTGTCAGAAGTCATCGTTCTGCGTCAAAGCCTGGAAGGAGCCGCCGCACGCTTGATCTGTATGCGAGCGAGCGACGCGGAGCTCGCGGCTTTTCGCACCGAATGCGAAGCCCTTCTGAAGGCCCTGCCAACGATGGCCGTGCAGCAGCGAGCCAATCTCGATCGAAAGTTTCACCTCAATCTCGGGGAATTGTCCGCGAGCACGCGTCTCGCTAACCTCATCGAGGAATTCTACGAATATTCCGACAGTGAGCTTGCTCCCGCCGGTAGCGCCGCCGAGGTGGTTCAACTGCAGAAGCAGCATGTCGCGATCGCGGAAGCACTCGTGGCTCGCGACTCCGTCCGCGCCGAGGCCGCCATCCGGGACCACCTTGAGACCGTCCTGAATATGGTTCGCGCACGCGTACAGGCCTGAGGGCGTCATCCGCCTTTAGAAGCACGGACGTGGCGATGTCCATCTTCACGCTGCCCTGATTGTCTTCGCCGCGGCGACGCGGCGGTCGGACCTTGGGCTCTCGACCTGCACGCCGTCCCAGTCTTGGGGCCTGCGAAGGCATCCCGGCAGGGGGCCGAACGGGATGGGTGAAGTCGACTCCGCGCATCTTGACGACCGTTCTCAATGTCATTATCGATATCTATAATGATGAATAACCCAGCCGTTAAACTCGTTCGTCCAGCTGATCACGTTTACGGAATCGTCAAGCGGCGTATCATGCTGAACGAACTCAAGCCCATGGCCGTGCTCACCGAGCTTGGCCTTGCGCATGAGATCGGCTGCAGTCAGGGCACGATAAGAGAGGCGCTGCTCAGGCTGCAGGAAGATGGCCTGGTCATTCGCACGGGACGGCGAGGGACCGTGGTCACGCGCTTGGAGGACGAAGAGGCGGAGGAGATGCTGGCGCTTCGGCGGCGCCTGGAAATGCGTGGTGCGGAACGCGCGACCCGCAACGTGGATGCCCGTTCGCTCGATGCGATCATGGCAATCCGCGAGACGATGAATGAAGCTGCCGAAGCTGATGATGAATTTCAGCTCATTGAGGCCGACAAGGATTTTCATCTTGCGATCTTCCGGCTGTCGCAGCTCGAGGCATTGGAGCAGATCCTCGCACGGTGCATCATGCACACCCACCGCTCCAAGCTTTGGGCGCCGCGACATCGCAGGCCGCTCCATGATACGGCGCGGCGGCACGACATCCTGATCGACCGTCTCGTGGCACGCGATGGGCCTGGACTAGCGGAAGAACTCGGATCGCATATCGATACAATCGTCCTCGAAGATGATCCGTCGGAGGTGAGCGAGTAGCCCCGCTCCCAAGTAGCGTGGACGGTCACCGACCGGTGGTGACAAAATCCGGAGGGTCTCGGACAAGTCGAGGGTGCCCGAACCGTAAAGAATAATATGATGGGAGAGAATACCAATGGAACGCAGAGAATTCCTTAAGCTTGCAGGCGCTGCTGCGCTTGGTGCGCCGCTGGCTTCTGCATTGGCCGCACCGGCGATCGCCCAAGGCGCCACCACGGTGCGCTGGTGGTATCATTTCGATAACCCGCAGAACTCTCCGGCCGAGCTTGTCGCGAAGTTCGAGAAAGAGAATCCCGGCATCAAGATCCAGGCCGAGGCTATTCCGTGGGGTGGCGGAAACGACTACCAGACCCGGCTTTTCGCGGCCCTGGTTGCCGGCAACGCGCCCGATTGCGCGATGGTGCGCCTATCATGGGCTGCCCGCCTCCAGTCCATGAAGGCGCTTGAGCCACTCGACCCCTTTCTCGCGCAATGGGCTGCCCGCCAGGATATCGACGACAATATCTGGAAGATCGTCGGCGGTGGATCGCAGCAGAAATACTATCTTCCGCTGCAGTATGTCGTGATCTATCTTTATTATCGCCAGGATCTTCTGCAGCAGGCTGGCTTGAAGGCGCCGGAGACGTTCGACGATTTTCGCGCGGTCGCCAAGGTGTTGACCAAGGGTGATGTCGCAGGCTTCGGCATGCGTGGCGGTGCAGGTGGCTTCGACAATTGGGGGCCATTCGTCCTGGGCGGCGGCGCGAGCTTCGAGAAGGGCGGCATGGTGACCGAGAAAGCGCTTGCCGCCAATCGCGCCTATGTGGATTTCGCGACGAAGGATAAGGTGGTGCCGGCTTCCGCCGCGACGGACAGCTTCCGGCAGATCGTGGATGCTTTCAAGGCAGGCCGCACAGGCATGATGATTCACCATGTCGGCTCCGCCGCGGAAATCGAGGCGGCACTCGGCGACAAGGTCAGCGCCAAGCGCGTGCCGGTCGGCCCCGACGGGAAGGGCTGGACCTATTTCGGCGATGAATCCAACGCGGTCTTCGCCGCCAGCAAGGCCAAGGAAGCCGCCTTCCGCTGGATCAGCTTCCTGTCCACCGGCGCTAACAACTCGGCCCTGACGAAGCTCACGGGACAGTTGCCCGTTTCCTCAAAGGCCAATGCGGATTGGGTGCCTCAGCGTTTCGTCGAGGCCAGCCGCGCGTCGGTCTCGATCGCCGGGCCCCTGCCGGACAGCCCGAAGACGCCAGATTTCATCGGACGTATCTGGCCGACGAATATGCAGCGCGCCCTCACCGGGCAGATATCGCCTGATGATATGATGAAGGCGATCGAACAGCATTTTAACGGTTGATCCAATCGATGACGAGTATTGCATCGTCTTACGCTGAAACTGTTGCGCCGCGCTCGCGGCGCAACTTCACACCTCTGTGGTTTCTTCTTCCAGCATTGGTGGTCACATCCGTCGTTGTTCTGATTCCGGTTCTTCAGACCTTCTGGCTCAGTCTTCACGACTACCTGCTGTATGCACCGGATGACGCGCGGTTCATTGGGCTCGGCAATTTCACCGCGATCTTCGCGGATGAAGTTTTCTGGATATCGCTCGGCCATTCCTTCATCTGGATCTTTGGCGTCGTGGGCTTGCAGTTTCTTCTCGGGCTCGGGACAGCACTGCTGCTCAACCAAAGCTTCTGGTGGCGCAGCCTCGCCCGCTCGCTCGTGATCATTCCATGGGCCCTGCCCAGCGTGATCATCGGGCTGATGTGGACCTGGATGTATGATTTCAATGTCGGCGTGATCAACGACATGCTGCTGCGCTTCGGTCTCATCGAGACGCCGATCGCCTGGCTCGCCAATCCCTCGACAGCCCTTTACGCCGTTATGTTCGCCCTCATCTGGCAGGGGTTCCCGTTCTTCGCCGTGACGATCCTCGCCGGCTTGCAGACGGTTCCGCAGGAACTCTATGAGGCGGCCGAGATCGACGGGGCGACGCCTCGGCAGCAGCTGTTCTCCATCACCTTGCCGTCCATCGCCGATGTCATCGCGACCGCCTTGCTGCTGCGCACCATATGGGTCGCGAATTCCCTCGACGTCATCCTGGTGATGACGGGTGGCGGGCCTGGCTATGATACCCATACCTTGCCGCTCTATGCCTTCATCAGAGCCTATACGGGCATGGAATTTGGCTATGGCGCGGCGCTCGCCCTGATCTTGACGTTCCTGCTCATGGCGGTCGTCTGGGCCTATGTCCGGCGCGCGTCTCGGGATCTTTCGCGATGATTGAACGCCGCTCCTATAAACGCAGACTGATCGAGGTCGAGATCCCGATCCTGCTGATCGTGCTGTTCGCGATCGCGCCCTACATCTGGATGATCCTGACGTCGATCAAGCCGCAGGCCGAACTCGCGGTCTTCCCCGTCCAGTATTTGCCGAAAAGCGCGACGCTGGACCATTATCGGGACCTGATCGCCAGGACGTCCTTCGCTGGCAGTCTCGTCAACAGCCTGATCATCGCCACCGGGGCCGTTGTGCTCGGGCTCGGTGTCGCGGTCCCGGCGGCTTACGCTTTCTCGCGCTTTCGCTTCCGGGCGCGGACGGGTTTGATGACGGGGTTCCTGGTCATCAATATGTTTCCGATCGTGCTGCTCATCATTCCGCTTTTTCTGATGATGCGGAACTTGGGCCTTATCGACACCTATCTCGGCGTCGTCATCGGACATTCCACCTTCGCGATCCCTTTCGCGATCTGGATGCTGACGAGCTACTTCAACGCCATCCCGAAAGACCTCGATGAGGCGGCCATGATCGACGGCGCGAGCCGCCTGGAGACGATCCGTCTCGTGGTGCTGCCGCTCATCCTGCCCGGATTGATAACGGCGGGCATCTATATCTTCATTACCTCGTGGAACGAATATCTTTTCGCCATGATGCTCTCGGGCCAGGCGGTGCGGACGGTGACTGTCGCGCTTCAGCTTTTCATCGGTGAATTTACGGTCCAGTGGGGTCTTCTGACCGCGGGCGGCACGTTGATTGCCTTGCCTGTTACGCTTCTCTTCCTTGTGGTGCAAAAGCGGCTTGTGGGTGGGCTCACGGCCGGCGCGGTGAAATCATGATTGAGATCAAGAACGCCATCGGTGTTATTTCGATGTTCTATGCGCGCCCCTTCACGCGCGACCATTTCGACTGCTTCCACCGCATGAAGAAGGCAGGGGCGGATGTGGTGGAGCTGCTCGTGCCGGAGCCGGGCGAGCTCGACCTCGGCGAGACGAAGGCGGCCATTGCCGATGCCGGCCTCACCTGCGTGCTGGCGGCGCGCGTCAATCTGGCGCGTGATCTCTCCAGCGCGGACGAGGCGGCCTACAAGGGTGGGGTCGCTTATCTCGAAAGCACGGTCGATACCGCTGCCGCGCTCGGGGCCACCATCGTCGGCGGTCCGCTCTATGGCGCGCCGATGGTCTTCGCTGGCCGCGCTCCAGCGCCGATCGACGCCACCGAGCGCAAGCGACGCGTCGATGCGGTGGTGGCAGGGCTGAAGCAGGCCGGCAAACGCGCGGCCGACCATGGTGTCGCCTTCGGTGTGGAGCCGCTCAACCGCTTCGAGAGTGACGTCTGCAACACCGCCCGCCATGCGCTGGAAATCGTCGAGCGCGTGGACAATCCGTCCGTCGGCGTCATGCTGGATACCTTCCATATGAATATGGAGGAGTTCGATATCGCCGATGCGATCCGCAAGACGGGGACGAGGATCGTTCATTTTCAGGCGAATGAGAACAATCGTGGTTTCGTGGGATCCGGCCATATCGACTGGTCGAGTGTCGCCCGCGCCATCCGCGATGTGAACTATACCGGCCCTATCGTGCTCGAACCCTTCCGTCGCTCCGACGAAGGCGCCGGTGTGACACTCGCCCAGTGGCGGGCTCCCACCATAAACGAGGATGGCGAGCTCGCGGCCAGCATCGCCTATCTCAACGCCGCACTCGCCTTCGCCCGCCAGACGGCCTGATCGATCCACTCAACCTGTCGCGTGAGACCTGACATGACCACCCCCCTTCGCATAGGCTGGATCGGCTGCGGCACCCATGCCAACGAGATGCTCCTGCCACAGCTCACCCGCCACGACGTTGTCATCCAGGCGCTGTGCGACACGTCCACTGAGCGACTGGCCACGACGGGGCGACGCTACGGCGTCGCGCCTGAAAACCAGCTCAGGGACTGGCGGGCCTTACTGGCGCGCGACGATATCGATGCGCTCGGCCTGGCGGTCGGCCCGCAGCTGCACCACGAAATTGGCCTTGCCGCAATCGCCCGCGGTCTGCCGGTCTTCATTGAGAAGCCGCCGGCGCCCACCGCACGACAGGCGCAGGAGCTGGCCGTTGCAGCTGAGGCCCGTCGCGTACCCGTGGTCCTCGGCTTCATGAAGCGCTACTCGACGGCCAATCGCATAGCGGCCAATGTCATTCACTCCGCGGAGTTCGGCATTACCGCGAGCTTTCTCGGCCAGTACATGACGGCGCCGACCTATTTCGCGAAGGACGTCGACTATACCGGCTTCTATCTCCATCACTGCGTGCATTACTTCGATCTGGTGCCGCATCTGATGGGAGAGGTTGCTGATATCAGCGCGCGGCGCCATGAGATCGAACCGGGCAAGCTGCTGCTCCATGTCGATTTTCTCTTCGCCAACGGCGGCATTGGGACCTTGGTGATGGGAACCCACCAGTCGCGCGGCACGCCGATGGAATGGTGGCAGGTGATGGGTGATCATCGTCGCGTCGAGGTGCGCAACGTCCATGAGGTCCGTTATTTCCGGCATCCGCCCTTCAAGGTATCGAAACTCGACGCAAGCCTCGTGGATGGGGAGGACACCTTGGTGTGGGAACCGAACCTCACCGCCGCCGCGAATGAGGATCACAAGGGCTATCACGCGATTCTCGGGGAATTCGTACGCGCGGCACGCGGCGAGCAGGTATCGTTCCCCAATGCCGCCGATGGTGCGCGCGCCATGGCACTACTAGAAAAAGCCATCGGCCTCGGCTGAAGGCGTGGCGGTCAATCCGCCTGGTAGGCAGAGAATACATCCGTCATACTTGCGCGCGGCGTCGTGGCGATGATCGCCTCGGCGAGCGCATCGATATCAGCGATATGCGGATTGCTGCGCCGCCATATGAGCCCGATCTCGCGCGACGGCTCGGGCGGCGCAAAAGGCACGACGCGCAACCGGTGGTGGGCTGTCTCCGCCTGCAGGGCCATTTCCGGGACAAGGGTCATCCCCAGATCATGGGTGACCATCTGCAGCAGCGTCGTCATCGAGGTGGCGCCGATATTGATAACATTGTTTGGGCGCGTCGCATGGCAGACATCGAGCGCCTGATCCCGCAGGCAATGGCCCTCCTCCAGCAGGAGCAGCCGCCCCGGATCGATCGCCGCCCCTGTCAGCGGCGAGGCGAGTACGTCCCGGCTGGTTTCCGCCATGGCCATGAAGAAGCGATCCTTCAGGAGGGAACGCACTGACAGGCTGTCTCCCGCGATGGGCAGGGCGGCAACGACCGCGTCCAGCCGCCCTTCCTCCAGGTCCAGCAGCAGCTTGTCGGTGATGGCCTCGCGCAGCTCGATTTCAATGCGCGGGTAGGCGGCCCGGAGATAGGGGACGAGCCTCGGCACGAGATAGGGAGCAACAGTCGGGATCGCCCCGATGCGCGCGATGCCGGAAAGCGGGCCGTGCCTGTGCTGGCTCGCCTGCTCAAGCTCGGCCACCTGCGCGAGGATATGCTGCATGCGCGGTAGGAGGGCTTCTCCATCACGCGTCAGGAGAATGCGTGACCGATTGCGTTCGACCAGCTTGGTCCCCAGTGCGGCCTCGAGATCCATGATCTGCGCCGACAAGGCTGGCTGGCTGACATGCACGAGCTGAGCCGCCCGCCCGAAATGCCGGGTTTGGACCAAAGCGTCGAAATATCTCATCTGCTTGATCGTTACCACAATAGGAAAATCCTATCATACATCGTTGAAAATGCAATTTGATCCTATGAATGACCTGTGCCAAAAGTTTTCTTAGAAAAATTCCAGGGCGTATCGAGGCCTCCTAGGTCTCGTTGGGATGCGTGCCTCAATGCTCGATTGTTTGGGGAAGAAGGCTATGACGGGTAAGAATTTCACGACCACCAACGCTGGCGCGCCGGTCGCGTCTGATGAGCATTCCCGCAGCGTGGGCCCGGATGGGCCGGTCGTCCTGCACGACGTGTATCTCGTCGAAAAGCTCGCGCAGTTCAACCGCGAGCGTGTGCCCGAGCGCGTGGTGCACGCCAAGGGCGGCGGCGCCTTCGGCGAGCTCGTCGTCACGGAGGATATGTCGCGCCATACCAAGGCTGCGCTGTTCCAGAAAGGCGTGAAGACGCCGATGCTGCTGCGCTTTTCCTCGGTGGCGGGCGAGCTCGGCTCTCCCGATACCTGGCGTGACGTACGCGGCTTCGCCCTCAAGTTTTATACGAGTGAGGGCAACTACGACATCGTCGGCAATAATACGCCGGTGTTCTTCATCCGCGATGGCATCAAATTCCCGGATTTCATCCGCTCGCAGAAGCGTCTGCCCGGCAGCCACCTCCGCGACGCCGACATGCAGTGGGACTTCTGGACGCTTTCGCCGGAGAGTGCCCATCAGGTCACCTATCTCATGGGCGATCGCGGGCTGCCTTCATCCTGGCGCCATCTCAACGGCTACTCGTCGCATACCTACCAGTGGATCAACGCGGCCGGTGAGCGCGTATGGGTGAAATATCATTTCCACAACCAGCAGGGCGAGCAGAACATCGACGGTGACGTGGCGGCGCGTATCGCCGGCACGGATGCGGACCACTATATCCGTGACCTCTATGAGGCGATCGAGCGTGGCGACTTTCCGCGCTGGAAGGTCTCCGTGCAGATCATGCCCTATGAGGATGCCAAGACCTACCGGTTCAATCCGTTCGATCTCACCAAGATCTGGCCGCATGCGGACTATCCGCTTATCCCGGTCGGCGAGTTCGTGCTCAACCGCAATCCGGAAAACTACTTCGCCCAGATCGAGCAGGCCGCATTCGCGCCCTCCAATCTCGTGCCGGGTGTCGATGTCAGCCCCGACAAGATGCTGCTGGCCCGCGTGTTTTCCTACGCGGACGCCCATCGCTACCGCATTGGTCCAAACTACAACGAGCTGCCGGTCAACCGTCCGGTCTCCGAAGTGCATTCCTATGCCAAGGACGGTCCGATGCGGCATGGCTTTGCCGGCCACACCAAGCCGGTCTATGCGCCGAACTCCTTCGGCGGACCGACGGCGGATCCAGCACGGGCCTCGGAAAGCAAGGGCTGGGAGGCGGATGGCGAATTCGTGCGCTCGGCCTATACGCTGCGGAGTGACGACGACGATTTCGGGCAGGCGGGCACCTTGATCCGCAGGGTTTTCACGCAGGAGCAGCGTGATCGGCTCGTTGATACGCTCGTTGGTCAATACAATGCGCTGACGGTCGATGCCATCAAGAACCGGTTCATCTGGTATTGGACGAGCATTGACCAGGCGACGGGCGATCTCATTTCGGCCCGCGTCGTCCAGCGCGCGGCTGAATAAGCGGCCTATCTTGAAAAAGAAGAGGCCCGGGCCTTCCGCCCGGGCCTTTTCTTTATTGTGCAGTGTGTTGCGAGATCCGCCCATGGGTGGTTGCTTCATGCACGAAACCCAATTGCGCGCCGTGGAGCGGGAACGCGCGACGGCCGGGTTGCGCAACAGCACGATCCGCTGAGCCGCGCATGACGAACGTCGATCTTTGACCATGGATCGCCTATAAGGCGACCACGTCGGCGCTCGCACCGCAAGCGCCTCGTGGGACCAAGCCGGAGCGCCCGGCCCCTGCCTTGGGTGATCAGCGAGGAAACGGCGATTTCCGTTCTTGATACGACCAACAAGAAAAACCTGCTTCTCCTCATTCACTTACGATGGCTCGCGGTCTGCGGTCAGGTCATCACCATCCTCTTCGTGCAGTTCTGGTTCGATATACCCCTTCCGCTTGTGCCGATGGTCGCGGTGCTCGCCTTTCTGGTGCTGCTCAACATCGGCAGCCTGATCCGCTACCGCCTGCGCGCGGAGGTGTCCGACACTGAGCTGTTCCTGGCGCTTGTCCTTGACGTGGCCGCCCTGACCGTACAGCTCTTTCTCAGCGGCGGTGCCTCCAATCCTTTCGTTTCGCTCTACCTTCTGCAGATCACCCTTGGGGCGGTGCTGTTGGAAGCGCGCCTCGTCTGGGGGCTTCTCGCCATTGCCAGCGGCTGCTTCTTCGCACTCACGCGCTTCTATCGCCCGCTTCCCATTCCGAGCGGTGATGGCCACGAGCTTTTCAGCCTGCATATCCAGGGTATGTTTATATGCTTTATCCTGGCAGCCTGCTTGCTCGTGCTCTTCACGACGCGCATCAATCGCAATCTGCGGGATCGAGACGCTCGGCTCGCCGCCATGCGCCAGCAATCGGCCGAGGAAGCACTCATCGTGCGCATGGGGCTGCTCGCGTCAGGCGCCGCGCATGAACTTGGGACACCTCTCGCGACGCTTTCGGTCATCCTCAATGATTGGCACCGCATGCCGGAGTTCAGGGCTGATGGTGATTTGCTCGATGAAATCTGTGAGATGCAGAATCAGGTCGATCGCTGCAAGCAGATTGTCTCCGGTATCCTGATGTCGTCGGGCGAGGCCCGCGGCGAAGGCACTGTCAGAACCACCGTGAACGAATTCATTGATGACCTGGTCGGGGAGTGGCGCTCAAGTCGCTCACCCACGCATATCGACTATGTCAGTGCCTTCAGCCCCGATGCCGCGATCATCTCGGACCCGGCGCTGAAGCAGGTCATTTTCAACATTTTTGACAATGCCCACGAGGCTTCGCCAAACTGGATCGGGGTGACCGTCCGCCGACATGAGGACAACTTCATTCTGACCGTCAGCGATGTAGGGCCAGGCTTTGATGACAGGATCCTCGCCGAGCTGGGCAAGCCCTACCGTTCGAGCAAAAACAGGCCGGGGGGCGGCCTCGGATTGTTTCTCGTCATGAACGTCGTGCGCAAGCTTGGCGGAGACGTCAAGGCCGAGAATCATCCTCGCGGCGGGGCGTCAGTCACCCTCACACTGCCGATCGCATCGCTTTCATCCGGAGGCAGCCGTGGACGCTAAGCCCTCACTTCTCATCATTGAAGACGACGCTTCCTTCGCCAAGGCCTTAAGAAGGTCATTCGAGCGCCGTGGCTATGAGGTGGCCGTGAGCGATGGCATCGATGCCGCACGCAGCGCCATGCAGCAGATCGCGCCGGCCTACGCTGTGGTCGACCTCAAGCTCGCCAGCGGCTCTGGCCTCGAATGCGTGAAGATGTTGCACCAGCACGATCCAGATATGAAGATCGTCGTTCTCACCGGCTTTGCGAGCATCGCGACCGCCGTGGAGGCCATTAAACTGGGGGCCTGCCACTATCTGGCGAAGCCGGCCAATACGGATGAAATCGAAGCCGCTTGGGGGAGAGCGGAAGGAGATCCTACGGTTCGCATGACGGTGCGCCCGACGTCGATCAAGACCCTGGAATGGGAGCGGATCCACGAAACGCTCGTGGAGACGGATTTCAACATTTCAGAGGCAGCACGGCGGCTCGGCATGCATCGTCGGACCTTGGCACGCAAGCTCGAGAAAAAGCAGGTCAGCTGACTACGTCGGCAAGCCGCGCCGTAATCGGTACTCGCCTTGCAATACGAAAACGGCTGCCGCAAGGACCATCAGCGCAAGACCAAACCAGGTCAGCGCATAAACGAGATGGTTGTTGGGGAAATTCACGACCGTCAGGCCGCCTATCGGCGCAGTGGGCAGCGTAGCGACCCGATCCGAATCAATGAAATAAGGAGCGGTGCCGGACAAACCCTTCGTTTCGGCGATGGCCAGGACATCCCGCGAATACCAGCGATCATTGACGGGATCGTTCGAGCGCAGAAGGGCTCTCTTTGGCTCGGTCATCCGCAGGAGGCCGGTCACGGTCGTCTCGCCGGAAATCTGTCCCCTTGCACGTGCGGCGGGATCTCGCAATTCCGGCGGCACAAAACCTCGATTGATGAGAATGGTGACGCCTTCGGCCGTGAGGAGCGGGGTCAGCACCCAATAGCCGCCTCCGCGCTCCGTTACCGCCTGGACCAGCGTTTCGCGATCATTGAGAAAGCGCCCGCTCACGGCGACACGGCGATATTCGTCGTTGGCCGCGGTCACCTTAGGCCAAGCTGCCGGCTCGGGGGGCGCGACCGCCGGGGCATGGATTCGGCCATCGATGCGCGCGATGAGATCAAGTTTCCAGGCGCGCCGTTCGATCTGCCAGATACCAAGGGCCATAAAGCCCGCGACGCTGATCGTCGCCATGATGGCCAGAAGGGCCAGCATCCATGGCGACCGAAGGGGCGTGGTCGACGTGGAGGCCTCTGACGCTAGGCGGCCGGCAGGCTCACGCTCCCGATCATGAATATCGGGAGCGCGAGCCGTGCCGGAGAGCCCTGTCACGGAGTCTGGCCCATCGTATGGCCAGGCATCATGTTGGTGTCGAGGTGATACATGACCCAGAGCGAACCTGAGAGCACGATGAAAACGATGATCAACGTGAACACGAGAGCCATCATCGTCCAGCCGCCTTGCGAGCGGAAATCCATATGCAGGAAGTAGATCATGTGAACCACGATCTGCACGATAGCAAAGGCCATGATGGCGACCGCCGTGATCTCGTTGCTGGCGATGGGGCGGGCCATCACGAGCCAGAACGGTACCGCGGTCAGAATGACGGACAGTACGAAGCCGATGAGGTAGCTGCGCAGCGTCCCGTGTGAGGGCCCGGCTTCGTGGCTACCATGATCATGGTCGTGCACAGGCGCGTGAGCGGCGTGGCTGTCGGTGCTCATCGAAGCATTCCCATGAGATAGACGAAGGTGAAGACGCCGATCCAGATGACGTCCAGGAAGTGCCAGAACATGCTCAGGCACATCAGGCGTCGCCGATTGGCGGCAATCAGGCCGTGTTGGTGAACCTGGACCATCAAGGTGACAAGCCAGATGGTGCCGAATGTCACGTGAAGTCCGTGGGTGCCGACAAGCGTAAAGAACGATGACAAGAACGCGCTGCGTTGCGGAGTGGCGCCCTCATGGATCATGTGGGCGAATTCATAGAGTTCAATCGAGAGGAAGGCGAGGCCGAACAGGCCTGTGACGGCGAGCCAGACCTGTGTGGCCGCGACCCGCCCCTGTGCCATGGTCAGCATGGCGAAGCCATAGGTGATCGATGAAAACAGGAGCATCGACGTATTGAGGGCGACCAGGCGAAGGTCGAAGAGGTCTTTCGGACCGGGACCGGCGGCGAGGTTGCCGCCGAGCACGCCGAAGGTCGCGAAGAGGACCGCAAAGATGAGGCAGTCGCTCATCAAGTAGATCCAGAAGCCAAGCAGGGTGCTCGACCCCTCCTCCTGATGATGATCCTCCGTGAGATGAAAGGTGACGGCGCCTTGCTCGGCCTTCGCGGTGCTGAAGACTGTTGTCATGATTACACCTGCGCCGCGAGAAGACGTGTGCGCTCACCCTCGGCGCGAGCAACCTCGTCAGCTGGAATGTAGAAATCGCGCTTGTAGTTGAAGGTGTGGCCGATAGCGGTTGCGAGCAGGCCAACGAAGCTGAGCGCCGCAAGCCACCAGACATACCAGATCAGGGCGACCGCGAGGACGACGCTGAAACCCGCGAGAAACACGCCGGCTGCCGTGTTTCTCGGCATATGGATGGGCCTGAAACCTTCCAGAGGCCGCTCGTAACCGCGCGTCTTCATATCCCACCAGGCATCGCCGTCGTGCACGACCGGCGTGAAGGCGAAGTTGTAGTCCGGCGGCGGCGATGACGTGGCCCACTCGAGGGTCCGGCCGTGCCAGAGATCGCCGGTGGTGTCGCGCAGTTGGTCTCGCCTCAAAATGCTGACGGCGATCTGCATGAGGAACGAAAGGATGCCGCACAGGATCAGGAAGGCGCCGAAACCAGCGATCACGAACCAGATCTGGAGTGCGGGGTCGTCGAAGACCCTGAGCCGCCGCGTCACACCCATCAAGCCAAGTACATAAAGCGGCATGAAGGCAAAGAAGAAGCCGGAGACCCAGAACCAGAAAGACATCTTGCCCCAGAACGGTTCGAGCCGGAAGCCGAATGCCTTCGGGAACCAGAAGGTCATGCCCGCAAAGAGGCCGAACAACACGCCGCCAATGATGACGTTGTGGAAATGGGCAACGAGGAACAAGCTGTTGTGGAGCACGAAGTCGGCGGGTGGAACGGCGAGGAGCACGCCCGTCATGCCGCCGATGACGAAAATCAGCATGAAAGCGATCGTCCACATCATCGGCAGCTCGAACCGAATGCGGCCCCGATACATCGTGAACAGCCAGTTGAAGATCTTGGCACCCGTCGGGATCGAAATGATCATCGTCGTTATGCCGAAGAATGAATTCACGCTGGCGCCCGAGCCCATGGTGAAAAAGTGGTGCAACCATACGAGATAGGAAAGGATGGTGATGCACACGGTCGCGTAGACCATGGATGTATAGCCGAAAAGTCTCTTCCCGGAGAAAGTCGAGGCGACTTCGGAGAAGATACCGAATGCCGGGAGGATGAGAATGTAGACTTCCGGATGACCCCAGATCCAGATGAGGTTGACATACATCATCGGATTGCCGCCGAAATCGTTCGTGAAGAAATTGGTCCCCACGTAACGGTCGAGCGACAGGAGCACGAGAACGGCGGTCAGAACCGGGAAGGAGGCGACGATCAGCACGTTCGTGCAGAGCGAGGTCCAGGTGAAAATCGGCATCTTCATCATGGTCATGCCGGGGCAGCGCATCTTGACGATCGTACAGATCAGGTTGATGCCCGATAAAGTCGTCCCGACACCCGCGACCTGTAGCGCCCATATATAGTAGTCAACACCGACATCTGGACTGTATTGGATTCCCGACAGGGGAGGGTAGGCAAGCCAGCCGGTCTTCGCGAACTCGCCGATAAACAGCGACATCATCACGATGACCGCGCCACCCGCCGTCATCCAAAAGCTGAAGTTGTTGAGGAAAGGGAACGAAACGTCGCGTGCGCCGATCTGCAGTGGCACGACATAGTTCATCAATCCCGTCACCAACGGCATGGCCACGAAAAAGATCATGATCACGCCGTGGGCCGTGAAAATCTGATCATAGTGATGCGCGTCGAGGTAGCCTTCGCTTCCATTGAAAGCCATTGCCTGTTGCAGACGCATCATGATGGCGTCGGAAAAGCCGCGCAGCAACATGACGATGCCGAGCACCATATACATGATGCCGATGCGCTTATGGTCCACGGTGGTGAACCATTCGCGCCACAGGTAGCCCCACAGGCGAAAATAGGTAATCGCGCCGAGAAGACAGGCCCCCAGGATGGCGACAACCACGAAGGTCACCACCACGATCGGCTCATTCAGCGGCAGGGACGCCAGGCTGAAACGCCCGAGAAGAAAGCTGTAGTTCGCAGTAGGATCAGTCATATCAATCGAGCCGATCAGGATCTTTGCGACTGGCGCATGTCGAGAAGCCAGGAGGAGCGCGGCGACGGTGAGGGCGTGAACGAAGGACGGGGCAGGCCGGCGCCGAGGATAGGCGAACCCTTGATGGGTAGCGGCTTGACGGCTCCTTGATTGAGCGCGGCGTTCGCCTCCTCGACGGAACAGATGCTGGCGAGATAGGTCGGCGTCGGGCCGAAGAACGCACCGCGCCTGGCGGTCTTGTCGTAATGCAGCCGCATCAGATCGATGCCTGCGAGGCCGAGGCCTCCCTGCGCATCAATCGCCATCATCTCATGGGCGCACATCTTGCCCGGTTCGACGCAGCGGTTGACAATGGCGGCGAACAGTTGCGGATCGACCGTGCCATATCGGCGAACCGGCACGTTCTCGCTGGGCTTCTCAAGCTCAAGATACTCCTGCCGGCCAAGGCTATCGCTCGAAGCCTTGGCTTGCGCGATCCATGCATCGAATTCGGCATCGGAAAGCCCGCGGAAGGTAAAGCGCATCCCCGAAAAACCCGCGCCGCTGTAGTTCGCCGAGAAGCCTTGATAGGCGCCTGCCTTGTTGATGACCGCGTGAAGCCTGGTCTCCATTCCCGGCATCGCATAGATCATTCCGGCCAACGCGGGCACGTAGAACGAATTCATGACCGATGAGGCGCTGATACGGAAACTGATGGGGCGATCCACTGGCGCCGCGAATTCATTGACGAGTGCGATCTTCTGCTCGGGATAGATGAACAGCCATTTCCAATCCAGCGCGACCACCTCGACCTCGAGCGGCTTCACATCCCGGGCCACCGGCTCACCGGGAGCAATACGATCGAGCGGGCGGTAGGGATCCAGGAGATGCGTCCCCATCCAGGTGAGGGCCCCGAGGCAGATGATGATCAGAAGCGGCGCTGCCCAGATAACGAGCTCAAGCTGCGTGGAATGCGACCATTCGGGATCGTAGGACGCGTCCTTGTTCGTATGCCGATACCGCCACGCGAATATGACCGTGAGCACCATCACCGGGATGATGATGATGAGCATGAGGATCGTGGAGGCGATAATCAGGTCGCGCTGCTGCTCGGCCACATCGCCGGCGGGCTTCATGACTACGAAGTTGCAGCCAGTCAGCAGAGCTGCGAGCGGCAACAGAGCGAATAGGCGAAGTTTGCTCACAAGCTTACCCATGGCCAGATCCATCAATCGTCGGCACCGCTAGCTGCGCTGCAGCAAAAGGGACATTGGACAAAATGTCCAATGCCGTGTCACGCCGGCATGGGACACAAGGCGAGTTCAGACTAGACTTGCGAACGCTATCAGATAGCGTCAGGATGCCAAGCGAGGAACGACATTTGGCTAGTGGTGCGAACATCATGGCGCCTGCGTCATCGACATTGGAGAGAGACGCGCGGCGGGTGCACGCTCAACACGATGGCGTGGTCAATCCGGGCGAAATCGCGATCGGGGTCGTCATCGGACGAACGTCCGAATTCTTCGATTTCTTTGTCTATGCAATTGCATCCGTTATCGTCTTTCCGCGACTGGTGTTTCCTTTCGTAGATCCTCTGACAGGGACGATCTACTCCTTCGCGATCTTCGCATTGGCATTTGTCGCTCGCCCGATCGGCACCGCCATCTTTACCGCCATCGACCGCGCCTACGGAAAAAGCGCGAAGATGACGATCGCGCTGTTCCTGCTTGGCTGTTCTACCGTCGCCATAGCCTTTCTTCCCAGCTACGACCGGGTCGGTATCGCGGTTGTGTGGGTGCTCGCCATACTGCGAATCGGCCAGGGCCTCGCCTTGGGTGGCACCTGGGATGGCCTTGCCTCTCTCCTGGCGATGAACGCGCCGCAGGAGCGGCGTGGTTGGTATGCCATGATTCCCCAGCTTGGCGCGCCGCTCGGCCTGATCGTCGCGAGCATGCTGTTCGCCTTCTTCGTCGGCAATCTGTCGGCAGAGGACTTTTACAGCTGGGGCTGGCGTTACCCGTTCTTCGTCGCCTTTGCGATCAACGTGGTCGCGCTGTTCGCGCGACTGCGTATTGTCGTGACGCCTGAGTATACGACGTTGTTCGAGAGCCGCGCGCTCGAACCATCACCTGTGCTCGAGACGCTGCGCAAGCAAGGTCACATCGTCGCGAGCGGAGCCTTCGCGCCGCTCGCCAGCTTTGCGCTGTTCCACATGGTCACGGTGTTTCCTCTGTCGTGGATCTATTTGTTCACAAAGGAAAATCCGACCCGCTTCCTGATCATCGAGGCGATCGCGGCCATGTTTGGCATCGTTGCGATCCTCGTCTCGGGCATAGTCGCGGACCGTGTCGGCCGTCCCGCCCTTCTGATGGGATCCGCAATCGCGATTGCGGCATTCAGCGGCTTCGCACCGCAGTTGCTCGATGCCGGCGCGGTCGGCGAAACCGTATTCATGATTCTCGGCTTCATCCTGCTCGGCCTGTCGTTCGGTCAGTCCTCCGGTTCTCTCGCCTCCAGTTTCTCAGCCTCCTATCGCTACACCGGTTCGGCGCTGACCTCGGATTTCGCCTGGTTGTTCGGAGCCGGCTTCGCTCCGTTGGTTGCGCTGCTTCTGTCCAGCAATTTCGGCCTTCTGTCGGCCGGTGCCTATCTTTTGTCGGGCGCAATCTGCACGATCCTGGCCATCAGGCTAAACTGGCATTCTGAGGCCCATGAGTAAGCATGAGTGAGGCGCAGTTGGGCTTTCCAGCCCGCGGACGCGACGCACCATGCGATTGTGAGGCTGGAAGCGACCGCCCGTCGGCCCTGAAGAACAACGAGCGTTCTTGAAGGCAATGCGCGGGACTTGATGCCAGCGTTTGGCGCAAGCTCATCCTATGCCATAGCCGGCTATGGCTATTCTCTGAACATTCATATCTCCGCATCGCCCGCCGGTCGGACTTGCGAAAGCGAGCGTCGAGCGGGTCGGCTCGCGCCTGCAAAAGCCGCTCCATTCACGGTTTGCTGCACTGCGTCTTGACAAGAGCTCCCTTTGGCAATTGTCTTCCAAAACGTTTTGGATGGCATCTCACGTCTAACGCCCGCCGTGGAACACTGTCTGGAAGGAAGGCATGACCTCCCTGCGCAAACTCGCGTCGCATCTCGGCCTGTCGATAACGACGGTGTCGCGGGCGCTCGACGGCTATTCCGATGTCGCGGCCGCGACCCGTGAGCGTGTCGAGCGCGCCGCCAAGGAGATGGGCTACCGGCCCAATACCGCCGCGCGGCGTCTGCGCCGCGGTGTTGGTGAGACGGTCGCTTTCGTCTTGCCGACGGACCCGGGGCATTTCCACGAGCCTGTCTTCAACGAGCTTCTTGTCACCATCGGCGAGGAACTTGCGCGCCACGAGCACGATCTCATGTTGCTCGCCGCCCGCCCGGGCAAGGATGAGATGGCGGTCTATCGTCGCCTCGTCGAGGGACGCCGCGCGGATGCCTTCATCGTCGTTCGGACGCGTCACCGGGATGAGCGCATCGCTTATCTGATGGAGAAGGGCGTGCCTTTCGTGTGCCACGGGCGCACCGATACGCCGGGGGCTTATGCCTTCATCGACGGCGACGGGGAGGAGGGCTTCCATAGCCTGACCAAGCGCCTCATCACGCGCGGCCATCGCCGAATCGCCTTCTTATCCGCACCGGCGCATCTCACCTTCGCAGGCCTGCGTCTCGCTGGTTGGCGGGGTGCCATGCTGGCGGCCGATCTGCCGGCCGACCTATCGGACGAGGCGGAACCGACCGAAGAGGGTGGTTTCGCCTTGGCGCATCGCATCTTCGAGAGGCACGATCGCCCAACGGCTCTCGTTTGCGCAACCGACCGGATGGCGATCGGCGCGATCCGTGCTGCCGCGGATCGCGGGTTCGTCGTCGGATCCGATATCGCGATCACGGGCCATGACAATATTCCCGCCGCTTCCTACTGCCAGCCGTCCCTGACCACCATGGAGCTGCCGACAAGGCTCATTGGCGCGCGGCTTGCCGACATGGTGCTCGCGAGGCTCGGCGGTGCCGATCTGCGCGATCTCACGGAAATCCACGGCCTCATCCAGATGCCGCGCGGTTCCTCCGGCGAGGGAGCCGCCTAGCGCGGACCGCCCGCGCAGTCACGCCGCGTCAACAACCGGTCTTGATGAAAACCAAGAGGAGGAGCCCATGACTTTCATTAGAGCAACCCGCACAGGGATCACCTTGAATTCCACCAGCCTGCTCGGTGTCGCGCTCATGACGGGCGCACTGCTGGCCAATGCCGGTCAGGCCAGCGCCCAGCAGCAGGACGTCCTTTTTCTCTCGACGCAGTTGCGCCCCATCGAGGAAGCCCAGAAGGTGCGCAGCGTCATCCTCAAGGACTTTCCCGGGAAAGTGACCTATCTCGTTGAGGAGCCGCCGGCTTTTGACGTGCGCATGAAGGCCGAAGGCCAGGCGGGCAAGCGCACGATCAGTGTCGCCGGCGCGCTGCATGGGGAACTGCAACCCCTCGTCACCTCGGGCGACCTGACCCCGATCGACGATATCGCCGCGAAACTGGCCGACCGCGACATCCCGGCGAATCTCATGGAACTCGGCAAGCTCGGCACGAGCAACCAGATGTATATCCCGTGGATGCAGGCCACCTACATCATGGTCGCCAACAAGAAGGCCCTGCCATACCTGCCGGCGGGGGCCGACATCAATGCCCTCACCTATGACCAGCTCGAGGCATGGGGCAAGGCGCTCATGGAAAAGACCGGCAAGCGCCTGGTCGGCTTTCCCGCTGGCCCCAAGGGTCTGATGCCGCGTTTCTACCAGGGCTATCTCTATCCCTCCTTCACGGGCGGCGTGGTCACGCCATTCCAGTCGGCGGAGGCGGAAGCCATGTGGGGCAAGTTCAAGAGCCTGTGGCAGTTCGTGAATCCGAATTCCACAAGCTATGACTTCATGCAGGAGCCGCTGCTTGCCGAGGAGGTTTGGGTCGCCTTCGATCACGTGGCGCGCGTCAAGGACGCCTTGACACAAGCTCCAGAGGAATTCGTGACCTTCCCCGCGCCGGCCGGCCCGAAGGGGCGCGGCTATATGCCAGTCATCGCAGGCCTTTCCGTGCCGAAGAATGCACCGAACCCGACAGGCGCCGCCGAGCTGATCGCCTTCATTTCCAAGCCGGAGACGCAGGTGAAGACCGCCGCGGAAGTCGGCTTCTTCCCGGTGGTCAAGGCGACATTGCCGGCCGATCTCTCCCCGGGCATCAAGCTCATCGCGGAAGGCGTCGCCAAGACCCAGAACGCGCCCGATGCCTTGCCGGCCCTGCTCCCGGTCGGGCTCGGCGACAAGGGCGGCGAGTTCAACAAGGTCTATTCGGATACCTTCCAGCGCATCGTGCTGCGGGGGGAGGACATCAAAACGGTGCTCGGCTCGCAGGCCGGTGTCCTCAAGGGCTTGATGGAGGCGACCAAAGCGCCGTGCTGGGCCCCGGACGCGCCGAGCCAAGGGGCCTGCCCGGTCAAGTAATCGGGCGAGACAGTCCGGGCGGCTCATTGTTCGCCGCCCGGACTGTCGATCGTGACTGCGCGATCAATCGCAATCGAGCCTGAGAGATGATGACGCTGCGATCCCGGCTTTTGCCCTATCTGCTGCTCGCCCCCTCGGTCGCCTTCCTGGCGGCGCTTTTCCTTGTGCCGCTGGTACAGACCATCTCGCTGTCCTTCATGGAAGGCGGGACGCCTTCGCTCGCGAACTACAGCCGGATGATGTCCGACATCAATTTCGGCCCGGCGGTCCGCAATACCTTCCTGCTGGTCCTGACTGTCGTGCCGATCCAGATCGTGATGGCGCTCGCCATGGCGATGATGCTGCAGAAGCTGCCGCGCGGGCGTGATGTCGTCCTGTGGATCTGGACAATTCCCCTCGGCATTTCCGATCTCGCGGCCGGCCTCGTCTGGCTCGCCATTTTGCAGGACAGGGGATATCTCAACAGCGCGCTCTATGGCCTCGGCCTCATTGACGGGCCGACCGCCTGGCTGACCTATGAGACGCCCTTCGCATTATTTCTCGGGGTAGTCGTCGCAGAAGTGTGGCGCGCGACAGCCATCGTGCTTGTCATCCTCGTCGCCGGCCTCCAGCTCATCCCCAAGGAATACAAGGAAGCGGCCGAGGTATTCGGCGCGCGGCCCTGGACGATCTTCAGGCGGATTACCCTGCCGCTGCTCAAGCCGAGCCTGCAGACGGCCTTGATCCTGCGCACGGTGCTTGCCTTCGAGGTCTTCGCAGTCGTCTACGCCATCGGCGGCACCAACTTTCCTGTGCTGGTCGGCGAGGCTTACAATTGGCAGCGCAATTACCAGAATACGGGCGTCGCCGCCGCCTACGCGATGCTGATCGTGCTCATCTCGCTTGCCGCGACGGTCATCTTCCTGTGGGCGCTCAAGACCAAGCCGGAGCAGCAGCCATGAATGCGTTGCGCCGCACTGTGTATTTCACGGGCATCTTCGCTCTATGCGCCTGGGTGCTGGTGCCGATCTATTTTATTGCGCTGGGCGCCTTTGGAGGACGTGCCGGCGTGTTCCGCTGGCCGAAATCGATCTGGCCGGCCGATACCTCGCTCGCCGCGATGCAACTCTTCCTCCAGGTGGAGGGCGTCGGCCAGGCAATGGTCAACAGCATCATCGCCGCGGCGATCACCATGGCGCTTTCGATCGCGCTCGGAGCCCCGGCCGGCTACGCGCTCGCGCGTTTCACCTTTCCGGGCCAGAATGCCTATCGCCTGCTGATCCTGCTGACGCGCGCCTTTCCGCTCGCGATCCTCGCGCTGCCGCTGACCGTCGCCTTCATCCGCATCGGGCTTTATGACACGGCCTTCGGTGTCGCGCTCATCCACACGGCGCTGGCCTTGCCTTTCGCCGCGCTCGTCTCGGCGAGCCTTTTCCAGGCGATACCTCGCGAACTGGAGGAGGCGGCCTGGGTATTCGGCTGCACGCGGTTGCAGGCCTTCATGAAGGTTGTGCTGCCGCTCGCGCTCCCGGGTATCGCGGCGACTGCGATCTTCGCTTTCGTCATTTCATGGAACGAAGTCTTCGCAGCGTCAGTTCTCACGGTCCGCAACAGAACGCTGACGGCTTATCTCCTCACCGTCCTCGCGGAATCGCCGCTGCATTTCCGCTTCGCCGGCGGTTTCCTTCTCATCGTGCCATCCATCGTCTTCATCTTCGCCGTCAGGAAATACCTTTTCGCGATGTGGGGCATCGCCAACCGCTGAGACGCGCCAGAGCAAGTTCGCCCCTGGCTGACTTGCTCAAACTAGAAATCGACGAGCAAATCCAATGATTTGCTTCAGGGATACAGGTTCAGCCATGGCCGACATAAAGATCGACAAGATCGCCAAGACGTTCGGTGGGACGCGCGCGCTCGACGAGATCACGCTGGATATCGCCGACGGCGAGTTCATCGCGCTGCTCGGCCCCTCGGGCTGCGGCAAGACTACTCTGCTGCGTATCATCGCGGGGCTGGAGACACGATCCGCGGGACGTGTGATCATCGGCGGACGCGATATCAGTGACATACCGACACGCCAGCGCGGCCTTGCGATGGTGTTCCAGAACTACGCGGTCTTCCCCCATATGACCGTCTACGACAATGTCGCCTTCGGCCTGCGCATGCAGAAGGCAGGAGATGCGCGCGTCAAGTCGCAGGTAGCGCGAGCGGCGGAGCTTCTACACATCGAGCCTTATCTCGATCGCTACCCCGCCAAACTCTCGGGCGGCCAGCGCCAGCGTGTGGCAGTGGCGCGGGCGCTCGCGGTGGAGCCGCCCGTGCTGCTCATGGACGAGCCCCTGTCGAATCTTGATGCGCTGCTGCGCCTGGAAATGCGAGCGGAGCTCAAGGCCGTGTTGCGCGAGGCCGGGACAACGACGATCTATGTCACCCATGATCAGACCGAGGCCATGGGACTCGCCGACAGAATCGCGGTGATGCACGGCGGCCGGATCGTGCAGATCGACAAACCAACAGCGGTCTACAGTCGGCCTCGGACCACCTTCGTCGGCGGCTTCGTCGGCAGTCCGCCCATGAATTTCCTGCCGGTCACCGCAGCCAATGGCAACATCGCTCTCGATGGCCTATCCCTGCGGGCGCCGCGACCGCAGGGGGATCTGCTGGCCGGCATACGCGCCGAAGACTTCGCCTTGGGCGAGGCTGCGGAGGGGCTCGCCTTCGAGGTCATGGTGGCTGAGCCTTTGGGTTCGCATACCCTGCTCACCGGTCGCTCGCGCGGACAGATGATCCGTGTGGTCGCGCCGCCCGACGTTCAATTCCCATCGGGTACCAGGCTTGGCCTCAAGCCGGATCCCAATCGCATCGTTTGGATGGATGCCGCCTCCGGTGAGGCGCTTGCACGAGAGATAGCAGTATGACGCGTCACATCGATATCACCGCCGCACGCGATATTCTCATCGCCAATGATCGGGGCGGCTACACGGTCCCGACCTCCCGGCTCTATCCGTTTCAGTGGAACTGGGATTCGGCCTTTGTCGCGATGGGGTGGGCGACCTTCGACGAGGAACGTGCCTGGCGAGAACTGGAGCGCCTTGTGGAGGGACAATGGGCGGACGGCATGGTGCCGCATATCGTCTTTCACGCGCCGAGTGACGATTATTTCCCCGGCCCCGATGTGTGGGGCACGCACCACGAGCCACCGACCTCGGGCCTATCGCAGCCGCCGGTGCTGGCGAGCGCCGTCAGGTTCGTTTTCGAGCACGCGAAGGGCGCGGACGCGGCCAAGCGCGCCGAGGGGCTTTACCGCGCGGCATTGGCTTTCCACCGTTGGTGGGCCACCGCGCGCGATCCGGAGGGCACCGGCCTTGTGGCCATTCTCCACCCTTGGGAATCGGGGATGGACAACTCGCCGGCCTGGGACGAGGCCTTCGCCCGCGTGCCGCCCGAACCGACGACCGAAATCCGGCGCAGGGACACCGCGCATGTGGGCGCCGCCATGCGGCCCCATGATGATGACTATCGTCGCTATATCCACCTCGTCGATATCTTCCGCGATGCAGGCTGGAACCCCGCCGCCCTCTGGGAAAGGGCGCCCTTCAAGGTCGGGGATATCGCGATCAATGCCATCCTGCAGCGTGCGGAGCAGGATCTGTTGCATCTTGCGGCCCGCTTGGGAACCGAGGCCGAACGCGCCGAGATCAACGCCCGAATCGTCAAGCGTGCCAACGCGCTGAACGCGCTCTGGAATGAGGAGAGGGGCCTCTACCAGCCGATCGACCTCATCACCGGCGCGCGTATAGACGTGTCGACGTCGGCGGGTTTCCTCCCGCTGTTCGCGGGCTTGCCGCGTGCCGACCAGGCCAGACGCATGGCGGCTGAAATCACGCGCTGGCGGGGCAAGGTCGCCCATGGCGTGTCGAGCACGTCGCCCTTCGACCCGCGCTTCGAACCGAAGCGCTACTGGCGCGGCCCGGTGTGGGGCGTCGTCAATTACATGGTCGCCGAAGGGCTCGCAGCGTATGGGCTGACTGATGCGGCGGATGCGATCCGCTCCGACACGCGCGACCTCATCAGTGCCCAGGGTTTCGCGGAATATTTCGATCCGACGACTGGCGAAGGCTTAGGCGGTGACAGCTTCTCCTGGACCGCAGCGATCGCACTCCTGCTGTCGCGATAAACGACCGCCCTCAAACGACAGGCTTCATCCGGTCGCAGTCTCATAGGCGACCAGCGCGGCGCGCAGGTCCTCCGGAATCGGGCAGGGCTTGCGCGCCTCCATATCCGTCGTGACCGTCACGAAATGGCCGCGTACCGCTTCGCGACCATTTTTCATAGCGTGCAGGGTAAGCCGATAGGAGGCGCGGCCGATCTCGGCGATCACTACCGAGACATCGAGCGCGTCACCCATCTCGCTCGGCTGGAAGAAGTCGCAGGCCGCATGCGCATAGCCGAGCCCGATCCGGCGTTCACGGATGAAGAGCCAGTACGGCAGTCGCAGCGCGTCCGCGAACCAGTCCTCGATCACGCCGTTGAAAAGGTCGAAATACACCGGCGTGTAGACGATCCCCGCAGGGTCACAATGGCTGAAACGTATGGGAACACGCGTGTTCCAGGCGTTCAGCGGCAGGTCGTCAATTTGAAAAGGTATGGGACGCGGCATTCCGACCTACACGGTGACACTATAGCGCTTCAGGAACGTGCGGGCGAAGATCCGCAGCAACCGATCGCACGTATAGCCGAGCAAGCCGAGGATGATAATGCCGACGAACACCCATTCCGTGCGGCCGTAATTGCGGGCTGTCCAGATGAGCGCACCCAGCCCGTCCTGCGCCGCCACGATCTCGGCCGAGACCACGGTCAGGAAGGAGTTGCCCATGGCGAGCCGCGCGCCGGTGATCATGAATGGCACGGTCGAGGGGACGACCACGGTGAGCAGGGTCCGGAGCGGGGAGGCGCCCAGTGACGCGGCGGCACGCAGGCGCAGCTCACTCACCGCCTGTACGCCGGCGATCATATTGACGACGATGATGAAAACCGTGGCGTAGAAGATGAGCGCGACTTTGGATTCCTCGCCCGGTCCGAGCCAGATCACGGCCAGCGTAATGAAGGCGATCGGCGGAACGAAGCGGAAGAACTCGATATAGGGTTCGAGCAACTCGCGGATGAGACGAAAATGCCCCATCAGGATGCCCAAGGGCACGCCGATGATGATGCCGAGCGCCCACCCGCTGCCGATGCGCGCCAGTGAGGCGATGATGGACTTCGTGAGGGTGCCATCCTCCGCGAGTTCGATCGCCGCGGCCCAGGTGTCGGAGGGAGAGGGGAGGAACAGTGGGGAGATATTGCTGCTCAGAACCTGCCAGATGACGAGGCCGCCGAGAACCGCCGCGATGGCGAGCGCAGCCTGACGGAATTCACCGAGGCGTACGAGGCTGTTGGTGCGTGGCGTGGCGCTTGCCGCATTGGCCGCTGCCGAGGAGGACTGGTTCATGCCGTCTTCTCCCGTAAGCCCTGTTGACGGAGAACCTTGCTCACTTCCTCACCGATATCGTCCCGCAACTCACGATGAATGGCGATGGCGCCGGGATCGGTCTCGTCGCGCGGGTGAGGCAGCTCGATCGGGACGATCGACTTGATGCGTGCCGCCGGCCCGGTCGTCATTGTGAAAACCCGATCGGCGAGGAGGATCGCCTCCCCGATGTCGTGAGTGACGAAGACGATTGTCGAACGCGTCGCCCGCCAGATCCGGTCGAGCTCGTGCTGCATGACCTCACGCGTCTGCGCATCGAGCGCCCCGAAGGGCTCATCCATGAGAATGACGGACGGCTCGTTGACAAGCACACGCGCGATCTGCAGGCGTTGCCGCATTCCGCCGGACAATTCCGCTGGAAATTTGTCGATGGCGTGCCCCAGGCCCACCAGTTCCAGATAGTATCGTGCCGCTTTCGCGCGCTCAGCCTTGTCGACACCGCGGATGCGCGGGCCGTATTCCACATTTTCACGCGCCGTGAGCCAAGGAAACAGGGCATCGGAATTCTGGAAGACCACGCCACGGTCGATGCCCGGCCCGCGGATCCGCTGCCCACCGACGAGCAATCTGCCGTCCACCGGAATAAACCCGGCGATGGCATTCAAAAGCGTCGACTTGCCGCAACCCGAGGGCCCGAGCAGGCAGACGAACTCGCCCGCAGCAATCGACAGCGTGATGTCCGAGACAATCCTTTGTCCGGAAATCTGGATACCGACCCCCTCCAGGTCGATGGATGCACCGGCAGGCATTCATGGCCTCCATTGTCAGCGGCCACAAGGACCGCAGGGTCGCTCCGAAAACCGTGCAATTGCATATTTGTTCAAGCTTAAAGCATTGGTCAAGTGCTCGCCCCGGGCGGGCGCGGGCGATGTTGAACATTTGAAGCAACCTTCGGGCCAACGAGAGCGAGCACCCTGAGTGGGCTGCCGGAGCCTTGCAGGATCTTGAGCGGGGCGGCGATGACAACGGCGCCGCGCGGCGGCAATCGGTCGAGATTGGCAAGGCACTGCAGACCGTAACGGCCGGCGCCGTGCAGGTAGTGATGCGCCGGGTAGGGCGGCATGAAGTCGGCAGCCCGGCCCGCATCGGTGCCTATCGTCTCCGTGCCGAAGCCGAGAATGCCGCGTTCCTCCACAAGCCATCGCATCACATCGGCGTCCGGGCCCGGCGTATGCGGCCCGTCGTCGCGGAGATTGGCGAAGGCACGGCCGGTGCGCTTCGCCCAATCGGTCCGCAGCAGGACCCATGCGCCTGCATCGATTCGGCCATGGCTCGTTTCCCAGGCTTCGACATGCGCGATGGTCAGGAGAAAATCCGCGTCCGCCGCCGCCTCGGCCGCGCAGTCGATGACACAGGCAGGCGCCACCATATGCCGGGTCGGCAAGGTATCGACCGAATTATCGGGCAGATGGCGTCCCGTCACCCAGTGGATAGGGGCATCGAAATGGGTGCCGGTATGCTCCCCGACGGTGAAGTTGTTCCAGTACCACGCTGGTCCCCGGCCATCATAGCGTGATACCGTCTCCATCCGGAACGGCGCGCTCTGGCCAAGTTCCGGCGGCAGCACGATCGTCGGGAAATCGGGCGTCAGGGTGTGTGTGAGGTCCACAACCTCGACGGCACCGCTCGCGATGGCGGTAGCAAGGGCAATCAGGTCAATGTCGCTCATCAACGAATCTCTTGGTTGGTGGACAGCCTCCTGGGATCGTTCAAGCCTCGTGGGCAAGTTCCCGTTCGACGGCTTTGGGATTGGCCGCCAGCCTGTCGCGGATATCGAGCGCGACGTCGCCGATGAAGACATCCTCGAGGCCGTTTTCCAGCGCACGCACAATACCGGTAGCGAGCGCCGTCGGCGTCACCTTGGGTGGTGGAACCGCTTGGAACCATTCGGTTTCCAGCGGACCGAAGAAGGCGTTGATAACGCGTATGCCACCCGGTTGCAGCTCGGCGCGCAGGCACTGGGAGAGCGATAGCGCAGCCGCCTGCGCGGCGGAATAGGCACCCCACGCCGGCCAGTTGACGAGCGCGAAGACCGACAGTGCGTTGACCCAGGCCACGGCGCTGTTGGCGCCGTCCGCCCCGCGGCTCATCATGACGGGCCCGAAACTTCGGGCAAGGCGCATCAGGCCGAAATACGCACGGTCCATTACCTCCTGGGCGATGACCGTGTCATCGCGGCCGATGACACCCCCGGGTCGGATATGCTCGACGGTATTGACGAGGATATCCGTCTTGGCGCCGAGGCTTGCGGCCAGCCGCTGCACCGAGATATCGTCGGTGACATCGAGCGGGACGAGTTCGACCGCCGGGATTGCGCGCAACGCATCCTCACCTGGAAAAGGCCTCCAGTCCTCGGCAATGCCGACGAAGACCTTGGCGGCGCCGGCCTTGGCAAGGCCGTGCGCGAGGGCCTGTCCAACGGCCCCGCGCCCGTCGGTCACCAGCACCCGCCGGAATTTCGGAGAGGCTGTCAATTCGCGCAGCACGGGGTCGTCGGCCATGGCGGGGCTGTCCGTTGGGGAGAGGGCTATCATCACCGGCTGGCCGCCCTTGTCGAGTTTGAGGGCGAGCCGCACGGCCTCGCCCTCACGGCAGGCGCCATGAAGATGGGCGATGACGCGCGGCCCGGCGTCGAGCACGACGATACCCGTCCGCCACGGCGCGCGCTCGCGAAAATAGGGCTCGCTCGGCACCTCGACGCTCGTCTCACAAACAAGCGTTCCGCGTGGATCGGCATCCCGGAACGCCAAGTCCGCGGACAGGCACTGCCCGCAGGCGTCACGGGGAGGATAGGCAACCGTGCCGCACTGCCCACAGACCTGCAGGGCGAAGCGCCCCTCGGCGGCCGGCTTCAGCAGTCCGAGCGCCGTGCGGCTGCGCGCCTGGGGCGGCAACAGCGGCTGCGGCGTGCGCAGGAGCGGGTTCTTGCGCTGCGGAGGCGACAGACCCGGAGATGACAGACCGGGAGGTGACATGGGGGAGAGAGGCGATCGGCCTGTCATGACAATCTCGCGAGAATGGCGGCGCCGGACGCGAGTCCCCGGTCATAGTTGATCATGCCGAAGCCGGACGCGAGGCCGTATTGCGCACCGGGGACCTGGGTTGGCCCGGCGCTCCCCAGCAATTGCCGGATGCTTTCAACCAGGCCGAGATGACCGCCAGCCGCACCAGCCTGTCCGACCGAGAGCTGGCCGCCGGAGGTATTGTGCGGAAAGGAGCCGTGGATGGTGAATTCATGCGATCGCACGAAATCCGGCCCCTCGCCCTTGGCGCAAAAGCCGAGATCCTCGAACTGCATCATCGAGATCACGGGATAGTCGTCGTAAGTCTGCACGAAGTCGAGGTCATCGGGCCGAATGCCCGCCATCGCGTAGAGTTCGTCCACATCCAATGCCCAGCCCCCGCGAATCTGGACGGGGTCATCTGCGAAAGCGTTGTGGCGCTCGATGGTCGAAAGCAGCCGTACGGCGGGCAGGCCGAGATCCCGCGCCGTCTCCTCGCGCATCACGAGGAAAGCTTCCGCGCCCGCGCAAGGCATGACGCAATCGAAAAGATGGATCGGCGCGGCGATCGGCCGCGCGGCCATATAGGCGTCCAGCGTCAGCGGCTTCTTCATGAGCGCGTTGGGATTGCGCAGGGCATTGTCGCGCTGAGCGACACAAAGCTTGCCGAAATCCTCCCGCCTCGCGCCGAAGACGTTCATGTAGTTGCGGGCGATGAGCGCGAAGCTCGCATTGGCGCCACCCGCGCCGTAAGGATAGACCGCATCCTGGGAGAAGCGGCTGAAATGCGCGAGGAGCTGGCGAAAGCCATCCACGCTGTTGGTGTCGCCGCCGACGCAGGCAACCACGTCGGCGTCGCCCGACTGCACCGCGCGGGCTGCCCGACGCAGGGAGATGATGCCGCTGACGCCGCCCATCGGCACATGATCGAGCCAGCGGGGAGCCAGCCCGAAATGCTGGGTGAGCCCGATGGCCGTATCCGGCCCGATGCCGAAGCTCGCCAGGCCGAAACCATCCAGATCGGACCGGTACAGCCCGCTCTCCGCGAGCAGCGCAGCGAGCGCACGACCAATCCACCAATGCGCGCTCTCGATGGAGTAGCGCGCATAGGGCACCGTCACCGGCGTCGTGACGACCACGCCGTCATAAGGTTGCCGCCGCCCGCCGGTCACGCGGTTCTCAGGCCCGCTTCACGCATCAGCGGCAGAACCCGGTCCGTGAAGAAGGGTAGCTCATAGGTGTAATTGACGAAGGACAATGCGGCACCTGCATAGCCCTGCGCAGAGATGGCCAGGAGGTCCTCCACGATCTTCTCAGGCGTGCCGACAAGCGGATAGCTGCCAGCGCCACCCGCGAAGCGCTTTTGCGCCTGCTCGAAAGCGGCCTTGTCGAAATCGTTCGCGAAATGACGGTTGCCCGACATGCGGGTTTCCAGCGCAGACTGGTCGGCCATCTCTACCGCGTAGCGGTGATAGTAGGCCTCGGCTTCCGCCTGAGTCTCCCGGCAGACGACGTGACAGACCGTATAGAGCCCGACATCGCGGCCGGCAGCTGCGGCGCGCTGGCGCACATCGGCCGCGTGCTTCCCGGCATCCTCGATGGTCCCGAAGGTCGTGAACAGGAAATCGCAATGGGCCGCCGCGAAGTCGCGGCCGTGCGGGCTGAAGGCCGCGTTCATGCTGACGGGGCGGGGCACCTGCAGGGCAGCCGGGCGGCTGACCACGTCCTTGAGGGTGTAGAACTTGCCGTTGAAGTCGAAGGGCTGGTCATCGCCGTAGCAACGCTCGATCACGTCCATCCACTCGGCGGCCTGGGTATAGCCATCCTCGTGGAGCGCGACGCCGAACATGCCGAACTCGGCCGGGCTCCATCCGCACACGATATTGAGGCCGGCGCGGCCGTTGGAGATATGATCGACAGTCGCCAGCGCTTTCGCGGCATAGATCGGGTGAACGACAGGTACATGCACTGTCATGAATAGGGCGATCTGTTCGGTGGCTGCCGCCAGACCGGCAGCCCATGTGAATGTCTCGAATGACCATTCGCGGACACGGTTCTTGCCGCCATATCCGCGCCAACGGGCGATGGGAAGGAAGAACTCCAATCCCGCGCGGTCAGCGATCTGAGCCGCGGTGAGATTGTCGGACCAGCGCGCCGACCAGCGCTCTGGTACCGTCGTTATGGCCAAGCCGCCATCGGCATTGGCTGAAAAGACACCGAGCTTGAAACGATTGGGACCGTTGAGCGGATGCTGCTTTAACACCGAAATGCCTCCCTGTGCCCCTGCGGATAACAGCCGCCGGAAATCAATATGCGGTGGTTCATGCCGTTTGACGAGCTATAATTTCAAGTCTAAACTATTCGAATTGGAGTGCTTGTCTATAGCCATCTCACGATCGGCGTCGCGGCACTGCAAGAACTCATGTTGATATCGTGTGTTTACATGCGGTGAATGAGACTAAAGAAATAGAGGGCTAAGTCTTTTTTCCGAAGATCCCGTTTCAAGGAAAGTTGGCGACAAGCTCGGGGGGGCTGCTGTGGCGTATAATTTATGCAAATGCATTCATCTTGATTTCGCCGATGGCGCTCGAGGGGCTTTTTCATCACAGGTAACTCATGACTGATCGTGCTGTGGCCGCTTTTATCGAGGAATTGCAGCTTGCGCTCGGCGCCTCCGTCGTTACAGGCGAGGACATTCCGGCGCAGTTCCACAATGACTGGAGCGGGCTGCCGCCCGTTCGTCCTGTCGCCTTGATCCGGCCGCGTGAAACCGCTGAAGTTGCTGCAGCACTTAAAATCGCGGCCCGCCATGGCATAACGATCGTGCCGCAAGGCGGCCTCACAGGCCTAGCCGGCGGCGCCCAGCCCGTCGCCGGGGGCGCCGTTATTTCCCTCGACCGCATGAGCGGCATCGAGGAAATCGATCCGGTGATGGCGAGCATGACCGTCAAGGCCGGCACGCCACTTGAGGTCGCCCAGAAGGCGGCGGAAGACGCGGGGCTCTTTCTAGGTTTGGACCTTGGCGCGCGAGGCTCCTGCCAGATCGGCGGCAATCTCGCGACCAATGCCGGCGGCAACCGCGTGATCCGCTTCGGGATGGCCCGCGAGCACGTGCTCGGCCTGGAGGTCGTGCTGCCAGACGGCACGGTGATGACGTCGCTCAACAAGCTGATCAAGAACAATGCGGGCTATGACCTGAAGCAGTTGTTCATCGGCTCCGAGGGCACGCTTGGCATTATCACCCGCGTCGTCCTGCGGCTCCAGGCCAAGCCCCTCACGGTGAACACGATCTTCTGCGGCTGCCGGGATTTTCCCGCCGTCCTCGAACTGCTGAAGCGCGCGCGGGCGCGCCTCGGCCCCGCCTTGTCCGCCTTCGAGGTCATGTGGCCGAGCTTCTATGATTTCATGACCGGCAACCTCAGCGAATTGCGCCGCCCACTTGCCCAGCCCCATGGGATCTATGTTCTGCTCGAACAGAGCGGCTTCGATCCAGAGGCAGACAGCGGCCGGCTGGAGGCCGTCATGGGTGAAATGCTGGAGGCAGGCGTTGTCGATGATGCCGTGCTCGCCTCTTCGGAGCGCGAGACGCGTGATCTTTGGGCCGTCCGGGACAGCGTGTCGGAATACGGCAAGTTGATGGGCCCGCTCACGGCTTTCGATGTCGGCCTGCCGACGAGCCGCATGGCGGAGGTGGTCACGGCCATCGAGGCGCAGTATCAGGCGCGCTGGCCTGGCGCCATTCTGCTGGTTTATGGCCATATCGGTGACAGCAACCTGCACCTGGTCGCCAATGTACCAGCCGCCGGCGCTCATCAACCCCATGACGAGATCACGGATCTTGTGCTGGGTGCCGTGCGGGCGGCCGGGGGCACGGTCTCGGCCGAGCATGGGATCGGCCTTCTGAAAAAGAAGTACCTCCATTTCACGCGGTCCGACGCCGAACTTGCGTTGATGAAACGGCTCAAGGCAGCGCTCGACCCGGCCGATATCCTGAATACGGGCAAGGTTTTCACGCTATAGGCTGGGGATAGGCATGATGCGACGTCGGTTTTATGCGGGAGCCAATCTGGAGAGGGCTGTGGCCATCTCGGATCTGCGTGCCCGCATGTACCGACGGCTGCCAAATTTCGTAACCGAATATATCGAGGGCGGCGCTGAAGAAGAGCTGACCTTGCGCGAAAACCGCGAAATCTTCTCGCGCATCCTGTTTCGGCCGAGCACACTGATCAACGCTGCAGGGATTGACGCATCCACGCAGCTTTTCGGCCGGGCTCTGCGCTTACCCGTCGTCATCGCGCCCACGGGGTCGAACGGCCTGTACTGGTATGAAGGAGACCAGTGTCTGGCGCGGGCGTCCGCCGCATTCGGCATTCCCTTCACGCAAAGCACCGTATCGAATGCGCGGCTCGAGGACGTCGCCGCGCTTCCCGGCGTCCGGCACTGGATGCAGCTTTATGTCTTTCGTCCTCGCGATTTCATGGAAGAGCTGGTTGCCCGCGCCGAAGCAACGGGCTCGGAAGCGTTGGTGGTGACGGTCGACGCGGCCGCATTCGGCAATCGCGAATGGGACCGGCGTAATTATAGCCGCGATATGGACCCGACTTTTGCCAACAAGCTGGACGTCCTGAGGCGTCCGCATTGGATGGCCAACGTGTTGTTGCGGGGCTTGCCAACCTTCGCCAATGTCGCCGACAAGATCCCGCCAGCCGAGCGCAATTACCGTCGCACCGCGAGCTGGACCCGCGAGCAGATGGACCTCTCCTTCGACTGGTCGGATATCGTGATGCTGCGTCGGATCTGGCCGCGCCACCTGATCATCAAGGGGCTCGTTACCGCCGACGATGCCGCGCGAGCGGCCGATGTCGGCGCGGACGGCGTGGTACTGAGCAATCACGGCGGCCGACAGCTCGACGGCATGGTCTCGGGTCTCTCGACCCTCCCGGAAGTGCGTCGGCGCGTCGGCGACAGGTTCACGATACTGGTGGACGGCGGCTTTCGCCGCGGCACCGATATCGTCAAGGCACTCGCGCTCGGCGCCGATGCCGTCATGATCGGCCGGGCGGCGCTCTATGGCCTTGCCGCCGGCGGGGAGGCAGGGGTGACACGTGCGCTCGCGATCCTCGAACAGGAAGTCCTGCGCACGATGGCTCTTCTCGGCCGCCTCACGGTGGCTGAACTCGGCCCGGATTGCCTGAGCCGGCGCGGCGATCCGCTCGATGAACTGGCGGCGTTGCCTCCCATGCGCGCAACGCGGGCGACGACGAACCATGAGCTCGATCGCGCTGAAAAACTGGAAGAAAGCAGGTTGGTCTGATGTTTGTGTTCAATGGGCGCAGTCTGCGCCAGCATCTGCATGGCGGCGGCCAGTTCGGCGTGTTCTGGTTTTCGCTGGGTGCCCCCGCGCTCATCGAGCTCGCGACAACCGTTGGCCCGGATGCCATTGTCATCGATGCGCAGCATGGCCTCTGGGATAGGCGGTCTCTTGAGCAAGCTGTCGCGGCCACCGGCGGCAAGGTCCCGCTCCTGGTGCGCACTATGGACAGCACCAAAGGCGCCATCAGCAGCGCGCTCGACGCGGGCGCGGCCGGTGTGATCGCTCCCCTGATCGAAACGCCTGAGGAGGCACGGCGTGTCGTGGAGGCGGCCCGCTTTCCGCCCCATGGTGCGCGGTCCGGCGGCGGAGTCAGGCCGCTCGCTGGCGATTTCGCGGCTTACTATGCGGCTGCCAACACACATACCCTTGTGGGCGTAATGATCGAGACCACTGCTGGGGTCGCGAATGCCGACGCGATCGCCGCGGTGGAAGGGGTTGACCTTGTCCTCATCGGCACCGGGGATCTGGCGATTTCGCTGGGCACGTTCCCGGCAGCCGGTCCACGCCACGAGGAAGCCTGCAACGCGGTGCTGGCCGCCTGCCGGAAGGCCGGCGTCGCCTGCGGGATCTTCACGCCGCATGCCGAAGCCGCCGTCAAGCGCGCCGCGCAGGGTTACAACATGACTGTGGTCGCCAACGATATCGATGTGGTCTCGCGCGGTTTTGCGAGCGCTCAATCGGCCTTTCGCGGCGGGGATGCCGGGTCATCGTGAGGGGCAAAGGTAAAACGAGCGCCATCTATTTGCACAACATATCAATAACGAGGAGCGGGAATGCAATGACAAAGCTGTTGGATAAGAAAATGGACTCCAGAGTGCGTCGAATTGGGATGGCGGCCATCGCGAGCTTTGGTTTGATGACCGCTTCCGCTTTCGCGGCCGAGCCAGTAACGATCGGAACAGGCGTGGACGCGTCGTTCTCACCGGTTTTCGTCGCGCTCCAGAACAAGCTCTTCGAGAAGGAAGGACTGAGCGTCACAACCCAGAACTATCCATCGGGTGGGGAGGCGACCGACGCGGTTGGCGCAGGCCAGCTCAACATGACTGTTGTGGGGGCGCCTGCCGCGCTCAACCGCGGATCACGTGTCGACGTGCGGATCCTCGCCATCGTCGAAACCCATGGGAAATTTGTGAAGCTTGCTGCCCGCAAGGGCATCACGGATCCGAGTCAGATCAAGAAGATCGGCTTCTCGCCGGCCGGTGACAGCGAATATTCCGTGCGGCTGGCGATGAAGAAGTACAATATTCCCAATGTCGAGCTGGTACGTTCGGCCCCGCCTGAACTGCCTGCCTTGTTAGCACGCGGTGATATCGACGCCTTCTTCATCTGGGAGCCGTGGCCATCGCTCGCCGTAAAACAGGGGGCCAGCATTCTCGCGGTCAGCGAAGATGTCGGTCATCTCGGAACCATTGTCCTCGTGACCTCCGCTGACTGGTTGAAGCAGCATCAGGCGGCTGCCGAGGGGGTTGCCCGTGCGCTCGCCAAGGCCTGCGACGCCATCCGCGCCAATCCGGAAGAGGCTGGAAAAGCAGCGCAGATGGCGGGCAAAATCCCCGTCGACCAGACCGTGCAATTCGTCAAGGAGGTCGACTGCAAGGTTCGCAGCGTGACCGACAAGGACCTTGAGGATTATGACCGGATCGCGGACTTCCTGCAGGAGCAGAAAATCACCAGGACCAAGACGGATCTCAGCAAGGTCGTGGTGAAGGATTTCTATAAGCCCTGATAGAAAAAGGCCCCGCCGGCGCCGCCGCTGGGGCCTCTCTTGCACCGATCAGCGCTCAACGCTTGAGCACGATGCCAGCCGCCTCGCGGTCCCATGCCGCTGCGGTGCGCCCGCGCTCGCGCAGCTTGAATTTCTGGACCTTGCCATTCTCGGTGCGGGGCAAGTCTTCCACGAACTCAATGAAGCGAGGAATGGCAAAATAGGACAGCTTGCCCTCACAAAAATGGACGATCTCCGCCGGACTGACCGCAACGCCTTCCTTCAGCACGATGGCGGCCATGACCTCGTCTTCCGCCAGTTCGGACGATACGGGGAAGACGGCGGCCACGCCGACGGCGGGATGGGCCGCGAGCACCTGCTCGACCTCGTAGGAGGAGATATTCTCGCCGCGGCGGCGGATGGCATCTTTCATACGGTCGATGAAACGGAAATAGCCGTCACCGTTCCGCACGACCCTGTCGCCCGTATGCAGCCAAAGGTTGCGCCAGGTTTCCACCGTCTTTTCCGGCATGCCGAAATAACCCGTGGCCATGGAGAAGGGCTCGCGGGTGCGCAGCAGCAACTCGCCGGGCACGCCGTCCGGCACGGGATTGTCGTCCTCGTCGGCGACGATGGCCTCGAAGCCGTCGACGACCTGACCGAGCCAGTTGTGCCGCAGGTTCTCCCGCGTCGAGCCGATGACCGCATTGCTCTCGGTGGTGCCGAAGCCGTCAAGCAGCAGGATGCCGGTGCGCTTCAGGAAGGTTTCATGGAGGCCGGCGGGCACGCCCGGCGCGAGTGCCACCCGCGTTTTGTGACGGCTCTCGGCGGCGCTTGGCTCGCGGGACAGCAGCATCGGCACCATGGCGCCGAGCAGATAGGTGACGGTGGCGCCATGGGTTTCCAACGCTTCAAAGAAGCCGGATACCGAGAAACGCCGCTCGACACGCTGGGTGGCACCGTGGATCAACGCCTGGAAGAAACAATTCAACGCGTTGGTGTGGAACAGTGGCAATGTGGTCACCAGCACGTCGCCCTCGCTGACGCCGAGCTGCCGTCCGGTGACGACGCCCCACCAGAAGAACTGCCCGTGCGGGCAGACGACGCCCTTGGAGGGGCCGGTGGTGCCGGAGGTGTACAGGATGATGAAGGGATCGCCGGGCGTCACAGCGGCCGGTTCCGCCGCCGCATCGCCGCGCGACGGAAAGGGCTGCCAGTCGCCCCCCGCAAGCGCGCTCGTATCGGCTCCGGGATCGCCAATGATCCAGATGGTATCAATCGGCAAGGCCGCGAGATCGACCGTCGCGAGAGCCGGCAGGAACTCGGCTTCCACGATCAGCAGGCGCGCGGCGCAGTTGCCGAGGATATGCTGGAGCTGAAAGCCGCGCGACGCCGTGTTGATCGGCACGGAAACGGCACCGAGCCAGCCGCAGGCGAGCACGGTTTCGATGAGTTCGGGGCTGTTGCCGCTGATCAGGGCGACCCGGTCGCCGGCCGCGATCCCGGCCTCCTGCAATATTGTCGCGCGGCGCGCGACGATCGCCGAGAGATCGGCATAGCTCCAGCGCGCCTCCCCGCAGGAGAACAGCAGGCGGTCGCCGAACCGCTCGGCCTGACGCCGCAGCAGCGTCGGCACGGTGCGCTCGCGCGGCGCGAACAGTTCGGCTGGCATGGGGGAATGAGTGTCTGCCGGCATGGCGAGGATCCGATCCGTGTCGATAGGTTTGCGGACTATATGAAAATGCAAATTAATGTGCAATATGGAATAGAGTGATCTCTATTATCTCTCGCAATCCAGGAAAGATATAGTATATCCATCATTCGCCTGCGCGTTGGAGGCTACTCATGCGCTTCTGCCACTTTGTTGTATTTGATAGTGAGGCTATTCCTGGCCGGCATGTGACGTCGGGGGATGTGAGCGCGATCCGCGAGATCGTGGCGGGCACGCCTGCTTTGCGCCGCGCCAACATTTATACGCCTGAAACTGCGCAAGATATCTATAATAACGATGACCCGTCGCCGCTGCTCGGCCTGCAGCTTTATTTCGACGAGCTCGCGCATCTGGAGGCGGCCGTTGCGCGCGGCGGCCATTTGCAGGCCCTCGTCCGGGACTGGCCGAGCCTCGCTGGCGCGACCGTGACCCAACAGGCCATGGCGCTTCGGCCATTCCCGGTGGATGACCCGGTCGTGCAGCCCCCAGCGGGTGGACGACCGTGCAGCTATGTCGTGCATTATTCCGGGCAGGCGGAAGACCTCAACGCCTGGTTCACCCATTATGTCACGCATCATCCGCAGATCATGCGCCGTTTTCCCGGCATCCGGGAGATCGAGGTGCTGTCGCGTATCGACTGGTGTGACGCATTGCCCTGGCAGCGGGTCCATCACATCCAGCGCAACCGCGTGATGTTCGACAGCCCGGAGGCGCTGACGGCGGCGCTGCAATCGCCCGTGCGGCATGAGCTTCGGGCCGACTATTATCAATTCCCGAAATATGAAGGCGGCAATGCCCATTATCCGATGGCGACCGACATCATCAGGGCCGGATAAGCGAGGCTGAACCATGTGGGCCATTCGGTATGACCGCTACGGGCCGCCTGATGTCATGCGGCTGGTGGAACAGCCTGATCCCACGCCGGGAGAGGGCGAGATTCTCGTGCGCCTGCAGACATCAGGCGTTGCGCCCTTTGACGCGAAGCTGCGGGCGGGCCTGCTGCAACAGCATTTCAGCCTGAGCTTTCCCAAAACGCCGGGCCGTGACGGCGCGGGCCATGTGATGGCGCTTGGGACTGGCGTGACGGATCTCGCTGTTGGCGATCGCGTCTGCGTGCTCGCGCCGCGTGAAAGCGGCACAGCGGCCACCCTGATCGCCTGTCCGCGTGCGACGGTCGTGCCTGCTCCGTGTGGACTGACACCGGAGGAGGCGGCTGCCCTGATGCAGCCTGGTCTGAGCGCCTGGATCGCAGTCGATACCGCAGAGATATCCGCTGGCATGCGCGTCCTCGTCCATGGCGGGGCTGGTGCCGTGGGCGGGCTGATGGTGCAACTGCTGCGTCATCGCGGCGCCATCGTGAGCGCAACCTGCCGCGCAACCAACCGTGACTATGTCATGGCGCTCGGAGCACAGCGCGCGATTGCCTATGATACTGAGGATTTTACGCAGATCGATCAGCAGGATGTCGTGTTCGACCTGATCGGCGGTGAGGTCCATGCGCGGTCCTATGACGTGCTGCGGAGCGAGGGGCAAATCGTCTACCTGGTTGCCGCGCCTTTCGCACAACGGAGCGAGCGCGGGATCATGGTCAGGCGCGCTATGGTCGCGGATCGCCCGGATGCGATCGCGGCCGTTGCTCAGTTGGCCCGGGAGGGCGTGTGGCGCCCCGGCGTGGCGGCGATCCTGCCGCTGGCGGAAATCGCGGAAGCCCACAGGCGCATAGAAGCCGGCGAGGTTACGCGCGGGCGGCTGGTCCTGACGATCTAGCGCCCCTTTAGGCTTCTGCCGCTGGCAAGGCGCTCGATTCTGCACAAGCTGTCGGCAAAAATATGTGAACTCATATTTCGGACTTGACGGGTGGGGGCTCTAGTGAATTATTTTAAGTCTATAATTTCTTGAGGGTAATCCTCACGTCGTCGAAAGCAGGCGGCTCTCGATTGGCGCTACATGCACTTCCAGACAACGCTTAGCCTCTTTCATCGGGAGAGGCGCGACCTTATGAAGGAACGCGCGATGACCTTTCAATCCGACCGTCGTCGTCTACTCGGGCTTGGCGCTGGCATGGCCGCCCTCAGCGCACTCGGCGTTCCACGCTCTGCGCTTGCGCAGGCGGCGTCGAGCGGGGAACTCGCGATCGCTTATCCGGCCGATGTGCCGACATGGGATCCGAACGCACGCACGTTTCCCGCGGGCTTTTCCCTTTACCTCACCGTTTTCGACCAGCCCCTGCGGCAGGGCCCGACGCTGGAGGTACTGCCCGGCCTCGTCACCAAATGGGGCTACGTAGACGAAAAGGGCCTCGCGCTCGGACTCGACCTGCGCGACGACGCGGTCTTTCACGATGGCACCCCGTTTACGGCGGACGATATCCGCTACACCTATTTCGAGCGCCCGCGCGCGCCGGTGGCGGAAGGCCAGCGCAAGCTCGATACTGCGTTTATCTGGAGAAAGGTGCGGGACATCGAGGTCGTTTCGCCAACACGGGCGGTTATGCATTTCAGTGAGCCGATGCCGACGGCAATCTCCTGGCTGCATTTCTTGGCGAGTTTCGTCGTTCCCAAACAGGCTCTGGAAACGATGGGCGTCGACGCGTTCACCAAGAAGCCGGTGGGCTCGGGCCCCTATAAGGTCGTGGAATACCAGCAAGGCGCCCGGATGGTGTTGGAAGCCCATGATCGCTACTGGGGGGGCAAACCACCTATCGGTCGTGTCACAATCGACATCGTCCGCGATCAGAACGCCCGCACGGCCGCCATCGAATCGCGACGTGCAACGATGTCGATCGACGTACCGATTCGTGAGGCCGAGCGGTTGGGCAAGGTACCGGGCCTGGCCACGACGATCGATCCGATCACCGACATCACCATTCTGCAGGTCTCGAAGAGCGGCGGCTTCGCCGACCAGAAGGTACGCCTTGCCGCGCATCACGCCATCAACAAGGCGGCTCTGTCCAAAGCCTTCTTCGGCGGCGCCGCGGTTCCGATTTCAGTGCCCGCCGCGAAGGGCACCCCCGGCTATCCCGAGGATTACGAATTCGCCTATTCCGAGGACAAGGCCAAGGCGCTCCTGAAGGAAGCGGGTTTCGGGCCGGACAAGCCGGTGGCGATCACGCTGTCGACCACCAACGGCGTCAACCCCGGGGACTTCGACGTCGCACGCGCCATCGTGCAGATGTGGAAGAAGATCGGCATCAATGCCGAACTCGAGACGATCGAACTGTCGACTTACCAGGAGCGACTGCGCGCCGGCTCTCTGAAGGAAGCGACTCTCTACAGCTGGGGCAACACGGCCGGTGATCCGGAATTCTATGCCGGCTACCTCCTGGACCCCAAGTCGATCTTCTCCGCGTTCAAATCGGACGACCTCGGGCAGATGATCCATCCGCTGCTGGTGGAGGTGGACGAGGCCAAGCGCGTCGCGGGCTACAAAGCCGTCAATCGTTTTGCCGCTGAGCAGGGCTATACGATCCCGCTTTACCAGAGTGTCAAGACGATCGCCCACACGGACAAGGTCTCGATCAAGAAATACGCGAATGGTTTGACTTTGCCCAACACCTACACATTGAAGGGATAATTCGCGATCGGCGGACATTGGGCCTTCTTTTTGATCGAGGTGCTGCATTCATGGGCCGTATAGCCCTCGAACTCATAGTGCGCCGTATTGTACTGGCGATCCCCATATTGATCTGCGTTTCCGCGCTGATTTTCATCCTGCTGCGTCTGGTGCCTGCCGACCCGGTGGCCATGTCGTTGCCGCCGGGATCCTCGCAGGCCGATTATGAAGCGATGAAACAGGCGCTCGGCCTCGATCGGAGCATTCCGGAGCAATACTGGATCTGGGTCTCGTCGCTGCTGCGGGGAGACTTCGGCACATCGGTCTTTTTCCGCCGACCGGTGATGGAACTCGTGTCCACGGCTCTGCCGGCCACGGTCGAGCTGGTGGCCTTCAGCCTCATCGTCGGCACCTTGCTTGGTGTCGGCGGCGGCATGCTCATGTTCGCCTGGCGCGGAACAGCCGGGGAGCAGGTGCTCGATCTCGGCACGACAGCCATCATGGCCATCCCGGAATTCCTGTGGGCGATCCTGCTCATCCTCTTTCTCGGTGTGACCGTGCCGTTCCTCCCCTTCATCGGCCGTCTCGATCCGGCGGTGTCGCTGCCGCCGCCGGTCACGGGCTTCCTGCTGTTCGACAGCCTGATCACCGGGCGTATCGATGTGTTGGGCAGTGCGCTCACCCATATGGTTCTGCCGGTGATCGCGCTGTCTATCGGCCTTGCACCGCTCATCATGCGCGTGCTGCGCTCGTCGCTCATCGAGACGATCATGGAAGACTATATCACTCAGGCGCGGCTGCGCGGCCTGACGGAGCGCCAGATCATCCTGCATCATGCCCTGAAGAACGCCGCGTTGCCGACCATCAGCCTCATCGGCGTCCAGGGCGGCTTCATGTTCGGGGGGACCGTGCTGGTCGAGATGATTTTCGCCTATCCCGGCCTTGGCAACCTGATGGTTGATGCCGTGCGCAATCACGACCTGCCCGTCGTCCAAGTCGTTGGTTTGGTCTATTGCGTGCTGGTGCTGGCCATCAATGCCATCGTGGACGTCATCTATCTCGCGGCCAATCCGAGATTGAGGGTGGCATGACGCCTCAAGGTCGCCAGGCACTCCAGCGCTGCCTGCACAGCCCGCGCATCCTCGTGGGCGGCAGCATTCTCCTCGTCATCATCGTCGCTTCGCTGGGCGCGCCCATCTTCGCGCCCCATGACCCGCAGGAACAGGATCTCATCAACACACTGCTGCCGCCCCTATGGCAGGCGGGCGGCGATCCGTCTTATCCGCTGGGCACCGACGGGCTCGGGCGCTGTATCCTGTCGCGCGTGCTCTATGGCGGCCGGGTCGCACTCTATGTGGCCTCGTTGTCGTCGATGGGCGCCATGCTGCTCGGCACGTTCCTCGCCCTCCTCGCCGGCTATTTCCGTGGCCCGGTGGACTGGCTGATCAGCCGCGTCGTCGAGATCTGGATGGCGTTTCCGCCGGTCATTCTCACACTGCTGCTGCTGCTCGCGCTCGGCGCGGGTGTCAACAAGGTGGTGCTTGCCATCGTCCTGATCGACTGGACCCGCTTCTGCCGTGTCATCCGCTCGGACGTGATGGTGGTGGCGCGCAGGGACTATGTCGCGGCCGCACGCCTCGTCGGCTTCTCCCATGTCAGGACGCTCCTGCGCGAGGTCCTGCCGGCCGTTGCCCCACTCGTCCTGACGATGCTGAGCCTGGAGGCGGGCATCGCAGTCGTCGTCGAGGCCATCATGTCGTTCGTCGGCCTGTCCGTCGAACCCGATGTTCCCGCCTGGGGTGTCATGCTGGCGGATGCGCGCTCCACCATGAACCAGGCGCCGTTCGGCGTGGTCGTGCCTGTGCTCGCGATTTTCCTGACCATCCTGTCCTTCAATCTCCTGGGCGACGGCCTGCGACGGGCGCTCGATCCGCGCCTCGTCACCAATCGCGGGAGGGCCTGACCATCATGGCAGACGTCTTGCGGGCCAACAATCTCACGGTCTCCTCGTCCGGCGGTATCGCGGTGCTGCGGGATATCAGCTTCGCGGTCGCACGCGGAGAGATCATCGGGCTTGTCGGTGAATCGGGTGCCGGCAAGAGCATGCTCGGCCGGGTGATCGCGGCCAATCTGCCGGGGGGATTCCACGTTTCGGAAGGCTCGCTCGACTTCGGCGGTACGGATCTCACGCGGATCACCGGCGAGCAACGCCGCCAGCTGCTGGGGCGCGAGATCGCCTTTATCCCGCAGGAGCCGCTGACCTCACTCAATCCCGTGCTGACCATCGGCCAGCAATTCGCCGAGCACCTCGCGCGCATCGGCGGCTTGCCCCGCGGCGCCTATCGCGAGCACATCGTGCAGGCCCTCACCGACGTCCGCCTGCGCAATCCGGAGGAGTTGCTGCAGCGCTATCCCTTCCAGCTTTCGGGGGGGATGTGCCAGCGCGTGCTCATCGCCATGGCCTTCGCGGCGAAGCCCGCCCTCGTCATTGCCGACGAGCCGACCACCGCCCTCGACGTCTCGACCCAGGCGACCGTCGTGCAGATCATGCGCCGGCTGCAGCGGGAGCAAGGCACGGCCATGGTCTTTATCACCCATGACCTCAGATTGGCCGCGCGCGTCTGCAACCGGATCGCCGTGCTCTATGCGGGGGAGGTGATCGAGGAAGGCCCGGCCGGGGAGGTCCTCGACGCCCCGCGCCATCCCTACACCCGCATATTGAAGGCGGCCAATCCGGCCCTCAGCGGCCCGCGCCATCGCCTGCGCACCCTGCCGGACCAGATGCCGACGGTGAGCGCCTTCGCGCGACTGCCCGGTTGCCGCTTCGCCACCCGTTGTCCGGTCGCCGACCCTGCCTGCGCGGACGCCGTGCCGTCCTTGCGTGAAATCGCGCCGGCCCATTTCGTACGCTGCAGTGACGGTTGCAGCGAGAAGGCGGAGGCCGTGATCGAGGCTGAGCCCATTCTTGTGCCGCCCGCCGGGGAAGAAGACGGCGAGCCCGTTCTCGTTCTCGACGGTCTCTCCAAGCATTATCCAGGCAAGGCTGACTGGCTCGGGCGACGCAGGCCCGGAACGGACGCCGTGAAAAATGTCGGGCTGACGGTGCGGCGCGGGGAATTCATCGGGGTCGTGGGCGAATCCGGCTCCGGCAAGAGCACGCTCGCGCGGCTCATCATAGGCCTGGAAAAACCAACCGCCGGCCGCATCCTCGTCGAGGGCGAGGATGTGACGCTCGCCGATCGCAAGGCGCGCGAGCTGCGCCTCAACACCATGCAGATGGTGTTCCAGGATCCGCAATCCGCGCTCAATCCGCGCCGCTCGATCGATCACATCGTAACCCAGGCCATGGAGCCCGCGGGCGCGTCGCATGCCGAACGTCTCGAACGCGCGCGGTCGCTCCTGGCAGAGACCAAGCTTTCAAGCGAGCTGCTGGAGCGCTATCCCGCCCAGCTTTCGGGCGGCCAGAAACAGCGGGTGAATATCGCGCGGGCGCTCTGTGTCACGCCAGATCTTCTCATCGCGGACGAGATCGTGTCGGGTCTTGACGTATCCGTGCAGGCGCAGATCCTCAACCTGCTGCTCGACCTGCGCGCAGTCCGCGATCTCAGCCTCATCCTGATCTCACACGATCTGGCCGTCGTGCGCTATCTGTGCTCGCGCGTCGTCATCATGCATCACGGCGTGGTGGTGGAGGAGGGCGCCGTCGACCATGTCTTCGGCAACCCCCAGCATCCCTATACGCGCCAGTTGATCGCCGCGGTCCCTCCCGACGATCTCGCCCAGCCATGGCCTGCGCCAGTGGAAGCCCCATCGCTCGAGAGTCTGGCGCCCGCTGTGTAAAGTCCATTGCCGCGAAAGGGCGCATCCGAGCTGACGGGAACATTCGACGAAACCCGGCCATCCCGATGAGGTGATGGGCCTTTCCAAACGGGATCATGAACTCGGCCATTGCCGAGTTCGCCACAAATAACCGAAACCGGATCACGCGGATTTCGGCGACAAGCCTGCTGATGGCAGCCGGTGCTTTCCCCTCAATCGAACGCGTAGAAGCCTTCCGCCTCAGCAATGGCGGGCGCGGCCTTGAGTGCCGCGATATCAGGCAGGGGCCGCGCGGTGCGACTGTCGCCCGCCAGATGCCGCTCAAGCGCGGCCGCGACGCCGAGGGTGAAGCGGTCGCCGCCGCGCGGGCCGATGACCTGCAGGCCGAAGGGCATGCCATTGCCGTCGAGGCCGACGGGCAGGGAGACTGCGGGATGTCCCGGAAGCGTCGCGGCATAAGCGCAGGCCAGCCAGTGGTAATAGCTGCGTGTCGGATGACCGTTGATCTCGCGGGGATAGAGCTCCCGCCACGGCCTGGGACTGATGGTGACGCTCGGCGCCAGGATGATGTCGTAGTCTTTGTAGAAGGCCTGCCAGCGACGATACATCGCCGTCTGGGCATTCATCGCCTCGGCCACGTCACGCGCGCTGTAGCCGTCTCCCTCGGCGATATTATCCTTGATATTAGGCCCGAGCTGATCGGGGTACTTGGCGGCGAGCGGACCGAACATGGCGAGCGCGGCGACCGCGCGCAGGACCGCGAAGACGTCGTCCGCCCCCGTGCAATCAGGGGTCGTGTCAGCCGCCTCGCGAAAGACCGAGCGAAACATCCCGGTTTTCTCCGCAAGCGTCGCAGCGACCTGATGCTCAGTGGGAGCGAAGCCGAAATCGGGCGTTACCGCCACACGCAATGTCGACAGATCGATCTCCGGCAGGCTGGCATAGTCTGCCGGGTTACGCAGGGTTTCGCCGGGAACGACCGCCGACAGGGGATCGCGGCTGTCCTCGCCCATCATCACGGACAATAATAACGCCGCGTCGCCGACGGTCCGCGCCATTGGCCCGTTGGTCGATACCTGGAGCCAGGCTGCGCCACGCTTCTCGCTGGGGATGATCCCAGGCGAAGGACGGAACCCGACGACACCGCAGAAGGCGGCCGGGTTCCGCAGCGAGCCGCCGGTGTCCGAGCCCGAAGCCAAGGGCACCATGCCGCAGGCGAGGGCAACCGCGGAGCCGCCGGAGGAACCGGCCGCCGAACGCGTGGGATCGAAGGGATTGCCCGTGGCGCCGAAGACGGGGTTGCGCGTATTGCCGCCCGCCGCCCATTCCGGAACATTCGTCTTGCCCACGACGATGCCGCCGGCCTGCCGGATGAGAGCGACGAAGCGCTCGTCGGCGGCCGGCACATTGTCCTTGAAAATCGGACTGCCAAAGGTCGTGCGCAGCCCGCCGGTCTCGGATGTATCCTTGATGCCGATGGGCAGGCCGTGCAGTGGTCCGAGCGGCTCCCCGCTCGCGACGGCGGCCTCGGCCTCGCGCGCGGCCTGGCGCGCACGCTCGAAATCGCGAGTGACCATGGCATTGACGGCATGATCGATAGATTCGATGCGCGCGATACAACTTTCAAGGAGTTCGATCGGTGAAAGTTGGCGGGTGCCTATCAGGCGGCGGGCCTCGATCGCTGGGAGATCACAAGGCTGCATGGGCTGTTCCTGCCTTCAAGAATCGCGGGCACACGGGCCGCGCATTGTGATGCGGATGCTTGATTCCGTACTCAATGATCATACACGCTGCGCTGTTGGCGCAACCCGGAGGACATGCGGACGCGTTGACCATCGGCGGTGCCGTCTGCCGTTCATGATCACACGATCATTATCCTTGTCCGTGCTGTGCCGGCGAGCGGAAGCGCCCGTCCCACGCCCTGTGCGTGATTGAACCGGAGCCTAGACGTTGGGTGCAGAAGTTCAAGGGGAATTTCAAGCTTGAAGCATTTACCTCGCTACAATCTATGTTTAAAGTAGAAGCCATCAAAGCGGTCTTGATCAAATGACCAAACGCGCCTAGAGGGGCCCATTCTATGAGAAAGACAGGCATTCCGACTGTGTTGCGGGCTGCGGCTTTTGCCGTTGTCGCCTCTCTCCCGGCCGCAAGCTGGGCGGCCGACCTGAAAATCGGTTTCAGTGCACCGGCGACGACCCTTGACCCCCAGTTTCATAACGCCAGCCAGAACATTGCTGTGTCGCGCAATATGTTCGACACGCTGGTTCAAATGGATCCCGACAGCCAGATTGTTCCGGCATTGGCTGAATCATGGCGTCTCGTTGACGACACGACGTGGGAATTCAAGCTACGACCCGCAAAGTTCAGCGATGGCTCGGCCCTGACTGCGGAAGACGTCGTCTGGTCGCTGGATCGACCCGCCACCATTCCCAACAGCCCTTCAAGCTTCACAATCTATACGCGCCCGGTTGTCGAGAAGAAGATTATTGATGAGCACACGGTGCAGCTGAAGACGGCAGCACCCTATCCGCTGCTTCTGGCGGATCTGACCAATGTCTTCATCGTCAGCAAGAAGGCGACGGAAGGCCTGACATCCGACAAGTTTGTGACAGGGCAGGGGGTCGTCGGCAGCGGTCCCTATAAATTCAAGTCTTATACGCCCGATGATCGGGTCATCATGACGGCGAACGAGAATTACTGGGGCGGCAAACCCGCTTGGGACACGGTCGAGATACGCTTCCTGCCGAATGACAGCTCGCGGCTGAGCGCGCTCCTGTCAGGAGAGGTGGATGCCATCGAAAACATCCCGACGCCCGATCTTGAAGCCGTAAAGAACAACAAGAACCTCGTGGTCGGGGAGAAGATGTCGCATCGGCTCATCTTTCTTTTCCTCGATAGCGGCCGCGACGAGACCCCTGGCGTATCGGCCGCTGACGGTAGCCCCCTGAAGGCCAACCCTTTCAAGGATGTGCGCGTGCGCAAGGCCGTCAATCTGGCTATCGATCGCGATGCGATCGCCAGCCGCTTGATGCAGGGACTAGCCTTCCCCACGAATAATATCGTGACCGAAACGATGCAGGGCTACGTTCCCGGAATCAAGCCGGCCTATGATCCCGAGCAGGCGAAGAAGCTTCTCGCCGACGCTGGCTATGACAAGGGCTTCCGTCTCGTTCTGGCCTCACCGAACAATCGCCTGATCAACGACGCCAAGGTCGCGCAGGCGCTGGCGCAGATGCTGACACGCGTCGGTATCCGCACTTCGGTCGATGCGGTGCCCTTCGCCGTCATCAACACGCGCGGCAACAAGGGCGAGTTTTCGTCGGTGATGATGGGTTGGGGCGCGCAGACAGCTGAAGCGTCGTCGCCGATCCGTGCGATGATCGCCTGCACGAACAAGGAAAAGGGTTGGGGACCGGTCAATTGGGGCAATTACTGCAACCCAAATCTTGATGCCGTTACCGCCAAGGCTCTGAATACGATGGACGACGCGGCCCGTTCGAAGCTGCTTCAGGACGCGACCCAAATCGTGCATGATGACGTGGCCATCGTCCCGCTCTATTTCCAGGCGAATACTTGGGCCGCGAAGCCCGGCATCGCTATCACGCCGCGCATGGATGAGCGCACGTCCGCGCTCATGTTCACGCCCGCCAAGTGATCACCTACCAAATAATTGCCTACCGGTGATTGGCGAGACCGACCTGCGATGACGAGCGGCAGACAGGAGCTGTAAGACGATGCTGGTATTCCTGACACGCCGTCTTGTCGGCGGGCTGCTCGTGCTCTTCGTTACGGCGACCTTGGTCTTCTTTGCAGTTTTCGCGCTGGGCAATCCTGTCGATGTCATGGTGAGCCCGGACGCGGACCAGACAGAACGCGCGGCCGCGATCGCGCGTCTTGGACTGGACCGGCCTATTCTGGAGCAATACGCGAGTTTCCTCTGGAACGCCGTGAGGGGTGATCTCGGCAATTCCTTCGTTTACGGCAAGCCCGCGACCACGGTCATTCTTGAGCGGCTGCCGGTAACCCTTGAACTCGCCATAGTCGCCATGGCGATCGCCCTCGCCATAGGCATTCCGCTCGGTATCATCGCCGGGCTGAAACCGGCCAGCCTCAGCGGCAAGACCATCATGTCGGGCTCGATTCTCGGCTTCTCGCTCCCGAATTTCTGGATCGGCCTGATGCTGATCTCGATCTTCGCCGTGCAATTGAAGTGGCTGCCCTCAGGCGGGCGGGGTCCGACAGTGGATGTCTTCGGCATTCCCCTGTCGATCTTCTCTCTGGATGGGCTGAAGTATCTCATATTGCCGGCGTTTACGCTCGCCCTTTACAAGACCTCGCTGATCATCCGCATCTGCGAGACAGGTACGCGCAACGTCAACCGGCAGGATTACATCCGGACGGCGCACGCACGGGGCGTTCCACCAGTCCGCATCGTGACGGTTCATCTTCTGAAGAACGTCATCATTCCCGTTATCACCGTGATGGGGCTTGAGTTCGGCGCCATGATCGCCTTTGCCGTGGCGGTGGAGACGGTGTTCTCCTATCCAGGCATGGGCAAGCTTCTGATCGATTCCATCAACCGGATCGACCGACCGGTCATCGTCGCCTATCTCATGGTGACCTGCCTGATCTTCGTCACCGTCAATCTGATCGTGGATGGGCTCTATGCCGTCCTTGATCCGCGCGTGCGCTTCAGCGCATCGAAGGCTTGAGCCATGGTCGCAGCTCCTATTTCAACCGGCCCCGGAACGACGGAGGCGGACCAGTCCCGCCAGAGCGTCACCCGCAAACGTATCAGAGCCTTTCTCCGCGCACCCGGCGCTGTATTCGGCTTGGCCTTGTTTAGCCTCTTCCTGGTCCTGGCACTATTCGCTCCCCAGATCTCGCCGCAGAACCCCTATGATCTCGATACCCTCGACATCATGGACAACATGCTCGCGCCGGGCTCTGCGCTGGGCAACGGCGTCACCGCATGGCTCGGAACCGATGACCAGGGGCGTGACATGCTATCCGCCATCCTGCACGGCCTGCGCATCTCGATCGGTGTGGGCGTGGTGTCGGTTCTGATTGCAAGCGCGATCGGCGCCGTTGTCGGGATCGGCTGTGCCTATATCGGCGGCCGCGTCGACAGCATTGCCATGCGCATCGTGGATTTGCAGCTTTCGTTTCCCTCGATACTTGTGGCGCTGGTTCTGTTGTCAGTCTTCGGGCGCGGCATCGACAAGGTCATCCTGGCCCTTGTGATCGTGCAATGGGCCTACTACGCGCGCACCGTCCGTGGCTCAGCCCTCGTCGAGCGCGAGAAGGACTATATCGCGGCTGCGGTCTCCTTCGGAGCGCCGCGATGGCGTATCATGTTCAGGCATCTCCTGCCGAACTGTCTGCCGCCACTCATCGTGATCGCCACGGTACAGATCGCCCATGCGATTTCGCTGGAAGCGACGCTCTCCTTCCTTGGCGTCGGCGTGCCCGTGACGGAACCCTCGCTCGGCATGCTCATCGCCAATGGCTATGGCTACCTGCTCTCCGGAAAGTACTGGATCTCGACCTTTCCCGGTTTCGCCCTCCTGCTGCTGGTCCTCGCCATCAACCTCGTCGGCGATCGTCTGCGCCACGTAATGGACCCGTATAGCGATCAAAATGGCCACTGACAGCGCTCCCGCAGGGCGCCGGGCGCTGGTGCTCGGCGCCGGCATCGTCGGCGTCTCGATCGCATTGCATCTCCAGCAGCGCGGCTGGTCCGTTGCTCTCGTCGACCGCAAGGATCCAGGGCGCGAGACGAGCTACGGCAATGCGGGCTTCATCGAATGCTCATCCGTGCTGCCGCATCCCTTTCCGCGCGGCTTCTCGACGCTGATGAAGCTGGCGATGAACCGATCCGACGCTGTGCGCTACGAGCCACGCTTCCTGCCGCGCATCGCGCCCTGGCTCCTTGCCTACTGGCGGGCTTCCCAGGACCGCGCGCTCGCCCATATCGGGCCGGCGTTCCGCGCCTTGATCGGTACCGCGCTTGCCGAGCACGAGGCACTGATCGCCGAGGCCGGTGTGACGGCTCTGTTGCGCCACGACGGCTGGCTCGAAATCTGTCGTTCACCGCAACAGCTTGAAGCCGCAGACCGCGAGGCGAACTTCGCACGTCGTCACGGCGTGATCGCGGAGCATTTGGGGGCGGAGGCTCTCTATGCCCTGGAGCCCGCGCTGAAGCCTGGCTTCCACGGGGCTATCGCCTGGCCCGACACCCGCCGGATCATCGACCCCGGCGAGTTGGTGGAGGCTTATGCGCGGCTCTTCTCCGCCAAGGGTGGCCAGATCCTGCGCGCGGATGCGCTGACGCTTGCCGATAAAGGGGGCACATGGGACATCCGCTCCGCCGGTGGAGAGGCGATCTCCGCCGATCACGCCGTCGTCGCGCTCGGGCCGTGGACCGGCGATCTTGCCGCGCGCTTTGGCTATCGCTTTCCGCTTGCCGTCAAGCGCGGCTATCACCGGCATTTCGCCTATGATGACAGCGCCCGGCTAACACAGGCCGTCTATGTCCGCGACGAGGCCTGCCTGATTGTGCCGATGGCGCGTGGCATTCGCCTGCTCTCGGGCGCCGAGCTTGCCCCGCGCGATGCACCGTCGACTCCCGTCCAGCTCCGGCGCATCGAAGCGCGTGCGCGCAGCGTGGTCCCGCTCGGAGATCCCATTGAACCGGAGCCCTGGCTCGGCGCGCGCCCCTGCCTGCCGGACATGCTGCCGGTGATCGGCCCCGCGCCTCGCCATGCCGGGCTGTGGTTCGCCTTCGGACATGGCCATTACGGCCTGACGTTGGGGCCGACGACCGGACGGATGCTGGCGGAGATCATGAGCGGAGAGACGCCCCTCATCCCGCCGCAAGCATACCGCGCCGAGCGCTTTGCCGCATAGCGCATCTCAACAAAGACGTTGTTCCGCCAAGCGGCTGATAAGCGCTACGCAGCGTTCGAGCTCGGCCTCCTCGATGAATTCGTCGGGCTGGTGCGCCTGTGCGATATCGCCCGGGCCGCAGACGACGGCCGGTGTGCCGAAGCGCTGGAAAATACCAGCCTCAGTGCCATAAGGCACCTTCAGCGGGGTCGTCTGACCGACCAGATCCATGAGGAGCGTCTCGACAACCCTGTCTGCATTGGGGCCGAGCGGCGGGATGTCAGCCTGAACCTCGAAAGCGATGCCGCAAGCGGGATCGATCGCCTTCATCGCCGGTTCGAGGGCCTCGCGCGCAAAGTGTTCGATACGCGCAAGCACTTCGTGAGCATCGACGCCGGGAATGACGCGCATTTCCCAGAAGAAGCGGCAGCTTTCGGCGACGATATTGCCGTGGAGGCCGCCGTTGATGATGTTGACCTGGATGGTGCTGTAGGGAGGATCAAGCCCCTCATGACGCGCACCCTCAGCAAACTCTCGCCGCAGGCCGTTGATGAAGGCGATGAGCTCGCCCGCGACCATCACCGCGTTGACATACCGATCGGGCTGCGAGGAGTGACCGGGCCTGCCGGTGACCGTGGCCCAGCCGATAAGCCCGCCTTTATGGGCATCGATTACCTGCAGCGACGAGGGCTCGCCGATGACGGCCAGCTGTGGCGCAAGTCCCGACTGGCCGAGCCATTCGGCCATGGACCAGACGCCGGTACAGCCGACCTCCTCGTCATAGGAGAAGGCAAGATGTAACGGCCTCACCAGGGGTAGCCGGGCTACATCCTGCGCCGCCGCCATGCAGCACGCGAGAAAGCCCTTCATGTCGGTTGCGCCGCGGCCGACGAGCCGGCCGTTCTCCTCCCGCATGACGAAGGGGTCGCCCGTCCAGGCCTGCCCGGTCGTCGGCACCACGTCCGTATGTCCTGACAGAACAAGGCCGCCGGGCGCATCCGGGCCAATGCTGATAAAAAGATTGGCCTTATTGCCATCCGCATGGGGGAAACGCCGGAACCGGGCACCGAGCGGTGCCAATGTCGTCTCGACCCAGTGCAACAGATCGAGATTGCTCTCAGCGCTCAAAGTCGGAAAGCCGATGAGATGGCCGAGCGCGCTTTTGGCGGACAGGGTGGACATGGGACACTTCCCGACGTGAGTGACTATCTGAGAGCCTCGGCGATGCGTGAGCAGGCCTGCTCGATCTGGCGCGCGTCGCGCAGGACGCACATGCGCATGAAGCGTCTGGCGACGCCCCCGAAGAGATGGCCGGGTGCCAGCCCCACCCGCGCCTCGTGCAGGATCTTGCTGCAGGCCACCATCGCGTCGTCCTCGCCCTTCAAGGCGAAGAACACGTAGAGGCCGCCCCGCGGCTTGGCGCCGAATTCCAGCTGGTTGATTCCCGCGAGATGCTCATAGGCGATATCGCGGCCGGTGCGGCAGCGCTCACGCACTGCATCGACCACAGGCTCACCCTGGATCAAGGCCGCAGCGGCGGCCGCCTGGACGAAGCCGGCGGTGCCGCTGTTGAGATATTGGGTCATCGCGCCGATGGTCGGAGAGAGCGAGGCGGGATGGCTGAGCCAGCCCACGCGCCAGCCCGTCATGGCCCAGGCTTTGGAGAAGCTGTTGACCGCCATGACACGATCCTCGTCATCGGCGATCTGGAGCATCGACGGCGCCACGCGGCCGTCGAAATAGATGCGGCCATAGACCTCGTCGCTGAGGATCCATACGCCGGTGCGCCGGCTGAAGGCGAGAATGGCTTCCAGTTCCGCGGCCGTCGCTACCCATCCACCCGGGTTCGACGGAGTGGGAAGGAAGATCGCCCGCGTCTTCGCGGTGCAGGCTGCGAACAGCCGCTCCAGATCGAGCCGCCAGTCGCCATCCCGGAAGTCGAGCGGGAAGGGCACCGGAATGGCGTCATGCATGTGGATGGCCGCGCGGATATTCGGCCATTGCGGCTCGATATAGACGATTTCGTCGCCCGCATTGGCGATCAGCGACAGCGCGAGGTAGACGGCCTGCATGCCGCCCGGCGTGACCGTGGAGCGGGCTCGCGAGATCGGTCTCCCATGCAACGCGGTCTGGTAGCTCGACAAGGCCTCAGAGAGCTCAGGCAACCCGCGCATGTCCGGGACATAGAAGGTCATGCCCTGATCGAGCGCCGCTTTCGCGGCATCGCGGATGAAGGAAGGCGTGACCATGTCGCCCTCGCCATACCAGAGTGGGATGACGCCCTCTATGCCCTGCGCCTCCACGGCGAGCCGCGCAATATTCTCCATGGGAATACTGGCCATGCTTGGGCGAATGCCCAGTGCGGGGGCTAGATCTGCCGGTAATGCCAAAATAGTCACTCCACAGGATTGTGAGCCATCCGCTCGAATTTGATCCGGCGCCAACGGCGCCGCGCGATCCTGCCCGCATGCAGCCGGAATCGGTGCAATTGCATCTTCCTCAGGATGCTGCAGGGATAGGGTGCTCGACCAGCCATCATTCTCGTCGGCCGAACCCAGGTGTGACCGACTTCATTCCCCCGCCCAGGCCACGCGTCGTCCGGTTCTCCTCAATTCAAGCCTTGCGCGGCGATTATTTCAAGTTCAAACTATTCTAGGCCGACGGATGCGAAATGCAACTGCGGCGTTGTTCCGGGGGGCCGGAGGAGCGTCGTCCTGCGCTGGCAACGAGGCCGACCGCGCGATCGCAGCGACTGGTAAATATGCAAATGCATCCTTTTGAATCGGCTTTTGGGCCATTTTCGATCTTGCCATGGCGCAGCCTTTCCCTATTCTTATTCAAAGAGACGGAAACAGGCCGGTCATGCCCCAGGAATATGAATTCGCAGATATCCGGGCTAAGGCCCGCGGGCGGTGATTGATGCCGATGATGGACATCCTGGCTGCTGTTTCGCCGTGGTCATCATGATGGGAGGCCAGTTGCATGGCTGAGCGTTCGTTTGCTCGCGAGGTGCAGGACCTCAAGCTGGGCGAAGGCGAGATCTTCCGTGGCGAAGGTATTCTCGCCATAACCAAAGCATTGTTGCAGTCTGGCGTCTCTTATGTCGGCGGCTATCAGGGGTCACCTATTTCCCATCTGATGGATGTGCTTGCCGACGCCAAGGATGTGCTCGACGATCTCGGTGTCCATTTCGAATCCTCCGCCTCGGAAGCGGCTGCCGCCGCCATGCTGTCGGCATCCGTCATGTATCCGGTGCGCGGGGCTGTGACCTGGAAATCGACTGCCGGCACAAATGTGGCTTCGGATGCGCTCTCCAATCTGTCGTCCGGCGGCGTGACGGGAGGTGCCTTGGTCATCATCGGTGAAGATTACGGTGAGGGCTCCTCCATCATGCAGGAGCGCTCCCATGCCTTCGCCATGAAATCGCAGATGTGGCTGCTCGATCCGCGCCCCAATCTGGAATCCATCGTGAAGGCGGTGGAAGATGGTTTTGCATTGTCGGAAGCCTCGAATACGCCGGTGATGCTTGGTGTTCGTATCCGCACGTGCCATGTGCATGGCCAATTCGTGGCAAAGGCCAACAGGAAGCCTGAGTTCACCTTGCGCCAAGCCGTCGAGTCACCGAAGCGCGACGTCAATCGCATCGTCCTTCCGCCGGCCGCCTATATCCATGAAAAAGAAAAGCTTGAGAAGCGCTGGCCTGCCGCCGTCGCCTTCATCAAGGAGCGGAAACTGAACGAATTCTTCGGGCCTGAGGAAGGTGACGTCGGCATCATCCTTCAGGGCGGCATGTATAACAGCGTCATGCGCGCGCTGCAGTTCATGGGGCTGGCGGATGTCTACGGCAATTCCGCCGTTCCGCTGTATGTTCTCAATGTCGCCTATCCGATGATCGACGACGAGATGGTGGAATTCTGCCTCGACAAGAAGGCCGTCATCATGGTGGAGGAGGGGCAGCCCGAGTATATCGAGCAGAGCCTGCATACGCTGTTGCGTCGCCGCGACATCAATACCAAGGTCAGCGGCAAGGATCTTCTGCCGCTTGGCGGCGAGATGACGGCACCTGTCCTGATCAAGGGCTTCACGGCCTTCTTCGAGACCCACGCCCGCGTGCTGCTCGGCAATCGGCCGCCCCTGCCGGATGCAACTCCGATCCTCTCCGATCCGAAAATCAAGGCCCTTGCCGATGTCGTGCCGCAGCGGCCGGCCGGTTTCTGCACGGGTTGTCCCGAGCGGCCCATCTTCGCGGCGATGAAGCTGGTCGAGAAGGAACTCGGACAGCATCACGTCTCAGCCGACATCGGCTGCCATCTGTTCTCCATCCTGCCGCCCTTCAATATCGGCGCGACAACCATGGGCTATGGGCTGGGGCCGGCCTCGGCTTCCGCCTTCAACGTGGAGGCCGACAAGCGCCCGATCTCCGTGATGGGCGACGGTGGCTTCTGGCACAACGGCCTGTCCACCAGCGTCGGCAATGCGGTCTATAACAAGCAGGACGGCGTGATCCTGATCGTCGACAACCACTATGCCGCCGCCACCGGCGGGCAGGATATATTGTCCTCGCGCGCCGATAATCCTGAACGATCGACGAAGCACCCGATCGTCGATGCGGTGAAGGGCATCGGCGTCCAATGGGTGCGCCAGATCGACCGGACCTATGACGTCGCAAAGATGCGCGATACCCTGAGGGAAGCGCTGACGACACCGGAGCGCGGACCGAAGGTCATCGTCGCCTCGTCCGAATGCATGTTGAACAAGCAGCGGCGCGTGAAGCCGCAGTTCAACAAGGCTGTCAAGGCAGGGCAGCGCATGGTGCGCGAGCGTTTCGGGGTCGACGAGGATGTCTGCACCGGCGATCATGCCTGTATCCGGCTCTCGGGCTGCCCGTCGCTGTCGGTGAAGCATACTGATGATCCCTTGAAGGATGATCCGGTCGCGGCCATCGACAATTCCTGCGTGGGTTGCGGCAATTGCGGTGAGGTTTCCGAGGCGGCCGTGCTCTGCCCTTCCTTCTATCGCGCGGATATCATCCACAATCCGACCGGCGTGGATCGCTTCCTCGCGAAGCTCCGCGGCGCGGTGATCGGCTTTCTGCAGCGTCGGCGTGACAGCCGGCGCGTGGTCTTTCCGGCGTGAGTGGAACAGTGATGACACGCCATGAGACCTTCCCCGTGACGCGTCTTGCGACCGCACGCCCCATTTCCGTGGCGATCCTGGCCATGGGCGGGCAGGGCGGCGGTGTCCTGTCGGATTGGGTCGTCGCGCTCGCCGAAGCCCAGGGCTGGGTCGCGCAGTCGACCTCCGTGCCGGGCGTCGCGCAGCGCACGGGCGCAACCATCTATTACGTGGAAATGCTGCAGGCCCAGGCGGGGCAGGACCCAGTCCTGTCCCTCATGCCAACCCCCGGCGATGTCGATGTCGTCATGGCGGCGGAGTTCATGGAAGCCGGCCGTTCCATGTTGCGCGGCCTCGTCACGCCAGAGCGTACAACACTCATCACCTCCAGCCACCGCTCCTTCGCGGTCGGCGAGAAGGAAAAGCCGGGCAACGGCATCGGGGATCCGCTCGTCGTGGTGGAAGCCGCCGGCATCGCGGCCAAGCGTATCATCGCCTTCGACATGCAGACGCTCGCCGAGAAGAACGGCAGCGTTATTTCAGCCGCCATGTTCGGCGCGCTGGCGGCCGCCGAGGTGCTGCCCTTCCCGCGCTCCGCTTTCGAGGATGCCGTCAAGGCGGGCGGCAAGGGTGTCGAGGCGAGCCTGCGCGCCTTCTCGGCTGCCTACGACCGCACCCGTGAGAAACCGCGCGATGCGGTGAGCGCCGAGCCTGAGAAGGCCCTGCCGCCTTTGCCGGACACTGTCGGCCACGCGGCGCTCGACGGGCTCCTCGCGCGCATCCGCAGGGAGTTGCCCGCCGAGGCGCATCCCATCGCCTTCGCAGGCGTCAAGCGCCTCGTCGACTATCAGGACATCGCCTATGCCGGCGCCTATCTCGACCGGCTCAAGGCTTTGACCGCCCTCGACGCGGCCCATGACGGCGCGGGCAAAGGCTTCGCCTTCACCACTACCGCCGCCAAATATCTCGCGGTCGCCTTCGCCTATGACGACGTCATCCGCGTTGCCGATCTCAAGACGCGCGCCAGCCGTTTCGACCGGGTGCGGCGCGAGGTCGGCGCCAAGGGCGACCAGATCGTCTATACGACCGAATACATGCATCCGCGCATGGAAGAGGTGGCTGGGACCTTGCCGGCCGGCATGGGCCATTTCCTCGAAGCCCGGCCGAAACTGTTCCAAGCCCTCGACCGTCTCGTCAACCGCGGCCGCCGGGTGCGGACAGGCACCATCGGCTGGTTCCTCAGCCTTTATGTCGTCGCGAGCCTGAAGCCGATTCGCACGCGCACCCTGCGGCACGAGCGGGAAATGGCCCATGTCGCGCATTGGCTCGATGTCGCGACCACGGCCTTGCCGCGAGATTACGACCTTGCCGTCGAGGCGATCGCCTGCCGGCGCCTGGTCAAGGGCTATTCCGACACCCATGCACGCGGCCAATCCAAGTTCGACCGGGTTCTAGCGGCGGTTCCGATGCTCACGGCCAAGCCGGATGGCGCCGCCTGGCTGCGGCGCCTCAAACAGGCAGCCCTCATGGACGAGGAGGGGACAGCGCTGGACGGTGCGCTGCTGACGGCGGAAAGCGCGTATCGGTAGAGGCAATCGACTTTCGGTGCGTCCGGTGGGATTGGGGCGGGAACCTCTGTGTCATCCCGGAAGCCGCAAAGCGGCTGCTCGGGATCTAGAAACATATCGCACCAGCAAAAAGGCGCCTCTTGTACGAAGGCTGATGGCCCTCACGCACCGTATCGGTTCTGGGTCCCGGGCCCGAGCTGACACTCGTCCCGGGATGACCGGCGCGGGCGATATCCCCCAATGGGCGCTTCGGCCTAGCGCCACATGCCGCGCATCTGCGCGCCGATGTCGATGCGGATGTTGCGGGTGTCATGGCGCGTGGACGCTTGTTCACCGACGCTCGGCCAGGTACGGACCTCGAAATGCGCGAGCAGGCTCGAGGGGATGAAGCGTGTGCGCGACGCATAGACGTGCCGGTCGCCCTGCGGGTTCTGCCCGTATGTGAAGAACCGTTGTGGAACAACGAGATGCAGGCCGTCTTTCGCGCGTGTCATCGCCACATAGAGCAGTCGCCGCTCCTCCTCGACCTCCTCCTTGGTGCCGACCCCGAGATCGATGGGGATGCAGCCGTCGACGGTATTGAGCACGAAGACCGAGGACCATTCCTGGCCCTTGGCGGAATGGATCGTCGACAGGATGAGATAGTCCTCGTCGAGATGCGGCACGCCGGGCTCGTCGCTGGTCGCGTCTGGAGGATCCAGTGTCAGCTCGGTGAGGAAGCGCTCACGGGAGGGATAGCCGGCCGCGATCTGCTCCAGTTGCAGGAGATCGGCGCTGCGCACCGTGGCCTCCTCGTGGAGACGCTCCAGATGCGGCTCATACCAGCGGCGCGCATATTCGATATCCGCCGGCCAGGTGGCGTCGCCGCGGGCGATGGCGGTGATCATCGCGACAAAGGACGTCCAGTCGTCGCCCGCGCGCGGCGGCGCGGGCAGGGTGGGGAGCCGTGCCAGCGGTTCATCCGCATTGGCCAGCGCATCAAGCACGCGCTGGGCGGTGCCCGGTCCGACGCCCGGCAACAACTGCATGGCACGGAAACCCGCGACACGGTCGCGGGGGTTCTGCACGAAACGCAGGATCGCCAGGATGTCCTTGACATGGGCCGCATCCAGGAACTTGAGCCCGCCGAATTTCACGAAGGGAATATTGCGGCGTGCGAGCTCGATTTCGAGCGGCCGGCTGTGATGGGTCGCGCGAAACAGGACCGCCTGCTGCTTCAGCCTGACGCCGGCTTCCCGGTTCGCGAGAACGTTCTCCGCGATATAGCGGGCCTGCTCCGTCTCGTCGCGCACCGTGACGAGACGCGGCTTTTCCGCCGAGCGGCGCTCGGTCCAGAGGTTCTTGGTAAAGCGCTCACTTGCGAGATCGATGACGCCGTTGGCAGCCGCCAGGATAGGTTCCGTGGAGCGATAGTTGCGGTCAAGCGTGATGATCCTGGCAGCCGGCGTGAAACGCTTGGGGAATTCGAGGATATTGCGGACCGTGGCCGCCCGGAAGGAATAGATCGCCTGCGCATCGTCCCCGACCACCGTGAGCCCCTCACCCCTGGGCTTCAACGCCATCAGGATGGAGGCCTGAAGGCGGTTGGTATCCTGATATTCATCGACCATCACGTGGTCGAAGCGCCCGCCAATATCCTCGGCCAGAACGGGGTGGGCTGCAGCACGCGCCCAGTAGAGGAGGAGGTCATCGTAGTCGAGCACGTTCTGCGCCTGCTTGGCCGCGACATAGCCGGCAAAGAGCTCCCGAAGCTGGTCAGCCCAGCTGGCGCACCAGGGAAAATGGCGACCGAGCACATCCTCAAGCGGCGTCTCGGCGTTGACGGCGCGCGAATAGATCGCAAGGCAGGTGCCCTTGGTCGGAAAACGCGTCTCGGTCCGCGAAAAGCCGAGCTCGTGGCGGACAAGGTTCATGAGATCGGCCGAATCCTCGCGGTCGTGGATCGTGAAGGCCGGATCGAGGCCGATTTCATCGGCATAGTCGCGCAGGATGCGCGCGCCTATGCCGTGGAACGTCCCCGCCCATGTCAGCGCATCCGTCAGCGGCTGGGCGTTGGCCGGCAGCACGCGATTGCAGATGCGCTCGACGCGGCGCGCCATTTCGGCGGCGGCGCGACGCGAGAAGGTCATCAGCAGGATACGCCTCGGATCGGCCCCACCGACAATGAGATGGGCGACGCGATGGGCAAGGGTGTTCGTCTTGCCTGACCCCGCGCCCGCAATGATGAGGAGCGGCGGTGCGATGGTCGCCTTCGCGTCCACAACGCCATGCTCAACAGCCTGCCTTTGTTCCGCATTCAAGGTTTCGAGATAGGCTGCAGCTACCGACACGAGCGAATTATCCTGCGAATCATCCGGAAGTCATCAGCGTCCACGTTCCCAAATTCTCGTTTTGTTCGCAATGTAAAGGATCCGGGTTAGCTATCGATCGGGCCGACAAAGCTCTTCGCCCTCATCGACGCCAGCCGCAACTCGCACGGTGGGAAAGGCGCGAAATGCCAGTTGACTCGCGATCATCCGGAATTATAGTTTAACGATAAATCAAAACCGAGGCAGCCAAGTCTGGGCCGCCAAGCATTGACCGAGTGTGTGATGGCAGAGACCCTAATTGATGCTTACCCGTCATTGCGCGACATGCGAGAGCGCTTCTTCAGTGCCCTCTTGTCCGATGTGCTGGACGACCTGGGTTATGTGAACCAGGCGATGCCCCACACCATCCGGCCGCTCGACGAGGCGAGTGTCATGGTGGGGCGCGCTCGCACCGCGCTCTATCTCGAAGTCTACGAGCGGCCGCAGCCGGGTGAGAACCCTTACGAACTCGAGATCACGCTCGTTGACAGCCTCAAGCGCGACGAGATACCCGTTTTTGCCTGTGGCGTGTCCGGGCGGATCGCACCCTGGGGCGGGCTTCTCAGCACAGCCGCCAATTTTCGTGGCTCCGCCGGCGCCCTGATGGACGGCTGCGTTCGCGACACCCGCGAGATCCGGTCTATCGGCTACCCCGTCTTCCATGGCGGGATCGCCCCGATCGACTCCAAGGGGCGGGGCAAGATCGTTGCCCTCGACGTCGGGATTGAGTGCGCCGGCGTCAAGATTGCGAGTGGCGATCTGATTTTTGGCGACATGGATGGCGTCGTCGTCGTGCCGAGGGCTGTCGAAGCCGATGTTCTGCGGCGGGCTTCCGAGCGTCTCAAGGGCGAACGCAACACCCTGGCAGAGCTCGCGGCGGGCGAGACCCTCGCCAATGTCTTCGCCAAGTTCGGGATTCTCTGATCATTGTCCATCCGGCGCTCACAACGCCGCACCAAAGATGCCGAACGGCACATCGCTTCAAACACAACAAAGGGGATGAAGATGGCACGTATCAAGGCGCGACTTCTGGCCTGCACTGCGGTTGCGGCTGGCCTTCTGAGTTGGGGGGCGGCCGCGGCACAGGCTGAGATCTGCGGTCGAAAAGGAGGCGATCTCGTTTTCGGCATGGAGGCCAAGCTCAGCACGCTCGATCAGCATGTGAACGCGGCGAATGCAACACGCAATGTCGCCATGAACATCTTCGAGACGCTCATGACGCGCGACGAGAACATGGCTCCCGTTCTCGACCTCGCGCAGTCACTGAATGTGAGCGATGACGGGAAGACCTATACATTCAAGCTGCGCCCCGGCGTCAAGTTCCACAACGGGAAGCCGCTGACATCAGCCGACGTCGCCGGATCCTTCGCACGCTACAAGCGCATCGGTATCGACCGCTCCGCGCTGGACGCGGTTGATCGCTGGGAAACGCCCGACGATGCGACCTTCCGCATTATTCTGAAAGAGCCGCGCGCGACGTTCCTCGAAAGCATCTCGGCCTCGACAGTGCCGATCGTGATCGTACCGGCCGATCAATCCAATGCCGAACCAACGCAGTTGAAGCCTATCGGGACGGGGCCGTTCGAGCTCGTTGAGTTCGTCGCTGACAGCCACGTCAAGGTCAAGCGTTTCGACGGCTATGTGCCGAACACCACGCTCAAGGGCATTTCGGGTTTTGCCGGGCAGAAGGAAGCCTGCCTCGACACCGTCACCTTCCGCACGCTCGCCGAACCCGGCGCACGCACGGCGGCGCTGGAAACCGGCGAGGTCCAGATTGTCGAAGACGTGCCGACCCTGTCGCGCGAAAGACTGTCAAAGAACAAGGACATCAAGCTCGTTCAGCTCGACTATGCCGGCCTGAACCTGACTTATCCCAGTCTCTCGCAGGCGCCAACCGATAATCTCAAGGTTCGCCAGGCCATTCTTGCCTCGCTGAACATGGAAGATATTATGGACGCGGCGAGCGATGGCGCCTTCAGCCTCAATCCATCCTTCCAGTTCCCTGGGCAGACTTATTACAGCGAGGCTGGCAGCGAGCTTTACAACCAGAACAACCCGGAAAAAGCCAAGGCACTGTTGAAGGAAGCCGGCTACAAGGGCGAGAAGGTCGTGCTCCTGACGACGCGCGATATTCCGCGCGCCTACACGACGGCGCTCGTCATGTCCGAGCAGATGAAGGCCGCCGGCATCAATGCCGAGCTTCTGGTGCTCGACTGGCCGACGGCGCTCGGCATGAGCGTCAACGAGAGCAAGGGCTGGAATTTCTTCTTCACGACCTGGATCACTGTCACCGCCCAGGGCGGCGCGCAGTCCCTGCGCAACCTGGCTGATCCGTCCAACGTGCATAAGCCCGTGGGCAACAAGTCCGACGAAGAGTTCATGAAGCAGTTCAACATTCTGTCGTCGAGCCCGGACCTCGAGAAGCGCAAGGAGGCCTTTGCCAAGGCACAAGCCCGCGTGTTCGATCAAGTCATGGCCATACCCTTCGGCGCTATTCCGAAGATCCAGGCAACGCGCGCCAATGTCGAGGGATATGTGCCCTTCTTCAACACGCGTGTCTCCAATATCTGGTTGAAACAATAAAAGCGTAACGCTCTCGTGCAGATAAGGATCGGCAATCCAGCGGAGTTTCCATGCTAGCTTATGCTCTGAGGCGCATTGCTCAGGCTGTGCCGATCCTGTTTCTCGTCAGCCTCATCTCCTTCGGCATCATGCAACTCGTACCGGGAGATCCGGCGGCGATGCTCGCCGGCCCCAATGCGACGCCAGCCGAATTGGCGCAACTGCGGCAGAACCTCGGGCTGGACAAATCATTCCTCGTCCAGCTCGGCATTTTCTATTCGAACCTCCTTCATGGCGATCTCGGTCATTCCCTGATCCTCGGGCAGCCTGTCCTGGAAACGGTCATCGAGCGCTCACCCATCAGCATATCGCTGGCGATCTATTCGCTCGTGCTGACTGTATTGTTCGGCATCTCGATCGGGATGGTGGCCGCCATGCGCCACAATCGCGCCCTTGACCAGATCGCCATGGTGATCGCGCTTCTTGGTGTGTCGGTGCCGAATTTCTGGCTCGGCCTCGTCATGATCGTGCTGTTCTCCGTCCAGCTCGGCTGGTTGCCGACCGGCGGCTACATCCCCTTCACCGAAGATCCACTCGGCTGGCTGCGCAGCGCGACCATGCCGGCAATTTCCATGGCCCTCATGCAGATCGGCCTGCTCGCACGTCTGACACGCTCCACAATGCTGGAAATCCTGGGGCAAGACTACATCCGTACCGCGCGCGCCAAAGGCCTGCGCGAAACCACGATCATCGTCCGCCACGCGATGACTAACGTTCTGATGCCGATCGTCACGGTCATCGGCATGATCCTGTCCGTCCTTTTGTCTGGGTCGGTCATCGTGGAAACCATCTTTGCTGTCCCCGGCATCGGGGCGCTCTTGGGGAACGCAATTCTGGCCCGTGACTATCCGATGATTCAGGGGGGGCTTCTGTTTGTCGCCTCCGCACTTCTCCTTCTGAATATTGCGGTTGATCTTGTTTATGCATGGCTCGATCCGAGAGTGCGCCTCCAATGACACTGGTGACTGATATGGCAGGCGTCGCAGCTATCGATGAACACCGATCGTTTTGGAGAAGCCGCACGGCGCGGAGGCTTCTTCGCCACCGCTCCTTCATGATCGGGATGGTGCTGTGTCTCCTGGTGACCGTTCTTGCGGTGCTCGCGCCCGTGATCTCACCCTTCGATCCAGCGCGGATGTCGATCCGCAACCGTTTCCAGCTGCCGTCCGCGACCTACTGGCTCGGCACGGATAATCTCGGGAGAGACATTTTCAGCCGCATCGCCTGGGGCGCGCGGTTCAGTCTCGGGATCGGTCTCGGCGTCGTGGTGCTGAATGCCGTGTTCGGGGTCCTGCTCGGCGCGGTGGCCGGCTATTATCGCCGGCTTGATGGCATCCTGATGCGCCTCGCTGATGCCTTGATGGCCTTCCCCTCCGTCCTCCTCGCCATCGGCATCGCCGCGGCGATGGGGCCATCGGCGATGACCGCGGTGATTTCGCTTGCCGTCGTCTATATCCCCCGGACCGCCCGCATTCTGCGCTCGTCGGTGCTGGTGGTGAAGGAAATGGAATATGTGCAGGCTTCGATCGGCGCTGGTGCCCGTGATCTCCAGATCCTTTGCCGGCATATCCTGCCGAACTGCATGGCGCCGCTGATCGTCCAGCTCAGCTTTGTCTTCGCCTATGCCGTGCTCTCAGAGGCTGTCCTCAGCTTTCTCGGGCTCGGCTCCGCCCCCTCGGTGCCGAGTTGGGGCATGATGATCGCCGAAGGGCGCAGCTATATCCGCGAGGCGGCATGGCTGACGATCTTCCCGGGTGTCGCGATCGCCGTCACGGTCCTTGGCCTCAACCTGCTCGGTGATGGCCTGCGAGACGTGCTCGACCCGCGCGTGAAGCTCCACGATTGAGTAGCCGCACTCGGCATCCAGAAGGCCATAGGAAAGGGCCGCGTGATCATCGTCACGCGGCCCTTCATTCGTTTGCTTGATGCGGCGTGCACGCACGCCGCCTCCGGATCACGCGTGCAAATCGCGGACGAGCTTGATGGCCGCCTGGCGGAACATGCCTTCGGCCTCGGGCCCCACGAAGCAGGCCAGTTCCGTCTCGTAACCACCCTCGCCATAGGAGTGGGAGAGGGGGAGATAGCCTTCGGTGCCGTTGGTGTAGCCGCCCGTGAAGGTCGTGGTGAAAGGGGAAGCCTCGCGGATCGCCATTCCGGTCGCGGCGAAAAGCTCGAGAGGCGCGGAAACCAGGACCGTATCGCCGATGCGGATCGCACGGATCTCGATCGGAACCGTCGTCATCCCGAAGGCCCGCCGCGCCATGGTGAGCATGATATCGGCGCGCCGCGCGCGGAAATGCACGTCGGCGATAGCAGCGTGGTCGGCTGTCTCGCGATCGAGCCCCAGGAATTCCGCGCGGGTATCCGCCGCCCGCTGCTCAAGGGTTTCGATCGGCTCGAACGGACGCACGGGCAGGTCGACCGTCACCTGCGCCATAGCCAGCGGGGCCGGTGTGTCAGGCAGGACCTCGCGCCGCTTCATGCCGAGCGGCGCGCCGGATTCGACCACATGGCTGAAAACGTCGCGGTGATTCAAGGGTGACAGCGCGGTGAGCGCGCTCGCGGCATCGGCTGCGATGCGATTGCCCATGCGCTCGGCGACGCGCACATCACCGGTCAGCGCTTCATAGGGAATCTGGTCGCCCGCGCAGCCCTGCAGGAAGAGGCAGGTGCCGCCGAGCAGAGCCTCGACGGACCGTTTCATGGCGCCCGGCCATTCGGCGCTGATGGCCGAATTCTGATGCGCCAGGATAATGGGATGGGTGCCATAGCCCACGACGCTCGCGATGGTGTTGCCATCGAGATCGTCGAAGCGCAGCACCGTGACGGTGGTATCGCGTTCGCCGCCGGGGTTGGGACTGACCACGACGCGGCCTTCCGGCGTGCGGAAGCGCCGGTGCACGGTGACCTCGCTCTGGCCATAGCCGGAGGCAAACCGGGCCGGCTGCAGCGTATCGCAGGCTGCCTTGGCAGCGGCGAGAATGGCCTCGACGGTTTTCTCGCGCCAGGCCGGCATCAGCTCCATGCCCGGCAAGTCAGCGGAAGCACCGTTGGTTGTCTCGGCATTCCAGACAGGGGCGCTATGGGTATGCGTGAAGCCGAGGCTGATATAGGAGGCCGGAATGCCGGACGCCTTGCTCAGCTGGCCACGGATGTCGTCCGATACGGACGTCGGCAGGCCGGTCACGTCGATCTCGACGATCAGCACGCGCGCGCCGTCGTTGTCGAGGCAGAGCGCGGTCGCATTGAGAGGAATGTGAATGCGATCGGCCGTCTCCCGCGTGCGGGCGCCCCACAAGGTATGGGGAATGCCCACGGGGGGCGTCATATCCTGACGCCCAACTCCCACTTTCAGCATGTCGTTCTCCACTAGAGCATTTCCAGCCATAGCGCGAAGCGGTTTTGCGCCCGGCAATGCGTGAAATCAAAGACATAGGGTATTTCCGGTGAACCGGATTTCACCGGAAATACGCTCTCACACGTAGTCGCGCGCGACAGCCGCGCCGCGACAGCCCGCCAGGAAATTGAAGTCACAGCCCTGGTCGGCCTGCAGGATCTGGTCGATGAAAAGGCGCTCGTAGCCGCTGGCCGGCGGTTCCGGCGCGACCCATTCCGCACGACGCACGGCGAGTTCCTCTTCCGAGACATCGAGATGCAGCCGGTTGTTGGGCGCATCGAGTTCAATCATGTCGCCGTTGCGCACGAGGGCGAGCGGCCCGCCGACCGCCGCTTCCGGCGCGACATGCAGCACGACGGTACCGTAAGCCGTGCCGCTCATGCGGGCGTCGGAAATGCGCACCATGTCGGTGACGCCACGCTGCAGCACCTTGCGCGGCAGGCCCATGTTGCCGACCTCGGGCATGCCGGGATAACCGCGCGGCCCGCAGTTCTTCAGGACGAGGATGCAGGTCTCATCCACGTCGAGATCGGGATCGTCGATCCGCGCGTGGTAGTCGTCGATATCCTCGAAGACGACCGCCCGACCACGGTGGGTCAGCAGGGCGGGCGTCGCCGCGGAGGGCTTCAGGATCGCCCCATTCGGCGCGAGATTGCCGCGCAGAACCATGATGCCGCCATTGTCGGTCAGGCCCTTGTCCAGCGGGCGGATGACCTCGCTGCTTTCAATACGGGCATTGCCGTTGTTCTCGGCAATGGTGCGGCCATTCACGGTCAGCGCGTCGCCGTGCAGCAGGCCGGCGTCGAGAAGCCGCCGCAGCACCGCCGGCATACCGCCGGCATTGAAGAAATCCTCCATCAGGAAGCGGCCGGATGGCATGAGATCGACGATCGTCGGCACATCGCGCCCAAGCTGGTCCCAATCGTCAAGGCCGAACGCGACGCCGACACGCCCGGCCAGTGCCTGGAGATGGATGACCGCATTGGTCGAACCGCCGATGGCGGCATTCGCTCGGATCGCGTTCTCGAAGGCCTTGCGAGTCAGGATCTTCGACATGCGAAGATCATCGTTGACCATCTCCACGATCCGACGGCCGCTCATGAAGGCGAGCACGCGGCGGCGCGCGTCGACCGAGGGAATCGCCGCGTTGCCGGGAAGCGTCATGCCCATGGTCTCGGAGAGGCTCGCCATCGTCGAGGCGGTTCCCATGGTGTTGCAGGTGCCGGGAGAACGGCTCATGGCGCTTTCAGCGGCCGTAAATTCCTCCTCGGAGATGGCACCGGCGCGCATCTCCTCGCTGAGCCGCCAGACATCCGTGCCGGAGCCGAGCATGCGGCCCATAAAGCTGCCGCTCAGCATAGGGCCGGCGGAGACGAGGATGGCCGGCAGATCGCAGCTTGCCGCCCCCATCAGGAGCGCGGGGGTGGTCTTGTCGCAGCCGACCAGCAGCACCACGCCGTCGACAGGATTGGCGCGGATGCCTTCCTCGACCTCGATCGCCGCGAGGTTGCGGAACATCATGGCCGTTGGGCGCATGTTGGATTCGCCAAGGGACATCACCGGGAATTCAACCGGGAACCCACCGGCTTCATAGACACCACGCTTGACTTGCTCGGCAAGGTCGCGGAGCTGGCCGTTGCAGGGCGTCAGCTCGGACCAGGAATTGCAGATGCCGATGACCGGGCGGCCATCGAAAAGATGGGGCGCGAAGCCCTGGTTCTTCATCCAGCTTCGATGGATGAAGGCACCCTTCTCATGCCCGCCGAACCATTCGGCGGAGCGCAGGCGTTTTCGTGATCCCGACATGGAAGCCTCGTTGCGAAAGGGCTCGTTCTTGAAACGGCAGCTTCCAAGATTTCTAAATATGATTTATCGTTAAATCAAGATGGCTTGAACAGGCTGTGCCAAATAGGGATGGCGAGGTCGTAGCGAAGCATTGTAGATGAATTTGATGAGCAAGAAGCCCGTCGCTGCGCGCCAGACACAGCCGAGCCTACGCCATGTGGCGGAGCGTGCGAACGTGTCCGTGATGACCGTGTCCAATGTTATCAACGGACGAATGGCACGCGTGGGCAAGGAGGTTGCCGAGCGGGTCCGCGCTGCGATCGAAGAGCTTGGCTACCGCCCGCAACGCAGCGGCCGAAGCCTGCGACTGCAGCGCGAGTTCGCACTGGGCCTGACGGTGATGCATCCGGACCGGCGCTTCCTCGACGATCCCTATATCACGCAGGTCGCCGCTGGCATGAGCAACTACCTCGCGACAATAGGCTATGGTCTTATGGTCAATGGCCTGCAGAACCAGGAAGCCTTGGCCGCCTTCGTCGGTCGCAGCACGGGCTATGACGGTTTCGCGGTCATGGTGTCCGGGGGGCGTGAGGAACGCATCTCGACCTATCGGACGCTCGCACAGCTCAATTTGCCGATGCTCATCGTGCAGGACCTGCCGCCGGAGGATATGGCGGCGGCAAGCTCGATACGCCAGGACGACAGGGGCGGAGCGGCCGCGCTGACAGAGGAACTGTTGCGCCGTAATGTCCGCCGCCTTTTATGCGTCATGCCCCGCCAGATCTGGCCGGGAACGGAGCAGCGGGCTGCGGGCATCGCGGAGGCGACGCGCGCCCGGATCGCCACAGGGCAACTCGTTGTCGACTATCTCACCTCGCACGAGGAAGATTTCGAAACATCGGTTGAGGAAATTGTCGCGCGGCTTCAGCTGGGATCGCCTCCGGACGCGATCATGGGCGGCAACGACCAACTCGGCCTCGCTGCGATCCAGGCTGCCACACGCTGCGGTTTCGAGGTGCCGCGCGATATCATGGTGACCGGGTTCAACGCCTTCTGGTTCCGCAAATTTTCCACGCCCGTGCTCAGCAGCGTGACGTCCCCGGCTTATGAGATCGGCCTGGAGGCCGCGCAGATGCTGGTCGGGGCCATTAATGGCGACGTGCCCGGCGGCCAGCACAAGCTCCTGCCGGTACATCCCGCCACGGGTGGGTCGATCCGCCCGACTGCCGAGAATCGCGCCGACTTGGAAGACGATGGGCCTCGGTGAGAAGGGGGCAGGTCGAATAGAGCTTCATTTCCAGAATGGATGGAATAGGCGTTAGAATGCGCCGTTCATTGCTACTCTGGAAGGGATCATGGAGCGTCTCGACTGTGACCGCATGTTCGTGGCGGTGCTTGATGCCGGCAGCTTTGCCGCGGCTGCACGGCGGCTCGGCACCAGCAGCGGGCACGCCTCGAAGCTCATCTCGAAGCTCGAGGCCGATCTCGGTGTGCAACTTCTCAAGCGGACGACGCGGGCGCTCTCGCCGACGGAGGTCGGCCAAGCCTATTACGAGCGCGTCAAGACATTGCTCGATGAGTTCGACGCGCTGGACGCCTCCGTGCGCAACGCCTCCGGTGCGCCGGCGGGACGGTTGCGGCTGACTGCACCGATGTCCTTCGGTGCCACGCAGCTGGTACCGGCTCTCCTCGATTTCGCGCGGGCTTTCCCCGAGATCCAGCTCGATGTGAGCTTCTCGGATCGCGTCGTCAATCTTGTCGATGAGGGGTTTGACGCCGCGATCCGGATTGGCAAACCCGGGGACAGCAGTCTCATTGCGCGGCGGCTATGCGACGTCCGGGTGGTTCTGGTGGCTTCGCAGTCCTATCTCGCGGCCCGCGGCACACCGCGTCATCCCGATGATCTTATCACACAGGAATGCATCATCGACGCCAATTTCCGCGATCCCTTCAACTGGCCTTTTCGCCGGGGAGACGGCACCGAATTGCTCGTGCCGGTTACGGGACGACTGCGCTTCTCAAACGGCGAGGCGTGCCTTGCGGCGGCGGAGGCAGGCTTCGGTATTGCCTATGTGCCAAGCTTCATCGCCGGTCCCAGTCTTCGCGCGGGTCGGGTGCAGGCGCTTATGCCCGATATGGAAATGCAGCCGCATGGCCTGTTCGCGCTCTATCCTCCCGGCCGACATCTTGCCCTGAAGGTGCGCGCGCTCGTCGATTATCTCGTTACATGTTTTCGCGGCAAGCCGGTCTGGGACGAGGGGTGGTAGGTCCGACAGCTGGGGGATTGATTCCAAATTGGAAGGAAAGCGCACCATCCTGGACCGCTAATCATTTCAAATGGCAGGGCGCATTCTTCAGCCACCAACACAAGCGCCTTGCCAAAGGAAATGGACCATGTCCGACTCTCGTACCGCTCCCTATGCCGCCCTCGTACTACGGCTTGTGCTCGGCGTGCTGTTTCTCGCCCATGCCGGTCTCAAACTGTTCGTGTTTACGCCAGCCGGAACCGCCGCCTTCTTCGGCTCGCTCGGCCTGCCGGGATGGCTCGCCTATGTCACCATCGCCTGGGAGATCGTCGGCGCCTTGGCACTGATCCTCGGCGTCTGGCCGCGCCTTATCGCCATCTTGATGATTCCCGTTCTACTCGGCGCCATCTTCACCGTGCACGGTCCCGCCGGCTTCTTCTTCACCAATCCTAAAGGCGGTTGGGAATTCCTTGGTCTCTGGATCGCCGGCCTCGCGGCCCTGGCCCTGATTGGCGACGGCGCTTTTGCCCTGAAGCCAACCACCTCACGTTCGACCATCTGATCCATCATCACGAGCGCAGACCACATTGCCCCTCGCGCGGACATCGCCGAAGCGTGGGGCATCCCGCAGCCCGCCAAGCAGGAGCATGCATCATGACAACGCCATCAACGCTCGCCATGGGCCGTGTCGCGTTGACCGTCAATGATCTCGACAGCGTCAGTGCGTTTTATCAACGCGTCGTCGGCCTTCATCTCCTGCGCGGTGACAGCGAATATGCGGAGTTGGGTATCGGTGATGCGGTCCTGCTCGAACTGCGCAGGGACAAGGCCGCGCGCCGCCGCTCGCCGCGCGAGGCCGGGCTGTTCCATACGGCCTTTCTGCTTCCCACACGCGCCGACCTCGGACGCTGGACCCGCAACGCCGGCAGTACCCGGACGCCCATCGTCGGTGCGTCCGATCATGATGTCAGCGAGGCGATCTATCTTTCCGACCCGGAAGGCAATGGCGTCGAGATCTATGCCGACCGCCCGGCCGACAGCTGGCGCTGGACGGATGGTGCCGTGGCCATGTCGACGAAGCCGCTCGACATTGAAGACTTGCTGGCCTCCGCCGGTGACGATCCATGGAAGGGCTTTCCCGAAGGGGCGAAGGTCGGCCATGTCCATCTGCAGGTGGGCGCACTCCCGCCGGCCGAGACTTTCTACGGCGAGACGCTGGGGCTCGACATCACATGTCGCTATCAGGGCGGCACGTTCTATGCTGCCGATGGTTATCACCACCATATCGCGACAAATATCTGGAACAGCCGGGGCGCGACCGAACGCACCTACCCCTCGACCGGCCTCGCGGACTTTGAAATTCACGTGGTGCCGTCGCGCCTTGCGGCCGTCGGCGCCCTCGCCGAGAGCGCCAATGTGGCATCTCCCAAGCGCCTTGATCTCCGGGACCCCTGGGGTACATCGATCACGCTGCTCGCACGTTGAACCAAAGCGGGGGACACGCGATGCAGGTCTTACGGCCCGCGTCGCACATGCGAGGGAGGGAGGAAGCGTCATGAGTGAAATTCACACCGAGGTGTCTACGACCGCGGCGAGCCGCTATTTGCAGCAACTCTGCAAGCACTGGAGCCACAAGTTTCCGGTGACCTTCACGAAGAGCCATGGCGATATCGCGTTACCGTTCGGCCGTTGCATCCTCGACGCCGATGATGTCTGCCTGACAATCAGGCTCTTGCCAGAAGCAGGTGCAGATGGGCAGCGCTTCCGACAAGTCGTGCAGGATCATATTGCTCGTTTCGCCTTTCGCGAGACCTTGCTGTTCGATTGGCATGACGATGGAATGCGGAGGGCCACGGCATGACGAAGTCCCTTGTCATTCTCTTGCACGGTGTCGGCGCACGCGGTGCCGATCTCGAGCCTCTGGGCGATGCTTTGCGCGCCTACCTTCCCAGCACGCTATTCATTGCGCCGGACGCGCCGGAGCCCTTTGATCAGGGCGGTCCGATCCGCCAGTGGTTCAGTGTCACCGGCGTGACGGCGGCGAACCGGCCCCAGCGGGTGGAAGTCGCCCGTGCCGGCTTCGACGCGATCATCCGTGACGCCGTTGAGACGCAGGGCTTTCGCGACCGGCTCGACCAAGTCGCTTTTGTTGGCTTCTCGCAGGGGGCGATCATGGCGTTGGATGCGGTCGCCTCGGGACGCTGGTCCGTTGCCGCAACCGTCGCCTTCGCGGGACGGCTCGCTTCTCCCCCGCCACTCTCACCTGCCGGCATTACACGGGCACTGCTCGTTCATGGCGCAGCCGACACGGTCATTCCGGCATGGGAGAGCGAGGAGGCCTATGCTCGCTTGCATCAGGCCGGGGCAGACGTCAGCTTGCATGTCCTGCCCGGGGTTGGACATTTCATCACCCCGGACGGCATCGCCCTGGCCGGCGCATTCCTGCGGCGCATCTTCGGGCGGGAAGATCTCGCAAGACAGGTTTAGCACCCGTTCTGCCAGATCTCAGTGAATGCAGTTGGATGGGGCCAGATCTTCAATCAGAACCTGAACTTGTCGGCCCGCCATGATGGAAATGATGGCGGGCTGTCGCTCATCCGGCCCTTAGGCGTGGGCGGCCTTACTTGGTCTTGCCGATCCAGGCCGCGAAGCGGTCGATGAACGTATTCAAAAATGCCTTCGTGCTTTCGTCGGCCACCTCATTGGCGCTGTCGAAGAGCTCCGGCTTGTAGCAGAAATAAACCTCTGGCTGACCCAGCAGAGCCATGCCGCAGACCGTGACGAGGCCCTTGAGCTCGTTCTGGGCCACTGCCGCTCCGATCGCTCCCGGCGAGGCGCCGATGATCGCCGCGGGCTTGCCCGTCCAGGAATTCTTGCCCCAGGGCCGCGTACCCCAGTCGATCACGTTCTTGATGGCCGGCGAGAAGGTCCTGTTGTACTCCGGCGTCACGAAGAGAACGGCGTCGGCGGCCTCGACCTCTGCCTTCACGCGAAGGACGGCGTCCGGCGGCGACTGCCAGAGGTCGTCGTTATAGAGTGGCAGATCGCCAATTTGAACAAAGTTGAAATTGAGACGACCACTCGCCAGCTTGCCGATGCTCTCGGCGAATTTGCGATTGATGGAGTCCCGACGCAGGGAGCCAACGATGACGGCGACATTATGCATGGCAGACTCTGTATAAATTGGAAACTCAGTTTATATTAGAGACTAAGAACGCTCCCGCAAGACGGCACGTTGCCGTTACCAAGGCACCTCCATGAAACCGACTGCCGCTCACGCACCTGGCAAATGCCACAAGGCCAATGAGGTCATAGCGTTGATCGGCGACAAATGGACGGTGCATATCGTTATGCTGCTCGCAACCGGAAAGCAGCGCTTCAGCGAGATCGAACGTTCTGTGGGTGGTATTTCGCGCAAGATGCTGACGACGACATTGCGCGGCCTGGAGCGTGACGGCTATGTGACGCGCCGCGTGTTTCCCACGATACCCCCGCGCGTCGAATACGAACTTACCAGCTTCGGACATGAGCTATCCGGCCCGCTGCGTGTGCTGGGGGATTGGGCGGCGGCCAACCACGAGCGGGTGCTGGGCGCACGGCAGGCTTATGATCGTCGGGAGGCTGTCTGAGGGTCGCGAGGAGCTAACATAAGATGCATCAACCAGCCCGCTGATCCGCTCAAACTTCCAGCCCCGCTCGCTTGTGATCTTTCGCTGGCCGTTTTTTGGAGTATGGACATGACGAGCAAAGATCCCTTCGATCTCGGGCGCTTCGTGACGGCGCAAGACGGCATTTTCGACATCGCGCTGGACGAACTCCACGCTGGCTGCAAGATGAGCCACTGGATGTGGTTCGTGTTTCCGCAGCTGGGCGGTCTCGGCCGCTCCATGCGCGCCCAGTTCTATGGTCTTACATCGCTGGACGAAGCCCGTGCCTATCTCGCGCATCCTCTCCTCGCGCAGCGTCTCGTATCGGCGACGCAGGCGGTGCTCGCGCATCCCCATCTCGCGGCCCATGCCATTTTTGGCACACCCGACGATATGAAGTTTCACGCCTCGATGACCGTGTTCGAACGCGCGGATGGCGATGCATCCTCCCCGTTCCGGCAGGCGATCGATGTGTTCTTCGGTGGCGTTGAACATGCACCGACCGTGGAACTGCTCTCTCTTTCAGTGTGAACGCATCCGTCTGTCGCGGATTTTCGTTCCGGGCCCGGGGATCGCGCCGAAAAATACGCGGGGCGAGCCCTTGGGCCTTTCGGGAAAGATTGCGACGCGCACATATTTGCGTAAAGTTGCACGAAGATTTGCGAAGTGCAGGCTGATGTGACCCAGCGAAAAAACCAGAATGATCTCGCCAAGGCGCTTGGTGTTTCTGTCAGCACGATATCCCGAGCCCTCGCGGACGCTCCGGGGATCAGCGAGGATCTGCGCGAGCGCGTTCGTCGGCTCGCGCGCGATATGGGCTATGAGGCGAGGGGAGCCAAAGGCGGCATGTCCCGCCATGTCCACGCCTATGTGACCCTCGACCGGACGACCGATGGCCTGACCGGGTTTTACGACGGTATCGTCAAGTGGATGATCGCGGAAGCCCGCGCCTCGTCGATGACCATCGAGGTGCGCCTTGCCGCTGATCGCACAGAAGACATCAAGCGCATCATCGACGATGTGATGACACAGCGTGCCGAGGCGATCTTCCTCGTGGGCATCGATCCACCTGCGGAGCTGGCACAGCTCCTGCTGGAACGACGGATCCCAACCGTCCTGGTGAACGGCGCGGACCCCGAGATGCGCTTCGATTGCGTCACGCCCGCCAATTTCTACGGCGCCCAGATGGCGGCGCAAATGCTGATGCAGCAGGGGCATCGTTCTCTGCTCTATGTATCCGGGCATCTGCGCTGGACTACGCTGCAGAGACTGCGAGGGTTCAGGACGGCAGTGGCCGACAGGCCCGGGGTGCAGCTATCCGTCGTGACCTTGCCATCGCCGGCCCGCGAGCAGGTGGAGCGTGTGGTTGATGCGATAGGCGAGGGCGCCGCGCGGCCCACGGCCATATTCTGCATCAATGATCTCTATGCGGTCAGCCTGATGCAGGCGCTGCATGCCCGGGGCTACGACGTGCCGGGAGACGTCTCTGTCCTCGGATTCGATGATCTGCCCTTCGCTGAGCACGTCACGCCGAGATTGTCCACGCTTCGGGTTGGGCTGCGGGACATCGGCCGGCAGGCGGTACAGTTGATGGCGCGGCGCTTTACAGACCCGGAGGCAATCAGGCTGCAGATCGAGGTCGCCGTCGTGCCTGTGAAAGGCCAGACGGTCAGCACCGTCGGTGAGGGGCCGCAGGATCGTGTCCAGGATCCCTAGATCCTGGGGCCAGCAGCTACCTTGGATCGCCACCGGCCCCAGAAACCGAACCGGTCGGCTCCGTTGGGTCCAGGCCGTCGGTGTGGACCCTGTAGGCAATCGCGCGCCGTTCCGGAACGGCGCTTCAAGCCTAGCCCTTCACCGCGCCTGCCATGAAGCTACCCATGACGCGACGCTGGGTGATGAGGAACAGTACGACCACCGGGATGACGGTGATCGTGGCCAGCGCCATCGTTGCCTGAAAGTCGACGCCGTATTCACTGTTCAAGGCGGCGAGCGCGACCGGCAAGGTGTAGGTATCCGGGCTCGTCGACAGCACCATGATGGGAAACCACTGTTTCCAGTTCATCAGAAACGCGATGAGGACGGCGGTCAGAATGACCGGACGCGCAATCGGCAGGATGATGAGGGTCAGGATCTGCCACTCGCTCGCTCCATCGATACGCGCAGCTTCGATCATCTCATGTGGAATGGTCCTGAAGAACTGGACGAAAATGAAGAAGACAAGCGGCACGAGGCTCATGACGAGCACGATGCCCAAGGTACTGCCAAGCAGCCCTAGCTTGTAGGACACGAAGTATAGCGGGATGACCAGCAGCATATTCGGGTACATGATGGTCAGCAGAAAGCCGTAGCGCACGCTCGAGAACAGGGGAAGCCGCGGATTCCGATAAAGCGCATAAGCACCGAGCCCCATCACGCAGACACCGACAGCCGTTGCGAGCACCGTTATCAGCACGGAATTCCAAGCGAAGGACGATAACGCTGTTCCGCCAATCGTCGCGAGGCTGCGAAAGGCCGCCGTATCAAAGCTTTCAGGCAACAACCGCATAGGGGTCGAAAGGATCGCTTCCTGCGTGCGGAATGAACTGACGACCATCCAGAAGAAGGGGTAGATGAAGATCGCGGCTACTGTTGTCGCGATACAATAAAGGACAATGGCGACAGGACGTGATGTCGGCGCCGCAGTGAACTCCGCGTCATTCATCTGTTCGCACTCCGATCGAGATAGGCATAGGCGCTGGCCGCCAATCCGAAGACGATGACGAACAATATGGTCGCGATGGCTGTCGCCTCGCCGTACTGCGCACCGGTAAACTTAGTGTAGGCATAGTACGAGATGAAATTCGTGGAGAAATTCGGCCCGCCCTTGGTGATGACGAAGATAACCGTAAATGTTTTCAGAAATTCGATGAGTGCGTAGACGGTGTTGATGGTTATCGCCGGCCGCAATTGCGGTATCGTGACGAAGATCAGCCGCTGCCAGCCATTGGCCCCGTCGATCTGCGCCGATTCATCCAGTGTCCTGTCGAGCAGTTGAAGATTGGTCAGGAATATCAGGGTATAGAGGCCCACATGCTGCCAAGCCTCGACGATCAACAAGGTCGCGAACGCGCTGACCGGCTGGGTAACGCCAGGAAAGGGCGGCAGACCAAGGCTCAGCAAAGCGTGGTTCACGATGCCGAAGTTCTGGTTGAACATCCACTTCCAGACGATGAAGCTCGCGACATCGGGCGTGATGACAGGGAGAAATATGGCGAGCTTGAAGAGAGTTCGCCCGCGCCGCAAGGCCGGATGCGCGAGCAGGACAGCAAGGCCGACAGCGGCCGAGACGTTTATGGTGACGGCGAGCACGGTATAGAGCAGGGTGCGCCACAGCGAGGACTGGAATGTGCTATCCGCCAGCACGGATTGGAAATTCTCAAGCCCGACATAGACGGGAGCATCACTCAGAGCCGTGCTCGACTCTGTAAAGGCGATACGGATGCTGTCGGCAATTGGCCAGAGACCGAACAGAATGGTCATGACCGCAAATGGCGCGAGGAAGAGATACAGCGTGGCGTATTGCCAGGCGGTATTGTTCTTCAAGATACGCCGCTCTGCAGGAACGCGATGAAGCGCGACAGATGACATAGGGTTCCCTTATGCCGGACGCAGTGTTGCCAGGAATGCTGGATGCCGGGTTGCCCCCCGGCAATCCGATTGTAATGTTCCCACGATCTGTCGCAGAACGACCGGAGAAGGACGGCAGATCGGCGCCGATGCGCTAACCCTTCTTCTGAAGACTTGCCTGTTCCTTGCGCAACGCGTCAGCCGTTGTCTTGATCCAGGCGTTCCAATCGGCGGGAGGGTTGTTCACCGCATTGATGAGATGCTTGTAATAGGCCTCCTGGAGCTTGAGATACCAGGGGAACTTGGCCGCTGCGAAATCGTCCATCTGCAGCTTGCTGCTTTCGACGAAGGGCTTGAGGCCCGGCGTCAGGCTGCCTGTATCCAGATCGCCCCGCACGCTTCCGCCCATGTTGTTGAGCGATATCTGCTGTGCGCCCTTTGAGGCGATGAACTTGACGAATTCCTTCGCGGCTTCCTTGTTCTTCGCATTCTCGGGCACCGCCATGCCGCGCACCGACCCCACGACCATCGCGCCCGGGCCGGCGCCGAATGTGGGATAGCCGCCAACGATATAGTCTCCGGCCGGCGGCGACTTGTCCCACTTGCCAACATTCCAGTTGCCGACACGGAACATGCCGACACGGCCGCCCTCGATGAGCTGGTACATATCCGTGAAGGTGTGGTTCACCGTTTCCGGCGAGACGAGCTTATAATCCGTAAAGAGCTTCAGATATTCGATCGTGGCCTTGGCGACTGCCGGCTCATCGATAATCACCTCGCCGTTGTCATTGACAAAGGGATGCTGAAGGCTGTTGCCGTAAACGAGAAGGCTGATGCCGCCGTTGATCATCGACGCGGGGTCGCCCGCCTGCATCGCAATTCCGAAGGTGTCCTTGCGGCCATTCCCATCGGGATCATCTTCCTGGAATTTCTTCGCGACGCGCAGCACGTCATCCCATGTCTGCGGGTAGGGCTCTCCCACCTTCGCCAGCCAGCTTTTGCGGACACCGAGGCCGGTCATCGTCCGCTGGAACGGGATCTGCAGAACGCGATCCTGATAGGTGGAAGCCGCGATGTCGGCTGGTGAAATCGCATTGCGATCGTCCGCTGACAATTGATCGAGCTGCGGCTTCAGGTCCGAGAGCTTCCGCGTTGTCTGTTGTATCTGCACGATCCGCGAATTGTCATTGAAGATGATATCGGGCGCCGTATTCGTGTTCAACGCGGCGATGGTGCGGCTGAACCACTGGTCGGTCGGCATGGACAGTGATTTGATCGTGACGTTTGGATGCTCCTTCTTATAGAGCTCGCTCATCTGCTCAATCATGCGCAGGCCGTCTTCGCCCTTGTCATGCCAGATCATGATCTCCTGGGCGCTGGCGGCCGAGAGAACCATGCCCCCGGCCGCTCCAGCAATTATCAGACGCACGATACCCCTCATGGCGATCTCCCTTGTTGGCGGTAGCCCGCTTGCTGCGGGCTTTCATGTCGCACTGATCATTGTTACGCAAATTTTCCTGTCAACGAAAAGTTGCGCAAATTTCTATTTTGTGCTGATCTCGGATTGGGCATTTGCGCATCCGATCAGCCGTCGACCATAGACTGCGCTTCAAAAACGTGACGATGGACAAGGGCGGCTGATGGGATTGCGAAATTACGCAAATTTGCGTTGGCTGTCCAACCCAGCGTTGGTGGCTGCCTGAGCATCTTCAAAGCCAGTGGAGTGCCGCACTTCGGTGAGCTCTCCCGAGAGGACCAGGGACGGAAACATGACGATCGATCTGCGCCGGTTCATTACGCATGCCGAGGCCATTGTTGCCAATCACGCTCTTGAGCCGGGTGTCTACCGTCGCTGGAACACACAGGCGGATGATGGTTCGCGAGACCTTGGAATCAATCCGTACGGATGCGCCGATGCGGCCAATATTCTCTATACCATCGGCCGCTTCCCGCGCGAGCCGGGGGAGCGCGCCTCTTGGATCGGCGCGCTGCAGGGATTGCAGTCGCCCGAAAGCGGGTTGTTCGAAGAGCCGACACACCATCCCATCCACACCACGGCGCATTGCATCGCTGCGCTCGAGCTGTTCGACGCGGGGCCCTTGCATCCGCTCACCGCGTTGCGCCCCTACGCCACAGCGGCGGGCATGCGGGATTTCATCGCGTCCCTGGACTGGCGTGGCAATCCGTGGCGTGAATCCCATCGTGGCGCAGGCCTCTACGCTGCGCTGGTGCTTGCCGATGAGGTCGACCTCGCCTGGCAAGACGCCTATTTCGCTTGGCTCTGGGACAATACCGATCCGGCCACGGGCCTTCTTGCGGGCCGTGACCTGCCCCGCATCACCCATAGCGGCACGACAACGATGGTGCCCCATATGGCCGGCACGTTTCACTATCTCTTCAACATGCAATACGCGCGCCGGCCTCTTCGCTATCCGGAGCGGCTGATCGACAGTTGCCTGGAGATGGAAGCCGAACGGCAGTTTCCACTCGGAGAACGCATTGGCTTCGCCGAAATCGACTGGTTCTACTGCATGAACCGTGCGCTGCGGGCCTGTGACCATCGCATTGGCGAAGCCAGGGGCGCGATAGAGAAGCTGGCATGTCGCCTCGGCGATTTCGTGTCGTCGTTGGATCCAGCGGCCGATGAGGGCCTCAATGACCTGCATGCCCTGTTCGGCAATCTCTGTGCCTTCGCGGAAATACAGCAGGCCTTGCCGGGACTGGTCATAACCGATCGTCCGCTGAAGCTCGTTCTCGACCGTCGTCCCTTCATCTAGCGAAACGACATGCCAGTCCCTCCCTATACCAAGCCTCCCTATCCCATGCCCACCTATGTCACGGCCTTTTCCTCTCTTGGCTGCCCGGAGCTGGAGATCGATGCCGCTGCCGCGCTGGCAAGGCGATGCGGGATCGGGATGATCGAGTTGCGTGCGCTCGGCGGCGGGATCGATCTGCCGGCCTATTTCTCGGCGCGCTTCGCGACGTTCGGAAGGTTGCGCGCCGCGGCGGCGGAATTTGGCGTTCCCGTTGCCGCGCTGGGCACCTCCCTGCGGTTGATCGGCAATAGCGAGAGCGATCGCGTCGACTTCCTAAGGTATATCCCCTGGGCGCAAGCCCTAGGGGCGCCATACCTGCGTGTATTCGATGGCGGACTGGCTGGAGATCAAGACGAGCTTGAGCTGGCCGGCGATACTCTTGCCTGGTGGCATGCGGAAAGTGCCGCGCTCGATCCGCCGGTCGACATCATCGTCGAAACGCATGACAGCCTTGCTCGACCAGCCGCGCTCGAGGCGTTCGTCGCGCGGTATCCCCGCTGCAAGCTCCTGTGGGATACCCATCACACTTGGAGAAAGAGCGGAGAGTCCCCCTCCCGCACCTGGGAACGCATGGGTGAGGCCGTGGTCCACATGCACGTGAAGGACAGCGTCGCCGCACCGGGTACGCGCCATGGCTACCGCTATGTGCCGCTCGGCGAAGGTGAATTTCCCTTGTCGGATCTCCGCGGCGTCCTCCAGCATTCGCGGTTCTCGGGCGTTGTCAGCCTGGAGTGGGAGCGCCTGTGGCACCCCGCGCTCTCCCCCCTGGAAACTGTGCTGCCAGCCTTCCGTTCGTTCCTCGCAGCCTGATCGGGAGGCCGCTGGCATTCCATTCGGGCACTATGACGTAACCGCTTCATCCTGTGGAAGACAGACATGCCGCGCCAATGGGCGGACGTCCAATCCCATCCCCTTACTCCTTGCATCAAAAGCGACAGGTCCATGCATCGCCCCATCGCCGTCCGACCGACTCTCGCCTTTGCCTTCGACCCGGAGCGATATGCGGGTGCGCTCGACAGCCGGGATCTAGCGCGGCTCGCGGCCATTGCCGATATCCTTGATGACGAGCCGATGCAGACCTATCACGACGCGCGCGCCGCGAGGCTGCTCGCCGACGCCGATATTCTGGTGACCGGCTGGAGGGCGCCTCTGCTGGACAGGGCTGCGCTGGAGATGGCCCCGCGCCTCAAGCTTGTCGGCCATCTTGCCGCGACGGTGAAGCAATTTCTCTCGGAGGACGTCTGGCATCGGGGGATAAGCGTCACGGCAGCCGTCAATGCGGTCGCTCTGCCTGTCGTCGAGTTCACGCTGGCATCGATCATCTTCGCCGCGAAACGCGCCTTTGCTCAGTCACAACAGTATCGGCAGCATCGCGAGATCAGCTATGGCGGCCGTGTGACGCATGATTGCGGGCTGCTGGGCAAGACCATTGGCATCCTCGGCGCATCACGCGTCGGCCTGCGCGTCATCGAGCGCTTGCAGGACTACGACATGGACGTTCTCGTCTATGATCCATTCCTGGCGCGCGAGCACGCCATCGCCCTCGGCGCGGAGAAGGTGGACAACCTGGATGATATGATCGGACGTTGCGATATTCTGTCCGTTCATGCGCCAATCACCGATGAGACTATCAATATACTCGATGCGCGGCGCCTCGCTTTGCTCCAGAACGGTGCTACGCTGATCAATACCGCAAGGGGCGTGTTGATTGATCATACCGCACTCGTGCAGGAACTCATCTCCGGCCGCATTTCGGCGAGCCTCGATGTCACGTACCCCGAGCCGCTACCGTCGGATTCGCCGTTGTTCGATCTCCCCAATGTCTTCCTGACGCCCCATATCGCGGGGCCGCAAGGGAGCGAGCGCAGGCGCATGCTGACCGCCATCATCAACGATATCGAGCGCTACGTCGCCGGCAAGCCACTGCTCGGCGACGTAGCGAGGACGTCGCTGGCTCGTATCGGATGAGGACGAGACGGGGCCGCGGTTGCGAGCCCCCCGCAATCGCCAATCAGGCCATGCGGTCGTAGTTCGCGGCGGTGATTTCATGCCGCAGCGGCTCGCCACGCATGAACCGCTCGACCTCCGCAACGATGAGATCGCCTTGCCGCCAGTGTCCGTCCTGCGTGTGCCCCGCCGCATGGGGCGACAGGTGCACATGGCCTCCGAGATCGCGGAACGGGCTCGCCATGGGCAGCGGCTCGACATTGAACACGTCAAGCACCGCGCGGATACGGCCGCCGCGCAATTCCGCCAGCAGCGCCCCCTCGTCAACCAGCGGCGATCGCGCCATGTTAACGAGGAGCGCGCCATCCTTCAGCCGCGCCAGTTCGGCCGCCCCAAACATGCCGGTGGTTTCGGGCAGGAGAGGCGCGTGCAATGAGACCACGTCGCTTTGCGCGATCAACGCATCGAGCGATACCAGTTCGACGCCGAGTTCGCGCGCGGCTTCGTCGCTCATGACCGGATCGGTGACGAGGATCCGCGCGCCAAACGGGCGGATGAGCCGCATGACGGATCGACCGACGTAGCCACCGCCCACGATACCGACGGTGAGCGCGCCAAGGAGCCGGCCGGGATACCGGCTCCGCATCTCCCAGCCCGCGCCCGCTTTCAATCCGCTGTCGAAGGCGTCTCCATGGCGAAGCGCCATCAGGATCTGGGCCAATGTGAACTCGGCGACGGAATCCCCGATGGCCGCCGCCGCATGCGTGACGCGCAACCCGTCCGCCACGGCTGCCGCCGGCACGAGGCGGCGGATGCTGCCCGCGCAATGCGCAACCAGTCCCAACTGATCGCAGGCGGAGAGATAGGGCTCAAGCGGCGGCGTTCCCCAACCGGTGATGCAGACCGCCGCCCCCTCCAGCAGTTGCGCCATGAGCGGCTCGGTCAGTGACGTCTCATCGGTCATCCGCACCCGCGCGAAACCCCGCAGTTTCTCCTCCGCTGCCTGGCTGAGAACCAGGCTGCGGGCCTCTGGCGGAAGGAGGATCGTGACGAGGGGGTGGTTGCTGGCTGCATTGCTCGCGGATGTGTGGATGGCAAAGCTCATGATAAGGTCCCGCCTGTCATAAGAAGGATCGGATACTACTTGGCCAAACGGCGTGCGACGAAACCATGGTCGGCACGGCTGATGTCTATGAGCTGCGGGTAGGGCAGGCGATAGTGGCTCTGCTGGGAGAGCACGCCCTCGAAGCCGGTTGCCTTGAGGTGGTCGATGATATCATGCCAAGGCACCATGCCGTCGGAGAGCGGCATCCAGTCCGCATGCCAACGGCGCTGCCCCTCCGCATCGATCTCACCGGCAAACCAGCCACCGTTCTTCGCCCCGACAACCGAGAGCCACGGCGCGAGAGCGTCGAAGGTGAGTTGCCAGTGTTCGCGCCCTTCCTGAACGGCCTGATTGCCGGGATCGACAAAGGCCGTCATGAACCGGGGATCGCAGCCATCGAGCAGGGCCAGCATCTGGGCGCTCGAACTGTGAATGGTGCCACCATGCATCTGCAAGGCCAGACGGACGCCCGCGCGCTCGGCGACGCGAGCGAGCGCCGCCAACTGACGCCGCCCGCGGTCGCGGATGGCCGCATAGCCCTGGGCGGGATCGTAGCGCCAATAGCCGATCCGCAGGAGCTCGATGCCGGAGGCCGCGCAATGGTGGAGGATGGCGGGCGTCGCCGGATCTTCCGCCTCCGTGATATCGGTCGTCGCCATGGCAACGGACAGGCCTTGATCGCGCAATGTCCGAACCAGCCCCCCCAGGGTGCCAATAGTGGCTGGCGCCACATGCCATCCATCCCGCATGAGCAGGTCTATCGCGCCGAAGCCAAGATCCCGGATGGTCGCGGCCATCGCAGCGACGGGCACATCACGAAATGGCTTGGTGAAGAATGCGTGTTGCATAGGTTCAAGCCTCATCAGGCGGCGGAGGGTGCAGCGGCGATGCCAGGGACAGCCGGCGACGGGGGGCTCACCCGCCCGAAGGCATCGCGCGCCTGGACCTTGTAGAAGCCGGCTTGCTGACCGACGGTGTGCAGATAGACAGTCGACAACAGGGCGGCCGTATTGACGACGCGATAAGGTCCATCCTCGCTCGCACTCCAGAGAACGTCGAACAGCTCGAGACGATCCGACCCGGCGGACTGCCAGAACAGCACGTTGTTCACCGCGCCGTTGAGGCCCACGTAGGGCGTGAGCTTGAGGTCCTGCGGCGCGCCGGGGCTCTCGTCCTCGCGACGGACGAGCACCGCGAGCGCGACGCCCGGAAGGGCTATATCCAGCTTGATCGTTGCTTGCTGGCTCGCGGCGGACACGTGGATCTGCTCGATGGTAAGCGCCGGCTCCTGAGCCGCGCGCATGGCGGTGAGCGCTTCCACGCCCGGCTTGTCGAGATCGTCAAGCGTCTCCCAGACCGAATAGGGATCGCCCCGGCCTTCCTCGATACGGAACAGCGCCAGGGCGTGAGCGCCCGGTGCCACGTTGTCGAAGGTGAGGCGAACGGAACGCTCGCCGGAACGTCGGAAGGAATCGACGCTGTTATAGAGCAGGATCGCAGGATCGCCTGAGGAAAGCCTTGTGGATATTGCGCCGAGACCATCTCGGTCCGGATCGAGCGGATCTCCTCCGACAGGCAGGCTCTCCTCGCCAAGCCAGGCCAGCAACTCCATCACCGAAAGCGCCGGCTTCTTGATGAGTTCGAAGGGCTCCGGTTCTACGATGCGCTTTTCAAGGGCACCGATGTCCGTGAGGTGTTCGCTCTGCGCTGCCTTGATGTCCTTGTCGCCGAAATAGGCGAGGTGCGTGCGGTTGCCCCAGCGGCCCAGGAAGCCGTTGTCGTTGCTAAGCACGGGATAGTCCACCCCCTCGGCGTCGATGAGGAGGCGCTGATGCTGATCGATGATCTTCGCCGCGAGCCCGGCGAAATAGGGTAGCCCGTGCCACGTATGGTGAATGTGCCACCCGATCTGGGGATCGCACTCGTTATTGATGAAAGGGAGTTGGGCGAAGCGGGGATGATGCTGCCTGATATAATCGACGGCCACCATCTCGTGCTGGCAGATGGCAAGCGAGTTCGGCGTGAGATCCTCGGCGTGTTTGCGCGCGCCCTTCTCATGCACCGAGATGAAATCGAGGCGCACACCGCTCTCTCCGGTGAAGAAATTCTCGCCAGTGTCACAATGGGCCAGAAAAGACTTGAAGATCGGCGGGATGCGCCGGGCGACACCGGGGCCGCCGAGCGTGATGTCCGGGTCCACGGCGCGCAGACCCTCATGACAGGCGTCGTAGTAGTTGTTGAATCCAGTCTCGCCGCCGAGTTTCCACCAGATATCGGGCTCGTTCCAGGTCTCGAAATACCAACTGCGCAGTTCCTCCGCGCCAAAACGCGTGCTGTAGCGCTGCGCGAGCTCAGCCATGAAGTCGCGCCAGTGGTGGACCTGATCATGCTCATTGAGATCCGTGAAAAGATAGGACGGATTCCCCATGAGCTCGAAAAACGGCTTGAGGCGATATGCGAGGATGACATCAAGCGCCCGGTCGAGCCGTGACCAGTCATACCGGCCGAAGCGTTCAGCCGTGACGAGGTCGAGCATGTAATGCACGCGCAGATACTCGATACCACGGCGCGGAACACCACCGACATAGGCCAGCGTCTGCTGCATTTCCGGCTCAAGCAGGAGTTCGGCCGGGGAGAAGCCCGTGGACCGCCAGAACCGGCGGAAAGCTGTGCCCTCACCCCTGAGATCAACACGGATATCTGTGGTACCGGACATGTCGAAGTCTCTCAATCATCTGTGGTCATTCGGGATCGTCGCGTTCGCAATCTCGTGCGGGACGACGCCTGAAGCTTCAGAGCGCAGGACCAAAGCGCTTGTGCCTGCTACTTGAATTTATCCCGCATGGCCTGGATGCCCGGGATCGTCTCCGTGAGGTGGAGATGCACGGGGTCGAAATATTGCACCAGTCCTCGATGCGATTTTCCGACCAGTATCGTGAAGATGTAGGATCGATGACCAGGTGATGTGACGGTGGGATGATAGCCGCTATCAACGAGGACTGTGTCGCGATCGCGCGTCATAAAGCAGGTTTCCTTCTGGCCGTCATAGGTTACCTGCACGCCGAAGCCTGAAGGCGGAAGAAAGCGATAGTGATAGAGCTCCTGATGATCGGTCTCGCCCTCGCTGCGATCGGTATCGTGCTTGTGGGGTGGGTAGCCCGACCAGCAGCCGTCATCCGCATAGAGCTCACTGACGAGGAGATGGCCGGTGCGGCCGTGGCCGTTCTGACCCAGGATATGCAGAATACGCCGCCGGCTATGGGTTCCCGGCGATCCCACCTCCACGGTCTCCACCTCATCGGGCCGAATGCGGAAGGCGCTATGGCGTTCGGCGGTCAATCCACCGGCGATCGCGACCTCGATGGGCTCGGCCAGCGCGTCGATCGTCACGTTGGCGCCGAGAGGCGCGTAGACGGAATCGGCAACGCCTGACCAGACGTCAGCGCGGCCGCCGACCGCGGCGAAACGCTCGCCCTCGACAAGGATGTCGGCCCTGCCCGACATCAGGACGATGACGCATTCATGGCGCGGCAGCCGCAACTCGAACGTCTCGCCTGGGAGAAGCCGGATACAGTTGAAGTAGACACGATCAAGCACGGCATCCTCGACGAGGATTGCGCGATCGGCAGTGTCGTGTTGGCGAATGAGCTTAGGCATGTTGAACCTCTGGGCTTGAGCCCATATCCACGCCTTGCAACACAAGATCCTCGGCGTGATGACAAGCAACGGTGCGGCCTTCGACCCTGCGCAGGGGCGGGGTCTCCGCCTTGCAGCGCTCTGTCGCGAAGCGGCATCTCGGATGGAAGCTGCAACCGGCCGGGCGATTGGCGGGATCGGCTACCTCTCCCGGCAAGTGAATGCGACGCCCGCGGCGCTTGAAGGCCGGGTCCGGAACCGGCAGGGCAGAAAGAAGCGCCTCGGTATAGGGGTGCATCGGACGCGCGAAGAGTTCAGCTGAACTCGCGATCTCCACGATCTGGCCGACATACATCACCACGACGCGGTCGCAGATATACTCGATGACACTGAGATCATGGCTGACGAACAGGTAGGTCAGCCCGAATTCCTGCTGCAGATCCTTCAGGAGATTAAGTGTCTGCGCACGGACACTGACATCGAGCGCCGAAACCGCCTCGTCGAGTATGACGAGGCGTGGATTGGTCGCCAAGGCGCGGGCGATGCCGACGCGTTGCCGCTCTCCGCCGGAAAAGGCATGCGGATAGCGCCGCGCATATTCCGGCCTGAGCCCCACACGCTGCAACAGTTCGCGGACCCTCCCCTCGATTTCGGAGCGCGGCAGAAGACGATTGACCTTGAGCACCTCGCCGACAATGTCGATGACAGGCAGGCGCGGATTGAGGGAGGCCTGCGGATCCTGAAAAACGATCCTGAGGTCAGTGCAATAGGCAAGCCGCTCGTTCTCGCTCAAGGCCGTCAGGTCGATCATTCGACCGTCGCGATCGCGATAGCGGATCGTGCCGGACGAAACCTCGTGAATGCCGAGGATGCAGCGGGTGACCGTGGACTTTCCGCACCCGGATTCCCCGACGACCCCGAGCGTCTCGCCGGCCATGATATCAAAGGACACGCCGTCGACAGCCCGCACAGGCCGGCCCTTGCCCCGTCCGAAAAGGGTCGCGCGGGGCGCGAACACCTTGGCGACATCGCGCAATTCCAGCAGGGTCTGCGTGCCCGCCGCACCGGCAACTGCTTCACCGGCTAGTCCTTCAGCGGCTGGTGCTTCAACCATGGCGAAGGGTCCTCTGTGCGTGTCCCGCGGGGATCTGCGTCACGCGCGATGCGGGGCGAATGGCCTCCGGCAACACGCAACGGACAGATCGGCTGCCGCCAAGCGCCACGTCCTGCGGAACCGAAACGTCACAGGTGCCGGCGATTGCAAAATCACACCGGGGGTGGAAATCGCAGCCCTTCGGCCTGTCGAACGGAGAGGGTACCATCCCACGTATCGCCGCCAGCCGCGTATCACGCCCGGAGCCCAGTCGCGGCACGGATTTGAGCAGAGCGCGTGTATAGGGATGACGTGGATCGTAGAAAATCTCTTCCACGCTGCCACGCTCGACCACCTTGCCGAGATACATGACGATGACTTCACTCGCGACCTCCGCCACGACACCCAGGTCATGCGTGATGAACAGGATCGACAGGCCGGACTCTTCCTGCAACTCGACAAGCAGATCGATGATATTGGCCTGTGTGGTGACATCCAGCGCCGTGGTCGGCTCGTCGGCGATTACCAGTTTCGGCCGGCAGGAGAGGGCGAGCGCGATGCACACTCTCTGGCGCATGCCACCCGAGAATTCGAAGGGATAGCTGCCAAGCCGCTCGGCCGGTTTCGGGATTCCAACGCGCGCCAGCATGGCGGCGGCCCGCTCGGTGGCTTCCCGGCGCCCAAGATTGAGATGGCGGCGAATGACGGGCACCATCTGTTGACCGATGGTATGGACGGGAGAGAGCGCCGCCATCGGCTCCTGCGAGATGAAGGACACGTCCTTCCCGCGCAAGGCGCGGATGGGCTTGCCGCGCGGGTCGAGCTTGCCGATGTCGATCGTCCGCCCCGGCTCGGGATGATAAAGCACGCGGCCATCGACGATGCGCGCCGTATGCGGAAGCAGGTTCATCAGCGAACGGCCCGTGATGCTCTTGCCGGAACCGGATTCACCCACGATGCAAACGGTTTTCCCGCGGGGAATGCCGAACGTGACACCGTCGACCGCACGAACGAGCCCGTCGTCCGTCGCGAAATGCACCTTGAGGTTCTCGACCTCGAAGAGCAGATCTTGCGGTTCGGTCGCCGGTCGCGTGGCGCGTGGCTGGCTCGCGCCCGCATCAGGAATAGGGGTCAGCCGCATCACGGATCCCATCTCCAAGGAAATTGAGGGCAAGGACGGCGACGACAACCGGGATGCCGGGCAGGAACAGCCAGGGCGCCTGGGTGAGCGCGAGCAGGCTCTGCGCATCCTTCAAGAGGACACCCCAACTCACCACGGGCGGCTTCAGGCCGATGCCGAGGAAGGACAGCGCGGTCTCAGCAAGGATCATCGCCGGAATTGCGAGCGTCACCGAGGCGACGATATGACTGGTGAAGGACGGCACCATGTGATGCCAGATCACGCGCTGTCGGCTGCAGCCGTCCAAGCGCGCCGCCATCACGAAATCCTCCGTCTTCAGGGAGAGGAAACGGCCGCGCACAACACGCGCCAGATCCGTCCAACCGATCAAGGACAGGATCACCGTGATCCAGAAATAAACGAGAAGCGGGTCCATCCGATCCGGAATGGCGGCCGCAAGTCCCATCCACAACGGAATGGTGGGGATCGACTTGAGGAAGTCGATGGTCCTCTGCACCGCCTGATCCGCCCAGCCGCCGTAATAGCCCGAGATGCCACCGAGCAGAATGCCGAGGACGAGGCTGATCGTGACGCCGACAAGGCCGATCGACATCGATATGCGCGTGCCGTGGATGGTTCGGCTCAGAAGGTCCCGCCCCAGGCGATCCGTGCCCCACAGATACATCGGCGCGTTGGGATCCACCGGGCCGATCAGATGGCGCTCGGCCGGGATCAGGCCGAACAGGTGATAGGGCTCACCCTTCACAAAAAAGCCGACGGGATAAACGCGGCTCTCATCGATGACGAAGCGACGCTGGAGCGCCACGGGATCGAGCTCGACCTTGTATCCGTTCACGTAAAGCAGCGCGAGATCGCCATTTTGATCGCGACCGAACATCTTGAGCACTTGCGGCGGTGAATAGATGTAACGCGGGTTGTAACGATCCGAGGAATAGGGCGCCACGAATTCCGCAAACAGCGCCACCGCATAGATCGCGAGGACGATGAACCCGCTCCAGTAAGCGAGCTTATGCTTGCGAAAACGCCGATAGATAAGGCCCCATTGGCCGAGCTCGACGAGCTTTCGGCGTGGCGGTGACAGGCCACCGGCGGCAGTCGCGTCGGTCATTGCGAAGACCTCACTGATAGCGCACGCGCGGGTCGAGCCAGGCGAGCAGCAGATCCGACAACAGTGTGCCGATGACTGTCAGGGCCGACAGGATGAGAATGAAGCTGCCCGCCAGGTACATATCCTGCGCGAGCAGCGCGCTGAGAAGGAGCGGGCCGGCGGTGGGCAGGCTCAGCACGACGGATACGATCACCGCCCCGGAGAACAGATGCGGCAGCACCCATCCGATCGTCGAAACGAAAGGATTGAGCGCGACACGCACGGGATACTTGAACAACAGCTCCATTTCACCGAGGCCGTTGGCACGGGCCGTCTGCACATAGGGCTTGTGCAATTCGTCGATCAGATTGGCGCGCATGACGCGGATCAGCGCCGCCGTGCCGGACGTCGACAGGATCAGCACCGGCAACCACAGATGCGCCGCGAGGTCGACAAGCTTGGCCCAACTCCACGGCGCATTGACATAGGCTGGCGAGAACAGTCCGCCGACACTCATGCCGGCGTAGCGCGACAGGACATACATGAGCGCCAGGGACAGGAGAAAACTAGGGATCGCAAGGCCGATGAATCCCAGGAAAGTCACGACATAGTCGAGCACCGAATAGCGCCGGACCGCGCTGTAGATACCAATCGGCAAGGCCAACATCCAGGTCACGACAAGCGTGACGAGCGACAGGAGAAGGGTCATCCCCATGCGGTCCCAAAGCAACTCGGAAACCGGCTTGTTCCATTCAAAGGATTGACCGAAGTCACCATGCAGCAGGATGCCGGTTATCCAGCGCCAATACTGGATGTACCAGGGCTGATCCAGCCCATAGCGGGCTTTGAGCCCGGCAAGCGATGCGCTGTCGAGGTCTCCGCCCTGTTCCGCCATCTTGCCCGCAAGCGACGTCAGAAAGTCGCCCGGCGGCAGCTGGATGATGAGGAACGACACCACCGAGACGGCAGCCAGTGTCAGTGCCGTATAGACGACGCGTTGTGCAATGAAGCGCCACATGATCACTCCTTCGCCGCAACGTCCACGGCGCAGCCTCGCGATCGCTTCCCAAATCCGCTGACCCGATGTCAGGGACAGCTATTTGGTGTTGGGTGGGAGGCGCGCTTGTTGAGCGCGCCTCCCCGTGCCTTATTTCATGAAGTATTGCTCAGGGTTTGTCGGCCCTGGCGTCACATAGAAGGCCGTGTCGGGCATGATCTCCGGAACGTTGTGAAAATTAGTCTTCACGACGCCGTAGTTGTCGGGATCCATATCCGTGCCAATGACCGGAAATTCCTCGCCGGTGATCGCCAGGATCTGCCGCATCAGCGCGAGTTTGCCTTCATCGCTGACGGTTCTCAAGAGTTCGGTATAGAGATCCTGCTGCTTCTTGGCCCAGGCCGGCGGTTCCTCGGCGTTCGGATCCTTCGGATTCTGGTAGTAGATGCCCCAGGCCGAGCCAAAGGCTGACTGGTTCTCGTAGGGAAAATACCATTTCGGATCAAGAAGCCCGAGGAAATCATAGCCACCACCGCCGATCCACACGAGGCCTTCCTGATCGTTGGCCAACATGCGCGCCACGGCGAATGACGATTCAATCGGCTTGGGCTGCATATCGACACCCACGGCTTTCCAATACTTGCGGATAAGCTCGAGAGCGTCGATATGATCTTTACGCGCGGTCTGAACGTCGATGGAGAACGCAATGCGTTTGCCGTCAGGGCCAATGCGATAACCCTGGTCGTCACGCTTGGTGAAGCCTGAGCGATCGATCGTCTCGTTCGCGGCTTTTACATCGAACTTCGTATATTGGGTGGCGAGTTTTTCGTCATAGAGAGCCGTTCCGGGCCGCGGCACAGCCTGGTAGGGTCGCGACTGTCCCGCGTAGAGAATATCGTTGATCTCATCGCGGTTGATCGCCAGCGACAATCCGATGCGGAAGTCCTTGTTCTGGAAAACTTGCCGCAGAACCGGATTCTTGACGGTCTGGTTGAGGCAGATGAGCATGCCATTCGACCAGGCCGGCTGCACCTTGAACAGCTTGTAGCCGCCCTGCTCGCGATGCGCCGCCAGAACCATGCCCGTTTCCAGGGAGTTAAGCCGCTGCGCCTGCATGTCGAGGCCGCCATTGGTGGCCTTCAGAATGACGGATTGCACATCGCCCATGACGTCGTAGGTTACGCGATCAATATAGGGCAACTGCTTCCCGTCGGGATCGACCTTGAAATAGTAGGGATTGCGCTCCGCAACGACCTGCGTGGTGCCGGTATAGGGCACCGTCAGCTTCCATGGATCAAGCACGGGACGCGCCGCATCCCGCCAACGGTCCGGCGACTGCCAATTGCCAACCTTGGTCTGGATCAGCGCAACCCAGCTCGGAGCCCCAGCCGCCTTCGCCAATTGATCGACGTCCGGGTTATAGGCCTTGTGAAACTTCTTGAGATACTGGGCCGGAGACCCTGCCAAGATATCCGAGCCGATATTGCTTGCAAGGTAGTAGAGAAGCATACCGTTCGGGGCTTTGAAGCTAAACTGAACAGTGGAATCGTCCACTTTCGAGACGACCACCGGGTCATTACCCGATCTCAACCAGCGGGGTACAGCCGGCGTAATCTCCTTGTTCATCAAGATGTCGTTGTACCAGAACAGGATGTCGTCAGCGGTAAACGGTGTCCCATCGGACCACTTGACACCTTTGCGAAGCTTGAACGTATAGACGGTCCCGTCGCCGTTGACCGAATAGCTCTCGGCGACATCCGGCACGACCCCGGTCCACTGCGGGTCCCAGCGCACAAGACGCGTATAGCCTATCGTGCGCTCCAGCAGGCCGTCGGAGGCACCCACAAGGGCCTGCCGCCACGTGCCGCCATAGCTGCCGATGGAATTCACGGGCTTGACGACGAGCGGATTCTCCGGAAGACGCTGTGCGACAGGCGGAAGCTTGCCTGCCGCGACCTCCTTGGCGAGGCTTGGTGCTTCTTTGTAGTCCGCGCCCAGTGCTGCGCGCGTCGTCAGGTCCGAGATTCCAAGAACACCGCAGCCGATGGACAGGTACAATATCGCGCGTCCGAGCGCGCGTTGGCTCGTCAACATGAGCGACCCTCCCTATGCGCCTTCTCGATCGATGTCGGGGCGTTGAATCTACGTTATCGTTATCGTTCCAATATCGTCAAGAACCGGATTTGAATTTTTCGTACGTGCAACGGAATCGATGGATAGGGCGATATCTCTGTGCTAACAAACGGCTAGAGACTTTGAGTGATCTTGTTGCGATCGACCGGGAACGATAACGCTATCGTTAAATTGTGATGGATACCAAGAGCCCAACGCGGTCGCCCGCGAAATCCGCTGAAGCTGCCACGGAGCAACTGACCGGACGGCCAGTGACGATCACCGACGTCGCATCTGCCGCCGGCGTCTCGCCGATGACGGTTTCACGGGTTCTCAACAGCAGGGGCGGCGCGAGCGCCGAGACCCGCGCCCGTGTTCTGGAGATCGCGGGGGCGCTGAACTATCGGCCGAACAGCTTCGCCAAGAATTTGCGTATCGATCGCTCAAAGGTCGTGGGCATCGTCGTTCCGGATATCGCCAATCCGTTCTTCCCGGAAATCATCCGCGGCGCGGAACTTGCAGCGCGGCCTGCGGGTTACACCCTGCTGACGTCCAATGTCGTCGAGGACCCGGCACGGGAAGAAGAGGTCATCGGCACGCTTCTCGAGCGCCGTGTCGATGGCATCATTCTCTGCAGTGCGCGCCTCGAGGAGAAGCGTCTCCTCCGCGCGATCGAGGGGCACCGCGCCGTGGTCCTCATCAACAGGGTCTTGCCACGACGAATTGCCGGCACGATCGAGATTGATTATGCCTCCGGCGTCGAAACCTTGGTCGAAAAGCTGATCGCCCAGGGGCGCCGCCGGTTCGCATTCGCCTCCGGGCTCTCGACATCCTACGGCGGCCAGAAGCGCCGTGGCGGCCTCAATCGCGCGCTCGCCAGGCACGACCTCGCGCTCGTGACAGAGGTTTCGAGCTCCCCGGACCTCGCCGGCGGCACAGAGATCGGCCAGGCCCTGTTGCCCTATCGCGGCGCGATCGACGCGCTGATCTGCTACAATGATCTTATCGCGATCGGCGCGATGTCCGTGATGAAGGAAAAAGGCATCACCGTGCCTGAAGAGATTGCGGTGACGGGCTGTGACGACATCCCGGTGGCAGCGCTTGTGTCTCCGGCGCTCACGACCTTGCGTGTCGCCAAGCAGGATCTGGGCGAGCTGGCGATGCGTATGCTCCTCGACAGGATCGAAGGGCGCAACACCCAGCATGGCATCCTGATCGAGCCGGATCTGATCGCTCGTCAGACGACCGATTTTCCCTTTCCGTAGGGGCATGCTGTTAGAGGTCAACTTCGACGGGTGACAGAGCACGGGATACACAGGCTGGCCATGTCCCGCCGAACCCACAGAGTTGTGACGAGCAGGAATCGCTGAGCACAGCTAGAACGTTGCTCCGATAACCGTGGTGGCGTTGCTATGATCCTCGACCGTCGTTCAGCTCTGAAGTTTCTAGGACTGTCGTCCGCGTCGGCAGCCCTCGCTGGCGCCCTGAAGGCGGAGGGGCTCCAGGCCGCACCCAGACCGTCGGCGAGCTTACCGTTTGCGCTCACCACGCCGGTGCATGTCGAGGAAGCGGCGTTGCGCGTCCGCAACCTTGATATCATGGTTCAGTATTATCGCGATGTGCTGGGCTTGCGCGAAATCCGGAGGACAGAAGACGGGGTCGTTCTGGGTGCAGGCAACCAGGCGTTGCTCCGTCTCGTCCACCGTCCTGACGCTACCCAGGAAAGCCAGAGGTCCGCGGGGCTCTTCCACATCGCATACCTGATGCCATCGCGGGAGGATCTTGCCCGCTGGCTGGTCCATGCGGCTATGCAGCGCGTCTATATCGATGGTTTTGCCGACCACAATGTCAGTGAGGCGATCTATCTCACCGATCCGGAAGGAAACGGCATTGAGGTGTATTCCGATCGGCCCCGCGACCGTTGGACATGGCAAGAGAACCTGGTGACGATGGGTACCGAGCCCCTTGATATCGATGATATCCTGCGGTTGGCGGATACCACGCGCGACACTTACCTCGGCGCGCCTCACTCACTTCGGATCGGGCATGTCCACCTGCGTGTTGGCGAGATCGCCAAAGCGCGGGCCTTCTACCAAGATCGGCTGGGGCTTGCGTCGACCCGGGGAGACCGGCCGAATGCTGCATTCCTCGCGTCGGGCGGCTACCACCACCACATTGCCGTCAATACCTGGAACAGCGAGGGCGCGCCTGTGCGCGATTCGCGGGATACAGGCCTGGACTGGTTTTCTCTACGTGTCACGGAGACGAGCCTTCACGCGGAACAGAGACGGCGCCTTGCCGAGAGTGGCGTTGTGCAAGCCGTCGATGGGGGCTTCGAGGCCACTGATCCCTGGGGCACAAGAGTGAGGCTGCTCGCGAGCTAGGTGTCCATCCGGCCGCACATCAGGAGGCGGAGGCAGATATGATCCGCAAAGGCAGCATCAAACGTCGAGCGTGCTGACCTCCCAGCTCACACGGCGCACGCCTGCAAGCCGTCGTATGGAACTGACTGCCGTATTGAGTTCCTGGGCATCGACCGTGGTGCTCACCAGCGTCGCCACGATCTGTGTCCGATCATCGGTGCTCGGCTCCATTTCGATATCGGCCACCGGATACTTCGCCTTCTTCAACACTTCAGTAATTCGTTCCCGAATATCCGGCGCCAGATGCGTCTCCGCGAGCACACGCACCTCGTAGTTGGCTTCGGAGCTGCCCTCATCGATCGGCAGTCGGTTGATTGCATTGACAAGTGGATGCAGCAAAGTGTTGCCGGCCAGGATGAACAGCGTAACGAGGCCGGCCTCCGCGAGCCTGTCCGCACCGGCGCAGGCCCCGACAGCCGCTGACGCCCACAAGGTCGCGGCCGTGTTCAATCCACGGACATTGCCGCCATCCTTCATGATGACGCCCGCGCCGAGAAAGCCCACACCGGACACCACATAGGAGATGACGCGAGCGGCCCCATCCGTCCCCGCGATCAGAAGCGCAAGATCCACGAAGGCTGCCGCGCCCACGGCGACGAGAACGTTGGTGCGGAGGCCGGCGCTGCGTTGCCGATATTGCCGTTCGACGCCGATCAACGTGCCGAGGAGGAAGGCACCGAGCAGGCTCACAAAGGTGTCGAGCAACGCGATTAAGTTGAATGTCTCTATGAACTGCATCGATTCCGCCGGCCGACTCTCTTATCCGGCTCACAACATACATGAGCTTGGCGCGATCCATGTGACGGCACGGTGCCGCCGGGGCGGCCACCGCCCACCGCACGATAAATTTTCGTGGTTATGGAATAAGCCCGCACGCCAAGCGTCTTCAATGGGCGGTCAGATGGACCGTGGGAGATGAGACAATGCTGACACCGATCATTCGCGCAGCCATGATGGTTGGAACCCTTGCCATAGCCGGCGGCGCGCTGGCTCAGACGGCCGCGCCGGCCAAGGTGGCTGAGACGTCAAAGGGCAAGACCCTTGTCGATGCCAAGGGCATGACCCTCTACATATTCGACAAGGATTCGGCCGGAAAATCCGCCTGCAACGGCACCTGCGCCACGAACTGGCCGCCACTGATGGTGGCAGCCGGCGCCGGTGCCAGCGGCGACTGGACGATCGTGACGCGTGACGACGGCTCCAAGCAATGGGCCTACAAGACGAAGCCCCTTTATACGTGGGTGAAGGACACGAAGCCCGGTGACGTGACGGGTGAAGGCGTTGCCAACAACACCTGGCATATCGCGGCACCCTGAGGGGGCATGATCTGAGATAACAGTCGGAGTGCCTCGACAAGATGCCGCTGGTGCTCCGCCTCGCTTGCTGTCACACAGGACTGCATTCGCCCGATCGGCTGCCGCCGGCGGGCGCGAGCCCCACGGTGCGCCGCCTTGGATGACGTTGCCGAACTTCTGGAACCGCAGATACCGGCCCTGCGCCGTTATGCCTATGCGCTCGTGCGCAACCACGACCTTGCGGACGACCTCGTTCAGGACTGCCTGGAACGGGCGATCGCGCGCTGGTACCTGCGCCGTGGCGATGGCGATCTCAGAGCCTGGCTGTTCACGATCCTGCGCAATCTCTACATCAGCGATTTCCGTCAGAGACGCAGACGCGGCACGGAAGTCGATATCGATGCTATCGCGCTGAGCGTGCATCCCGCGCAGGACGCGGGCCTTGACACCCAGGATGTCCTGACAGCGCTCGACCGCCTGCCTGAGGAACACAAGGCGGTTCTGCTGCTGGTTGGTGTTGAAGACCTTTCCTATGAGGAGACCGCGAGAGTTCTGGGTATCCCGCGCGGCACTGTTATGTCGCGCCTGGCGCGCGCGCGCCAAAGCCTGCGCGGATTGATGGACAGGGGTGGTGGGACGTGGCTTCGGAGGGTGAAATGAACGGCTCGCAAGCGCCCATCGGCGAGGACGACCTGCAGTCGTTTGTCGACGGCCGCCTCGGCGGCGAGAGGCTGGCCGTTGTTGAGGGCTATCTGGAAGCCAATTCGGATATCAGGACGCGCGTCTCCCTGGAGCGGCAGCAGCGGAGTGCCCTGCGGGGCGCCTTGCAGGCTAAATTCTCTGAACCCATTCCGGCGCGGCTGCGCGTTGCAGCCATCCGCATCGCCCGACGGCAGCTCTGGCGGCGGCGGGCCGCGGGCGCGGCGGCCGCTCTTGTCCTGCTGGCCGCCGGGGGCCTCGGGGGCTGGTTCGCGCGCGGGCAGAGCACAGCCCTCGCGCTTGGCACCACCAGCGTCACGCGCGATGCCGTCGCGGCCTATCGCACCTTTGTGGTTGAAGTCGCGCACCCCGTGGAGGTGGGCGCCGCCCAAGAGGCCCATCTCATCCGTTGGCTCTCGAAACGCCTTGGCCGTCCTTTGAAGGCCCCGGATCTGACCCAGTTCGGCTTTCAGCTGATGGGCGGGCGGCTCCTGTCAGCCGACGCCGGCGCCGCCGCGCAACTGATGTATGAGACGAACGGCGGACGAAGGCTGACCGTCTATGTGCAGGCCACTCAAGGTGTCGAGACCGCGTTTCGCTTCCGGCAGGATGGGGATGCCGCGACTTTCGCGTGGCTCGACCGGGGCTACGGCTTCGCGGTCACGGCGAACTCCAACAGAAGCGAGTTGCTGCCCATCGCGGAAGTCGTCTATCAAAGCCTCGACGGCGAGATACTGCAGCATTAGGGCGTGGCAAGGACGCGTGCCCAATTTCCACGCTGCGGTGATGTGTATAATTCGGTCACAGGAAGGCTCAAAATGCCGCGCTTGAATGACGATGCGCTCGATCAACTGTTTCTTGAGGCGCGCACGGCGAACAAATGGCAGGATAAACCGGTTGGGGAGGATGTCATCCATGCCCTCTACGATCTTCTGAAGTTCGGACCGACTTCGGCCAATTGCAGCCCGGCGCGCTTTCTCTTCGTTCATACACCGGAGGGCAAGAAGCGTTTGGGTCCGGCCATGTCATCCGGCAATCGTGACAAGACCATGGCCGCCCCTGTGACCGCTATCGTCGCCTACGATCCTCATTTTGCCGACGAGTTGCCCTTCCTTTTCCCTCACCAGGATGCGCGGCCCTGGTTTGCCGCCCCTGAGGTCGCCTATGAAACCGCTTTTCGCAACGGCAGCCTGCAGGGTGCTTACCTCATCATGGCGGCGCGGTCGCTAGGTCTCGATTGTGGGCCGATGAGCGGCTTCGACGCCGCGAAGGTCGAAGCCGAGTTCTTCGCGGACAACGGTTGGAAGGCCAATTTCATGGTCAATCTAGGCTATGCCGACCCATCGGGCACCATGGAACGCCTGCCGCGTCTGCCTTTCGAAAAGGCCTGCGCGATCGCCTAACCTCCTGATAGGCTTACGCTGCGGTCTGTTGAAGGCCGCTCACCCGCCGCGCCAATAGCACTCTCGGAGAAGGTGCGCCACGATGTGCCTGCCCAGCCAATTGCGATTGTTTGATTGACACTATGTTCTATCGATAGGACTTTTGGCGGGTTGGTACTGTAAACAGAGGGCAGGATCATGAGGCGGCATGTCGTCGCGGCGGCACATACATCGTCTATTCTGATCGATCGCGCAGCGTGTATCGCGAAGGCCTGCACTCTTGTCGAAGAGGCTGGACGCAGCGGCGTCGAACTGCTGTGTTTTCCCGAAACCTTTGTTCCGGGTTTCCCGTATTGGATCAACCTCTATCCGCCCGGCCAGCAACACGGCATCCACGTCAGTTATCTCAACCAGTCCGTGGATCTCGCAGCTGGCGATCTCGATCCGGTGTGTGAGGCGGCGGCGCGCGCAAAGGTGACCGTCGTGCTCGGCATCAGCGAGCGCGATGGCGGTACGATGTACAACAGCCAGGTCTTCATAGGCGCCGACGGCCGGCTGCTCGGCAAGCACCGGAAACTGCAGCCGACATTCGCGGAGCGGATGTTATGGGGGCAGGGCGATGGTTCCACCCTGTCCGTATTCGACACGCCTGTCGGCCGGGTTGGCGGCTTGATCTGCTACGAGCACATGATGAACCTTGCACGGCAAGCCCTGATCGTGCAGGGGGTCGAGTTGCACTGCGCGAGCTGGCCAACCTTCGCGAGCAGTGCCGGGCGTGGCTCCGCCTATGACGTGACCGTCGAAACTGTCATGCGCGCCCACGCGATTACGGGACAATGCTTCGTTATCGTCGCGGAAAACCCGGTCACCGCGCAATATCTCGAAGCCATGGAGACGGCGCTCGGCCCGCAGCAGGTGCTTGGTGTCGGCGGGGGATATTCCGCGATCTATGCGCCAAACGGTGAAATCATTGCAGGTCCTCACAAGGGGAGCGAGGAGACGCTCGTCATCGCGGAAATCGACCTCGACGCGATCGCCCGCGCCAAGGTGCTGCTCGATACCGCGGGTCACTATGCCCGGCCCGGGGTGCTCGATCTCGTCATCAATCGCCGCCCCCTCACGGGCGTCATTGAAACCGGGCAGACGGAGGCGGGGGGGGGGGGGGGGGGGCCGCCCCCCCCCCCCCCCCGCGGGGCCCCCCCCCCCCCCCCGGGGGGGGGGGGGGGGGCCCCCCGGCGGGGGGGCGCCGCGCGCCCCACGCGGCATCAGCATCTAGTCCGACGGGCCAGCGGCACGTTTGACGGCTTCCACGACCATGGCGGGCGTTATCGGTTTTGCCGCATTCTCAAGCGCTGCCCGGCTCTTGATCATGATGAAACGGCGCAGGCCCGGAGGCGTGACCAGCGCTGCGTCTGCGAGGGCCACGCTGGCCTCGATCGGCCAATCGGCCTCGAAGGCGCGTCGGCTCGGACCGTGCTGCACGCTGAAGCGCGGCGAACCGATTTCGATTCCGGCACGGAGTGCAGCCGTTCGCTCCCGGTCGATTTCACGCCCGGTGATGACCACGCCATAGATCGCCTCGGCCTCCTCTGCCGTCAGCATCTCGTCAAGAACATCGCGCAACACCGCTTCCGGCTTCCGTTCCACCGGCGACCCGAAACCGCCGCCAGATGACGAAATCATCCGCAGCAGGTCCCTCTCCCCCAGACGCAGCACCTTGATGCGGCCGATCCGCTCGGGGGCCGTCTCCGGATTGAGCGTGGCGACGCTGTTGCCGCCGGCAGTGCCCCCGAAAACGCCCCAGGGCTGGAAGCGAAACCGGTCGAGCCCGCGCACCGTGATGGTGACTTCCGGGGCCCGGCTTTCAAGCTCGATTGCGACGGCCGCGCCACCGCGATGGCGTCCGTGGCCGAAGCTCGAGGGCACGAGCTCATGACGGCGCACGACGAGCGGCGTCTCCACCTCGACATGCTCGATGGGTGTGCTCTTGAGAAAGCCAATCATCGTGTCGTTCGCGTCGACGCCATCCGCCCGAACGCGTCCGCCTGAGCCGCCCGAGAAAGGCTCCACGACGGCGACCCGGTTGCGCCCGGTCGCCGGATCGATCCAGGCCGACGAGATGATGCCGGCCTGCCCGGCACCGCTGGCGGCAATGCCATCCGGCAAGGCCTGATTGAGGCAACCAATCAGCGCGTCGTAGGTGCGCATGACGGCGACGAAGCGGTTACCCATGGCCGCCGGATATTCGGCGTTCATTACGGTCCCTGGGGGAGCATAAGCCTTGATCGGCCGCATGATGCCGCCGTTGATGGGAATATCCGGCTCCATGGTCTGAATGTAGTTGGTGAGGCCAAGGCAAAGAAAGGGATGCGTGCGGCTGCCTGTGGCGAAATTGAAAGCGGCGTGCACCTGCGGTGAGGAGCCGGAATAGTCCACCTCCGCCTCATCGCCCCGGATGGTGAGGCGGCAGTGGATGTGAACAGCCGCCCCGGAGTCGTCCCCTTCGATATAGTCCGTGAAGGTGTATGTGCCATCCTTCAGAGCACTGATGACACGACGGGCCTTTATTTCCGCGTGGGTCATCACATCATCGACGCCGCGATGGAAGGCCTCAACCCCGACTTTGGCGCAAAGCTCGTTGATGCGCAGATCAAGAAGGCGCATCGCCGCCATCAGCGCTTCGAGATCGCCCCAGACCGCATCGCCGATGCGCGAATTATCCTTCAGGACATTGACGATGTCCTGGTTGATGACACCGGCCTTGACGAGCTTCGTCGGCCGCAGACGCAAGCCTTCCTGAAAACATTCAAAGAGATCGGGAGAAATGCTTCCCGGCACAGCGCCGCCGATATCGGACGCGTGCACGAAAGACCAGGCGAAACAGGCAAGCTTGCCATCGACGAAGATAGGACGCGCCAGATGGATATCCATCATATGCGTCACGAGCCCCCAGGTACTGAAGGGGTCGTTCGAGATGAGCACGTCACCGGGTGCAAGTTCGTCTTCCGGGAAATGCCGTGTCAGCCCGGCAATCGTCTGGCCGCTGCCAGAAACCACGCCCGTCAGCATGGGATAGGCAAAGAATTCGCCCGAGAGACGGGCGACAGCCACCTGGAAGTCCTGCGTCTGCTTCACGAATGTCGTGTGCGCTGTACGATAGGCGACCGTGGCGGCTTCTTCCGCGATCGCCGTGAAACGGTTCTTCATGATTTCCGTCTGGACGGGATCCATGGCGTCAATCCTTCACGAGTTCGAGGTCGCCAAGGGCGCCGACACGGGCACCGTAGCCGGGCGGGACGAGGATGGTGGCAAGATCCTGCTGGATGATCGCTGGCCCGCTCCCCGCCCAGTGCGGAGAGAGGTCCCCCCAGGCATAGACCGGCACATCGTCGAGCCAGCGCCCCCCCGATCTGATGCGCCGACGCTCGATGGGGTCCGGCTCTGTGCCGGTGCCCGCCAGCGCCACCGCGCCGGGTTTCGCCTGACGTCCTACCGTGCGCACCCGCAACGTGTCGATGCTCACCGGAGCCTCGGGATTCGCATGGCCGAAGAGACGCTCGTGCTCGGCGTGGAAGGCCGCCAGAATCGCGTCGAGCCCACCACCGGCGGCCACAGCGGCCGATAGATCGATCGACAGCGTGAAAGACTGCGCCGCGTAACGCATATCCGCGAGATGGATGAAGTCCGTCTCCTTCACCTGGCCCTCGTGGCTTTGACGTTTCAGCCAGTCACGCCCTTCTTCCGCCAGCGTGGCGAAAATACTGAAAATATCGGCTCGTACGAGGGACTGGCCCTGAACGGTGCGAACGGCATCATGCATGAGATCCGACACGAGGCCGCCAAAAGCGCAGAAGACCGACGGCAGGCGCGGGACCACCATCCGGCCGATATTGATCTCGCTGGCGAGGATGGGGCCATGAACCCCGCCAGCGCCGCCGAAGATCATCAGCGTCAGGTCCGAAGCGCCGACGCCGAGCCGGGCGAGGAACGGGGAAATCTTGGCGAGCATGTTCGAGGTCGCGACATCGATAGCACTTTCAGCTGCCGCCACGACGTCGGTGCCAAGCGCGTCAGCGATCGGCGCGAAAGCCTTCTCCGCCAAGGAGCGGTCGAGCGCCACGCGCCCGCCGAGCAGCCCCTTCGGAGAGAGATAATTGGTGATGAGATAGGCATCGGACAATGTGGGCGCGGTGCCGCCGAGCCCGTAGCACGCGGGCCCCGGCAAGGAGCCGGCGCTTCGTGGCCCGACCTTCAGCACGCCACCGTCCAGCCACACGATTGAGCCGCCGCCCGCGCCAATCGCCTCGACGGCCGTGACCGGCATCATGAGTGGGAAATCGCCGACTTCCGCCTGGGCCGTGATCATCGGCCGGCCGCCATCGATCAGGGAGACGTCAGCCGAGGTCCCGCCCATGTCGAAGGTCAGGATGCGATCGAGCCCGAGATAGCGGCCAAGCGTTTGCGCGGCGGTCACGCCCGCCGCGGGCCCGGAGAGCAGCGTATGGATCGGCAGCTCGCGCGCCTCGACCGCGGACATGATGCCGCCGTTTGATTTTGTTATGTAAAGTTTCGCATTTGGATAGTTTTCCCCCAGAAAATCGTCAATATCCCTGAGGTATCCCTGCATAAGCCGTTTCACATAAACGTTGAGCAGCGTGAGCATCGCCCGCTCATATTCGGATTGCTGCGGCCAGACCTCATGCGAGGCCATGACCTCGACGTGCGGAAAGCGTCCGCGAATCAGCTCAACAGCTTGCCGTTCATGAGCGGGATTGCGATGGGCATGCAGGAAGCAGACGCCTATGGTGCTGAGCCCGCGGGCAACGGCCGTCTCGACGGCTGCGATGAGCTCGGCCTCATCCAGCGGAATGTCCTCGGAGCCATCTGATAGTATTCGCTCCGTAATGGCGAATACATTTTCGCGGGGGACAAGAGGCGTAGTTCGTCTGTTGAACAAATCGACCGGCTTGTCGAGCCGAAGGCGCGCGATGCCGAGCAGATCACGATAGCCCTTCGTCGTGATCAGTGCGATCGGCGGCTCGGACCGCTCGATGACCGCGTTGGTACTGACCGTCGTGCCATGGACAACGAGGATGGGGCTGTCGTGGGCCACGCCATATCGCGCAACGAGATCCCGCACACCCTGTTTCACCGTGTCGGCGAAATTCGGCCGGGAGGTCGGGGCTTTGTGACTGCCAATATCGACGTACCCGTCGGCTTCATCTTTCCAGATGGCAAAGTCGGTAAACGTGCCACCAATATCGACGCCAATTCTCAGCATTCGTTCGCTCTCGCCATTGGCTGGTCATGCCGTGTCTCAAAGTTGAGCACGCCAAATCAAGCCTTGACGACTAACCAACATTGCGGGCAGCATATTTGTCAATACCGTTGCTGTATATGGAACACTTCGAAGGGAGGCGTCGATGAGTTCACTGGACAACGCATTACGCATTCTTTCGCTTCTGAATGCCCAGAACCCTGTTCTCAGGGTGGGGGAGGCATCGCGCCTCATGGGTCTGCCCAAGACCTCGGTGTCGCGGCTTCTCAAGGCGATGGGCGAGAGCGGCCTGCTGGAGCGGGAAGGCGGGGGCTTCGGTTACGTTGCCGGGCCGCGGGCACTCGTTCTTGGTGAGCTCTACATGGCACAGCATGGCCTCCTGGCCATGATGGAGCGCGTATCCGACAAGTTGACAGAGGAATTCGGCTTTGTCGGCTACATCAGCAAGCTTGAAAAAGACGGATTATTCATCGCCCGTCGCAAGCATGGAAGCTATCCCTTGCGGCTTATCCGTGATGTCGGACAGCATGCGCCTGCGTTCCAGACCGCCAGTGGCCGCGCACTCCTTGCTCAATTGCCGGAGGCAAGGGCATTGGATATCGTGGCAACAGACCCGGTGTGGATGGACCGCCCCGACGACGTCAGCCGCATTCTGGCGGAAATCCGCGAACGCGGCGTAAGCCTTGCGATCAGCACGGGGACACCGGGTGTCGCAGCAACGGCTGCCGCCGTCGGCCATGCCAATGAGGGGGAAATTTTTGCCTTCTCCATTTCCTATCCGATCGCGGCGACGGACGAGGCCATGCGGCTCAAGATGGCGCGCCGTGTCTGGGAGGAGGCCCAGGCGCTCGGGCGCAGCTATGGGGATCCGTTATGGGTAAGGCGAAGCGGCGGCCCGCCGGATTTCAGCCGGGCAGTGCGTTTGGCGGAGGACGCATCCGAAGAAGTCCGGCCCCTCGTCGGGGCCGAATAAGACGGAGAGCGCGGTTGCACCCAACCCCCGGGCCGTAGTGCGGCAACCGGAGAGACGCTGGTGCGTATCGTGCTGGATCCGCCTCGGGTTTGAACGGCAAGGATGCTGCGTGTTCAAAGGGATACGCAAAGCCGCCCAATCAGTCTCATTGGCAAGTCTTGATCATTTACAGAAATCGGGGCAGCCAGCCTGCCAGAACGGCTCGCCTGCCGCAGGTTGCGGCACGCTCGGACGTTCCTTACGGCCCGGCAGCTCTGTGGGTGTTGGCCGCACCCAGTCCCACCAGCCGTGGGCACATTGTGACCGCCAGGCCATCTGGTCGGAAATCGTGGTGCCTTCCCTGGCGAGCGCCGCATCGAGCGTTTCCACGGTCTGTCTGAGACGCACATCATGGGTGTCCGTCGGCGCGTTGGCATAGTCGTAGAACGCTTCCGTGAAGGCCTCCATCTCCCGCGCGATATGGGGCCATTCGGCGCGGGCGAGATGCCACGCATCCATCCATTCGGTCACCACCGTTTCGACAGCCTCAGCCTTTGGCTTGTCCTTGACCTTGCGCGCGGTGGTCAGCATATGGCGCATCAGTTCAGCGCGGGCATGGGCGTGGCGGGCCGCGAGTGCCGCCCCCTGCATCGCCTCGATCGCCGCCGCGGCCTCGTGCTGAAGGTCCTCGACAAGATGCGCCATGGTGTTGTTCATCCTCAATGATGTGCGGAATGGGCCGGATCGCCTCAGGGCAAGGTCGCGATGAGCCGCGTCATCCGCTCGAACAGTTCGTGCGCCTCGACCTCGGCGATGACATGCGCATTGGCGGGACGCTTCAGGCGCCCGTTCCAGTCTATGGTGGTCCGCCCACGCATGGGGCCGTCTTCAGTGGCGATTGCGGCGTAGCAGTCGCGGCCGGAAAACAGCTCCGGCCACAGCAGATAAGCAATGACGCAGGGGTCGTGCATGGGATGCCCGACAGTCCCGAGGCTGCCGGGGCGAGGCCGTGTCAGCATGCCGTGGATGGAACGGCCCGCTGCCGTCCCGAGCGTCGCGAAGCCTGCGATCTGCTCATGGGTCGCGATCGCCTTCAGGGTGACGCCAAGCCCCATCATCACGATCGGCCGCCCGCAATCGAAAACGATCGCGGCCGCATGGGGGTCCACATGCATGTTGAATTCGGCCGCGGGCGTAATGTTGCCAAGCCCGATGGCCCCGCCCATCATGACGATCCGGCGGATCTTCGGCAGGATGTCGGGTGCCAGTCGAAAGGCAAGGGCGAGATTGGTGAGCGGCCCGAGAGGACACAGCGTCAGCCCGTCGGGCGCGGCGCGCAGCCGGCTGATGATGGCATCCACCGCATGCCCGGCGTCGGGTTCGCGCGACGGGGGCGGTAGCGCGGCCCCATCGAGCCCATCCGGGCCACAGACGAATTCGGCGGTCTCGAGCGCAACGATCAGCGGCCGTTCGGCGCCGCGATAGACCGGGATGTCGGCGCGGGCCGCGAGATCGAGTACCCGCAGGGCGTTCGCCGTCGTCTGCGCCACCGGCACATTACCGGCGACCGTCGTGACACAATCGAGCGCCAGTTGCTCGCCGGCCGCCACGGCAAGCAGGATGGCAACGGCGTCATCCTGGCCGGGGTCGGTATCGATGATGATGATTTCGCTCACGGCTCACGTCTCGTTGCGACGGCGGCAAGGGTCTAAAGCGGCAAGGGCCTCAGGCGGCGCGCGCGTTGCCGCTCATGATGAGATGGGTGAGATCGTCCGCTGTAAGGTCCCCGATCGGCCGATCGACGAATTTGCGGCCCGCCCCCATGATGACCACGCGGTCGGCGAGGGCAACCACATCGCGCATATTGTGGCTGATGAGGATCACGGTGTGGCCGCCCGCCTTGAGCGTGCGGATGAGGTCGAGCACGAGTGCCGTCTCCTTCACGCCAAGTGCGGCCGTCGGTTCGTCCATGATGATGATGTCGGCATTCCACCGCAGTGCGCGCGAGATAGCGACCGCCTGACGCTGGCCGCCGGAGAGACGCTCCACCGGCCGTGTCATATCCTGGATGGCCATGGAGAGGCGTGAGAGATAGCGACGCGATTCCTCGATCATCTTCGCCTTGTCGAGGACCCGCAGGAACGGCAGAACGAACGGGCGCGTCAGTTCCGAGCCCATGAACACGTTCTGGGCGATGGACAGGCGGGGCGCCAGCGCGAGATCCTGATAGATCGTCGCCAACCCGTGCTCCAGAGCATCATGGGGTGAGGCGAAACGCACCGTCTTGCCGCGCATCGCTATCATGCCGGACGTCGGTTCCTCGGCGCCGGAGATCACCTTGATGAGGCTCGACTTGCCGGCACCATTGTCGCCGCAGATGGCGACCACCTCGCCCGCATAAATGTCGAGATCGACATCGCGTACAGCCACCACCGGGCCATAGCTTTTGCCAATGCCGCGCAGGGAAAGGAGAGGAGAGGCGTTTGCCGCAGCATCGGTCATCGTCTTGCTCTCAGACCAGAGGAAATTCGAGGAGATTTTTGGGTGAAGACAATCGGCGGTCCGGCCACCCGCGTCTCGTGTGACACGGGTGGCGTTGGGCTTACTTCAGAAACTGCTTCACGTTGTTCTTGTCGACGAGGACCGCATCGACGAACAGATAGGGGCCGCTCGTCACCGTTTCCTTCGGCTTCTTGTCCACGACGATCGCCTGCACGGCGTCGACGGCCTGCTTGCCCATCTCCTCGAAGGGGATCGACACACTGGCGACGAGCGTCGACTGCGGATCGGCGATGCGCTCGTAGGTCTCCTTGCCGCCATCGACGGAAATCAGCGGAATGTCGCCCTTTTTCACACCCTGCGCCTGCAGGAGATCGTCGATGATATAGGCCTGTCCGTCGAAGGACGCCCAGATGCCGTTGATCTTGCCCTGGTTCTGCAGAAGGAGGGCCTGCATGCCGGCGCGCACGTCATCCCGCCAGCTCTGGGTGCGGGCCATGGAAAATTTGCCGAGTTCCTTCACGCCCTGATTTTCGGACAGGACGACATCGAGGATCTTGCCACGGATGCGCGACGCGATGTTCAGGTCGAAACGGGCCGTGACGATATTGCCCTGGAAGCCGAGCTGGCCGAGCAGGAAGAGCGCCGCCTCAGCGCCGATCTTGTACTCATTGCTCTGAATATCGAACAGCGCATGGGGGCTCACGCCGGACTGCACGGTGATGACCGGAATGCCGGCATCCTTGGCTGCCTTGAACTGCGCGTCCGCCTCGACCGGCTTGCCCATCGCAACGATGATGGCATCGACTTTCTTCGCGATGAGCGCGTCGAACTGCTCGGCGTGTTTCGGAAGCGCGCCCTCGGAATTGAGCAGCGTGACGTTCCAGCCCTTTTCCTTGGCAGCCGCGGCCGCCGCGTTGGCCACGCGGGCATGTGTCTCGGAGGTGAACTGGAAGCCGATCACACCGAGCTCGAAGGCCTGGGCGGCCTGACCGAGCGCCAGGAGCGCAGCGGCCGATATGACAAGTCTCTTCAATCCAAACATCTGTTGTCCCCTCACTGCTACCTTGTTGTCACTTTTCCCAAGTTCAAAACTTGCGCATTCAGACCTTGAAGGCGGCCTTCTTCATGGCACTCGCCGAAAAGGCGACGGAGCCGATGATGATGATGCCGAGCACGATGTCCTGCACGTAATAGGGAGCGCCCAGAAGGACGAGCCCGTTGCCAAGCACCTTGAGCACAATGGCGGCAAAGACCGTGCCGCCGATATTGGGCTTGCCGGGCTCGAACATCGTCATGCCGAGGAGGACGGCCGCAATCGCATAGAGAAGGTAGTCGCCGGCCATGTTGGGCGCCGCCGACGACAGGTTGGATGCGAGGAGCACCGCCGTGATGCCGGCGAAGAGGCCCGACAGCAGGAGGCCGATCCGCTTCATGCGTGCCGTCGCGATGCCGGCCAGGCGCGCGGCCTCGTCAGCTTCGCCCGTCGCCACCATGTGGGCGCCCGTCCTGGTCCATTTCACGAGGCCGTAGGCGAACAGAGAGACGCCGGCAAGCCACAGCACCAGATTGGGCAGACCGAACGTCGTGCCCCGCGCGAGACCCGTGAAGCCGACCGGCCAGCGGCCGACGAAGGCGACGCCCTGGGTGATCATGAAGGCGAGCCCCTTGGCAACGGCGGCCGTGCCGAGCGTCATGATCAAGGAGGGCACGCGCAGCCGTGTCACGCCGAAGCCGTTTATGGCGCCGAGCACCGCGCCGACCGCGAGGGCGGCCGCGACCGCGGCGAGCGGCGGATATTGCGCCTGCACGAACCAGCCAGCCACAACAGCGGAAAGGCTCGCCATCTCGGCGATCGACAGATCGAGCTCCGCGACCGTGAAGGCGAGCGTGAAGCCGAGCGCCAGGATCGCGAGAAAGCTCGTGTCCTTGATGACATTGACGATGTTGACCGGTGTCGCGAAATTCGGCGCGAAGATCACGAAAAAGGCGATCAGGATTACCCCGGCAATCGCCGTGCCATAGCGGCCGACGACTTCACTCAACACGGCCCGGCGGCTTTGGGGCGACTGCGCGGTCGTCACACTCATTGTCGTCAGTCTCCACGGGCGATCGTCGAAATCGGCGAAAGAATTTCTATCCCGCCTGTAATAGGGATCAGCGCGCCTGTCACGAAGGCCGCTGCCGGCGATAACAGGAAAGCGATGACCTCCGCCACATCTTCGGGCCGGCCGAGCCGGCCGAGAGGCGTGCGGACCGCCGCGCCCGCGACCAGGCCATTGAACTGGGCGGCAAAGCCATTGCGCACCATCGGCGTGTCGATGATGCCGGGCGCCACCGCGTTGACACGGATCCCCTGCGGACCAAGCTGCTGGGCCATGCCACGCGTCAATGTCGCGACGCCGCCCTTGGCCGAGCCATAAGCCAGATTGGCCCCGCCGTTGGCATGGGCGATGGACGAGATATGGACGACCGCGCCCCCCTCGCCTTGGGCAACGATCTGCCGCGTGACCGCTTTGGAAATGCGAAACACCGCCGAGAGATTGATGTCGACGAGCCTGTCCCACTCGTCGTCGTCCATCTCGACCAGCGGCACGGCGCGAGAAGCGCCTGCGCCCGTCACGAGATTGTCAATCCGGCCCATGCGCTCCACGGCGAAGGTGACGAGTGTACCGGGCAACTCCCGATCCTGTACGTCGCCCGCCAGAAAGGCGGCTTCGCCGCCAGCCTGCTCGATGCTCCGCGAGAGCGCCTCGAGGCCGTCCGCATCCCGGTCGGACAGGATGAGCCTGTGACCCGCGCGGGCGAGCAAATGGGCGAGGGTACTGCCGATGCCGCCGGCGGCGCCAGTGATGAGCGTGACGGGAGCCGCCATGATCAGCCCGCCTTCCTGTTTTCATAGGCGCGCACGAAAGCCTGCGCCCGCGCCGGCTCGACGGCGTTGAGCGTCTGCCGGTCCTTCTTGATCGACGTGCCGACGATGAAGATGTCTGCCACCTCGGCAAGGCGCGCGATGTTCTCTTCCGCGACGCCGGTGCCGACGGCGACCGGCGTGTCCGGAACCTGCCGCGCGACGCGTTCGATGAGCGAGACATCCGCCTCCTTGCCTGCTGCCGGGCCGCTGACACAGACCACATCGGCGAGGCCGATGAAGACGGCGCCGGATGCCTGCTGCTCGACAGGCCGGGTGTCGATGTTGATCGAGAAGCCCGGCGTGACGTTGCAGATGATGCGGATGTTCTCAGCGTCCAGATTGGCCCGGAGCCTCAGTGCGCGGGCGCCATCGGGGGTCATCGTTCCGATATCGCCGACGAGCGAGCCCGTGAGGAAGGCGCGCACGAAACGCCCGCCCGTGGCGTGGGCCACCGCGATCGAGGCCGGCGGATCGATCAGCATGTTGACGCCATGAGGCAACTTGGTATGCGCCTGGCACTCGGCGATCACATCGGTCATGGCCGTGATCACTTCGATCGGCATGTTCGCCTCGTAGGGCATGTCGGATTCGTTCGTGTACAGGAGCGCGCTGAAGCCGGCGTCCTCCAGGATCTTCGCTTCCTCACGGGCCTGGGCGACGATCTTGCGCATGCCGCCGGCGCGATCGTAGAGCGGTGTGCCGGGCAGGGCGAGCGTGTGGACGCAGCCGATCAGCAGGTGATCGAGGCCATATTCGTCACGAACGAGGGTCTTCATGGTCATGGGTCCTTGGTAGCGGTCAGAGGTGATGCATGAACACCCGGCAGCATCTCGGACTGGCGCGAGAGGGCCGCGAGGTCACGCGAAATGGGGGCAAGGGCCTGCTCGCTTTGCCTGAACAGGGCGAACAGCTGGCCGTAGATCGCGGCACGGGTCGGGTCCGGCTCGTGGCGACTGGCGACGGAGACGAGAGCGTCTTGTGCTTCGGCGAGCGACACGAAGCGGCCAAGGCCTGTCCAGGCCACGATCGCAGCACCGAGCAAGCCGGGTTCCTTCGACGTTCCGACGACGATCGGCCGGCCGCACACATCGGCTTTAACCTGCCGCCATGCCGGGTTCGCGGCGGCCCCGCCGCCGAAGCGGATTTCCGTGACCTTCAGGCCAGCGGCCCGCTCTGCTCTTTCGAGCACGATACGATTGAGGAAGGCGATGCCTTCCAGCACGGCCCAGGCGACGTCAGTGGCACCATGCTGGCGATTGAGGCCAACCAGCGCGCCGCGCAAGGTTGGGTCCCAATAGGGCACGCGCTCGCCTTGCAGATAAGGCAGAAAGACGAGCGGCTGCGGGTGCCGGCGCCCGGCAAGCAGAGCCTCCATCGCCTTGCCGACACCGGAATAGTCGCCGTCGATCCGTCCAAGCAGCGAGAGCAGCCAGGCAACCGTATCGGCCCCATTCTGGCTCGGACCGCCAAGCTGGTGCAGGCCGCGCCAATCGACGGTCAGGAGGCCTTCGGCCTCGGCAGGTGTTTCACTGATAAGCCCCAGCACCTCTGTGGTGCCAGAGATATTGTAGGCATAGCCGGCGCGCAGCGCACCAAGTCCGGCCGCTGCCGCCCAGGTATCGCTGGAGCAGCAGAACACCGGCACGCCTGCGATCCGGTCAAGCGGTGTGGGCAGGCCGTCGAGGACGCGGCCGACTGCATCACAGGGCTCGATCGCGCGCGGCAGAAGCGTCGAGGACGCGCCGATGGCGGACAACAGATCGGTGCCATCCACGGCCTGCGCCGAGGCCATAAGCCGCGCCATGGACACCGGATCGCCCGCCTGTACGCCCGTGAGACGGAAGTTGAGATAGTCCTTGGGCTCAAGGACGCTCGCAAGGCTGCGGAAGGTTCCCGCCTCCTGCTCGCGCAGCCACGCCAGCCGAGCAAGCGGATGGAAGGCGTTGATCTTGCCGGTCTCCGGATGTGCCTGCGGCAGGGTGTCCTGAAGGCGCTTGGCTGTCACGTCGGCCCGCGTGTCCTTCCAGGTCATGGCTTGGCGCAGCTGGCGACCATCCCGTCCCAGGAAGACCTGCGTGCGCGTGACGCCGCAGATGGCAATGCCAGCGACGCTCGCGAACAGGTCGGGCTCCTCTTCCGCCAGCCGGCGACATGCCTCGATCAGGGTTTGCCACCAGTCGTTGGCGTCGATCTCCGACCAGCCGAGGCGATCAATGATCGTCGGCCCGAAAATCGCGCATTCGGCGTGGATCGTGCCCGCGGCGTCGATGAGAGCAGCCCGGAAGCTCGTGCCGCCAAGATCAAAGGCGAGGACGACGCTCATATCGTCCCTCGCATGGTGTTCTGCATGTCGGTGTCTACCTGTCGACGAATGGTGAAGCGGTAGATATCACCTCGAATGAGGTTGTCGCTGACTTCGATGACCGCTCCATCGCGATCACGGGCCACGCGATGCGAGCGGAACACCGCACTGCCGACGGGGATATCGAGATGATGCGCGTCCTGCGCATCGACCTGGCAAGGCTCCAGGGTTTCCTCGATCGTGGCGACACGTATGCCGTTGCGCTCGGCAAGAAGCCCGTAGAGTGAAGCATTCTCCAGCATCCCGGCCGTGATGCCCTTGACGACCGGCCGGCCGAGCAGCGAGCGCTGCAAGACGGCGGGCTGTGCATCGAGCTTGCGCAGGCGGGTGAGTTCCACCACGCCGGCTTTGGCCATGGAAAGCCCGAATAGCGCTGTGTCGGCAGGTGTTGCCAGGCGCGTTTCCATTGCGACGACATGGGTGGTGGGAACGCGGCCCGCGAGGCGTGCTTCGGTATGGAAATCAACGATGCTGCCGAGATTCTTGGCGATGTGAGGGGGCTTGTAGAAAGTCCCCTTGCCTTGCCGGCGCTCGATAAGCCCCTCGTTCTCCAGTTGCTTGAGGGCCGCGCGGATTGTCGTGCGGCTCACGCTGTAGCGCAGACACAGCTCGTTCTCCGAAGCGATGGCGCGCGTCAGATCACCGGCCGCCTCGAGGCTTCCTCGCAGATCATTGGCGATCTCCTGATAGCGTATCAACCAAAGGCCCTCGGAGTTATTTCAAGCATAAAAGATACAAATTCAATACAAGTCAAGAGGCCATTTGCCAGCGTTTTTTCTGCTGCTCGGGCGTGGAAACCACACATAGGCCTTGACGGCCCCGGCTGCTTGGGCCACAAAATTATCGGAATGCAATTCCGGTTTTTTCATGCGCACCGCCGTCGATCGAATCTTTGACCTCTTGGGCGCTCTGACGGAGCAGGCCTCCGGCTTGTCACTGCAGGAGGCGGCACAAGCGTCGCGATTGTCCAAGCCAACGGCGCATCGGCTGCTGACCGACATGATCGGGCGTGGCATCGTCCGTCAGGACAAGGCAAGCGGCAACTACGCCTTGACGTTGGACCTGGCGCTCATCGCCTTCAAGCACCTCGGTGAACTCGGTTTTCTTGATATCTGCCAGCCGACGCTCGATGAACTGGCCGCGCTCTCGGGCGAATTGGTGCGGCTTGCCTGGCGCGACCATGATCGCCTCGTCATTCTGAGCGAAGCACAAGGCGCCAAGCCGGGCCTGCGTTTCGATGCCAATCTCGGCCGCCCCGTGGTGCTGCACACCATGGCGGCAGGCAAGGTTTTCCTGGCATCGCTGCCGCGGGCCGAGGCGCTGCGACTCGTGCGCAACCAGGGGCTGATGGGAAGCCCGGACACGGGCCCCAGCGCCATTCAGTCAGAGGACGAACTCGCGCTCGAGCTGTCTCGCGTGGAACGCCAGGGCTATGCACTGGCCTATGACGAGGGCGATCTCGGCGCGGCCGCTATCGCAGTGCCGATCCTCGACCCGAAAACCCGCGTCTTTCTCGGAAGTGTTGCCATCGTCGGCCCGACCGTTCGGTGGACCAAGGCCAAACTCAGCGAACTGGCCCCATCCCTGAACGAAGCGGCGGCGGCCATCGCCGGCAAGGCGGCCGTTGCTCCCTTCTGCCGCCGCATCGCCGAGGCTCAAATGCGGACATCAAGGACGGGATAATGACAGACCGGCGCTTTCCCACCCTCGCCATCCTGACGGCCGTCGGTCTTATCTTGGCTTGGGAGGTTGCCGTCCGGGCTCTCGACGTTCCCGCCTATCTCTTCCCATCCCCCAGCACGATCGTCAGAAGCCTGGCCGTCAACTGGGCGCATGTCGCCGATAACGCCATACCAACGACGATCAATATGGTCGGTGGCTTCCTGTTGAGCGCGGCGGTCGGCATTCCGCTTGCCATGGCGCTCGCCTATTCCGCGCTGTTCGAGCGCGCCTTCTATCCGATCGTCGTCTTTCTGCAGATCGTGCCGAAGATTGCCATCGCGCCGCTGTTTATTATCTGGTTCGGCTTCGGGACGATGCCAAAACTGCTCCTGGTGTTCCTCCTGACGTTCTTCCCGATCATCGTGAACGCAGTTGTGGGCTTCAAAACGGTCGATCCCGGCATCATGGAATTCGCGCGCGCCACCGGCGCCAGGGGCCTGCGAACCTTCATGCGGATCCAGTTTCCGAGCGCGCTGCCTTCCATCTTCACAGGCCTCAAGGTCGCTGCCGCTCTTGCATCCACAGCGGCCGTCGTCGCGGAATTCGTCTCCTCCGACAACGGCCTCGGCTATCTCATCATTACCTACAACGGTCAGTTGATGACCGCGATGGTCTTCGCGACAATTCTTGTGCTTGGTGTGATCGGACTCGGATTCTACTATCTCATCGAGCTACTTGAAAAGATTGTTCTTCCTTGGCACGTCGCAAGACTGAGCCATGGCGCATAAAAAAATACCATAAGAAGACGTCAACAGCTCAATAACGAGCTTCAAATGGGGAGGAATTGACATGACGATGAAGCGTTTCGTTGGCATCGCCGCAGGTTTGGCGGCATCAATTGTCATCGGCCTTGGAAGCGCATCGGCTGCTGATAAGGCGAGCCTCAGGCTCAACTGGCAATTGCTCGGTTTCCACGCTCCATTTTACTATGGCGTGGAGAAGGGTTTCTACCGCGACGAGGGTATCGATCTCACCATCAACGAAGGGCGAGGCGGCGCGGCGACGGCGCAAGCTCTCGGCGCCAACAGCGACACCTTCGGCATTGTCGATGCTGGCACCGTCATTGTTAGCGTATCGAAAGGTATTCCGATCAAGACCGTCATGTCGCTGATGAACAGCGGCATCTTTGCCGTGGTCGCGCGCGAGGACGCCAAAATCCAGACGGCGAAGGACCTTGAGGGCAAGACGATTTCCATCACCGCGGGTGATGCGCTGACGGCCTTGTTTCCTGCCGTGGTGGCCGCTAACAAGCTCGATGCCAGCAAGATCAAGCTGGTCAATGTGGACGCCGCGGCGAAAGTCGTGGCCGTGCTCGAAAAGCGCGCCGACGCAACGCTTGGCAGCGTCGATGCCCAATCCTTCGTGATGGAGGCACAAGGCGTGCCCGCCTCCGTGCTGTCCTTCGACGACCTCGGCGTCAAGCTGGTCGGCCTGACCCTCGTCACGAATGATCAGACAGCCGCGAAATCGCCGGACCTCGTCAAGCGCTTCGCCCGCGCGACGCAAAAAACCTTCGCCGAAGCAGCGAAAGACCCGGACGGCGTGATCGCCGCCGCCCTCAAGAGCAAGCCCGTTCTTGACCCCAAGATCCTGCGCCAGCAAATGGATGTCTCTCTCGCGAAGATGGAATCCCCCAATACAAAGGGCAAGCCGATCGGGGTCGGGGCCGAAGCAGATTGGGCCAATACGCTGAAATTGCTGAAGACATACCAGGGCGTTGAAACCGACAAACCCGCGAGTGCCTTCTTCACAAACGCCTACGTTGAATAACACTGCCATGGCGGCTGCACATATTGCGCTCGCGGGTGTCGGCAAGACCTTCATCCGCGGCCTTCAGCAGACGGTTGCGCTGCAAGAGGTCGATCTCGACATTCGCCAGGGCGAGTTCGTCGCGGTGGTTGGTCCTTCGGGCTGCGGCAAGAGCACGCTCCTGCGGCTCGTTACCGGCCTAACAGCGGCAACCGAGGGCGTCGTGCGTGTGGCGGGGGACGTTGTCAGCGGCCCCCGCTCCGATACCGGCATAGTCTTTCAGAGGGCGACGCTGGTGGACTGGCGGGACATTCTTGGCAACGTTCTCCTGCAGATCCAGTTGCGCGGGCTGAATGTGAAGGACTATAGGTCCCGCGCAGAGAGCCTGCTCGACGCAGTGGGTCTCAGCCAGTTCATGGATCGCTATCCCTTCGAGTTGTCGGGCGGCATGCAGCAGCGCGCGGCCATCGCGCGCGGCCTTATCCACCAGCCGACCATCCTCCTGATGGATGAGCCGTTCGGCGCGCTCGATGCGCTCACCCGCGAGCAGATGCGGCTTGATCTCGAGACATTGTGGACGCGCGACCGCATGACGGTGTTCTTCATCACCCATTCGATCGACGAGGCGGTGCTGCTTGCCGACAGGGTTATCGTCATGAGCCCACGGCCCGGCACGATCGACAGTGTTTTCAAGGTCGATCTACCGCGCCCGCGAGGGCTCGGAGCGCGAGTTGATCCGCGTTTCGCAGATCTCGTCGACAAGATCACCCGCATCTTTCTCGAACGGGGCGTGTTCGATGAACACCGACCGTCACTCGTAGCCTAGCCCACGGTCCGCCAGCCCTTGGTCGGACGCGCCTTGCGAACTGTTTATACGCATCTTCGTTCAAGATCTCGGCAAGTACGCGCGCAATATTTCCGGAGAACGGAACATGCAGCAGGATAAAGTTCTTATTATCGTCGGGGATGCGTCGGAGACGCTCGATACGCTTTACCCCATCTTGCGCTTGCAGGAAGATGATTTCCTGCCCGTCGTGGCCGGGCCGCAGAAGCGCCTGTTCCAGATGGTTCTGCACGAGATACGTCCGGGTTGGACCATCACCCGGGAGTGGGAGGGGTATCAGATCGAAGCGGACGTCGCCTTCCGCGATATCGATCCCGCCAACTATGCCGGGATCTTTTTCAGCGGCGGACGCGCGCCCGAATATATTCGTGATGACGATGATCTCATCCGCGTCACCCAGCATTTCTTCGATGCCGGCAAGCCGATCGCCAGCGTCTGTCACGGCGTGGAGATCCCCGCCCGCGCGGACAGGGTACGCGGGCGGCGCATGTCATGCGTGCGCAAATGCCGCTTCGACCTGGAGGTCTGTGGCGGCATCTTCGTGGATGAGCCCTATGTCATCGACGGCAACCTGGTCAGCGGCCGCACCTGGCACGATCATGCCTTCGTCATGCGCGCTTTTCTCGGGATGCTGCGCGAGGCGCGCGAGCGGCGCCGTGTTGCCGCCTGATGCCGATCAGGCGCGCTCGACGGTGAGCCAGATCAGATCCTTCGAAGCATAGGTCGCGTCCCACACCGCGCGGCCGACGGCCGGCAGCTTCGCCCTGTCTTCAGCGACCACGCCGCCGAGAAGCGGCGCGCGGATTGTTTCCTTTGTCGCTCCATACTGCACCACGAGCTTTTGGCCCGTGCGCTGCGAAAAGCGCAGGCGTCCGATGGGAGCAAACCGGATTTCTTCGGTGACGTGAACCGGCGCCGTCGTCGTCAATGGAGTCCAGGCAAACATCGATTCGCCGGTGACCATCGGGTGTTCCTGCAGCACGGTGAAGGGCAGAGCCTCGAGGAGATCGCGGCAGAGCTCCGGATTCTGGTCGACAGCCAGCCAGGCGCGCACGCTGACGCCAAGCGGCTGCCAGGTCAGCTTGATGAAGGTATCGCTCGGGGTGAAACCATCGACGATCGCGGCGGCATCGCGCACGGCCTGGGCCGCAGCCGCCCGGGCTTCCGCATCATCGGGATAGCGATAGTGTTCGCCGAGGTTCCACGGAAAATAGTGATAGACCCAGCAGTAAAGCCTGTTCGCATAGCGCAGGTAAGCTGAGAGCAGCGCATCGGTTTCATCGGGTGTTGCTTCCCTCAGAACCGGCCGCATCGCGTCGCCCAGCCGCTCCAGCGTCGGAAAGCCGCTATAGCCGAGGTAATTCGTATAGGGTGGCAGCATCTCGTCTGCCATGACAGCGATATTGAGATCACTTCGTTTCTGTCGCGCCAGACGCAGCAGCGGATAGAGCGCATACATGGAACAGTCGCGCAGCATGCCGGCGGCGATATCCCAGGTGCCAAAATACTGTCCGTAGGCACCGGCCTTGTCGTCGAGCCGGCCTTCACGCAGCTTCTTCGTCTCCTCGGGCTCCTGCTTGATGATCGCGGCCGTCTCGGCATCGATCATCGCCACAACAGCTTGCACATCGCTCGTGCTCATGCCGGATCGCTCCATTCCCATTCTGGACAATCCTTGTTTCGTAGTAATCCCCGTCATGATAGTCAATAATTGAATAATACGATCCCTGGCCTTGGTGGCTATATGCGAGCCGTGGTAGGGCAGGCGAGGGATACCAAATCGGTAAACGATAAGGCGAGGATAGGATATGGCGTTGGAACGCGGCCTGCAGGACGTTCAGCGCGATCTGGTCGCGGTGGGTTTCTCCGATCACGAAGCCAAGGTCTATGTCGCCCTCGTCGCCATCGGCCCGGCGACAGCCTACGAGCTCGCGCGCCAGGCTGGCCTGCCGGTCCCCAATACCTACAATGTCATCCGCGGCCTCATGAAGCGGGCCGCGACCACCCAGATCTCGGCCCGCCCGGCCCGCTATGTCGCCGTTCCGCCGGATCAGTTCTTCGGCACCCTGGCCAGCGAGACCCAGAAGCGCTGTGACGCGCTCGTCAGCCGCCTGTCGACCCTGAGCGCGCCCGCGAACGCCGACTATGTGGAGATGCTTGAAGGCTGGGTGACCATTGAACGCCGGCTGATCGCCCTGATCGCAGGCTCGACCCGCCAGCTTGTGCTGCGCAGCCCATCGACCCTGGCGCCTCAAGTCTGGGACGAATTGCGCAAGGCCGTCGATCGCAATGTCGAATGCCTGTTTGTGTATTATGGCGAGAAGCCGGATCTGCCGGATCTGCCCCATGTCAGGCTGTGGCCGCATGAAGGGAACGGTGCAAGCCTTGGCCCCGACTTCTTCACCATCTGCGCGGACTTCGGCAGCGCCCTCATTCATTCCCAGGACCGGCAGGAAGGCGCCTTTTCGGAGAATCGTTCCTTTGTCTACCTTGCGGGGGTGTTCCTGCGGCACGAGCTCTATCTCGCCGAGATCATGATGCGCTTCGAAGGGGAAGTGGAGGAGACCTTCGGCCCGGCGCTCTACAAGCTCCGCCAGTCCTTCGGCATGATTCCACTCGGCGAGGAAATCCGCTCCTTCGTGCGCAGCCGGCTGCCCTACGAGCCCGTCTTCGAGCCGGATCGGGAGGACTTTTCCCCCGCCAAGCGCGTGCCGAAGCCGGAGCCGCGCAAGCGCCAGGCCAAGGCTGGCTAAGCCAGTAGACACTCAGAAGCGAGCATCCGTTCCGGTCTCGCGTCATCGTGTAAGCTGCAGCGCACAGGCCCCGCGCTTTTTCCGTTCCGCCGATGTGGGAAGGCCGCTCGTCTTTCTCCCTCTCCCCGGCGGGGAGAGGGCTGGGGTGAGGGGACATCGTTTTCCGGCGGGCTTCCCCCTCACCCGCGCCTGCGGCGCGACCTCTCTCCGCCAGGGAGAGGTTAGCAGGGGATGACCGTCCCGTATCATCCCGGTCGCCTCTGGCCGCCCCGCCGCTGAGGATGGCGCGCGTGGTTCCATGTTTCCCGCGATGCCCTTGCCCCTCGCTCCGATAAAACCCTCCGGCGAACCGGGCTTCGCCGGAACGCCCCCATCGCAGCCGTTCTCCCACCCAACACGAAAAGTGATCGCGAGCATTTGCCGCGCGCAGAAGCCTATTTTTCTCTTGAAAGAATATTCAGTCTCTGACTACTAATGGAGCCAAGGGAACATTCGCTGGCCCGGGCGTAGCGGGCAGATCGTCCTTTCGGGAGGTGATCATGGTGACAACGATTTCGAAATTGGCCGGCGCCGCGCCGGGATCCTTGCGATCACTGACCGTCGCGGCCTGGCTCGGTGCGTCGCTTGCCGGGGCTCTTGCCTCCAGCGCTTCGGCGGAGACGCTGACCATCGCGCTTTCATCGACTGTGAACACCCTGGACCCCACCCAGGCACAGGTCGTCGGCACGGATGTCAGCGTTGCGACGCATCTCTATTCCCCCCTCGTGGCGCGTGGCCCGGACGGCAAGCTTTATGGCGTGCTCGCCGAGAGCTGGCAGCCCGAAGGGGATTCCGCCTGGCTGTTCAATCTGAAACCGGGGATCACCTTCCCGGGCGGTGAACCGCTGGATGCCGAAGCGGTCAAATGGAACATCGACCGCATCCGCAATCCCGAGACGAAGTCACGCAACCGCTCATGGTTCGACCCGGTCTCGGAGGTCGAGGTGGTGAGCCCGACTCAGGTCCGCATCAAGACCAAGGGTCCATACCCCACCTTGCCCGATCAGCTGTCGATGATCTTCTTCCTCTCGCCCGAATGGATGAAGACGCATAATCCGGCAACCGAGGCCTATGGCACCGGCCCCTACAAGCTGAAGCAGTTCGTTGCCGGCGACCGGCTGATTCTCGAGCCGAACGACAAGGCGGTTCTTGAGAAGCCGACTTTCGACGAAGTGTCCATGCGGGTCATTCCCGAGGCCTCGGCGCGTGTCGCCGGTATCCTCGCGGGTGAGATCGACCTTGCCTTCGACCTGCCGCTGGAAGACGTCGAGCGCATCAAGAAGAGCGGCCGCGCGGACGCCGGCTGGGTGCCGAGCAGCCGCTCGATGGTCGTGCGCATGAATACCTTGAAGGCGCCGCTCGCGGGCAACACCAAGCTGCGTCAGGCCCTCAACTATGCGGTCGACAAGGAAGGCATGGTCGAGGCCCTGCTTGGCGGCCTCGGTACGGTCAGCCAGTGCCAGATCCTCACGCCGGCCTATTTCGGCTTCAACCAGGATCTCAAGCCCTATCCCTATGATCCTGCCAAAGCCAAGCAACTGCTCAAGGAAGCCGGCGTCACCACCCCGTTGAAGATCGAGCTCGAAGTCCCGCTCAACCGCTATTTCATGGCGAGCGAGATCGGCCAGATCGTCGCCGGACAGCTGCAGGAAGTGGGCGTCGAGGCAACCATCAAGGAGATGGATTTCGGAGCTTGGGTCAAGACCTACGCAGGCCGCGACATGGGCCAGATGGCGCTGCTCGGCCAGGCCTGGCCGACGCTTGATGCCGACGGCATGCTGGGCCTCTATGCCGCTGCCAACCCGACCGCCTATTTCGACGACAAGCCCTTCGACGAAGCCCTCAAGGCCGGTCGCGGCACGACCGATCCCGCCAAGCGCCTGGAGGCCTACAAGACCGCGACTGCGCGCATGTGCGAGGAAGCGCCGGTGATCTTCCTGTTCGCGCAGCCCTTCACCTATGGCACGTCGAAAAAGATCACATGGAAGGCGCGGGGCGACGACTGGGTGCGCGCGACCGACGTTGTGAAGAAGTAAGGCCTGCACGATGTCCCGCTACATCATTGAGCGTATCTGTGAAGCGCTCGTTGCCGTATGGGGCATCGTGACGATCGTCTTTGTCGTCACCCGCATGCTGGGCGACCCCGCCGTCCTCCTCCTCCCCCTCGGGACGCCGGAAGCCCAGGTGGCGGCGCTCCGGGCCGAACTCGGCCTGGAGCGCCCCATGATCATCCAGTATCTCGACTTTCTCATCCGCGCTGTGCAGGGCGACTTCGGCCTGTCCTACCAGTTCTTCCGCCCGGCGATGGACCTTGTGCTGGAGCGTCTGCCAGCGACCGCGATCCTCGCCGGCTCGTCGATTGTGCTCGGTGTGATCATCGGCTCGCTCGCGGGCTTCGTCGCCGCCGTCAAACGCGGCTCGTTTCTCGAATTTCTGGCCATGACGGTGGCTCTCCTGGGGCAGGCGACACCGGTGTTCTGGCTCGGCATCATGCTGATCCTGTATTTCGGCGTGAACCTCGGCTGGCTGCCGACCGGCGGGTGGGACAGCCTGGCTTCGCTTGTCCTGCCTGTGCTGACGCTCTCGATCTTCGTCGCGGCCACCGTCTCGCGGCTGTTCCGCTCCAGTATGCTTGACGCCCTGTCGGAGGATTATGTCCGCACGGCACGCGCCAAAGGGCTTCCGCCCGTCACGGTCTACACCCGCCATGCCGGACGCAACGCCCTCATCCCCGTGGTCACCATGGTCGCCATCCTCACCGCCGAACTCCTCGGCGGCTCGGCCGTGACCGAGACCGTGTTCTCCTGGCCCGGTGTCGGCCGGCTCCTGCTGCAAGCCATCGAGAACAAGGATTTCCCGATCATTCAGGCCGGGGTGTTCCTGATCGCCGTCATATTCGTCGGCACGAATCTGCTGATCGACCTGATCTATCCGCTGTTGGATCCGCGCATCCGGGTGACGCGATGATCGTCGCGCTTCGCAAAGTCCGCACATTCGCCGGCGGTCATAGTGGCTGGATCGGCCTCGTCCTGCTGGCGGCGGTGATCCTGATCGTCATGCTCGCGCCGTTCTTCGGCCTGCCGGACCCTGTCCGCAACAATCTGCGTGGCCGTTTCGCGCCGCCGTCTTTCAATTTCCTCGATCTGGCGAGCTATCCGCTCGGTGGCGACCATCTCGGGCGCGATCTCTTCAGCCGGATCGTCTATGGCGGCCGGGTCAGTCTCATGATCGGCGCGCTCGCCGTCGGGCTCGGCGGCGTCATTGGCGTCGTCGTGGGCTTGTTCGCCGGCTTCTACAAAGGCTGGGTCGATCGCATCCTGATGCGGCTGGTCGACGTACAGTTGTCGATCCCGCTGATGCTGCTTGCCCTCCTGGTGGTGGCGGCGTTGGGCCCGAGCCTGCAGAACCTCATCATCGTGCTCGCCCTGACGAGCTGGGTTCGCTATGCCCGCGTGGTGCGCGGCCAGGTGCTGGCGGTGCGCGAGCGCGAGTTCGTGCAATCGGCCTATTCGATCGGTGTCGGCAATCTGCGCATCATCTTCGTTCACATCCTCCCGAATGTTCTGACGCCCGTCCTGGTGATCGCGACGCTTGAGCTGGCGCGCGTCATCATCCTTGAGGCCGGCATGAGCTTCCTCGGCCTCGGCGTGCAGCCACCGTGGCCGAGCTGGGGGCGGATGCTCGCGGAGGGCCGCAACTACATGGGCACCTATCCCGAGGTCTCGGTCTTTCCCGGCCTCGCGCTCTTCATCACCGCGCTCGCCGTCAATCTTTCCGGAGACTGGCTGCGCGACCGGCTCGATCCCAAGTTGCGATGACCCTGGCCCGCGATTGGGCCCATCGCGTCGTTGAACAGGAATTGTGAAATGCTTCGCATCGGCATCGATATTGGTGGCACCTTCACCGATTTCGTCGCCTGGCGTTCTGCCGGCGGCGAAACGGTGTCCTTCAAGGTGCCGTCCACCCCGCCGAACTACGCCGAGGGCTTCAAGGCCGGCCTGACGGAAATGCTCGGGCGCGTCGGCGCCGGTGCAGACGAGGAGATCATGATCGTCCACGGCACCACCGTCAGCACCAATACGGTGATCGAACGCTCAGCCCCCCCGGTGGCACTCCTGACCACAGCCGGCTTCCGCGACGTGCTCAACCTCCAGCGCCTGCGCCTGAAGCAGCCCACCGACATCTTCAACCAGCGCGTGCCGGCGCTGGTGCCGCGCCATCTCGTTTTCGAGATCGAGGAGCGGCTGATGGCCGACGGATCGGTACGCAAACCCGTCGATCTCGACGGCGTGCGACGGGCGGCACGCACCGCGCAGGAGCGGGGCGCGACAGGCTTTGCGCTCGCCTTCTATCACAGCTATCGCAACGCCGCCCATGAACTGGCGGCGCGCGAGGCGATCCGCGACGAACTCGGCGACGTGGACGTGTCGCTCTCCAGCGAGATCTGGCCGCAGATCGGCGAATACGAGCGGGCGGTCGTGGCTGTGCTCAACGCTTTCGTGAAGCCGAAGATGAACACCTATATCGCCGATATCGAGGCGTTCCTGGCCGATACCCTGCCCAAGGCGAGCCTGTTCATCACCCGCTCGAACGGCGGGGCGATGGCGGCGGCCGAGGCGCGCCAGTTTCCCGTTCAAACGCTTCTCTCCGGCCCGGCCTCCGGCGTCACGGCCGCGCTCGCGGTGGCCGAGCGGCTCGGCAGTGGGCAATTCCTGACCTTCGACATGGGCGGCACCTCGACGGACGTCTCGCTGATCCGCAACGCGACGGCCACGGTCTCGTCGAGCGCCGAAGTCGGTGATTTCCCCCTCAGCATGCCGGTCACGGAAATCGAGGCGATCGGCGCCGGCGGCGGTTCCATCATCTCGCTCGACGGCCGTGTGCTGCGCGTTGGCCCCCGCAGCGCCGGCGCCCGCCCGGGACCGGCCTGCTTCGGCCATGGCGGTACCGAGCCCGCGGTCTCCGACGCCTATCTCCTCTGCGGCTATCTCAACCCCGACAACTTCCTCGGCGGCCGCATGCGCCTCGACCGCGCCGCCGCCGAGCGGGCAATGCAGCCTGTCTGCGATGCGGCGGGGCTCGACATGGGAGCCGCCGCCGAAGCGGCTTTGACAGTCGCTACCTCCAACATGGTGGCGCGCGTGCTGCCCTATCTTGCCCGCCATGGCGTGGACCCGGAGGACGTGACGCTCGTCGTCTATGGCGGTGCCGGCTCGCTGCACGGCCCACTGCTAGCCCGTGAGATGGGCATCGGCCAGGTGCTCATCCCGCCGACGCCGTCTGTGTTCTGCGCCTCGGGCGGTCTCGTCACCCAGCTCGTCCATGACACCGTGGCAACCGTCCACGGCCAGACGATCGATGCCGATGTTCTCAAGGCGGAATTCGCCGAGATCGAGACCCGCGCCCGGGAGTGGCTGGCGGGGCAGATCGCGCCGGAACTTCTCGTCAAGGTGGCGATCGCGCGTTTCGTGGAAATGCGCTACCGCGGCCAGTCCTTCCAGTTGCAGGTCAATGTTCCCGAGGACGTGCTCGCCGCCGGCGATCTCGGCCGTCTCGCCGAGGCCTTCCATGCCGAGCATGACAGGCTCTACAGCCATTCCGACCCCGGCGCGGAGGTCGAATATCTGCAGCTGCGCGTGCGCATCTCCGGCGCGCTACCGGCGCCCGGCGCCGACGAGGCGAAGCTGCGCGACATGCCTGTTGAGCAGGCGGGCAGCCGGCCGATCCGCATTGCCGACAGCTGGCGCGAGGCGCCGGTGTTCGACCGCGCCCGACTCGCCGCGGGCTCCCGCATTCCCGGCCCCGCCATGATCGAGCAGGACGACACGACCATCCTCGTGCCGCCCGATTTTACCGCCGTCGTCAACGACTTCGGCGATCTCATCCTGTCCCGCGAGTAATTGCCATGGATCCCGTCCGCACCGCCATCATGAACAATCGCTTCACGGCGATCGTCGAGGAAGCCTCGGCCGTTCTGCACCGCACGGCGCATACCACCTTCGTCAAACTCGTGCAGGACTATCAATGCGCGCTGGCGACGCCCGATGGCGATATCTTCGCCTATCCGAGCCAGTCCGGCGTCACCGTGTTCATCGGCCTGCCCCTGCAGGAAACGCTGGATCGCATCGGCCGCGAGAATTTCGAACCGGGCGACTGCTACATCACCAACGACCCGTTCTTCACGGACGGCCTGGTCACGCACATGATGGACGTGACCATGATCTACCCGATCTTCCGCGACGGCGAACTCCTCGCCTTCGGCTGGTCGTTCGTCCACGCGTCCGACATTGGCGGCGCGGTGCCGGGCAGCATTTCGCCGGCCTTCACCGAGACCTTCCAGGAAGGGCTCCGGGTGCGGCCGATCAAGCTGTTCCGCCGGGGCGAGCTCAACCCCGACGCCAAGAACATCTTCCTCGACAACAGCCGCATCCCCGAGGAAATGTGGGGCGACTTTCAGGCCATGCTGTCGGCGCTCAAGAGCATGGACCGGCGCCTCAACCAGCTCTGCGACCGCTACGATGTCGAGACCGTGCGCACCGGCATGAAGGAGGTCATCGATTTCGCCGAGTTGAAAGCCCGATCGGTCATCGCCCGCATTCCCGACGGCGAATATACCTTCTCCGACTATCTCGAAGGGCTGGAAGAAAACCAGCACGCCCACGTCATCACCACCATGCGTGTCAAGGGGGAGGAAATCGAACTTGATTTCACCGGCACCGACCCGCAGGTGGCAGCCGCCTACAACTTCATCATCGGCGAGCGCACGCATCCCTATGTGACCCAGGCGCTGACCTATTACATGATGAGCCTGGAGCCGGGCGCGCCGAAGAACGCCGGGCTGCTGCGGCCCATCACCATGAAGGCGCCGCGCGGCACGGTCATCAACGCCGAATTCCCGGCGGCCATGGGCTCGCGCGTGGCGGCGGGCACGCGTGTGTTCGACACCGTGCTCGGTTGTCTCAACCAGGCCTTGCCGCATGGCTTGATGGCGGCGGGGGCCGGCATGGTCGGCATCATCGTCGTCAATGCCCGTGACCCCTCAACCGGGCGGCCGCGCGTGAGCGTGCTCAACCCGATCATCGGCGGCGGCGGCGGGCGCACGGGCATCGACGGCATCGACGGCGTCGACGGCCGCTCCGGTGCGCTCAAGAGCATCCCGACCGAGGTCATCGAGGTCGAGACGGTCATGCATATGCGCGCCTGCCATCTCGTGCCCGACACCCAGTCGGCCGGCCAGTGGCGCAGCGGCGCGGCGCTGGTGATGGAGATCGAGAACACCGGCCTCGAAGCCAGCATGACCGTGCGCGGCATGAACCGCTTCAACTTCCGCCCCTGGGGCTTCCGGGGCGGGCATTTCGGCAAGCTCGGCGAAGTCATTTTCAAACCGGCCGGCAAGCCCGAGGAGTCGATCGGCAAGATCCGGGTGCTGCAGATGAAGCGCGGCGACGCGGTGCGGATCATCACGCCGTCGGGCGGCGGTTTCGGCGATCCCTTCGCGCGCGATCCGGAGCTCGTGCGCTGCGATGTTCAGGCGGAACTTCTCGGCGCGGCCGAAGCGAAGGTCCGCTACGGTGTCATCACCACGGCCGAGGCAGTCGACGTGGCTGCGACCGAGGCGGAGCGCGCCTCACGGCCCCATGGCGAGGTGCCGCAGTTCGCCTTTGGCCCGGAACGCGAGCGCTACAACGAGATCTGGACACCGGCGATCCGCTCCTTCCTCGCGGGCGAAATCCTGCGGCGGCCGAAGTCCTATCGCCATCTCATCATCGAGCATGTGCGCGAGGTGCTGACGGTCGCGGGCAAGCCCGTTTCGGAAGCCGACGTGCTGGCGGCGATCGCGGAAGCGGAGGCCATCGTCGCGGGCATTACGCCGAAGGCGGCTTGAGGGGCAGGCGGGAGAGCGCCGCTTCCGTAGCCAGCTCTTCTATTTTAAGTGGACCAATCTCCCGCGAAACCGTGCCGATCCTCCCCCGACCCGGGGGAGGTGGCTCGCGAAGCGAGACGGAGGGGGACCCACCCGACTTGCCTTCCATGAAGCCATGCCATCCTCCCCTGGAGGGGAGTGACCGCGCTTCAGCACACCGTGTGGAAGCGCTCGACGCAGGTGGCGAGCACCTCTTCGCCCGGGCGTTTCCACCAGTTCTCGGCGGAGAAAATCTCCACCTCCTGATGGCCATGGAAACCCGCTGCCTCGATCATCCGCCTGATGCCCTTAAGGTCGATGACGCCGTCTCCCATCATGCCGCGATCGAGCAGAAGATCGCGCGTCGGCACCAGCCAGTCGCAGATGTGGTGCGCGAGGATGCGGCCCAAGGTGCCGGCCCGCGCGATCTGCCGAGCAAGATCGGGGTCCCACCAGACGTGGTAGACATCGATGGCGACGCCGACGCCGTCCCCTAAAAGCTCACAGATGTCGAGCGCCTGGCCGAGCGTGTTCACGCAGGCGCGGTCCGCCGCATACATGGGATGCAAGGGCTCGATGGCGAGCGGCATGCCGGCGGCGCGGGCATGCGGCAGGATGGCGGCGATGCCGTCGGCCACCATCTCACGGGCATGGACGATGTCGCGCGAGTTCTCCGGCAAGCCGCCCACCACCAGTACCAGACAATCAGCGCGGAGGGCGCAGGCTTCGTCGATGGCCCGCTTGTTGTCGTCGATCGCCGCAGTGCGACCGGCCGCGTCAGCCGCCGGGAACATCCCGCCCCGGCACAGACCCGTAACCTTGAGGTCGTTGCTCGCGACGAGACGGGCTGCCTCGTCGAGACCGATCTTGGCGACCTGATCACGCCACGGAGCGATCGCCGTGATGCCCTGCGCAAGGCAGGCATCAACCGCCTGGCGCATGTCCCACTGCTGGCGCACGGTCGCGAGATTGATGGAAAGACCTTCTACGGGCACGCTTCTCTCCTTCATCGCGGCTCGCGCCGCATGTCGATGCATTTATGAGTAGCCAACGCGGCCGCTGGTCCGCTTTGTAACGTGCAGTCGCTAGCGTTCCCTCTCCTTTGAGGGAGAGGGACAGGGTGAGGGCCGCAGCCTTGCGGCAGAATACCCCTCACCCGGCTCTTCGAGCCGACCTCTCCCCGCCGGGGAGAGGTGAGGGCGCGGATACATAGCGCGCGTAGCGAGTTTCCAGAGCGTCATCCTCGGCGGCGCGTAGCGCCGGGAAGAGGATCCATGAATACCGTCGATCCTGGTCATTCCGGTCGGTGTTCATTGATCCCCGACAGCCGCTGATCGCGGCTTCGGGGATGACAAGTGGACGTGACAGTGGGCCGTCTCGCTGGCAGGAAACTCAACTCACGCCAGTTTTTGATGACCCGCTGCAAAAGGCCCTAGTCAACGCCTGCCACCGCAAGCACCTTGCGCATGCGGGCGGCCGCGAGGTCCGGGTCCTTCAGGCAGCGCGCGGCATCGGCCAGCCGGAACAGTTCGGCCAGATGCACGATGGAGCGGGCGCTTTGCTGCCCTCCGAGCATGGTGAAATGGTCCTGTAGGCCATTGAGATAGGCGAGGAACACGACGCCGGTCTTGTAGAAGCGGGTCGGCGCCTTGAAGATATGGCGCGACAGCGGAACGGTCGGCGCCAGGATCTCGTGGAAGCCGGCCTGGTCACCTGCTCCAAGCCGGGCAAGACCCGCCGAGGCCGCCGGGGCGATTGCATCGAAGATGCCGAGCAGTGCATGGGAATAGCCCTGCTCGTCACCGGCGATCAATTCGGCATAGTTGAAGTCGTCGCCCGTATACATGCGCACGCCGGCGGTGGCGTTGCCGGCGGCCATGAGCCGCCGCATGCGGATCTCCTTGTCCTTCGAGAGGAGGGAGACCTTGATGCCGTCGACCTTGTCCGCATGGCTGGCGATGACGTCGAGGCAGGTCGCCATCGCCGCGTCATGGTCGCCCGAGCCCCAGTAGCCTTCAAGCGCCGGGTCGAACATCTCGCCGAGCCAATGCAGAATGACCGGCTCCTTGACCTGCGCGAGAATGCGTCCGTAGACGCGGGCATAGTCATCCGGGCTCCGGGCCGCCTTGGCGAGCGCACGGCTCGCCATCAGGATAATGCGCCCGCCCATGGCTTCGATCGTCTCGATCTGCTCTTCATAGGCGCGGATCACGTCGTCGATGGTGACATCGGGGGAGGGGGCCAACTGGTCCGTGCCGGCACCGACGGCGATCAGCGCGCCGGGACGGCTGCGGGCCGCCTCCAGCGAATGCCGGATGAGCGTCTGGGCATTGGCCCAGTCGAGGCCCATGCCGCGCTGGGCGGTGTCCATCGCCTCGGCGACGCCGAAGCCGAGATCCCACAAATAATGGCGGAAGGCGATCGTCTTGTCCCAGTCGATCGCGATATCGAGCCACGGATCATTATTGGCAAACGGATCCGCGACCACATGCACGGCCGCATAGGCGATGCGGTTGAACTGAGGCGCCGCGCCCGATGCCGGGGCCGGGAGGGGGGCGTTGCGGACCGTGTAGGTCTCGAAGCCGCCGTCCATCTTGGGGAGGGAGAGGTTCGTCATGGCCATCACCGCGCTTGGGCCAGGGTCTCGACCGGCGGCACGTCGAGCCAGCGACGTTCCGCCCAGCTCTTCAGGCCGAGTTCGGCCAGTTGCACGCCCTTCACCCCCTGCATGAGGTCGAATTTCCACGGCGTATCGGCCGCCACGTGGCGGATGAAATCCTCCCACTGGGCCTTGAAGCCATTGTCATAGACCTGATTGTCAGGGACCTCGTCCCATTGCTCCGCGAATTGCATGGTCTGGGGCTGATCGGGGTTCCAAACGGGCCGCGGCGTGTTCACGCGATGCTGGGTGAAGCAGCGGGTGAGACCGGCAACGGCCGAGCCATGAGTGCCGTCGACCTGGAAGGTCACGAGATCATCGCGCTTCACGCGCACGGCCCAGGATGAGTTGATCTGGGCAATGATGCCGCCCTCGAGTTCGAAGGTTGCATAGGCGGCATCATCGGCATCGGCGGTATAAGGCTTTCCGTCCTCGCCGATGCGCGTCGGGATATGGGTTGCGCCGAGGCAGCTCACCGCCTTCACCTCGCCGAAGAGGTTGTCGAGCACGTAGCGCCAATGGCAGAGCATGTCGAGAATGATGCCGCCGCCTTCGCCCTTCCGATAGTTCCAGCTTGGCCGCTGCGCCGGCTGCCCCCAGTCGCCCTCGAACACCCAGTAGCCGAATTCACCGCGCACCGAGAGGATGCGACCGAAGAAACCGGCCTCGTTGAGCATCTTGATCTTGCGCAGGCCCGGCAAGTAGAGCTTGTCCTGCACCACGCCGTTCTTGACCCCGCGCGCGCGGGCAAGCTGGGCAACAGCGAGCGCTTCCTCGATCGTCTCGGCAATCGGCTTTTCCGAATAGACATGCTTGCCGGCCTCGATGGCCCGGGTCAGCAGACCGGCCCGCATGACGGTGGAGCCCGCGTCGAAGAAGACGGTGTCCTCAGGATTGGCCAGCGCGCCATCGAGATCCGTCGATGTGCGCGAGATGCCGTGCTTCTTGGCAATCGCGGCGATCTTTTCGCCGTTGCGTCCGACCAGGATGGGGTCCGGCATGACCCGATCGCCGTTCGGCAGCGCCACGCCGCCCTGATCCCGAATGGCGCAGATCGATCGAACGAGATGCTGATTATAGCCCATGCGACCGGTGATGCCGTGCATGATAAGCCCGAGACGCTGTACCGCCATGGTGTTTCCCCTTTTTTCATCGCCGTAGGGAAGGCGACTTGTAAGTAACCGTATAGTTACAAATACAACATGGGTGGACGACCGCGTCAAGCGCTCAAGCGTGCCGAGAGATGCTGATCGGCAAGCGTTGGACGTTGCAGAAACGTGACGAAATGCCGAAATCGTCATAACTCTGCCATCAACAATCCTTTCCGTGGCGACCACCAATTGACAGCAACACGCGTCCTGCGGCTCGCTGGATCCTGACTACCTCTCGTCGTTCACCCCTAACAACACTCCGAAAGGGGCCCGATGCCCGATCGCTGCTCGTTGTTCCGGTTCTTCGCGTTGGCCGGCCCGCTTCTGGCTGTCTTCGGTACCGTCAATCTTCCGCATGCGGCCCTTGCTGATCCGCGTGATATCGCGGTGGAAGTTCGTAACCTGAGCGAGCCGGTGCGGTGCGCCGAGAAGGACAATGTTTACCTGCCGTTCCAGGCGGCAGCGAACGGCCCGATGCCGCGCAGCTTCCGTATAGAGGTGCTGCACCCGGCCTATATCGGCACCCTAGCGGCTGATCGGCAGGCACCTGACTGGGCGCAGTGCGACATGACGGCCGATCCGGTCTTCCTGGGGCAACCCCGCGAGACGACGCTGGTTGACAACGATAGATTCCGGTTGATCGCCTATTCCTATCCTTCGCTCTGGCGGCCGAGCACGGTCCCCGTGGTCATCGGTGACAAGCGCGAGGAGGGCGTCCATCTCCTGCAGCTTTGGACGAAGGAGAAGAACGGCCGGTCCGAAGAGGTCGTGGTCGTCTATCCTCAGGATGGCTACTGGCGGGGCCGGCCTTTGAGCCCGAAGCATCTCGGCAATAGCGCCTATGGCACATCCTTCCTTGTCGGTCCCGTGGAGACCGAAGGCAGGCCCATCGTTGCCCTGAAGACCTTGTCTTTTGATCCCGCAACAGGTGACTTCCACATGGAGTTCGCGCGCGGCGGATCTGGCTCAGTCGCCATCACGACCCTGGACCAGGACCGGCTGGCGCTGTCCGTCAATTTCGACGGTGCCGTGCCGGACGATCATCCCTTCGCCGCACTGCGTTCGATGTATGTAACCGAAACCAATGCCGACGCGGCCCGCGTCGCCTGGGTTCATCAGGATGGCAAGGGCTGGGGCGAGGAGCCCGTCATGGCGTTCAGGCAGGCTGCGACGCCAGAATTCTGGCTCGGCCGGACTCTGCCCTCGCGCCATAATACAAGTGCACCGGACGTCACGTTGAGCCAATTCCGAGCGGCCATGGTTGAAGCGGCCGCGCCGAAGCCAACCCTAACCTCGGGCGCGCCCGCGCGTTCGGACAAGGACGCACCGAAGACCGAGGCACCGAAAGCCTTGGCACCGATCACCCGCTGACCAAAGCGTTCTGCATAACCAGGGACCGCGGCAAGCGGCATCACGACATGACGCATGGCTGTAAGATCGGGAGCATGACCGCGGCGTTGGTGGCACTCGCCCTCGCACTCCCGGCGCAGGCACAGACGCCGGCGGCACAGCAACCGCCCGCCGCCTCCGCACAGGTTAGCGCCCAGAACATGCCCGAGCGCGCCTCGGCGCGGGTCGAGGACCTCCTCGCGCGGATGACGATCGCGGAGAAAGTAGGGCAGCTCGTGCTGTTGTCGAGCAACCGCGCGGTCACGGGTCCCTACACCACGCCTGACGTCACCGGCTCGCTCGAAAGGGGCGAGCTTGGCGGCATCTTCAACACCTATGACGTGGCGTTCACGCGGCAATTGCAGGAGACGGCGGTCAAGCGCACCCGCCTCGGCATCCCGCTTCTCTTCGGTTTCGATGTTCTGCACGGCCACCGGACGATTTTCCCAATCCCGTTGGGGCAGGCCGCCAGCTTCGATCTCGAGGCGATCGAGGGGGCGGAGCGGATAGCCGGGCGGGAAGCTGCCGCCGCGGGCATCAATTGGGTCTATGCGCCGATGCTGGACGTGACGCGTGACCCACGCTGGGGACGAATCGCGGAGGGGGCGGGCGAATCGCCCTGGCTGGGCGCCCAGATCGGCGCCGCGCGTGTCCGGGGCTTCCAGGGCGAGCGGCTGGATGCCGACGATTCCGTCGCGGCCTGCGTCAAGCATTTCGGCGCGAATGGGGCGGTTGAGTCGGGTCGCGACTACACGGCCGGATCCCTCTCCGAGCGTGCGTTGCGCGAGACCTATCTGCCGCCATTCAAGGCGACCGTCGCGGCCGGCGTGCGCTGCTTCATGGCGGCCTTCAACACCTTCGATGGCGTGCCCGGCGTCGCCAACCGCCATCTGCTCACGGATATCCTGCGCAAGGAATGGGGCTTCCCCGGCGTTGTCGTCAGCGATTTCGGCGCGGTTGAGGAGCTCGTCACGCACGGGGTTGCGGCGGACCGCGAGGAAGCCGCGAGCCGCGCGCTCACAGCGGGGACCGACATCGAAATGCAAGGCGAGGCCTTCAGGCGCGACCTGCCGCGCCTGGTCGCCGAGGGCACAGTGCCGATGGCGGTGCTCGACACGGCTGTGCGCCGGGTCCTCTCGCTCAAGGAAGAGCTCGGACTGTTCGACAAGCCCTTCGGGCGCATGGATGAAGCGCGGGAACGCGCGACCCTGTTCGCCCCTGCGCATCATCAGGCTTCCCTCGCGCTCGCGGAAAAATCGCTCGTTCTCCTGAAGAACGAGCGCCAGATCCTGCCCCTCTCACCCGATGTGAGGCGCATCGCGGTGATCGGACCGCTGGCGGACGACCGCGCGGATACGCTCGGGCCCTGGGCGGCGAATGGCCAGCCGGGCGATGCCATCACGTTGGCGGCGGGGCTGCGGCAGGCGCTGCCGAAGGCCGTGGTCGAGGTTGTCTCCGCCGGTGGGGTCAATGGCAGTTCGCCAGAGGAGCGCGCGGCCGCCGTCGCCGTGGCACGCACCGCCGACGTCGTCGTGCTCGCGCTGGGGGAGAAGTCGACCCAGAGCGGCGAGGCCGCAAGCCGCACCGACCTTGGCCTTCCCGGCAACCAAATGGATCTCGCCCGTGACGTGTTCGCTGTGGGCAAGCCAACCGCGGTCGTGCTGTTCCACGGCCGGCCGCTGGCGCTGGCTCCCTTGGCGGAGGAGGCACCGGCCATTCTCTCCGCCTGGTTCCCAGGCTCGATGGGCGGGCTGGCCATCGCACGCACGCTGATCGGCGAGAACGAACCCCGCGGCCGCCTGCCGGTGACCTTTCCACGCTCGGTGGGGCAGATCCCGATCTATCACGACCACCTGCGTACCGGGCGGCCGCCGGCCAATCCGCCGCGCCCCTATACGGCGAGCTATCTCGACGAGAGCTCGGATCCGCTCTTTCCCTTCGGATACGGGCTGAGTTACACCGACTTCGCCTTCTCGCCGCCCCGCATGGCACCCATCGTCAAAAGCGGCGAACCCATCCAGGTTTCGGTGGATGTCACCAATACCGGGCGACGGCCGGGCACGGCCTTGGTGCAGCTCTACGTCAATCAGCCGGTTGCGGAGATTTCAAGGCCGGTCAAGGAGTTGCGGGGATTTCGTCACGTTGCGCTGGAACCGGGCGAAACACGCACGGTCATGCTGTCGCTCAAGGCTGAAGATCTGGCCTATTGGCATCCGGACGGGCGCTGGGCCACCGATGCCGGGCGTTTTCGCGTGATGACCGGCGCCAATTCCGCCGACCTTCAGGACGTGGAATTCACGCTGCAGAAATAAAGCGGCCCGAGCCTGAAACACACTGGCCCTATCGCCAGGACGCCGCCGACTTCGGCAGTCGCCCCTCGGGATCGATCACGGTGAGCTTCGGGGCGTCCGGGGCGTTCCAGCGCCAGAGCGAGACGCAACTGCCGCCAGGCGACATGAAGGACGGATAGATCACACCGTCGAACCCAGCCGCGACCAGACGCGCCTGCAACCGATGCGTGGCGGGGATTTCGCCCTCGTCGAGCGCGGCGCGCCATTCGCAGTGATGGATTGTCTCGTCGACCTGATGGGCCGCAAGCCCTGCGGCGTCGCAAAGATCGGCGAGCTTGGCGCCGCTGAGACTGATCTGCGCGATCGTCGCGGGGTGCTGAACAAAGCCCTGATTGTATTCGGCCCAGGCGGTCGATAACTCACGCGCGGCATAGAGCGCCGGCACGCCGACCGGATTCCAACGGCCTCCGAATTGGGCAGCACCTTCTCCGGACAAAGGCGCATGCGCCCAACGGGGCACATAGGCACGCCAGAGAATGAGCATGGTATTGGTCGCGGTTGCGGACCTGTCAGGCATAGACGCCGGAGCGCACCGCCTCCAGATAGGCGAGCACCTTGTCGGCCTTGCCCTCGCGCACGAGATCATAGGCCGTCTTGCCGGCCCAGCCCGGGATGGGCTGATGCTTGAACCAGAGGGCGGCGCGCTCGTCGCCGCCGGCCATCTCGGAGGCCATCGCGACAATCCGCGCGACAGGGCTCAGGGCCTGGTCCACCTTGCGGGCGCCGCTCTTGGCGGTCAGGGTGTTGCGGGCAACGCCCGCCAGCGCCGCCAGCTCGGTCAAGGTCACACCGAGCAAGGCCGCGATGCGCCGTGCCGACAGGAAGGGCGCGTCATCCTCGCGGAAGCGGGTTACGGCGATTTCCAGGGCAGCGGCGTTCATGACAGCCTCCGATCGCGAATTGATCATCACTCGTTCAAAATAAGATCAATCCACGCGTAATTCAAGCGCTAGGAACCAGAGGGCCCGTCCGACGTGCCGTCTTGTCCGGCCCCGTGTTCATGGATACCGGGCGCCTCGCTGACGCGAGGCCCCGGAATGACAGCTGGCTTCCATCCGAACGCGTCGTGATCTAGACATTGGTCAGCACGATCTTGCCGATATGTTCGCTCGTTTCCATCAAGGCATGCGCCTGCGCCGCCTCGATCATCGGAAATGTCTTGTAGATCAGTGGCTTGATACGCCCCTCCGCGATCAGCGGCCAGACCTTGGCCTCCAGCGCCGCGGCAATCGCCCCCTTGTCGGCAATGGAGCGGGCGCGCAGCGTCGCGCCGATCCAGGTGAGGCGCTTGGTCATCAACTTCGTGAAATCGGCCTCGATCTTCGCCCCGCCCATGAAGGCGATCTGCGCCAGCCGCCCGTCAAAGGCCAGCGTGTCGATATTGCGTGGCGTGTAGCTGCCACCGACCATGTCGAGAATGACGTCCACACCGCGGCGGTCGGTCTCCGCCTTAACCCGCGCCACGAAATCCTCGTCGCGGTAGTTGATCGCAACATCCGCGCCGAGATCCTTGCAGGCGGCGCATTTCTCGGCGCTGCCCGCCGTCGCGAAGACCCGTGCACCGAAGGCGCTCGCCAGTTGAATAGCGGTCGTGCCGATGCCGCTGGTACCGCCATGGACGAGAAAACTCTCGCCCGGCTGCAGCCTCGCGCGGTCGAAGACGTTGCTCCACACCGTGAAGAGGGTCTCGGGCAGAGCCGCTGCCTCGACCATGGACAGATCACCGGGTACCGGCAGCACCTGTGGTTCGGGCGCGAGGCAATAGTCGGCGTAGCCGCCGCCGGCAACCAGAGCGCAGACTTTGTCGCCTGGCCGGTAGCGCTGGCAATCCGGGCCAACGGCGACGACCGTGCCGGCGCATTCGAGGCCCGGGATGTCGGGCGCGCCGGGTGGCGGCGGATAGCCGCCCTTGCGCTGCACGACATCCGGACGGTTGATCCCGGCCGCCGCGACCCTGATGAGAATCTCGCCGCGGCCGGGTTGGGGCAGGGGCCGCTCCACCGGCTTCAGAACCTCGGGCGGGCCGAAGCCATCGGTAGCGATCGCGGTCATGGTCGCGGGCAATGCAACGGTCTCGGACACAGCGGGGCTCCAGTTATTCTGCGCGCGGATGATAGAGCCCGCGCCAAGACTTGGCCATGCTTTCAGCAGACCTCGCCTCTCTCAGAGCTGAGCAACAATCGACATGCAGCGTTCTCCGGATCCTTGCGAACCGCTCATCTGATCGGGATCACCGGGACAAGCCCGGTGATGACAAGGGTAGCCGTTAGGGGCCTCTCCGGATATCAATTCGGCCCGATGGCAGAGCCCACGGGCTTGAGCATCCGCACGGCCGCGGCGGCGGACGGATCGAGACCGCTGGCCGCCCCAGTCACTTCCAGTTCGATGATGGCTTTGCGCATGCGCGGGTCCCAGAATAACTGGAGATGCTCGGCAATGGCAGCCGGTGCCGTCTCGGTGCCCTGGGCCTTGAAGAAGGCCGCGATCTGGTTGGCCATGCGAATGAGCGTATCAGGCGACATCGAATTGGCCATCCTCAGCGTCGGCGTCGAGACGTGTGAAATCAATGCGGTCAGGGCGCGTCACCACCTCGAAGCCATCCTCCCGCGCGACGGCGACAAGCGTCATGCCCGCCGCCTCGGCGCTGCGAGCGGCGAGGGCCGTCGGCGCCGAGACCGCGACGAGGACCGGCGTGCCAAAAATCGCAGCCTTCTGCACCATCTCCACCGAGAGGCGGCTCGTGACCATGATGAAGCCCGCGGCGGGATCGACGCCTGACCGTGCGAGCGCGCCCACGAGCTTATCGAGAGCATTGTGCCGGCCGACATCCTCGCGCATGGCGAAAAAGCCCGCCGGCGTGGCGAAGGCGGCTCCATGAACGGCGCGGGTGGCGCGGTTGAGCACCTGGGCCTTGGGCAAACGGCGCAACGCGTTGGCGATCACATCCGCCTTCACGCGCCGGCCGTCGGGCGCAACCGCGGGGAGGGGACGCATGGCCTCGGCCAGGCTCTCGATGCCGCACAGGCCGCAACCCACGGGGCCCGCCATCGCCCGCCGGCGGCTGACGAAGGCTGCGCTACGCGGCGATGCGAGCCGCATCTGGATATCGAGCCCGAGTTCCGTCTCCACGATATCGATGTGCTCGATCTCGGCGGCCGAAGTGACGATACCCTCTGTCAAGCTGAAGCCAACCGCGAAATCCTCGAGGTCGCACGGGCTCGCCATCATCACCGCCTGGGTGCTGCCGCCATAGGTCAAGGCGACGGCCGTCTCCTCGGCAACCTCGCGCCGCGCCGCGCTCGCGATGCCATCGCGCCATCGCGTGACGGCGCGCATCTCGGTTGGTGCAACCACGTTCCGCTACTCCGCTGCATCCAGCCGGTGCGTGATGCGGCGGCTCCGGGCCGCATGCTCGCTATAGCTTTGTTGCCAGTCGCTCGGCCCGTTCGAGGGCATGACCTCCACCGCCGTGACCTTGTACTCCGGGCAATTTGTTGCCCAGTCGGAATAGTCTGACGTGACCACGTTGGCTTGCGTCAACGGGTGGTGGAAGGTCGTATAGACAACGCCCGGCGCCACACGATCGGTGATCGTCGCACGCAGGGTCGTCTCGCCCGCCCGGCTCGCGAGCCGCACGAAATCACCCTCGCGAATGCCGCGGTTTTCGGCGTCATGCGGGTGGATCTCCAGCAGGTCCTCCTCATGCCAGACCACGTTCGCGGTGCGGCGCGTCTGCGCGCCGACGTTGTACTGGCTGAGGATGCGGCCGGTGGTGAGCAAAAGCGGGAAGCGCGGCCCGGTCTTCTCGTCCGTCGCCAGATATTCGGTGATCATGAACAGGCCCTGGCCACGCACGAAGCCGGCCGCATGCATGACTGGGGTGCCCTCCGGCGCCTTGTCGTTGCAGGGCCATTGCACGGAGCCAAGCGCCTCGAGCTTTTCATAAGAGACGCCGGCGAAACTCGGCGTCGTCGCGGCGATCTCGTCCATGATCTCGCCGGGGTGCGTGTAAGCCCACGGCAGGCCCATCGCCTCGGCGAGGCGCTGGGTCACCTCCCAGTCGGCGTAGCCGTTCTTCGGCGTCATCACCTTGCGTACGCGCTGGATGCGTCGCTCCGCGTTGGTGAAGGTGCCGTCCTTCTCCAGGAAGGTCGAGCCCGGCAGGAAGACATGCGCGTAGTTGGCCGTCTCGTTCAGGAAGAGATCATGGACTACCACGCATTCCATGGCGCTCAGGCCCGCGGTGACATGATGCGTGTTGGGATCGGACTGGACGATGTCCTCGCCCTGGACGTAGAGGCCCTTGAACGAGCCGTCGAGCGCGGCATCGAACATGTTGGGGATCCGGAGGCCCGGCTCGTTGTCGAGCTTCACGCCCCACAGATTTTCGAAGATGTCGCGCGTCGCATCGTCCGAGATATGGCGGTAGCCCGGCAGTTCGTGCGGGAAGGAGCCCATGTCGCAGGAGCCCTGCACGTTGTTCTGGCCGCGCAGCGGATTGACGCCGACGCCCTGTCGGCCGAGGTTGCCCGTCGCCATGGCGAGATTGGCAATGGCCATCACGGTGGTCGAGCCCTGACTATGCTCGGTGACCCCCAGACCGTAATAGATCGCGCCATTGCCACCGGTCGCGTAAAGCCGCGCGGCGCCACGGATGGAATCGGCCGGCACGCCCGAGATCGCTTCCACGGCCTCCGGGCTGTTACGCGTCTCGGCGACGAAGGACGCCCAATGCTCGAAGGCGCTCCAGTCGCAGCGCTCCCGCACGAAGGCTTCATCGAAGAGGCCTTCAGTGACGATCACATGGGCCATCGCCGTCAGCACGGCGACATTGGTGCCGGGCTTCAGCGGCAGGTGATGGGCAGCCTCGACATGCGGCGTGCGCACGAGATCGATGCGGCGAGGATCGACGACGATGAGCTTCGCCCCCTCTCGCAGCCGCTTCTTGAGCCGCGAGCCGAAAACCGGATGGCCATCGGTCGGATTGGCACCGATGACCATCACGACGTCGCTGTGCTCGACGGAATCGAAATCCTGCGTGCCTGCCGACGTGCCGAAGGCCGTCTTCAGGCCGTAGCCGGTGGGCGAATGGCAGACCCGGGCGCAGGTGTCGACATTGTTGTTGCCGAAGCCGGCGCGCACCAGCTTCTGGACGAGATAGGTCTCCTCATTGGTGCAGCGGGAGGAGGTGATGCCGCCGACCGCGGCCTTGCCGTAGGCGGTCTGGATGCGGCGGAACTCGGTTGCCACATGCGCCAGCGCCTCGTCCCAGCTCACTTCGCGCCAGGGATCGGTGATCTTCTCACGGATCATCGGGTTGAGGATGCGATCACGGTGGGTGGTGTAGCCCCAGGCGAAGCGGCCCTTGACGCAGGAATGGCCGCGATTGGCCTTGCCGTCCTTCCACGGCACCATGCGCACGACTTCCTCGCCGCGCATCTCGGCCTTGAAGGTGCAGCCGACGCCGCAATAGGCACAGGTTGTCACCACGGAATGCTCGGGCTGGCCGATGGCGATGACGGACTTCTCGGTCAAGGTCGCCGTGGGGCAAGCCTGCACGCAGGCGCCGCACGATACACATTCCGAGCCGAGGAAGCTTTCATGCATGCCGGGCGACACCCGGCTGTCGAAGCCGCGCCCCTCGATGGTCAAGGCGAAGGTGCCCTGCACTTCCTCGCAAGCGCGCACGCAACGCGAGCAGACGATGCATTTCGAGGGATCGTAGGTGAAATAGGGGTTCGACTCATCCTTCGGCAGGAAGCGGTCGTTGACCGTGCCGGCGCGGTTCGCCACCACATGGTTCTCGCCATCATAGCCGTAGCGCACCTCGCGCAGGCCGACGGCCCCTGCCATGTCCTGTAATTCGCAATCGCCATTCGCCGCGCAGGTCAGGCAATCCAGTGGATGGTCGGAGATATAGAGCTCCATCACCCCCTTGCGGATCTGTGCCAACCGCTCGGTCTGGGTGCGCACGACCATGCCGGACGCCACTGGCGTGGTGCAGGAGGCCGGCGTTCCCCGCATCCCATCGACCTCGACAAGGCACATCCGGCACGAGCCGAAGGCATCGACCATGTCGGTGGCACAGAGCTTCGGGATTTGCGTCCCCATCTCCATCGCCGCGCGCATGATCGAAGTGCCGACCGGAACCTCGACGCTGCGTCCATCGATGGTGAGACTGACCGTGGCTTCCGAACGCGCGGCGGGTGTGCCGTAGTCGGTTTCGGGGACGAGGGTCATGGCAGGGGCCTCATGATATATCGGCGGTGGGTGGGAGCACCCCCCTCTCTGTCTCTCCCCCGCAAGGGGGGAGAGCACGCTAACCGTATTGCGATACGCTCAATGCAGCGTTTCCCTCCCCCCTTTCGGGGGAGGGTTAGGGTGGGGGGTAACACCCGGCCGAAGTCCGCCATGCTGCTCATTCCGCCGCCTCCATCCTGCCATTGGGCGGCAGGACGCCAAAATCTTGCGGGAAATGGGTCAGCGCGCTCATCACGGGGTAGGGCGTGAAGCCTCCGAGCGCGCAGAGCGAGCCAAATTTCATGGTCTCGCAGAGATCGGCGAGGAGCGTCGCATTCGCCTCGACATTACGCCCGGCGATGATGCGGTCCACCACCTCGACGCCACGGGTTGAGCCGATGCGGCAGGGGGTGCACTTGCCGCAGCTCTCGATGGCGCAGAATTCCATCGCGAAGCGCGCCTGCCGCGCCATCTCCACGGTGTCGTCGAAGACGACGATGCCGCCATGGCCGATGAGCCCGTCACGGGCGGCGAAAGCCTCGTAGTCGAACGGCGTGTCGAACAGGGCAGGGGGGAAATAGGCGCCGAGCGGGCCGCCGACTTGCGCGGCCTTGATGGGCCGACCCGTGGCCGTACCGCCGCCGATGTCCTCGACCAATTCGCCGAGGCTCACGCCGAAGCCGGTCTCGAACAGTCCGCCGTACCGGATATTACCCGCGAGCTGCACCGCCATGGTCCCGCGCGAGCGGCCGAAGCCAATGGCTGCGTAGGCGGCCGCACCCTCGGCCAGGACGAAGGGCACCGAGGCCAGCGTCAGCAGGTTGTTGATGACGGTCGGCGCGCCGAAGAGCCCCTTGATGGCGGGTAGTGGCGGCTTGGCCCGCACCTGCCCGCGCCGGCCCTCGATCGATTCAAGGAGCGCCGTTTCCTCGCCGCAGACATAGGCGCCGGCACCGATCCTGAGCTCGACGGTGAAGGCGCGCCCGGAGCCGAGAATGTCATCGCCGAGAAGGCCAGCACTCTCGGCGATGGCCAAGGCCTTCGCCATCACGTCATTGGCATGGGGATATTCCGAGCGGCTGTAGATATAGCCGTGGCTGGCACCCACCGCGAGCCCGGCGATGATCATGCCCTCGATGAGCACGAAGGGGTCGCCCTCCATCAGCATACGGTCGGCGAAGGTGCCGCTGTCGCCCTCGTCGGCATTGGTGACGACGAATTTGCGCGGCGCTTCCGTTGCGAGCACGGTCTTCCACTTGATGCCCGTGGGAAAGCCCGCGCCGCCGCGCCCGCGCAAGCCCGATTGCGTCACCTGGTCGACGATTGCTTCCGGCGTCAGCGCCAAGGCGGCCTCAAGCCCCTTGAGCCCGCCGGCCGCCTTGTAGTCGTCCAGAGACAAGGGATCGACCACGCCACAACGCGCGAAGGTGAAGCGCGTCTGCCGCTTCAGGAAGGGAATGTCCTCGGTCAGGCCGCGGTAGAGCGGATGAGCCGCAAGCGATGTGGGAGAGGGATTGGCCGGCGCGTCAACCAAACCCGCCACCAGGCCCGGCACGTCATCGGGAGCGACCGGTCCGAAAGCAATCCGACCTGTGGGCGTTTCCACCTCGACGAGCGGCTCCAGCCAATAGAGGCCGCGCGAGCCGTTGCGCACCAGGCTGATGGCGAGCCCTTGTTTGCCCGCCTCAGCGGTGATCGCCGCGGCGACCGCATCGGCGCCGACCGCCAGCGCGCCCGAATCGCCGGGAACGAAAATTCGCACCGTCATGGCGCCACCTCGGCGATCAGAGCGCCGGCCTTTGCCTCGTCGAGGCGACCGACAACCCGCCCGTCGACCATGGCGGCGGGCGCAACGGCGCACAGGCCCAGGCAGTAGACCGGTTCAAGGGTCACCCGACCATCTGCCGTCGTCTCTCCCATGCCGATGCCAAGGCCGGCCTCCACCACCGTTGCAATATGGTTTCCGCCCATGGACTGGCAGGCCTCCGCACGGCAAAGCTTGACGACATGTTGTCCGGCGGGCTCACTGCGAAAATCATGGTAGAAAGTCACCACGCCATGGATCTCGGCGCGTGACCGGTTGAGCTTTTCCGCCACGATCGGCACGGCCGCCTGGGGAACATATCCGAAGGCGGACTGCACCGCGTGAAGGATGGGAAGCGTGGCCCCCTCGACGGCCTCGAAACGGGCGATGATCGTCAGCAGCTCATCGAGCTGCGCGCCACTCAAATCTCTCGGCTTGACCGCAAGGCGGCCTTCCCCGTGGCGCGGCTGAGACATGATGAACCGTGACCTCCCGTTTTTTGTCTGCGTCGAGTCTCTACTATCATTCTAAGGTAAGAGGGCAAGCCTGACCAATCCGCGAGGGGGACCGATGCGACGTGAAGCCGCTGATGGCGGGCCGATCGCGATATCGTGGTCCGGCTCAACACGTTATGGGCGTCGCGCAGCACATCTTTCAGCCTCGCAACCGGGAACTCGGCCGTTCACCTGTTGTTTTCGCTGACAGCCGCCTTTCCATCGGACAGAATTGCTGGTGCTGGGGGATGCGGTCCCGGGAAAACCGATAGCCTGTCGAGGAGCTACCATGCCGACGTCGTTCTTCAACGACCTGTTGCAAACGTTGACCAACCGTGGTCGCACGTTCCTCGGCCTTCCGCCCGATCCAGCACTGGCAGCCGACCCGAGCGCGCTGGCCGAGCAACTGCTCTCCGAGCGCGGCGAGGCATCCGGCGTCGCACTGGCCCAGGCCCTGCTCGATAGCTATGCCGCCGCGACGCCAGAAAAGCGTCTCGAATTTCTACGCGTGCTGGCGGAGCGTTTCGGCGCAGATCGCGCCAGGCTCGACCGAGCCCTTGAGGCCTTCCGCGCCACCCCCAATGACGACACGATCCACGGGTTGCACAATGCGGCGGAGGCCCGGCGGCAGGAGCTCATCCGCCGGCTGAACCTTGCGCCCGGCGGCACGGCGGCGCTGGTCAGGATGCGAGAGGATATTCTGGAGCATGTGCGCGACGAGCCGGCCCTGCGCTCCGTCGACAGCGATTTCCGACATCTCTTCTCATCCTGGTTCAACCGCGGATTCCTGGTGCTGCGCCCGATCGAATGGAGCTCGCCGGCGCATATCCTCGAGAAAATCATCCGCTACGAGGCTGTTCATGCCATCAGCGACTGGGACGATCTGCGCGGACGCCTGGAACCGACGGACCGGCGCTGTTTCGCCTTCTTTCACCCCCAACTCGGCGACGAGCCGCTGATTTTCGTCGAGGTCGCGTTGACCCGTGAGATCCCCGGCGCGATTACCCCGCTCCTCGCCCCGAAGCGCGAGCCGATCCGCGCCGAAGATGCGACCACGGCGGTGTTCTACTCCATTTCAAACACCCAGAAGGGACTTGCCGCTATTTCCTTCGGGCATTTCCTGATCAAGCAGGTGGTTCAGGATTTGAAGCGGGACCTTCCTAATCTCAAGACCTTCGTGACCCTCTCGCCGGTGCCTGGCTTTGCCGGCTGGCTCAACCATGAACGCGAGGCGGAGGTCTCCGACGTGCTGGACGAGGGGGACAAGGCTGTGCTCGCCGCCCTCGACGAGCCGGGCTGGCACGAGGACAAGGACAAGCTGGCAGCCCTGCGCAAGGTGATGCTGCAGGCCGCCGCCTATTATTTCCTGAAGGCCAAGAGCGCGCGCGGGACGCCGGTCGACCCCGTCGCACGCTTCCACCTCGGCAATGGCGCGCGCCTGGAAAAGCTCGACTTCCTCGGCGATTCCTCGCCCAAGGGGCTGAAGCAGTCCTACGGGCTGATGGTGAACTACCTCTATGCCCTTGACGACATCGAAGCCAACCACGAAGCCTATGCGCGCGCCGGAGAGATCATCGCCGCGCCCGCCATTCGCAAGCTCCTCAAGGCAGACAAGCCACAACGAGCGCTGGCGACAGTGACGGACTGAAGCTATCAGAACAATAAAATGATCGGAGCCTACGCCCTATGACCTCGCATCTGTTCTCCGGACTAATGGCCAAAGCGCCGGCATCCGACAAGCCCTTCATCGCAGTGAGCGGCGGACGGACGATCACCTATGGTGACCTGGCGAAGGAGAGCGCGCGGCTGGCCGCGACGCTGGCCGGCCTCGGAGTTCAGCCGGGCGATCGCGTGGCGGTGCAAGTGGAGAAGAGCGCCGAGGCCATCGTGCTCTATCTCGCGACGGTGCGGGCCGGGGCCATCTTCCTGCCCCTCAATACCGCATACACACTTGCCGAACTCGACTATTTCCTCGGTGACGCCGAGCCGCGCCTCGTCGTGTGCGACCCGGCCAAATACGACGGGATCAAGGAGCTCGCCGGCCGGCACGGAATCGCGGCGGTGGAGACGCTGGACGGCGAGGGCAGGGGCAGTCTCATCGACAAGGCGACCGCCCTGCCGGAGGCCGAGGCCGCGGCCTTCGTCGACGTGCCCCGCGGCGCGGACGATCTCGCCGCCATCCTCTATACTTCGGGCACAACAGGGCGTTCCAAGGGCGCCATGCTCAGCCACGACAATCTCCTGTCGAACGCGCTGACGCTGGTCGACACCTGGCGTTTCACCGACAAGGACGTGCTGCTGCACGCGCTGCCGATCTTCCACACCCACGGCCTGTTCGTCGCCACCAACACCATCCTGGCGGCTGGCGCCTCCATGCTCTTCCTGCCCAAGTTCGATGCGGACAAGGTGATGGCGCTCTTGCCCCAGGCGACGAGCATGATGGGGGTGCCGACCTTCTACACCCGGCTTCTCCAGCATGAGGGGCTCACCCGCGATGCGACCGCCCATATCAGGCTGTTCGTCTCGGGCTCCGCGCCGCTCTTGGCGGAGACGCACCGGGACTGGCGCGAACGCACCGGCCACGCCATTCTCGAGCGCTACGGCATGACTGAGACCAACATGAACACGTCGAACCCGTATGACGGCGACCGCATCGCCGGCACGGTGGGTTACCCCTTGCCCGGAGTGGCACTGCGGGTGGTCGACGCCGATACGCGCCGTGTGGTGGGGCCTGACGGCATCGGCGTTATCGAGGTGAGGGGACCCAATGTTTTCAAGGGCTACTGGCGTAATCCTGAGAAAACGAAGGAGGAATTCCGCGTTGACGGCTTCTTTATCACCGGCGACCTCGGCAAGGTCGACACCGCCGGCTATGTCCATATCGTTGGACGCGCCAAGGACCTGATCATCTCCGGCGGCTTCAACGTGTACCCGAAGGAGATCGAGGAGGCGATCGATGACCTGCCGGGCGTGGTGGAAAGCGCCGTCGTCGGCCTGCCGCATCCGGATTTCGGCGAGGGTGTGGTCGCCGTCGTTGTCGCCGATCCGAAGAGCCCGGCCGATCCTGCTGCTATCGGTTCGGCGCTCGCTGATCGCCTCGCCAAGTTCAAGCAGCCGAAACACATCTTCATCGTGAACGAATTGCCACGCAACACCATGGGCAAGGTCCAGAAGAACATCCTGCGCCAGCGCTTCGCGGATATCTTCCAGAAGCGGGGCGAATAGGTCCAGCCAACCTCAGCGCGGCGTCTCAGGCCGGGAACGCAGCAGCGCGTCTCGGACGGCGCCTGTATGCGCCGAATAGAGATGGCCGTGACGTTGCGGCCATCCAGGCCGGGATGGCCCATTCGACCACTGGCACAGAAGTATCGGGCATCACGAAAACCTTGCATCGCGAGCGGCAAGGCGCGGCCACAACGCGCTGTAAATCCTCATCTTTAATGCGACGAACGTGTCCGAGATCCGGGTCAGACCCATGATCCGAAGGAGGCAGAATAACACTTACGACGAGACGTTGATTTCGCATAAGCGTGATTATGGAATTTAAGACGAAAATTGAGGGCTTGGGCTGAGTGCGCAGCTCGCAGGGCCATTCAGGCCCGTGCCTGAACGAAGATAAACGTTTTTTCTGAGTATCTTAGACCGCGAACTTACATCAAACGAACGACGATGCTAAAAACCAAAGGCGGCCTGCGCGGGCGGAGGCGGCGTGAGATCATGCCCTTCGAGCGCCAGCATGCGGATCTTGGAAGCCGCGCCGCCCGGGGCGGAGAAACCGCCGACCTTTCCACCCGCCGCCAGCACCCGATGACAGGGAATGATCAGCGGCACCGGGTTCTTCGCCATGGCATGGCCAACATCCCGCGCGGTTTCAGGCCCCGCGCCAAGCGCCTTGGCGAGTGCGCCATAGGTTGTGGTCTCGCCCCAGCGCAGTGTGCGCGTGGCCGCATAGATCGCGATGAACAGCTGATCCTGCTCACCAAGGTCTAGGGTGACATCTGAAAAATCGACTGATTGGCCTTCAAAGTATCGCCGCGCAGCCGCGATTACCGTGACCACGCGAGACGGAGGCTCACCCGGCAAGGCGTCGGCGGAGCGCCGTAGAAGACCACGCTCCGCCGCCTCTGCCGAGAGGCTCGGCAGGTGAAAGCGCGTGATGCCAGTGTCGTTCCATGCGATGCCGCAAAAGCCGCCAGCGGTCTCGAAGATACAATAGCGATGACGAGCCTGGCCCATTGTCCCGTGCTCCTGCTCCGATCTCCTCAAGATTGGCGTTCGGCCTCCCCTCTTCAAGCCGACGGAAGCCGTGAGTTCAGGATACCGCGCGCCACGCAATCGTCATCGACCCTGTCAGGCTCTCGCCCGGAGCCAGACGCTTCAAGCCCCCGTCTCCCGGAAGATTGTGGGCGTTGGCCGTGTGGCTCACAGGCTCGAATGCGAAAAACGGAACCGGATGGACCGGCGGCTCCATCGGATCCGGTACAAAGATAAAGGAGCGCCGCAATTCCTCAGTGGCTGTGATGAGCGTGGTCACGCCAGTGCTGCGCGCGGTGATCTCCGCCCGGCCGTCCCAACCTTCGAAGCCGTTGTTGATCCGTCGCCCGGGAACACCACGCGGCGCGGTGAAATCGAGGTCTGCGGGCAGGGGCGCGCGCCGCGTGGGGAGTGAGAGCTCCCCCTCCTCCCAGTAGTCGGACGCCGTCGTCGTGATCGTCGTATCCGGATGGGCCGGCAAATACGGGTGCCAGCCAAAACCGAAGGGCATGGCGCGGGCAGCGCGATTGACGATCTTCATCGTGACCGTCAATGCAGGGCCCTCGACGACAAAGACCTGCTCGGCGTCATACTGGAAAGCGCCCTCCTCCCGGCTCGTGCTGCGGAAGACGGCGCGCGTCGGCGTTGCCTCCGCGACGGCCCACGTATTGAGCCAGCCATCGCCATGCAGGACGAGCGGATCCCAATCGGTGTTCGGGGCGAACGTGTAACCCTCATCTTCGAAAGTGAAACGGTTGCCCGCGATCCGGTTGCCAAAAGGCAGAAGCGGATAGCAACCGGACCGCCGCGGCAGGCGAGGCGTCTCCTCGGCGGGCGGCCGCAGAAGGGGAACCTCACCGCGCGCAGTCTTCGCCACGAGCCTCCAGATGACGCCACCACTCGTATCGAGTGTCGCGAACAATGCTTCGCTCTCAAGCCGCACTTCACTCATGGATCACCTCTGCCTCGCCGACCACCTGCGCTCGATGGGCCACCCATATCCAGGCGGACCCCACTTTTTCCCAGAATTCTGATGCCCTGCTTGAGGTGAGTGCCGATCGATAGGGCCAAGCTGCCGCGATAGGAACAGAACATTCGATTCCAAACTCGCGCCCCCGGAACCAATTCCGGGGGCTGGCTTTATGGCCGGCGCGATTGCGGGCCTGAAGCGGGAACTACAGCTTCACCTCGAAATGCGCCGCCGTCTTGGCCTTGACCTCGTCGAGGGTGACGCCAGGCGCGAGTTCGGTCAATTGCAGCGTTTCCCCACGCGCCGGGAAGCTGAACAGAGCCAGGTCGGTGATGACCACATCGACCACCTGGCGGCCCGTGAGTGGCAGGCCGCATTCCTTCACGAGCTTCGACGTGCCGGCTCTGTCCACATGCTCCATCAGCACGATGATCCGCTTGGCGCCGGCGACGAGGTCCATCGCGCCGCCCATGCCCTTCACGACCTTGCCGGGCACCATCCAGTTCGCCAGGTCGCCGCGCTCCGACACCTCCATCGCGCCGAGGATCGACAGGTCGATATGCCCCCCGCGCACCATCGCGAAGCTATCGGCGCTCGAGAAATAAGACGACTCCGGGATCTCCGTCACCGTCTGCTTGCCCGCATTGATGAGGTCGGGATCGGCCTCACCCTCATAAGGAAACGGCCCGATGCCGAGCAGCCCGTTCTCGCTTTGCAGCGTCACGGTCAGGCCCGGCGCGATGCAATTCGCCACCAGCGTCGGAATACCGATGCCAAGGTTCACATAAAAGCCGTCGCGCAGCTCCGTCGCCGCCCGCGCTGCCATGTCCTCGCGTGACCACGCCATCAGTTCGCTCCCGCTTCTGCCACCGGCCGCGGACGCGTCGTTTCGCGCTCGATCCGCTTCTCGTAATGATGCCCCTCGACGATCCGATCGACATAGATCCCGGGCGTGTGGATATTGTCAGGGTCGAGGCTGCCGATCGGCACGAGCTCTTCCACCTCGGCCACCGTCACCTTCGCCGCCGTCGCCATCATCGGATTGAAGTTGCGCGCGGTCTTCCGGTAGATCAGGTTGCCTTCGGCATCGCCCTTCCAGGCCTTGACGATGGCGAGATCGGCGGTCAGGCCGGTCTCCATCACATAGTCCTCGCCGTTGAACTGGCGGACTTCCTTGCCCTCGGCGACGATCGTGCCGACGCCGGTGCGAGTGAAGAACGCCGGAATGCCGGCCCCGCCTGCCCGGATGCGCTCCGCCAGGGTCCCCTGGGGGTTGAATTCGAGCTCAAGCTCACCTGACAGGTAGAGCTTCTCGAACAGCTTGTTCTCACCCACATAGGATGAGACCATCTTCTTGATCTGGCCCTTGCCGAGCAGGATGCCGAGCCCGAAATCATCCACCCCGCAGTTGTTGGAGATGAAGGTCAGGTCCTTCGTCCCCTTGCGCGCGATTGCCGTGATCAGATGCTCGGGGATGCCGCACAGGCCGAAGCCGCCCGCCATGATCACCATCCCGTCGAACAGAACGTCGTCCAATGCTGACGATCCGTCCTCGTAACGCTTATCCCGCATGTACCCTCCCTCACCTCGATCCTTCGATCTCGGTTCTCGCTTGCTTGCTTCCGGCAATCGCGCCCTTCGCAAGGCTATCCGATACCGCTCATGCTGCATGGGCACAATCGACCCCGGTCGCCTTCGCCTATGCAGCAATCTGCCCGAAGATAACGACGAAGTGAAACAAGGCAAATGGCATGTGGGAGACGGGACATTGGAAGCGGCAGACGAATTCGCCGAACCCGGATCATTTCCACCCTGTGATCGAGAGACGCATCCAGCAGATCGCCCGGTACGAGCAGCCCATCATTCCCTTGCCTCTCATGGCAAAGGGCCAAGTTGACGGGCGCCAGCTGCGTTCTATTCTGGGTCAATTCACGCCAGCGGTCTCCAGCAGACGCGCCATATTGCCGCCGAGCACGCGCGGCAGGCCAATTGGTGCAAAGGGGCCATGACGCGTCAGCAGCGAGAGGCATTGCGTGTAGGTCATATGCTTGCGCGACACGGGAAAGTCCGAGCCCCACACCACCCTCTCTGGTCCGAAGGCGGCGGCGACATCCGAGAGGATCCATCGCAGCGGGGTATAGGGAAAATCCTGGTCGGGCGCGGCAACATTGCCGAGCCCGGAATATTTGATGTGGATGTTCGGACAAGAAGCCGCCGCGAGCACAAGGTCGCGCCCATCGACCATCGCCGCCGTCCGGGGGCCGAGAAAGGCGAAGTGATGGATGAGAATCGGCAGATCGGGATAACGCTCCGCGAGTTGGACGACAGCGGGCATCTGGTGGGGTAGCACCGACAGGCTGAGAATGAGCCGCCGGGCGGCGGCTATGCCAAAAAAGGCGAGCCCCTCCCCGCCTGTCAGCCAGGACCCGTCATCCTTTTCATCGAGATAGTGGGTGAAGCCCTTGAAACTCCAGCGTGAAAGGGCATTCTCCAGGCGTCCTGCGGCGCCTGGCCTGTGATAGTCGGCCGACCAACGACAATCGATGTCGGGAAAGACTTCGAAGCGCCCGGGATGAGCCGCGGCGACGCGATAGGCATGGTCGACGTTGTCGGAATTATCGCCGATACGCGCGCAGATGATCACGGCGCGGGCGACGTCATGCGCATCCATCTCATAAACGAGTTCGCCGGCCCGGCCGCGCCCCGCCGCATAGGGGCTCGACGGCCTATAGGGCCAGTTCTCCCAGATATGGCAGTGGCTGTCGATGATCATGCCGGCACCTCAACCGGGGCGGCGTGGTCGAGATCGGCGCTGATGGCCAGCTGGATTGCAGCCGCCGAGGTCGTCGCTTCTCCCGCACGCAGCGGGGCTGCAATCGCGCGGAGCGGCTCGATCTGATAGAGGCCCACCGCGCCATCCGCCGGCAGGTAACGCTCGGGCGAGGCCGTCTGTTCATCGAGGTTCCACGGCTTGTCCGGATCCGGCGACGGCACGGCCTCGATCAGCGCGCGTGTATAGGGATGCGCTGGGCGATGGATGACATCCTCGGCGCGCCCCACCTCCATGACGTGGCCGCCATGCAGCACGACGATCGAATCCGCGACCTGATAGGCCGTGGTCAGATCGTGTGTCACATAGATCAGCGAGATGCCGAGATCGCGGTTCATCTCGTAGAGGATGGCCAGGATTGTCGAGCGCAGGGAGGCATCGACCATGGACACCGGCTCATCCGCCAGGATGATGGCGGGATCGAGCAGCAGCGCCCGCGCGATCATCACACGCTGGCGCTGGCCGCCGGACAGCTGGTGCGGATATTTGCCGAGCGTCTCTGACGGCTTCAGGCCGACACTCGTGAGCGTCTTTTCGATCTTCGCATAGGCCTCGTCCCTCGATTTCACGAGGCCGAACAGCTTGAGCGGCGTCAGGAGCGGATGATCGATCCGATAGAACGGATTGAAGACATCGAAGGGATCCTGGAAAATCGCCTGCACCTCACGCCGGAAGGCGGCGAGCAGGGCCTGATCCCGTGTCGCGATGGGCTTTCCATCATAGAGGACCGCGCCTCGCGTCGGTTGCTGGAAACCGAGTAACAACCGGATGAGCGTGGTCTTGCCGCTCCCGCTCTCGCCGACCACCGCCGTGATGGTGGGGCGCTTGCCGCCGACCGCCAGGGATATGTTGGACAAGGCCCGTTTCCGGATACCATGACCGGCGGCAAAGACGACATCCGCATCGCGGACTTCGAGGACTTTCGCCATCATGCATCTCCGCCTTGCAGCACCGGGCGCTTCGTAGCGCGGAAGCTCGCGAGACGATCGAATGATGGCAGCGACTCGATCAGCATTCGTGTGTAGGGATGCTGAGGATTTTTGAAGATCTCCCGCACCGGTCCGGTCTCCACCAGCTCACCACGATACATCACGCCAAGACGGCTGACGAAATGCGCCATGAGTGCCATGTCGTGGCCGATGAGGACGATCGCGGCGCCGAGCTCCTTCTGCACGCGGCCGAGGGTGGCGAGCACCTGTTTCTGCACCATCACGTCGAGCGCGCTTGTCGGCTCATCCGCGAGAATGAGGCTGGGCTTGAGGGCGATCGACATGGCGATGCACACGCGCTGCTTCATGCCACCCGAGAGTTCATGCGGGAAGCGATCCTGCACGTCCGGAGCCAGCCCAACGCGTGTCAAAAGATCCCCGATGAGGCGGCGCCTTTCCTCCAGGGTATGACGCACGCCGTGATCCGAGAAGATGTCGCCAATCTGCCGGCCGATGCGCAGGACCGGGTTGAGGGAGCTCATCGCGCCCTGGGGCACCAGCGACATCTCTGCAAAGCGAATGTCGCGGTAGTGGGTATCTGGCACCTTGGCGAGATCCTTGCCGTTCACGAGCAGTTGGCCAGCGGTGATCATGCCGCCGCGCAGCATACGCATCAGCGCCAGAATGGTCGTCGACTTCCCCGAACCGGATTCGCCAACGAGCCCGAAGCGCTCGCCCGCCTCCAGCGAGAAACTCACATTGCGCACGGCATGGAAAGGGCCGCGCGGCGTGCGGTATTCGACGGTGAGATTGCGGATATCGAGCACAGTCATGAGCCGTTCGCCACGCGCTTGTTCACGAAGGAGTCGAGGCCGACGGAGGTCAGCATGAGGCCAATGAAAATCAGCGATATCAGGAGGATGGGCGGCGCCCACCACCACCACATGCCGCGCAGGATGGCACCATAGAACTGCGCCCAGTAGATCGTCGTGCCGAGCGTCAGCTCCTTCTGCGGACCAAGGCCAAGCGCCTCGAGACCGATCGTCGCGAGCATGGCGTTCGACACCGCGATCACGAAACTCGCCGCGATGAAGGGCAGGAGGTTGGGCAGGATCTCCACGAAGACGAGCCGTGCGGTGGAAGCCCCGTTCAGCCGCGCGATCTGGACATAGCCCCGCTCGCGCAACGAGAGTGTCTGCGCACGAATGGTCCGGGTGGTCACCATCCAGGAAAGCGAGGCCACGATGACCGCCATGATGGCGACCGTCATCTCGCGCACATTGGCCGCGACGAGCACCAGGATAGCAATGCCGGGAATCGTCATCATCACGTCAGAGGCGAGGCGGATAACCGTGTCGGCCAAACCGCCCGCGAAGCCCGAGATCAGGCCAAGGGCCACCCCGACGGAGAGGCTGATAAGGCCAGCCACAAGGCCGATCTTGAGCGTCTGCGGCATGGCGAGCATCAGCACCGTCACCATGTCGCGTCCCTGCGAATCCGTGCCCAGCCAATGCGCGGCGGACGGCGGCTGTCGCGGCAGCGTTGCACCAACCCGCGCCAGCGCCTCGTCAGCCACGAAGGGGCCGATCACCGCGGCCAGGCACAGCAGGACGAGGATGAACAATCCGAAGGCGAGCGGCAGATTGCGATTGAGGCCCGCGAAGCCGTTGGACAAAACGGCCATCTCAGTCCCTCCCTGTCGTGATGCGCGGATCGATGAGCGGATAGGCGAGATCGAGAATGAACATGGCGATCGCAATCGACACGGATAGCAGGAGCACGATGCCCTGGATGACGAAGTAATCATTGGCCTGGATAGCCTGATAGAGGCGGAACCCGATGCCCGGATAGGAGAAGATGACCTCCACGAGGATGGCGCCCGATACGATATGACCGAGCGTCATGGCCAATTTCGTGAGTTGCGGCAGCAGCGCATTGCGCAGGCCGTACCAACGAAAGATCCGGCGTGGTTTCAGGCCCTTGGCCTCCGCCAATGTGATGTAGTCCTCCCCGAGCACGCTCACCATCATGCCGCGCATGCCAAGGGCCCAGGCGCCAATCTCGGCGAGGATGATGGAAGCCGCCGGCAGGGTGCCATGCCAGGCGATCGCCGTCAGCGTCTGCCAGTTGAGCCCGACCGACTGGCCGAAGGGCATGCCGCCGCCTGCGGGAAACCAGCGGAAGACGATCGCGAAGAGGTAGAGCAGCACCATGCCGATGAGAAAGTAGGGAACTGACGAGAACAGGATCAGACCGGAACCAAAGACACGCGTGACGCGCGGCGTCCGCGGCCAGCCCAGCAATCCGCCAAGCCAGGTACCAATCACGAAACTGACCAGTGTCGAGAAGCCGAGCAGCCCGAGGGTCCAGGGAAGCCCGGCGAGAATGGCATGCGAGACCCGCTCGGGATAGGCGGCGAGCGAAACACCGAGATCGAGGCTGAAGACGGCCTTCCAATAGGACAGATATTGCGCGATGAGCGGCTGATCGAGCCCAAAGCGGGCACGGTAGGCCGCCACCATTGCGCTAATGTCGCCGCCGCCTCCCCCGGTCGCCAGCAACTGGTTGAGCTGAGCCTCCACCGGGTCGCCGGGCATGAGCCGTGGCAGAAGAAAATTGATCGACACCGCGAGCACGATGACGAGAAGCATCATGCCGAAGCGGCGCGCTACATACTGTGCGTACATTGTCAGCTCTCCGGCTCAGAGGACGAGCGCTTCGAGCGCTTTTTCCGTCAGCCCGAGGCCGAAGCCCGGTTCATCGCTCGGCACGAGCCAACCCTTCTCCGGAACCGCCATGCCGGGAAAGACGCGCGCATCGGCGAGCGGCTGGCCGGGCGCCGAGCCGACGAAAAACTCACCCCAGCGCATATTCGGACACGCGTAGGTGAGATGCTGGCCATAGGGCGTATTCATGCCGGCATGGAGCATGACCTTGATTCCGGCCGCTTCCGCGATGTGGTTGATGCGCATGCAGCCGGTGAGGCCCGCCGACCAGCATATGTCCGGCTGGAACACGTCAAGCAGCTGGCGGTTCGCGGCTTCCAGAAACTGCGCAGGCAGGTACCAATGCTCGCCTCCCGCCAAGGTCATCCACGGCAAGCGGCTGCGCAGGGCGGCATGGGCATCCATCGGCTCGGGCAGCAGCGCGTCCTCGATCCAGCCGAGATTATAGGGCCTCAGCCGCTCGGCGAGACGAACAGCGAAATCGACATCGAGCGCAAGCCAGCAATCGAGCAGGATCTCGACATCCGCGCCGACAAGCGCGCGGGTGCGGGCCACGAGTTCCTCGTTGCGACCAAGTCCTTCGAGGCCGGAGAACGCGCCATAGGGCAGAGCGAGCTTCGTGGCACGAAAGCCGAGCTCCATGTGCCAGTCGGTGTCGTTGCCCGTGGCATAGCAGAAAACCCGGTCATGGGCCGGGCCGCCCACGAGCACGTAGACCGGCGCGCCGAGGATCTTGCCCTTGAGATCCCACAAGGCGAGATCGACGGCGCTGATCGCATAGGCGCTGAGCCCGCCTGAGCCGTAAGGTGAGGAGGCGCGCATCATGGTGTCCCAGGCGCGCTCCGTGGCGAGCGCGTCCTCGCCCGCCAGGAGGCCGGCAAAATGATCGTTGATGAGCGCGATCACCGGCCGGCCATGGCGTGTAACGCCGAAGCCCGTCGTGCCATCCTCGGCCGTGACGAGACAGCCGACCGATCCGTCGAAACGCCAGCTGGAACGCTTGGCCTTGAACCGTGGATAGCCTGACAAAGGCCCGGCGACTTCCGCGTCGCGGGTCCATGGCGGCCTCGTCGCGGTCGCGCCATTCGCCAGCTTGCCTTCCTTGTAGAGCGCGCCCACCATCTCGTTACGGATGGGAAAGGCGCGGACTTCCTTAATTTTCACCACGGCGATCTCACGCGAAAAGGGTCTCGGACAGACGCATCCGGAAAGCGGAGGCACCAGGTGTTCCTGAGCCTCCGCTCTTGCCGATCACTGCTTCGGCTGCAGACGATGGATGACGAGCGCAAAGCCTTCCCACGGCAGAGGCTGGGCTACATAGGGCTGCGCCGATGAGGGAAAGCCGGTCCAGTAGGTCGTATTGAACGGCTGCGTCTGGATTTCCTCGAACAGGGCAATCTCAGGCAGGTCACGGGCGATGATCGCGGTTGCCTGCTTGGCAAGGGCGACATAATCCGCGTCCTTCGGCGAGGGCTGCCGCGCCTCGAGCTTGTCGAGGATAGCGTCGAGCTCTGGGTTGGCATAGCGGGTCGGCGCGCGCAGGTTCTTCGCGGCCTGGCCCTCCTTCGGCGCGTATTTCGAGTGGAAATGCTCCAGCGTCTGCCAGGGATCATAAAGGCTGCCGCAATGGGGATAGACGCTGAGCCCGAAATTGCCCGCCGTCAGTGCCTCGGTCTGCGCGGTGATCTGCTGCACATTGACCACGGTATCGAAGCCGGCCGAGCGGAGCTGTTCGCCGAGCACCGGACCCACGGGATCGCCCTGGCCAACCGCCACACGGATCTCCAGCGGGGAGCCGTCAGGCAGCTGCCAGCGACCGGCGGAATTCTTCTTGTAGCCGGCTTTCGTCAGGATCTCGGCGACCCGCTCGACGCTGCGCTTGTCGAGGGCGGCGGCCTGGATGATGTCGCCCATGCCGTCGACATAGTCGAGCATGCCGCGGTATGACGAAAACGGCAGCACGGCCTTCTTCACCGAGCCCTCGTAGGCGAGATTCACGATCTGGTCCCGATCGATCGCCGCATTGACCGCCTGTCGCAACGCCACGTCGTTGAAGGGCGGCTTCTGGACATTGAAGCGGATGCCGATGACGCACCCGTTCGGGGCGCCCCAAACCGGCCCCTGCGCATTCCAGGCGGTGAGATTGGGGTTCTGGACCTTGATGGCTTCAAACACGCCCGACTGGATGTTGCGGCCGATATCGATCTGGTTCGTCGCATAGAGCTGCGGCATGGCCTCCGCCGTGGCCGGCACATAAATGACGCGCTCGACCTTCGGCATCTCCTTGACGAGCCCCACGTCCTTCGCCCACCAGCCATCGCGGCGATCAAAGAACAAGGAACTCGCGTCCGACTTCACAAGCTTGTAGGGACCCGTGCCGACGGGAAGACCATTGGCCAGATCGAAATTGGCGAAAGTCTTCGGATCCTTGCCCTCCCAGATATGCTTGGGCACGACGACGAAGCGCGTCGACTGGCCGGTCGCGAGGAAGTCGGCGGCCCAGCGCGGTCCCGGCTTCTTCAGCTTGATGGCGACGGTCAGCGGATCGACGACTTTCGCGGAATCGACCCACTCGGCAATGGCCGAGGAAAACAAAAGCTCCGGCGCCGCGCCTTTCAGCATATCGAAAGTAAAGACGACGTCTTCGGCCGTCAGCGGCTTGCCGTCGCTCCACTTCACACCGTCACGCAACTTAACCGTGAGCTCTGTGAAATCCTTGTTATAGGTGTAGCTCTCGGCGATCCAGGGGACCAGCTCGTTTGTGAAATGGTTCGTATAGAAGAGCGATTCATAGACCGTATAGTGCAGGTTGTTGCGCTGGTGCAGCAGAACACCCGCATAGGGATTGAAGTTATCGATCGACGGGACCTGATTATAGAAATCCCATCCCTGGCTGATCAAGGTGCGGTTGCGCGGGACCTTGGGCAGATCTTGCGCAACCGCCTCCCCCACTCCCCAAACGATCGCCGCTGATGCGGCACCGGCTATCAGCCAGCGGGCCAATCCATGCTGTCTGTTCATTGTCCTGCCTTCCTCCCGTATCGTATCAATGGACGTGTTCCGCCCAGTTTTCTCGCAGTAAGAGCTTTTTTCTCAGCAAGGCCTGCGGGCTCGACACCCACGGAGCTCGCCAATGGGGTCATCAGGCATCGCGGAAGACGCCTTCGTCGAATTCCATGTGAAAGACGTGCTCAAGCGGCTCCCGAAGCGGCCGGTCGCCATCCATCTCCAGCACATCGGCCATATAGTCGCGCCAGCGGACTATCACCGGATCTTCCCTCACTTCCGGATCCGGCGCATGACGGCGGAAGAGATGCCCGAAAACCATGCGGTTCGGCTCGTTCAGGAAGATATCGTAGCTCACGACGCCGGAATCACGGAGAGCCCGCAACATGTCCGGCCATATCTCGGCGTGGCGCCGCCTGTATTCGTCGGTTTTCCCCGGGCGAACACGCAGCAGAAAGCCGGATACATGCAGGCCTGGATCGCCCATGCTCAGTTATTCCTCCCGAGGATTGGTTGAGGCACGCCTCCCGCCGTGGCCGATTGCAGGAGCGCTGCTATGGTCGCAGCCGTCCTCGCGCCAATCGTGCCCGGCGACAGGTTTGCCCCCTGCCCCAGAGCGAGATCAACGAGCGCGTTCACCGGCCCGTCGCAGCGATAGACCCAGTCTCCCTCCGTGAGGGGCAGACGCTCCACCTCGCCGGAAAAACGTCGGATCTCGCACTCGTCCCGATCGAACTCCACGGTCAGCAGACCGGCGTCGCCGGTGATGAACAGGCGCAGGAGGCCGCGATTGCCCTGGGGCATGGCAGCCGCACCGGAAATGCTGGCCACCGCGCCGTTGGTGAAATGCAGGGCGCCCGCTTCCGCGATATCCACGCGATCCGAGGAAACGGAGAAGGCGGTGATCGCCGCAGGCTCGAGGCCCGTCAGGAAATACATCATCGCCAGGGCATGGGAGAGTTGGCCGTAGGCGAAGCCGCCACCATTCGCGGGATCCTGCCATGTCGAGCGGTCCGGGCGAAAGAAGGTCGTACGCCAGGAATCCAGACCCCGTCCGCCCGAAAAGACATCCCGCGTCGCCGAGATGAAGCTCACCATGACATGCTCGATGGCGCCGACGGCCCCTTCCGCAATGCGCCGGCGGAGATCGTCGACCCTGGGCAGATACTGGTAGCCATTGGCCGTCACCAGATGACGTCCCCGTGCCTCGGCCTTGGCGACAAGGTCCCAAGCCTCCGCCGGGTCCAGCGTCAGCGGCTTCTCGCACAAGACATGGGCGCCAGCTTCAAGGGCAGCCGCGGCATGGCGATAGTGCAGCTGATGGGGTGAAGCGACGACAACGATATCCGGCTTTCGCGCCAAGACATCCTCGAAGCGCTCGGAGGCGAAGGCAAAGCCGAAATGGTCACGGACGCGTTCCAGATCCTCCCGCCCAAGCCGGCAGACCCCGTCAAGAACAACCTCGGGCCGCGCGGCAAGCGCCGGGATATGATTCTGGGCCGCATACCAACCGGCGCCGATAACGGCGGCGCGCAATACAGACTCCGGCAATCCCCCCTCCTGATCATAATCCACGTCACGATGGATAGCGCTGTCCATTTCAACAAACTAAGACTACGGCCCAGCGATTTCTTCTATGACAGCAGCATTTTTCGAGGTACAAGAAAAGTGGATGGACATCGTTGTCCATGAGCAGAATGAGTAGGCCTTGAGCGAATTCGAGTCAAGTCGGCAATCTGGAACGGAAAACCGCATAAGTCCGGTGCCCGTCCGCCTGGAAGATGTTGCAGCCGCCGCTGGCGTCTCCACGATCACCGCGTCGCGCTGCATCAGCAACCCGGGGCGCGTATCCGAGCGCACGCGCAAGCATGTGCTGAAGGTCGCGAGCGCCATGGGCTATGTTCCCAATCTGGTGGCCTCCAGCCTGGTGTCCGCGCGCTCGAACGTCATCGGCGTCGTGGTGCCGACTTTGGCCAACCCGATCCATGGGATGGTGCTGCAAGGTGCGGCCGATATTCTGGAGCCCGCCGGCTACAAGCTGCTGCTCGGCAATTCGCACTTTCATCGCGGCAACGAGCTCGAACTCGTGCGCACGTTCCTTGGCCATCGCGTCGACGGCATCCTGCTGACAGGAAAGGATCACGCCGACGAATGTCTGGAGTTGCTGCGCCGCTCCGGCACGCCAATGGTCGAGATGTTCGACTATAATCCGACACCACTCGACATGAGCGTGGGCTCATCAAACTTCGATGCGGGTGCCTCACTGGGGCAGTATCTCCTGGCGCGCGGCCGCAAGCATCTCGCCTATGTCGGGCATACCGGGCTCGACGACAGCCGCATGATGGCGCGCCTCGAGGGGCTGCAATCCGTCTGCGAGGCGCACGACGCGCCGCCCCCGAAGCACTACGAGATCACCAGCGATCCAGGCTCCGGCAATGGCGGCGAGGTCGTCGGCACAATTCTGCGCGACGCGCCTGACGTCGATGCCGTTGTCTTTGCCGGTCACCAGGTAGCGGTGGGAGCCATTCGCCACGCACTCGACATAGGCATTGATGTGCCCGGGCGGCTGGCGATCGCTGGCTTCGGCGAATCGCCCATCGCGCGGTGGATCTCTCCGTCGCTCACCACTGTGCAATTCCCGGTGCGTGAGACAGGCGTTGAAGCCGGCAAGCTGTTGCTCGGCCGCCTGCAAGGCCAAGCGCCGGCGCAGCGCTCCGTCAGGTTGAGCTTCGAGATCCTCAGTCGTGAAAGTGCGTGACCGGATGCATCGCTGGAATACGCTGCCGAGAGAACAGCCCCGGTCCAAGACGCGCTCACCACTCGTGCCGGACGGGCCTTGGATCGATCCACATCGAGCGCCTCTCCGATTGTCATCTCCGTGACAAGCCCGGTGATGACAATAGTATCCCTTGGCCACGCTTGACTGTCGATTGAAGCTAAGCCTCGGGCACGGCGACGGGCCGCGCGATCGGCGCGCGTATGAGCCAGGTCACCGAGACAAAGGCGCCGATCCAGGAGCCGATCGCTGCGAATACCACATAAATCGCATGTTCAGTGTAGCTGATGACGGCGAAGGCCGACAGCATATACCAGATGGCACTCCAATTGGCGGCGCGAACGCGATGTCGCGCACCAACGGCGGCGTTAAAGAAAACATAGGCAGCATCGGTGGCGCCGGTTGCGAGAACCACACCAGCCGCGATAATGGGATCAATGCCAAACATAACCGGTATCCTTCTTATATATATTTCATATAAATATCATATATAGTTTATAATGTGAATATATTCCGATATTTAGTCACGTGAGAGTGATCAATACGGTTCATATACGCGAATCATAGTCCATTTAACTGGAATTCGTGATCCGCCAGCAGGCGCTCTTGCGCGCCATTCGTTTGTCGTACACAGCTGCTAGCTGCCCCCATTGAAGGGTCTGGGTAGCGCGGTGGACATGAGCGACGTGGATAGCGGGCGAACGCGCAATCGGGGGCTGCGGGGGCGATCCCTGGAAGTCTTCTCAGCCTTCCTGAAGCTCGGCTGCACATCCTTCGGTGGCCCCATCGCCCATCTCGGCTATTTCCGCGATGAGTTCGTGCTCCGGCGCGCCTGGCTGACCGAGAGGGACTATGCTCATATCGTCGGCCTCTGCCAGTTTCTGCCGGGCCCGACATCAAGCCAGGTTGGCTTTGCGCTCGGTCTCCTGCGGGGCGGCAGGTTCGGCGCCTTCCTCGCGTGGCTCGGCTTCACCCTGCCGTCGGCACTTGCGATGATCGCCTTCGCGGCCGGTGCCGACAGGCTCGGCGGCACGGTCGCAACCGGCATTCTCGAAGGCCTGAAGCTCGTCGCAGTCGCCGTCGTGGCCCAAGCCGTCTGGGGGATGGCGATCACCTTGTGTCCGGACATACGCCGCGCGGCCATCGCACTCGCGGCCGGTCTCACCGCTCTCGTCGCCGCAGGATCGTTCGGCCAGATCGTGGCGCTTGTCGCCGGCGCGATCGCGGGCCTTGCCCTCTGCCGTGGTGGAGGTGCGTCATCCGTTGGCGTCATCGCGCTGCCCGTGTCCCGTCGGGCCGGCAGCGCATCCCTTTTTCTTTTTCTCATTCTCCTCCTCGGTCTGCCGCTCCTGGCTCATCTGACCGCCTCTCAGGCGCTGGCCATGTTCGATGCCTTCTACCGGTCAGGAGCGCTGGTCTTCGGCGGCGGTCATGTCGTGCTGCCTCTTCTGGAGGCCCGCGTGGTTGAACCCGGCTGGATCAACCCGTCACAATTCATCGCGGGCTACGCCGCGGCCCAGGCCGTGCCGGGGCCCCTCTTCACATTTGCCGCCTATCTCGGCATGTCCCTGGACGTTCCGCCAACCGGCTTGCCGGGCGCGTTGCTCGCACTCGTCGCGATTTTCCTTCCCGGCTTCCTGCTGGTCTGCGGGGTAGCGCCTTTTTGGAATCTCTTCCGTACACGCCCCAACGTGCAGGCCGCCTTGCACGGGGTGAACGCCGCCGTTGTTGGCATTCTCGCCGCGGCGCTCCTGAGCCCGGTCGGCACGGCCGCCATCACGGGCTGGCCATCGCTCGTCCTCGCGCTCGTTTATGGCGTGCTGCTGATCCGGTTTAGATTACAGCCTTGGATCATCGTTCTCATCGGGGCGGCTGTTGGCGCGGCAATGGCCCATTGGCTGCCCTTCTGAGCCTGCCCGCCCTCCTTATTTATTCCCGTAAGAAGGTCGACGTGGTGCTCAGCCGGGCGAGCATACGGGTCTGCTCCATCCGAATGATCTCGAAGCGGCATAGCAAATTCTCGGCATATTGAGTGGAACAGCCGGCAGCGCGTAATCGCTCGACGAGATGACGATGGCGCTCGATTGTGAGCTCAATGTCCCCCAGATGGCAGAGCGCCGTATCGAAGTCCTCCCCCGTCGTGCTTTTCCTACCCATGCCCACATCATTCTCGTTTAAATGCTTGGCGAGCACCCTACACATAAAGTGGCACTCACACCATAAACCTCACCCCGAGCACGGGCCGACGCGGCGTGACCTATTCTTTTGCGTCGCCCGTCACCGGCACGCCGTTGATACGTTCAAAGAGACGAGCGACCGAGGCATCGTCATCCCGCCCCATTCCGGCGGCCGAGGTCATCAGAAAGAGTTGCAAGGCGGCGCTGGCGACGGGCACGGGGATGCGATCCTTGCGGGCGATATCCGCGACGATGCCGAGGTCCTTCACGAAAATATCCACCATGCTGCGCGGCCGGTAGTCGTTATCGAGCACGTGCGGCATCCGGTTCTCGAACATCCATGAATTACCGGCCGAATGGGTGATGACCTCGTAAACCCGGCGCAAATCCAGTTTCTGCGCCGCCGCGAACGCCATGGCCTCGCAAGCCGCCGCAATATGCACGCCCGCGAGCAATTGGTTCACGATCTTGAAGGCTGATGCATCGCCAACCGCATCGCCGAGTTCATAGATGCGCTCCGCCATGGCATCGAGAACAGGACGGGCCGCGTTCAACGTCGCACCTGGGCCCGACACGAGAATCGTGAGTTCTCCGGCGGCCGCGCGCTGAGCGCCCCCGCTGATCGGCGCGTCAAGATAAGCCCGGCCAGCCGCCTCGACATCTCTGGCGAAGGCCCGGGCCTCGTCCGGGGAGAGCGTTGCGGAGGACAGAAAGACGGCTCCGCGCTCCATGGCATCAAGGCAGCCGTCGGGACCGAAGAGGACGTCCCGGGTCTGAGCTGCATTCACCACCACGCAGACGACGACAGCCGCACCGGCCACCGCCGCGGCCGGGCTCGCAGCGCCGCGGCCGCCGTCTTGCGCGAAGCGCGAGAGAACCTCCGGACTGACATCAAAACCGACGACATCGAACCCTTCTCGCAGCAGTGTCGATGCCATGCCGTAGCCCATCGAACCAAGCCCGATAACGGCAACCTGTCGCCCAGATCGTCCTGCATTCCGCTCGGTCATGACTGGCTGTCTCCTCCCCAATGCCCCGCATGATAGGGCCGCCCGCCGAACTGTCCAGATGACAGCGTGCCGTGTGAGGTATCCGGCTCCCCTGCCAAGCAGAGTGGAGACGACACTCGTGGAGGGGGCCGCTCCCAAGGGTATTGTCCGCGTTTCCAACCATCACGATCCGGGAGAACCTCCACCCAGCAGTGGGGATTTTATCGCGACCGCTTGACGAAGCCTGTGAAACTGGTGACATTGGCTCACGGAAAGTCCGCTATTGGTTGCAATTGGTTTGCGGATTGCCCTGCGCTGTTGCGCAGTTCGGGAATCGCGAGAGGAGATCGCATTGGCGCGCGTTCGAGATATCCGCTTCATCCCCCTCTCCTGCCCGCTTCCGAAGCCCTATGGCATGGCGAAATCGCTGGCGAGCGCACGGCAGACAACCCTGGTCGTTGTCGAAACGGATGCGGATGTCAGCGGTATCGGCGAGGCCTGGGGCATGCCGTCCGTCAATCTCGCCTATCTCCCGCTGCTGAAAGACTATCTTGTCGGCACGCATGTCGCGGATGTGGAGCTTGTCTTCACGCGGATCATCGCGCGCCACTATCACTTTGGTGTCCAGAACCAATTGATGGGTTGTATTAGCGGTATCGATATGGCCGCCAAGGATGCCCTGGGTCAGGTGGTCGGCCTTCCCGTCTGCCAGTTGATCGGCGGTCGCGGCGGCGAGAGCGTGCCTGTCTATGCATCGGGCGGCTACATCACGGAGAACGCGGACGGGGATTTTGCGCCACAGATCGAGGCCATAGCCGCCGCGGGCCACAAGGCGGTGAAGATCAAGATCGGTCTCGGGCCTGATTCCGATGAAGTGCGGGTCAGAACGGCGCGCCACATCCTGGGCGACAAGGTCGACGTCATGGTCGACATCAACTCCAACTATACGCTGGATCTCGCGAAAGCGTCGATCGCACGCCTCGCGCCCTACCGGATCACCTGGGTGGAGGAGCCCCTCACACCGCAGGATATCGATGGGTACGAGATCCTGCAGCGTGCGAGCCCGGTTCCCATCGCCACCGGAGAGGCCCTCTATACGGTCTTCGACTTCAAGAGGCTGACCGATCGGCATGCCGTCGACGTGCTGCAGCCGGACCTCTCCCTGTGTGGCGGTTTCTGGCAAGGGCGGCGCATTGCCGACCTCGGTGAAGCCAATCATCTGAGGTTGTCCCCGCACGTCTGGGGCTCCGGCATCGGGCTTGCCGCCGGCGTGCATTTCGTGGCGTCGCGCTCACCCTATCCTCACGGGCAAAACGCGCCCTGGCCCACATTGGTCGAGTATGATGTCGGCGAGAACCCGCTGCGCGAGAGCATCCTGACGGAGCCCCTGGTCGCGGTCGACGGCCGGATCGCGGTGCCGACCGCTCCGGGTCTTGGGGTCAGCCTCGATTGGGACGCCGTCAAGCGGTTCGCGCAGTAACGGCAATGAATATCAGACCCTTCGCCCTCCCCCTCCGGCTGGCAGCCGGACGGGACCGCCCCGGCTTACAGAGATGACAGAGACGCGATGACCTCACAGGCAGCAATCTCTCCCATCACGCCCGGTGCCAGCGTCGTCGTCATCGGCGGTCGCGGCTTCGTCGGTTCGCATGTGGTCCGGGTGCTGATCGCCAATGGCTACAAACCGCATGTCTTTGGTCCGGCAATGGCCGCCGACCTCCTTGCCGACAAGGCCGGCCAGTTCGGCGAGACCATCGGCAGCCTGGAAGATCGCGATCTTCTGCGCGACATGTTCGCCAGCCTGAAGCCCGCCGCAGTCGTATCCTGCGCTGCCTTCGGCGCGGGGGATCAGGGCTTGATGCGGTCCGGCGAGAGCGACAGCGACAAGGCCTTCGCCATCAATGTCGACGGTTTCAGGCATCTTATCGCTGCGGTCGCGGAGGCCCGCGTCCGCCGCCTGGTCTGGACAAGCTCGACGGTCGTCTATGGTCCGGCCAGCGATTACGCCGCCGAACCTGTCGACGAGGATGCGCCCAAGCATCCACGCACGATCTATGGCCTCACCAAACATATCGCTGAAGAGGTCGCTGATTTCGCGGCTCTCCGACATGATCTGGCGATCACGGGCCTCAGGTTGCCTCTCATTCTCGGTCCGGGCCTCTGGTATAAGGGCGCCGCGGCAGCTCTCGCGGAACTTCTGCAAGCTGGGAGCCGGGGCGGCACGCATCACATCGCCTTCCACGATCGCCGCATCGATCTGATGCATGTCAGCGACGTCGCCGCCGCCTGCCTCGCGGTCCTGACAGCGCGTAAGCCGCTGGCGACAGTCTATAATATCAACGGCTTTACCGCCTCGGTCCGGGACATGGCCACGGCCGTCGAAAAGCAGACACCGGGTGTCTCGGTCGCGCTCGACGTCACCGAGCCGGCGATGCTCTTCCCGCTCATCAGCGACGCCCGCTTCCGCCGCGATACGGGTTTCACACCGGCCCTCGACCTCGCCGCCCTTGTCGCGGAAATGGCGAAAAGCGGGCGAGACACCGCGACATCATCATCCAGGGAGGCCCAATGATCGCTCAGAAACTGGCAAGCCTCGGGCTCGCCTTGCCCGAGCCCGCCAAGCCCGCCTTCAACTACGCGGCGGTCACGCTCCATCGCGGCATCGCCTACGTCAGCGGCCAGATGCCGAAGGTCGACGGCGAGGTACGGGTCTTCGGCAAGGTCGGCGCCGAAGTCAGCCTGGAGACCGCGCGCGAAGAGGCGCGCATCTGTATCCTGCAGGGGCTCGCCTGCCTGTCCGAGGCGCTCGGCGATCTCAATCGCGTCGAACGCATCCTGAAGGTCAACGGCTTCGTCGCCTCCGCGTCGGGCTTCAACGCCCAGCCAAAGGTGCTCGATGCCGCGTCGGATCTGCTTGTCGCCATCTTCGGCGACGCCGGCCGCCACGCCCGTGCGGCCGTGGGCGTCGCGGAACTGCCACGGAACGCTGCGGTCGAGATCGAATTCATCGCGAGCTACACGGAATGAGTTCTGCCCAACTCAAGATTGTCAAAGCATAATCCAGAGGAGAAAAAATCAATGATTGTGGGAATGCATCCGTCTCATCCCAGACGGCGCCCATGGCGAGGGGCGGTACAGGCTCTCGCGGCGGCGGTCGCCCTGACGATGGCGTCGCTACCGGCGCGAGCCGCAACGGCCGATCTCTACGGGCCAAAAGCCGCCGATGCGGTCAAGGGCGGTACCTTGACCTTCGGCTCGCTGGTCGAGCCGCCCGGACTGGACCCCTACCATCAGGCGGCCGACGGGCGAATCCGCTTCACGGTGCTGATGTACCAGGGCCTGTTCTACGAATCGGAGACCGGCGAGGCGATACCGCTGCTTGCCAGCGGATATGAAGTGTCCCCGGACGGGCTCGTCTACACCATCAAGCTGCGCGAGGGTGTCAAGTTCCACACCGGCCAACCTATGACCGCGAAGGATGTGGCCTATAGCTACAACTACCTTCGTGATCCAAAAAACGGTTCGCCGGGCGCCGGTGACCTCACGCTGATCTCGTCGGTCGATGCGATCGACGATGGCACCGTCCGCATCACCTTGTCGAAGCCCAATGGCGCCTTGCCCATGACGCTCGGCAACAAATACGGAGGCGTCGTTCCAGCAGGTTACTTCGATGCCGCCGATGCCAAGCAGGCCTTCAACCAGAAGAGCGTAGGGACTGGTCCCTACAAGCTCGCCGAGTTCAAGCCCAACAGCCATCTGGCTCTGGTGAAGAACGACACCTATTGGGAAGAAGGCGCGCCTTATCTCGACCGCATCAACATCCTCTTCATACCAAACAGCGCAAGCTTGATCGTCGCGCTGCGTAACAAGCGCGTCGACCTCGCCCTCCTCACGCGCCCTCAGGATATCCAGCAGGTCGTGAAGGCGCCGGGGCTCGTCATGGAGCGCTGGCCGTCCCTGAACCAGAAGGCGCTTGATCTCGGCTCCGAGCTCTCGCCGCTCGGCGACCCGCGCGTGCGCCAGGCGATCGCCCTGTCGATCGACAAGGACGAGATCATGCGGGCCTCGGTCGGCGGCTACGGTAAGGTCATCGGCACCATGGTCCCGGCGATGCAGGACGCCTGGGGCGCACCGCTCGACCAGCTCGCGAACCAGAAGGTCGATATCGAGAAGGCCAAGCAGCTCCTCGCGGAGGCCGGCCACAGCAACCTCAACCTGACGCTGACCACCATCAACGGCTATGACTGGATGGACCCGGCCGCCATCACGATGAAGCAGCAACTCGCCAGGTCAGGGATCAATCTCAACATCCAGCGCGTAGATCTGGGCGTCTGGATCAAGAACTTCCAGTCGAAGCAGATGGGCTTCACCTTCAACGACTGGGCGACCCAGCCTGATCCGCATCTCCTGTTCTATCGTCACTTCCACAAGGCTCCGGAAGGTGCGGATTTCCGCAACTGGAACAACGCGGAAGCGAGTGCCCTCCTCGACCAGGGGCTGGGCGAGACGGACCAGGCCAAGCGCAAGGCGATCTACGTGGATTTCCAGAAGATCCTTGCTGATTCCGTGCCGACCGTCATGCTGTTCAGTGCCGATCACGTCAGCGTGCGCAACGAAAACGTCATGAACTACCAGCAGCACCCGACCGGCTGGTTCTTCGGTCTCGCGCGCGCCTACATCAAGAAGTAACGGCGCAACGCGGTACCGGTCTCCGGCCTTGGTACCGCGTCCCCGCCGCGGAGATGTTTTCAATGGGTGGTTACCTCGCCCGGCGACTGGCGGCGTCGGCCGTCACGGCCTTCGTCGCCTCGATTGCTGTTTTTCTCATCGTCCGGGCGGTCCCGGGCGATGTGGTCGCGCAGATGCTCGGCCAGGTGAGCGACCCTCAGGCGGCCGCGTCGCTCAGGGGCTTTCTGGGCCTCGACCAACCCGTCTGGATCCAGTATTGGCGCTGGATCAGCGCCGTGCTCTCTGGCGATCTCGGCACAAGCTGGACCGGCGGCAGGCCGGTAGGACCGGCGGTGTTCGAGGCCTTCCTCGTGACGCTGGAAATCGGCCTTCTGACGCTCGCTCTGGCGACGATCGTCGGCGTGCCGCTCGGCATCATTTCCGGCATCTATGAGGGGCGTTGGCCGGACAACCTCATCCAGATCTTCAATCTCCTCGGCTTGGCCGCGCCGGTCTTCTGGACCGGGCTCATGCTGCTCGTCGCGGTCTCCACGCTCGCCGGCTGGTCGCCGCCGCTGATCTATGTGTCACCGACGGAATCACTCTGGGATAACCTCTCCATCCTCATGCTGCCGATCCTGTCGCTCGGGCTCCTGCAGGCGGCTGCCTACAGCCAGTTCGTACGGCAGAACGTGGTGACGTCGCTCAATCAGGACTACGTGCGAACCGCCCGCGCCAAGGGCGTCACGATCCGCATCCTCTTCTTCAAGCATATTCTCAAGAATATCCTCATACCGCTCATCACCTTCATGGGCCTCGTCCTTGTGCAGATTCTCGGCGGCGTGGTGATCGTGGAGACTCTCTTCTCCATTCCCGGGCTCGGGCGTCTGCTCATCAGCGCGATCGAGACACGCGACTATCCCATGCTGCAGGGCGCGCTGCTGGTCGTGGTCGTGACGGCAATGGCCGTCAACCTGATCATCGATCTGCTCTACAGCGTCATCGATCCGCGCGTGCGGTTGTCCTGAGGTGAGCGACATGTCCCATATCTCATCGCCCCTTGCCGCAGCGACAGCTCCCCGCGAAACGAGCGGCCTCGTGAAGTTTCTCCGCCGCCTCAAGCGAGAGCCCGGCCTGCTCTGCGGCCTCGCCGTGATGGCGCTTCTCCTTGTCATCGTCGTGGCGCCGGGCCTGTTCACCGCGCAGTCGCCCTATACCATCAACATCGATGACGCCCTGCAGCCGCCGTCGGCCGCCCATCTGTTCGGCACGGACGATACGGGCCGCGATGTCTTCGCCCGTGTCATTTACGGGACGCGGGTCACACTGCTGATCTGCGCCGGCTCCCTTATGATCGCCGCGCTGATCGGCGGGCTCGTCGGTGCTCTGTCCGGATTTTTCGGAGGCTGGGTGGACCAGGTGCTCGGGCGCGTCGTGGACGTCGTGCTGAGCTTCCCGCCGATCATTCTCGGCGTCATCATCACCGGCGTCCTTGGGCCGGCCACCACAAACCTGATCCTCGCGCTCAGCATCATCCATATACCGATGTTCTTCCGCATCGCGCGGTCGGGTGCGCTGGGGGAAGCGGGCAAAACCTACGTCGAGGCGGCACGCTGTGTCGGCCTCAACGAAGTCACGGTGCTTTATCGGCATGTCCTGCGCAACGTATTGCCGCTCGTGCTGATGCAATACATGGTGTTGTTCCCGCTGGTCCTGCAGATCCAGGCCGCCCTTGGCTTTCTTGGCCTTGGCGTACAGCCGCCCACGCCCGACTGGGGCGCGATCCTCCAGCAGGGCAAGGATACGATCCTGCTTGCCCCGTGGATCTCCCTATTCCCGGGCATTGCCGTGCTGATCACGGCCTTTGCGCTGATGCTGACGGGACGCGCGCTGCAGCGCAGCTCCGATCGCCGCTGATGTCAGGCCCCGGAGACGGAATAGAGCGTGCGCACGAGATAGTCGCGCATGAGCTCCCGCGCCCGCGCCGCATCCCTGGCACGCAGGGCCGCGATGATCGCCGCATTGTCGCGGCAGGCGGTCTCGCGAACCAGGGCCAGCGGACCGGGATGTCCACCAGGGCGGCCCCAGCCAGCCGCCCTGCGCGAGGCGATGATCATCTCGAGCACGCGCGCCACGAACCGATTGAGCGAGGCCCGCGCGATCGCCAGATGCAGGGCGTATTTCGCTTCCTTATAGGCGATCCAGGTATCGGCCGCCTTCATGTCGGCAAGCGCCGCGTCGAAAGCGGCGAAATCCGCCTCGGTGGCGCGTTCGACGACGAGATCGACAAGCGCCGGTTCGAACAGGAGACGCGCCTCGAACAATTCCGGCAGGGAGAACTCGGACTCCGCGGGAGCCGCGCCGGCGGGCTTCGCATCGGTGACGAAGGTGCCCCGGCCGACCTCGCGCACGATCAGGCCCTCCTGCATCAGTTGCGCCATCGTCTTGCGCACCGTGTTGCGCGCTACACGATACTCCATCGAGAGCGCGCGCTCGGTGGGCAACTGCGCCCCGGGCGGAAAGCGCCCCTCGGTGATCGACGACTTGATGCGCGCATAGAGCGCGCGCGACTCCACCTCGGATCGGGCACGGACGCCGACTGTCGGGGGCGACATCTGGTCCTGGCTGGAAACGGCGGTATCGAGCAAGCTCTCTTTCCTCTGTCTGACGCGGCAAGAAGGAACTGGGGCGAGAAGGAATTGGGCGCCTTGTACCATGCCGCTAAATGCGCGCCGCGCGCAAGTGTTGGTCGTCGACTTGGTGTCGAAGGGGTTGTCAATTGGATTGGAATTGGACAATAATTGGTCTCAGATTGGTTCACCCAACACCCTCCCAAATCGATCCCATGCAAGGAGACGCTCATGACGGCTAAAGTCGCTGCGACAGAAGATAGGGCAGCAAGCCGTTCTGGCGCCGAGATCCTGGTGGATTGCCTGCGCCGGCAGGCCGTTGATCGGGTCTTCTGCGTGCCGGGCGAGAGCTATCTTTCGGTCCTCGACGCTCTCCATGACGTCGCCGATGATGTGCAATTGGTCGTCTGTCGCCAGGAAGGCGGTGCGGCCAATATGGCCGATGCCTACGGCAAGCTCACCGGCCGGCCGGGCGTCTGTTTCGTCACGCGGGGACCGGGCGCGACCAATGCCTCGATTGGCGTACATACCGCCTTTCAGGATTCGACCCCCATGGTGCTGTTCATCGGCCAGGTGGCGCGAGGCTTCAAGGATCGCGAGGGCTTTCAGGAAGTCGATCTGGTGGCCATGTTCAGGCCGCTCGCCAAATGGGCGGCGGAGATCAACGACCCACGACGCATCCCCGAGTATGTTCATCGCGCCTTCCAGACGGCCATGGCCGGCCGCCAGGGGCCCGTCGTCCTCGTTCTTCCGGAAGACATGCTGAGTGAAGACGTCGCATCACCGGTCGACGCCGGCCTGCGCGCGGAACCCATTCCGACCGCCCCACGGCCGGACCAGATGGCCGCTTTTTCCGCACTCGTTGCGGAAGCGGAACGCCCGCTGATGATTCTCGGCGGCGGCGGGTGGACGATCGAGGCGCGCGACGATCTTCTTGCTTTCGCCGATCGAGCGCAGCTGCCGATTGCGGCCTCCCTGCGTTGCCAGGACTACGTGCCCAACACGCACCCGCTGTATGTCGGCCATTTCGGCATCGGCGCGGAGCCGCAACTGGTTAAGCGGCTGGCGGAGGCCGATCTCGTCGTCGCCTTTGGTACACGATTGGGCGAGATGACCACGGCGGGCTACCGCCTGTTGACGGCGCCGCGGACGCGCCAGAAGCTCGTGCATATTCATGCCAACTCAGAGGAGCTCGGTCGTGTCTATCAGGCTGATTTGCCCATCAACGCCGGCCTCGCGCCCTTCGCGGCGGCGCTCACCGCACTTGACACGCCTGCAGGCGCGCCCGACCGGCGGGAATGGGTGCGGAGCCTGAAGGCCGAGCATGACGCGACCTATAAGCCGATGCCCAATGCGGGCGATCTCGACCTGACGGCAGTGTTCCAGCATCTGCAGGACCTCCTGCCCGATGACACCATCGTATCCAACGGGGCGGGCAACTATACCGGTTGGGTGCATAAGTACTGGCGCTTTTCCGCCTTCCGCTCGCAACTCGCCCCAACCTCCGGCGCGATGGGCTATGGCGTGCCGGCGGCGGTTGCAGCCAAGCTCACCTACCCCGGCCGAACCGTTCTCTCGGTCAATGGCGATGGTTGTTTCCTGATGAACGGCCAGGAGATGGCGACAGCCGTCCAGTACGGCGCCGCGATCATCTATCTCGTGGTCAATAACGGCATGTATGGAACCATCCGCATGCATCAGGAGCGCGAGTATCCGGCCCGCGTCTCCGGCACGGAACTGCACAACCCGGATTTCGCGATGCTCGCGCGTTCCTACGGTCTCGCGGGGCTCAAGGTCGAGCGAACCGAGGACTTCGCGCAAGCTCTCCAGACCGTCCTTGAAAGCCCGACAGGCGGGTTGATCGAACTCATCGTGCCCCAGGAAGCGCTCTCGGTGCGATCGAGCCTCTCGCAATTGCGTTCGGCGGCGCTTGACAGGCAAGCTGCCCGCAACAGCCATGCAACCAGTTCAGGAAGCAACCAGGGGAACCGCTGATGACCGACGCGCCGCGCCTGTGGTCGTCCTTGTCCACCGACGAGCACGAGTTTCAATACAACCCGCAGAACGCCTTTCCGAATTTCAAGGACTACCAGGCGGGGCGCGCCGCGCCGAACCGCAAGGCGCGCGAGGAGTTGGTCTCGCACCGCGACATCGCCTACGGCGACCACCCCCTGCATAAGGTCGACGTTTATCCTGCCGCGGGATCAGCCGGCCCGGCGCCGGTCCATGTGTTCTTTCACGGCGGGTATTGGCGGGCGCAGGACAAGGAAAATTTCGCCTTTATTGCCGGCACGCTGGTGCCGCTCGGCATCACGACGGTCATCGCCAATTACGAGCTCTGCCCGGCTTCGACCCTCGACGGGGTCGTTGATTCCGCACTCGCCGCCATGGAGTGGACCTGCCGCTCGATCGCGGAGTTCGGCGGAGATCCCAACGCGATCACCGTCTCCGGCCATTCCGCCGGCGCGCATCTCGGCGCCGAGGTCATCGCGACCGACTGGCGCACGCGCGGCATCGACCCGGCTTTCCTGAAGGGCGCGGCCCTGATCAGCGGCATCTACGATCCGGCAGCGGCGATCCGCACGAGCGTGAATGCGGAACTCCATCTCGATGCAGCGATCGCCGCGCGCCACGATGTCGAGCGACGCGCTCCGGTGATCGACTGCCCGGTGACCATACTCGCGGGAGGCGTGGAGCCCTGGCACTGGATCGACCAGTCGTTCCGCTATGCCCATCACCTCCACAGACATGGACGCGACCCGGAAACCCATGTGGTCCCCGGCTACAATCACTTCGATATCATCAACCAGTACCTCGATCCCCGGAGCCCGATCATCCGGGCCGTGGTGAGCCGCACGCTCGCTGGCAAACGGGGAGCATGATGACCGCAAATTCCGATACCCTGCCGCGCATCACGCTCCACGAGCACGACCTTGATGGCGCCCCCCTCGATCTGCCCGACAGCGCCTATCGCTTCGCCTATGTCGAGACGGGCCTTCTCACCGTCGAGGACACGAGCGGAGAGCGGACTTGCGCCGCCGACGACGGCCTGTTCCTGGATGGGCAAGCGCGATTGCGCGGCGATGGCCGGATCTGGATCTATGAAGTGGATCCGACGGGTAACGCCTTCAGATGGGACAAGAGCATCATCCTCTCCCATCCCCTCGCGGTTGCCTTCGATGGTCCCTGGCTCATGCGCGCGGACCGGATCGAATCGCCACCTGGCGCCGCCACGCCGCGCCATGGCCATCGCGGGCCGGGCATCCGCCGGCTCGTCTACGGGCGGCTCCTCGCCGAGGTCGGCGACCATATCGAGCGGATTGCGGCAGGTCAGGCGTGGTTTGAGACGGGCACTGATCCGGTCATCGGCACCAATATCAACGATGGCAACAACGCCTTCGTGCGCGTGATGGTGCTGCCGGCGGAGCTCGAAGGCGGCAAGAGTTCGTTCATGCCGACGACGCCCGACGATGCGTTGAAGCCGCGCGCCGTGACCAGTCGCCTGTTCGGCGAGCGCCTGATTCCAGAACCCTGAAGCCGTGAGCACAGCCGAGGCTGACCTGCCCTAACGTATTTCTGCATTGCCGCGATTGCTCTACAAATCCCCGGGGCAATCGGAGACGGCAATGGACCTGCGGCAGCTTGAGTATTTTCTGCGTGTTGCGCAGCGCTGCAACATCTCGCTGGCGGCCGCAGAGCTCAATATCACCCAGCCCACACTGACCAAGAGCATCAAGCTTCTGGAGGATGAACTCGGGGTCAAGCTGTTCGAGCGGTTGCCCCGCGGTGTCGCACTGACGGATGTCGGATTGCGCCTGCTGCGCCATGCCGAAGCGGTGCATGTTCAGGTGAGAGACGCCAGCCAGGAGATTGCCTCGCTCCGCAGTGGCACTTTCGGCACGGTCACAATTGGCGCGGGCCCCGCTTGGCTACGGCGGAACCTCCCTTTGGCGGTCGCCGACGTGATGAAGCATCATCCCGGCATCCAGCTCCGTGTCGAAGGCGGCTTCGACGAAGCGCTGTTCCGGGCCCTGCGCGACGGCGAACTGGACTTCGTGGTGGCGGAGCTTCCCTCCCCCGAGGACAGGCGCGATGTCGAGGTCACCCCGCTGACATCGGACAATCTCGGGGTGGTTTGCCGGGCGGGACATCCCCTCGCCGGCCGGCGCCGAATCCCGATGCGCGATATGCTCGCCTTTCCCTGGGTGATGCCCCCACGCACAACGCGCGCCCATCGCCGCTTCGATGCACTTTTCGTCACGCATGACCTTCCGCCACCGACGAGCTGCGTGGAAACAGGCTCACTCGCATTCCTCATCAACGTCCTTCTCCACTCCGACGCGCTGACCTTCACCGTGTCGAAGACCCTAGTCACGCGCGAAGGCAAGGACCTCGTCATGCTGGACGCGCCCGACCTCACCGTCCGGCGCGAAGCGGGCATCGTGATCCGGCGCGGTGGCTGGTTGTCGCCTGCCGCGCAGCATGTCGCGGACGCGTTGAAGGCAATCTGTGACGCTGAGCCGGAGAACTGATCGTCAGCCATTCATTTTGTCTATGACTACGGCATGAGAAGTTGTTTGTGCGCATAGCGCGGATGTGCCACGCTCCCAATGAAAATAAGTGGCCGCGATAGCGCCGGCCCGCTTTTGGGGAGGATGTTCATGAGTCACAACAGGACTTTCTTGAGCCGCCGCGACATGCTGGCTGGCGCCGGGGCCGGCCTCGCGCTGTCGACGCTGACGACAAGCCACGCGAGGGCCGCGTCTGTCTCGCCATTCACCATCGTCATCAACCAGTCGCCCTGGTTCGAGAGCTTCCGCAAGACGGTCGAACTCTACGAGAAGGAAACCGGCAACAAGGTCGAGCTGGACGTCAATCCCTTCGCCGGCTCCCTTGAGAAGCAGCGCAATTCCGTGCGCGCGTCGCGTGGCCAGTACGATCTCCTCATCATGAACTCGGGCTGGTTCGCGGAGATGTATTTCGGCGGCTTCGTCGACGCCATCTCGGACATCGACCCAAGCTTTAAGCTCGATCCGGATGTCTACTCGCTAGGCGAGACAATCTACTTTGATCCGGTCAAGAAGACGATGACGAAGACTGGCAAATTGATGTCGATGCCGATCTCGCCGTTGATCCCTCTCCTCTACTATCGCGGCGACCTCTACAAAGAGGCAGGCCTCAAAGCGCCCACAACCTTCGCCGAATTGGAAACGAACGCGCGCCATTTCCAGAAGCCCCCGCGCATGTACGGCATCGTCCAGCGTGGCGCACGCGGCCCGCATACGGTCGCCTACGACTTCTATCCCTATCTCTACGGCTTCGGCGGCGGCATCTTCAAGGACCAGGCCGCCGGCGACTATTCCGTTGTCCTGAACGACGACAAGGGACGCACGGCGCTCGACTACTATGTCCGCCTCGCCAAGGAGGCAGGCCATCCGAAGACCGCCTCGCTCGACCAGGCCGAGGTCATCCAGAACATGGTGACCGGCAAGGCAGCCCATATCATGATGGTCATCGCGGCGTGGTCCCAGATGGACGATCCCGCCAAATCGGCTGTCGTCGACAAGGTCGAATTCGCGCCGACACCCCACGCTCCCGGGCTGCCGACCGCACCCGGCCTCGGCCATTGGCTCGGCGGCATTGCCCGTAATGTTCCCGATGATCGCAAGCGGGCCGCGGTCGAATTCCTGCGCTGGTTCCAGACCAAGGATGCGCAGGTCGCGACGGCGAAGCTCGGCGGCATTCCGATCAATGCTGCAGCCTATCGCGATCCCATCTCCCAGGAACGGCAGTTCCGCTGGATGAAGCCCCTGGCGGAATCCCTGCCGCATGCGGTGAACATCTACCAGTTTCCCGAAGCTAGCGAAGTCATCGCCATACTCGAGCTCGGCCTCAACCGCGCGGTCGCCGGCGAGATCACATCGGTCGAGGCTCTCAACTCGATGTCGGACCAGATCCAGACCGTCATGGCGAAGTACAATTACAATACCGGCAAGTTGCCGCCATTGCGCTGAGGCTGCCCTGTCCATGGCCTCACGCAGCATCGCAATCCCCGCTCCGCCAGTCGCGGTGCGGAGATCCTCCACCACTGCAACGCTCGGCGACGACCGCACGTGGCGCTGGGCGACCTTCGGCCCGGCGCTGCTTTTGATGCTGGCGCTGAGTATCCTGCCCCTGGCCAATTTGCTGGCCACAAGCTTCTACAATGTCACCTGGGCTGAGGGGGCCGCGACCTGGACGCCGGTCGGCCTCGAGCATTACCGGGCGCTGCCTGAGGATGCCCTGTTTCGCGCCGGCCTCCTCAACACGCTCATCTTCGCGGTCGGCGCCGTCGGCGGCCAGATGGTCATCGGCTTCGCGCTCGCCCTGCTCTGCAGCCGTGTCGCCCATGGCCGCATCATCTATCGTACCGTCTTTATCCTGCCGATCCTCATCCCCGGGATCGTCGTCGGCGCCATCTGGAAGCTGATGCTGAACTACGACTTCGGCCTCATCAACCAGGCGATCGGCCTCATCGGCATGGATCCCCGCGACTGGCTGGGAGCCAGTGAGACGGCGCTCGCCTCGGTCATCGTGGTCGACATCTGGCACTGGACGCCGTTCTGCTTCCTGCTCTTCCTCGCAGGTCTCGAATCCCTGCCGCAGGACGTCTACGAGGCCGCCCGCGTCGACGGCGCCTCCGGCTGGCAGGAACTCGTCTATATCACCCTGCCGATGATGTGGCCGGCCATAGTCGTCACCTTCGCCTTCCGCCTGGTGCTGGCCTTCAAGGTCTTCGACGAGGTTTATCTGCTCACGAGCGGCGGGCCCGGCACGGCCACGGAAGTTGTCAGCTTCACGCTCTACCAGCGCTTTTTCACGGAGGATCGCGTTGGCTACGGCGCCGCGATGTCGATCGCCGTGATCTTCATCGTCTCGCTGTTGCTCGTGCTGGCGCTGACGACCCGGCGGCGTTCGGAGGCTTCGCCATGAGAACGGGTTTCGCCGCGCCCCGCCATATCGGTAGCCACGCCTTCCTGATCGCGGCAGCGATTGCCGTGGTCGCGCCCGTCGTCTGGGTCATTGCCGCCGGCTTCCGTACGCAGATTTCTCTGCTTACGGGTGAGTTCTTCTTCACACCGGTCCTCACGAGTTTCGCGGAGGTCCTGTTCTCGAAGACTTCCGATTTCCTGGTCAACTACCGGAACTCGCTGGTTGTCGGCCTCATCAGCACAGCGCTATGCCTCCTGATCGCGACGCTGGCGGCCTGGTCCCTTCATCGCATGCGGTGGCCAAGCTGGGTCGTCCATGTCTTCCTGGCCTGGGCGCTTCTCTTCCACATGATCCCGCCGATCGCGCTCGCGGGGGCCTGGTTCACGATGGCGCGTGCGGTGGGGCTCGATAACACCTTCACGGCGCTGATCCTCGCCCATACCGTGCTCAACCTGCCGATGGCGCTCTGGCTCATGGGGGTGTTCGTGCGCGAGGTGCCGCGGGAACTCGAGGAGGCAGCGGCGATCGATGGCGCATCGACGCCCCTTCTCCTGCGCAAGATCGTGCTGCCGATCATCGCGCCCGGCCTCGCCGCCACCGGCGTCCTGACCTTCGTCTTCAGCTGGAACGAATTCGCGGTGGCGCTCAACCTCACCATGAAGCAGACAGCGACGGTGCCGGTCGCCATCGCCAAATTCGCGCAGGACTTCGAGATCCTCTACACGCAGATGGCAGCGAGTGCGGCCCTGTCGATACTGCCGGCGCTCGTCCTTCTGCTCATCGGCCAACGTTATATCGTCAAGGGACTGACCCAAGGCGCGGTGAAATAACGCCGTTAAATAATGCCGTGGAAATCGGGCTGCCCGCCGCTGCGGGCCGGTTCAATGGAAGTGACCATGAAAGCAGTCTTTGTTCTGTTCGATTCCCTCAATCGTCATATGCTCGGGGCCTATGGCGGCACGCGCGTGCCGACCCCGAATTTCGATCGGCTCGCCGCCCGGAGCATGGCCTTCGACACCCACTATGTCGGTAGCCTCCCCTGCATGCCGGCGCGCCGCGACATGCTCACCGGCCGGTTGACATTTCTCCACCGCAGTTGGGGGCCTCTGGAGCCTTTCGACAATGCCTTTCCAGAACTCCTCCATAATGCCGGCGTATACAGCCATCTGATCACCGACCACTTCCATTATTGGGAGGATGGTGGGGCGACCTACCATAATCGCTACGACACTTATGAGTTCGTGCGCGGGCAGGAAGGTGATCCCTGGAAAGCGATGGTCCAGCCCCATTGGGAGCGACTGCGGGAGATGTATCATGCCCGCCAGTTCACCTCTGAGCGGCGCGAGTATTTTTCGCAGAACATCATAAATAGGGAATTCATAAGGGAAGAGAAAGACTTCCCCTCGGTTCAATGCTTCGCGCACGGCTTCGAGTTCCTTGATCGCAACCGGGATGCGGACAACTGGCTGCTGCAGATCGAGACCTTCGATCCGCATGAGCCCTTCACGGCGCCTGCCCGCTTCAAGCAGGCGTTCGATACTGGCTGGACCGGACCGATCCGTGACTGGCCTCGCTATGGCCGCGTCGACGAATTGCCGGAAGAATGCGAGGAGCTGCGCGCGAACTATTACGCCATCGTCTCGATGTGTGATTTTCTCATGGGCGAGCTGCTCGATTACTTCGACAAACATGACCTGTGGAAGGACACGGCTCTCGTCGTCACCACGGATCATGGCTTTCTGCTCGGCGAACACGACTTCTGGGCGAAAAACCGCATGAACCTCTATGAGGAGATCGCCCATATCCCACTCTTCGTGCACGATCCCCGCCACCCGCGGGATGGCGAACGCTGCGGGGCGCTTACCCAATCGGTCGATCTCGCGCCTACTTTTCTCGATCTCTTCGGCGTTGCATCCGCGCCCGAAATGGAAGGGCGCTCCCTGCTCGCTGCCGCGCGCGGCGAACAACTCCGCGAGGCGGCCTTGTTCGGCTATTTCGGCGGCGCCGTGAACGTTGCCGACGGTCGTTACACGTACCATCGCTTCCCAGCGGATCTGAGCAAGCAAGAGATCTATCAGTATACGCTGATGCCGACCCATATATTCTCGCCGTTCTCGACGGAAGAACTGTCACAGGCGAGCCTCTCCAACGGCTTTCCCTTCACGAAGGGCGCGAAAGTTCTGAAAGTGCCCGTCACCGATCGCTCGCCGATGTATAACGTCTACGGTCCTGGCGCGCTCATCGAGAACGGGACCAGGCTCTATGATCTCGTCACCGATCCCGGACAGGAGCGGCCGCTGGCCGACCCCGATGCGGAGCAACGGCTGACGACCTTGATGAGCCGCTTGATGGCGGACAACGAAGCCCCGCCTGAGGCCTTCGCGCGTCTTGGCCTTGAGACGCCTGCCCTCCAAGAAACCGAGGAGGCTGCGGCAGGGCGATGAAGGCTGCCCCCATCAGGATGCGATCCGGCGACCTGCGGCAGTTCGCGGCTGTCCGCCGGATCACGCTGGACGATGGCCCGGAACGCGGTGTCCGGGCGCTCGCCTTTTCCTCGGGTGGCGGGCTCGATTTCTGGGTGCTGTCTGACCGCTCGCTTGACATCGGCCCGCTCTGGTGGCGTGGCCTGCCGCTGGCCTGGCAGGCTCCCGCTGGCTTCAGCAGCCCCGCCCTGCACGATGCCGAGGGCGACCGCGGCTTCGGCTTCAATAGAAGCTTCTCAGGCTTTCTGGTCACCTGCGGGCTCGACCATATCCGGCAGCCCGCCAATGGCCATCCCCTTCACGGCAGGCTGCCCTTCACGCCCGCGCGGGTGACGGCTTATGGCGAGGATTGGGACCGTGACGAGCCCGTCCTTTTCTGCGAGGGGGAAGTCGTCCAGGCGCGCTTCGGCGGAGAAGCCTTCCGTCTCACAAGACGCATCGAGGCGGTTATCGGTGGAAGCTGCCTTTCCATCACGGATGAGGTGGAGAATATCGGCACATCTCCAACCCCCCAGGCGAGCCTCTACCACTTCAATCTGGGCTTCCCCGCGCTTGCCGATGGAACACGCGTCGAGCGCAATGGGCAGCGTCTGCTCGGTCCTCTCGTGGTGCCGGACCCGGCCGCATCCCGCGACAGCATCGCGACGGCGATCGAGCACGGCGACGTTGCAAGCTGCCGGGTATCAACGCCGTCGCTTGGCACCGCCGGGCTCGGCATCGACTTCACCTGGGGGCGGGAATCCCTCCCCTATCTGCAGCTCTGGCACGATCTGCGCCCCCATGCCTGCGTGCTCGGCATAGAGCCTTGCACCAGCGCGCGGCAGGAGGGTGGACTGAGCGGTCCAGAAAATAAGCTCATGCCCGGTGAAAGGCGTATTTACCAATTACGAGTCACTATGCGGGAACTATCTGACGCTGTTGATGTAACCGAGTTGTAGAGACCAAGACCATGAGGATCTGGGGAAAGGCCTCACAGGAGGCCAGGTTGGGCAAGCGCCTCGCCACATTAACGAAATTGCTGCAGACGATCCGGCAGAAGCGAGACGGCTACCGTCCGGAGCGTCATTACATGCGCGGTCCAGGGCCGAAGGCGCTGGCAAAGGGCCGCCCCCAGGGCGCTCCCTAAAGCCAAGTCCGCGATAGACGGACTTGCTCCACCAAGAAAAGACGAGCACATCCCGCGCGTCGCCTCAGTTCGTCATGGGCAGCGCAGATGACCGGCGCTGCCCCAAGTTTCGATGTTGCACGATGCTCCAGCGGGACGATCAGCTCGCCTGTTCGAGAACGCTTGGAGAGGTGGTGGCGCGCAGCTTCGCTGTCGCCGCTTCATCAATGGCGAGCGGGTCCGGACGAATGGCCACGGCGTAGATATCACGCGCCGTCTGGATCGAGACGAGACCGGCGCGTACATCACCCAGCACACGCTCCGGATCGCGGAGCTTCGGATCGCCGAAGCCACCGGCGCCGGCCGTGCGCATGCTGAGCACGTCTCCCTTCTTGAGGGCGTAGGTTCCCTTGGAATGGAGATAGCGCGCCTCCGGCGTGTCAGGGTTGAGGACGGTGGCGGCGCAGGTGCCGGACAGCCCGCCTTCCAGCCCATAGGGGTGGTTTTCGTAACGATCTCCGAGATTGGTGACCAGCCCGACGTCGGCGACGAGGCGCAGGTCCTTGCGCAACGCCATGCCGCCGCGAAAACGGCCGGCCCCGGCTGAATCGGGGATAAGCTCCATGCGCTCGATGAAGACCGGCGCATTCATCTCCTGCACCTCGACCGGCGTATTGGTGCCGTTGGTGGGCGAGGTCGTCGCCTCCTGGCCGTCGCGATGACGATGGGCGCCGACACCGCCGACAGCCGACATCCACGCCAGGAACGGCTTGCCGGTGAAGGGGCTGACCGTTCCACTGACCTTGGGGTTGCAGAAGCCGGAGCTCGCCGTGATCACCCGGTCGGGCACAACCTGCGCGAGGGCGCCCATCACCACTTCATAGATGCGGTTGGCGGTCACGGCGCGCGCGCCGCTCGCCGCTCCCGGCCGCGGATTGACGAAGCTGCCCTCGGGCGCCCGGATCTCGATGCAACGGATGATGCCGAAGTTCTGCGGTGCCCGCGGTAGCGTGACGGATTTGATCGCCGCGATGCAATAGGAGCGCGTGTATTGCATATAGGCGTTCATGCCGGCTTCGCGCTGCGGACCTGTGCCTGTGAAGTCGCAGATGATGCGATCCTCGGCGATGGTCAGGGCCATCTGCATATGGACCGGCTCTGTACCCGGCCCGACGTCATCAAGCTTGTCGCAGAAGTGATAAGTCCCCTTGGGCAGTTCGTCGATAGCCGCCAACATGGCTTCCTGGCTCTGCACCAGGATCTGCCGCATGCAGGTCGCAAACTGCTCGGGGCCATATTGCTCGGCCAGCGCGCGGATGCGGTTGGCACCGACCATATTGGCGGCGAACTGCGCGTGGAGGTCGCCAATCACGTCCTTGATGCGCACATTGGCCTCGACGATCCGCAGGATCTCGCGGTTCGGCTCTCCGTTCTTGAACAGAAGGGTCGGGAGGAAGCGGATGCCTTCCTGGCACGTCTCGCGGACGCCCACGACTTCCTCGCTACCTGGGGCGCTGCCGCCGACATCGATATGGTGGGCGATATTAACGGCGTAGCCGACCAGCCGCTCGCCGAGATAGACGGGCGTCACCATGAAGAAGTCGGGGAGATGACCTGAGCCGATCGTCGGGTCATTGCAGATCACCGCGTCGCCTGGCCCGAGGCTCCCCACGGGATAGTAGTCCAGCATCCGGCGCACGGTGAAGGCCATCGAGCCGAGATGGCCGGGGCTGTAGTCGCCCTGCGCCACCATATTGCCCTCCGCGTCAAAGACGCCGGTGGAGAAGTCGGATCCTTCACGCACGGTCATGGAATAGGCGGTGCGCAAGAGCGTGCTGCCCATTTCCGCAGCCGTCGACAGAAGGCCGCCCCAGACCACCGAGAAGGTCACGGGGTCGATGGTCGTGTCCAATGGTTCGATAGAGCTCATGGCGGGCGCTCTCAGCTGAGTTCGGTGACAAGATTGCCGTGCGAATCGACGCGCGTTGTGCTGTCGGGCGGCAGGACGATGGTGGATTCACGTTCCTCGACGATCGCTGGCCCTGCGACCAGATCGCCCGCACTGAGGCGATAGCGGTCGTAGACCGTGCAGTCGGTGAAACCGTTCGTCTCGGGAAACCAGACCTGGCGTACGCCCTTCACCGCACGCGACACCTCGCCCTCGAGCGGTTGGAGATCTTCCATGGTCAGGACCGAACCGACCGCCGTCGCCCTCAAGCGCCAGTGCACGCCGACGACGTCCCAGCCGGTGTCGAAGGTGCGCGCGCCATAGGAGCGCGCATAGGCTTCGAAGAAAGCCTCGCGGAGCGCGGGAAGATCCGCCGCCGTATAGGGATAAGGCGGAAGATCGACTGCGATCTCATAGCCCTGGCCGGCAAAACGCATGTCGCAACTTGCCGTGAAACGCTGGCGCTCCGGTATGACGCCGGATCGCTCCATCTGCTCGCGGGCGCGCGCCTCCAGGTCCACGAACAGCGCGTTCAGTGTCGGAATAACGGTCTCGTCGAGAGTCAAGACCTGCGTGCGGGCGAGATCGAGCGAGGTTTCGGCCATCAAGAGGCCGACGGCGGATTCGACGCCCGCCGCGCGCGGGAAAACGACCTTCGGGCAGCCGAGCATGCGGGCAAGCCGCGCACCATGGACCGGTCCGGCGCCACCGAATGGCACGAGCGCGAAGCTGCGCGGGTCCTTTCCGCAGCTGATGGTGACGGCCCGTGCGGCTTGCGCCATCTGTTGCGTGACGATCTCGTGGATACCCCATGCGGCCTGCATGGTATCGAGACCAAGCGGCTGGGCGATCTCGCGGTCGATGGCCTCTCTGGCGCCAGCGCCGTCAAGGCTCATCTCGCCGCCGAGAAAATAGTCCGGGTTGAGGTAGCCAAGTGTCAGGTCCGCGTCGGTCACCGTCGGCCGCTTGCCACCACGGCCGTAACAGACGGGCCCCGGCACCGAGCCCGCGCTCTCCGGCCCGATCGAGATGCCGCCGAGCTCGACCTTGGCGATCGAGCCGCCGCCCGAGCCAATTTCGATGAGATCAACCGCCGGGATGCTGACGGGAAGCCCGCTGCCTTTCTTGAGATGGGTCATGTCCACCTCGAACTGGCTCGTCAGCAGCGGCTTGCCACCTTCGACGAGACAGAGCTTCGCGGTGGTGCCGCCCATGTCGAATGAAATGAGATTGTCGGTCCCCGCGGCCGGCGCGAAGCGGGCCGCGGTCAGCACGCCCGCCGCCGGCCCGCTCTCGATGATGCGGATCGGGAAACGCTTGACCACGTCGGCGGTGGCGACGCCTCCGTTCGATTGCATGATCAGCATGGGCCCATCCACGCCCATGCGCTTCAGCTCCTCGTCGAGCCGCTCCACATAGTTGGCGACGCCCGGCATGACATAGGCGTTCATGACCGTCGTGCTCGTGCGCTCGAACTCGCGATAGAGTGGCGAGACGTCCGACGAGATCGACACCATGATTTCCGGCACCTCCTCCCGCAGGATCGCCGCAACCCGCCGCTCGTGATCGGGATTGGCATAGCTGTGCAGGAAACAGACAGCGACCGCGACGATGCCGTTGGCACGGAGCTGCTTCGCCACATCACGCGCAGCCGCCTCGTCGAGCTCCGTCTCGACCGAGCCATCCCAAAGCATCCGCTCCGGGACCTCGAACACATGATGGCGCGGCACCAGCGGCGCCGGGCGGCCCGCCGCGTTGTCGTAGAGTTCCCAGCGCTTCTGGCGGCCGATCAGGATCACGTCGCGAAAACCGCGTGTCGTGATCAGGGCCGTTGGCGGCCCTTTCCGCTGGATCACCGTGTTGGTGGCGATCGTCGTGGCATGCACGACCTCGGAAACGGCCGTCATATCGCGTGAGCTCGCCGCCATCAGGCCGCGCAAGCCTTCGAAGACCGCCTCGGCGGGATCCGCCGGCGTGGAAAGCACCTTGCCGATGTTGAAGCTGCCCGTCTCCGGATCCAGCACGGCGAAGTCCGTGAAAGTACCGCCGATATCGATGCCGATACGCAGACCCATCTCACACCCCTCTCTGGGACGATTTGTTTAGCTACTTAACAACGCCTTAGAGAACAGATCAAGCCATTCGCTGCCGCGCGGTGTAAATTTTTTTCTTTATTTCCATATAGTTATGCAGAACAGCTGTAATCGCGCGGCAAGTCCGCGCGATAGCCATTGTCGGCATGATCCCGGTTGAGAGACCCGCGACTAAACGACGGCCTGGGCCTTCGCCGCCTTGTCCCGCCCGAGGCCGAGATAGGCCTCCTGGATCGCCGGGTCGTTGCGAAGCTTGGCCGCTTCGCCCTCAAGAACGACGACGCCGTTGCGCAGCACATAGGCGCGATCGACCAGCTCCAGCGCGTGATTGGCGCTCTGTTCCACCATGATGATCGTCAGCCCTTGCGCTTTCCAGCGCGCGAGGATCTCGTAGACACGATCGACCATGAGCGGTGACAAGCCCATGGACGGCTCGTCGATGCACAAAATCCGCGGCCGCCGCAGCCAGGCGCGCGCCATCGCCACCATCTGCTGCTCGCCACCGGACAAGGTGCCGGCAAGCTGGCTCAGACGGCTGCCCAGCCAGGGAAATTCGGCGATCACATGCTCCAGATCTCGTTCAAGCTTCTTCGGATCGCCTTTACGGCGTGAGAACGCGCCCATGAGCAGATTATCGCGGACGGTCAATTCCGCGAACATGCGCCGACCTTCAGGAATGGATGCGACACCCTGGTCGATCACCTCGGCGGTGGTGCGCGCTTCCAACGGCTTGCCGAAGAAATCGACCTCGCCCTTGCGCGGCTGCACGAGCCGCAGCACGGTCTTGATCGTGGTCGATTTACCAGAGGCGTTGCCGCCGAGAACGGCGACGGCCTCCCCGCGATTGACATGGAGCGACACGTCGAACAGGGCCTGCACCGGTCCGTAGAAGACATCGACGTTCTTGAGCGCCACCGCTGGTGTCGAGGGGTCCCCAGGTAAGTCCTGTTCCGGGCCATGCTGGAGATGGCCGCCGCTTGTCGCTGCGGACGAGGCCGGCACAGTGCCGCTGATCGCCTTGCCGAGATAGGCTGCGGTCACCTCCGGATGCGCGAAGGCAGCGTCCGGCGTATCGTCGATGATCGCCCGGCCATGCGCCATGACGATCGTGCGCTCCGCCAAGCGGCGCACAATGTCGAGCTTATGCTCGATCATGATGATCGCCATGGCGGGGAAAGTCTTGCGCAGGTCTATCAGCAGATCCGCCAACTCGTGGCTCTCGGTCGGATTCATGCCCGCCGTCGGTTCATCCAGAAGAAGAACATCCGGCGCAGCCGCAAGCGCCCGCGCGATATCGAGGCGCCGACGATTGGCATAGGAGAGGCTGTGCGACGGCTTGTCCTTGCGCGACAGCAGGCGGTCACCGAACAGCGCCATCACGGTGTCGGCCCGCTGCCGCGCCTCCTCCTCGGCGCGGCGGTAGGCCGGCAGCCCCAGCAGGGCCGCGACAGGTTCCGCGAAGGCGCCAAAACGCTTGGGCTTCGCGCCGCCGCCGATCAGGGCACGCTGGGTGCCGACCATCACGCTGTCCGCGATCGTGAGGGCGGGAAACACGCGGCTGGTCTGGAATGTGCGCGCCACGCCGAGCGCGGAAATCGCCTCCGGCGAACGCCCGTCGAGCCGCATGCCCTTGAAGGTGATCCGCCCGGCTGTTGGCCGCACGAAGCCCGTGATGGTCTGCACGAGCGTCGACTTGCCGGCGCCGTTGGGGCCGACGATGCCGATGAACTCCCCGGGGCGGACATGGATGGTGACGCCGTCGATGGCCTTGAGGCCGCCGAAGCTCACGCTGACATCCTCGATGGTAAGCCCGTCGGCGGCCGGAGCGGGCGCTGCCACGGGGCGATGGAGCACGGCGACCGTCATCAGCGAACTCCCGCAATGCCCTGCGGACGGAACCGCAGCGTGAGATAGAGGATCGCGCCGAACAGGATCATCCTGTAGTCGGCGAAGTCGCGAAGGACTTCGGGCAGGACCAGAAGGAGCACGGCACCGATCAGGGCGCCGGCGAGATTGCCGAGCCCGCCGAGCACGATGATGGCCACCATCAGGAAGGAGCTGTCGAGCCGGAAGCTGTCGGGGCTGATGAAACGGTGCAGGAAGGCGAAGGCACCTCCCGCGAGGCCGGCGCAGGCGCCCGCCAGCGCGAAGGACGTGACCAGATAGCGGCGCACCGGCAAGCCAGCGGCATGGGCCGCCACCCGGTCCTCGCGGATCGCGCGCCAACTCCGACCAACCGGCGAGGCCAGAAAGCGCCCGGCCGCGAAGATGGCGAGCACCAGCAAAGCCAACGCCTGCCAGTATTGCGCCGCGAGGCTGCTCATCGATACCCCCGGCGCCACCAGAAGGCGTGGGCGTGGAATGCCGAAAATGCCGTTCGGTCCGCCCGTCACATCCGTCCAGTTCAGGAGGATGAGCCAGATGAGCACGCCCATCGCCAAGGTCGCGAGGCCGACCACGTGGCCCGTGAGCGAGGAGCACAACAGACCGACCAGAGCCGCAAGAATGGCGGTGGAGACCGCGGCGAGCAGAAAGGCGAACTCCACGGGCACGCCCCACAGCTTGGCCGCGAGCGCCGCCACATAGGCGCCGACGCCGAAGAAGCCGGCAAAGCCAAGGAACATGATGCCGGCGGCGCCCGACAACATCGTCAGGCCGACGCTGAGCAGGGCGAAGATGACGATCACAAGGCCGACCTGCACCACATAGTCCGACAGGCCGACGAGCGGCAGGAGCGCCAGCACCCCAACGCCCGCCGCGAGCCAACCGTAGGGAATGATCAGCGGCCGACCCGTCATCAGCGGCTGCCCGCCCTGCCCGATCATGATGCTGGTCGACGGCATCACGCCCGAGGCGCCGCGCGAACCGCCGAGCGCATCCAGACGCTTGTCGCCGAGGAGGCCCTGCGGGCGGATGGTGAGGATGAGGAGAAGCAGGCCGAAGGCCACCATGTCGCGGAAGCCCTCCCCGACATAGCCCACGGCCAGCGCCTCCAGCACGCCGAGCAGGAGACCGCCCACCACGGCGCCGGGAATGCTGGCGAGCCCGCCGAGCAAGGCGGCGGTGAAGCCTTTTAACCCGAAGGGGACCCCCATCTGCGGATAGAGGTTCTGGTAGTACATCGCCACCATGACGCCGGCAATGGCGGCGAGTGCTGCCCCAAGGCCGAAGGCGAGCTGCCGGAGCCGGTCGGTTGGAACACCCATCTGGCGCGCCGCATCAAGATCCTGGGACATCGCCCTCAGGGCCCGGCCGGACCAGGTGTGAGTCAAGAACAGCCACAGGCTGACCATGATGATGAGCGACAGAACCAGGATGGCGATGTCGACGCCCGTGATATAGGCCGCGCCGACAACCCAGCTGTAGTTCGAGAACGGGCTCGGAAAGCGATGCGCCTCGGGCGTCCAGATGATCTCCGCCGCCTGGTCCAGCATGAAGGTTAGCGCCAGCGTGGACAGCAGCGGCGCGATCCAGGGCGCATTCTCCAGCGGGCGCAGCGCGATGCGCTCGATCGCCATCCCGAGGAGCGTTGTGCCGAGGATCGAGGCGATGACGGCGACGCTGAGCGGTAGCCCCAGGTTGACGCCTGTATAGGCCAGGAACGCGCCGAACATCAGCAGCGACCCCTGGGCGAAATTGATGAGATTGGTGACGCCGAAGATCAGCGAGAAGCCGATCGCAACGAGCGCATAGACGTTGCCGATGACAAGGCCGTTCAGGATCTGACTGAAGAACTCGATCATGTGCCGCGTCGCTCCGGATGGGAGGATCGGAAGACCCGCCGCGACAAACGCGGACAAGGCGCGGAAAGTTCAGGATCGGGATCGCGGGCGGACAAGGGAAATATCCGCCCGCGATTCATGTGCTATTTATAGGGCGTGTAGGTATTGCCCTTCACGACGATGTAGTTGATCTGGCGCGGGCCAAGATCGCCGGACCCATCATACTTCAATGTGCCGCTCACGCCTTGCAGTGGAGCCGCCGCGGCAATCTGGTCACGGATGGCCTGACGCGTGATCGGCGCGCCCTTGGCGGCCAGCGCCTCCATTGCCTTCGTGACGATGAGCATAGCGTCATAGGTGAAGGCCGAGTAGTAGTTCGGCGCCTTGCCGAACTTGGCCTCATAGGCCTTGCTGAAGGCGACCGATTCCGGAGCCTCGGCCAGGAATGGCGTCGGCATGACGACCCCTTCCGCCGCGCCGCCCGCGAGCTCGATGAACTTGGGATCGTTGAGCGTATCCGTGCCGGCCACCTTCATGGCGGGATCGGCCTGGCGCAACTGCTGCATGAACAGGGCGGATTCCGCGTAGTGGCTGACAAGGAAGATACCGTCAGGCTTCGCAGAGAGAATCTTGGTGATGAGCGGGCGAAAGTCCCGGGTTTCGGGAATCATGGCTTCCGACAAGACAACGTCGACACCCGCGTCCTTCAGTGCCTTGGAGACCATTGTATTCGTCACCATTCCCCAGTCGTCCTTGAAATAGACCAGGGCAATTTTCTTCATGCCCATCACCTTCGTCAGGAGATCGACATGGGGCTGCACCATTGACGCATGAGTCGGTGTCGTTCGAAACTGGTAGGGGCTGATCTTGACATAGTCCGGATGACCGGCCGTCGGAGCGACCTGCGCGATATGCGCCTCGGCCAGGATTGGCCCGGCAGCCATCGACTCGGTGCTGGTCTGGCCGCCGATGACTGCCAGCACCGCCGGGTCCTGCGCAAATTTCTGGGCTATATTGGCCGCTTCACGCGGCACGCCGCGGCTATCCTCGATGCGGACTTCGACCGGGCGGCCGCCAATACCGCCCTTGGCGTTGATTTCGCCCACGAACATTTCGGCCGCTTCACGAAAACGCAGGCCCAGCGCCGAGCGTTCGCCGCTCATCGGACCGAACATCCCGATCACCAAGGGATCTGCAGCGCGGGCCGGGGCCCCCGCGATCAGAGCGGCGAGCGTTCCCGCCAGCACGATTCCTAATCCACGCATGTGATGTACCCCTCTGGTCTCTCATTGCAGGAGACTTTGGCTCGCCTAGCGAGTGACAAAAGTTTAGCTATTAAACTCGCTGCGCAACAAGCTTAAATTTTGCCCAGCGCGAAATACTTTTATATCCGCGCCGCGGCCGCCGATGATTGTGCTTATTTTCGAGTATCTTATTGCGCACTTCTTATGCGTCGCGCAGCATATCGCGACATCCAGCGAAGGCTCATATCGCCAGGAATGGGGCCTTCAGAGGGTCGAAAATGCCATCAAAACGTGCAAAAGCGTTCCGCCTCGCTTAACAGGCCGTACCGGGAACTAAACATTTTACTTGCGAGCGAACACAGCCTCAGGCTCTAATATTCACATGTCACGCATTGCCTCGCCCACCGCCGTCGCAACAACGTCCGGATCAGCCCGGGAATTTGAGCTCTATGACGAGCTTATGCCCGTTCGCCGGTACAAGATGCTGCTGCAGGCTTTTCTCAAGCGGCGCGGTTCCGGCAGCCGGCAGGCCATTGCTGAGGCGCTCGGCAATACGCGCAGCTTTATTACTCAAATCACGAGCCCGGCATATGATCTCGCGATCCCGGCGCAGCATGTTCGTACCATCGTCAAGATCGCCGGGCTTCGACCGAACGAGGAGCGCATGTTCCTCGACGCTTATATTGCCGCTCATCCCGAGCGTGCCTCCGAGATCCTGGGGCGAGGACAGTCGGGACCGGGCAGCGCTACAATGACCTTAACTATTCCACAGCTCTCCAGTCCGGCGGCCCAGCGCCGTCTGGAAGCCCTGATCGAACGCTTTGCGCGGGACGTGGCGGCGACCATGATCGCCAACGAAGCGGACACCGGTGCTCACGACGACCAGGGGGATCTGCCGTGAACAATCCGCTCGATCTCGGCGGCGTCATGCTCAGCGTGCTCGCCTGTGATCCACGCGACCAGACGCTCGGCATCGCACTCGCCTCGTCCGCGATCGCCGTTGCGGCCCGCTGCCCGCATCTGGTCGTCGGCAAGGCTGTCGTCGCGAGCCAGGGCTTCAGCAATCTCAAGGTGGGGCCGCTCGCGCTGGATCTCATCCAATGCGGCCTGACCGTCCAGGAAACCATGCAGGCGTTGCGCCAGCACGACCGCTGGATGGATTACCGCCAGATCGCCATCGTGGCGGCCACTGGCGAAATCGAGGTGCATACGGGGCCGATGAACGTGAACTGGGCCGGCCATGTCGGCGGCAGTGGCTTCGTGTGCCTCGGTAACGGCCTGCCCGACCCGTCCGTGCTCGCTGCCATGCAGCGACGCTTTGTCGACGGGCACGGACAGCCGATGGCGGAGCGGCTTCTAGCCACGCTCGAAGCAGCGCGCGGCCATCTCGGATCGGAAAGCCCGCTCGTCTCCAGCTCTCTTCTCGTCCGCGCGCCCGACGAGACAATCCACATCGACCTCCGGGTCGATCTTGCGCGCGATCCGCCCGAGGCCGGCGGCTGCGCTCTGACTGATCTGCGTCGTCTGTTTGACCGTTACCTGCCTCTCACTGAAATTTACCAGAAACGTTCCATGTCGCCACATCCGACCTGACCGGCCGGGGGCGCCACGGCAAAGGAGGAATGATATGACCTTCACCATTGTCGCCCGAGACCCAGACACCAGGCAGCTCGGCATTTGCCTTGCCACCAGCCCGCTCGGCGTCGCATCCCGCTGCCCCCATGTCCGCGGCGGTGTCGCCGCCATTTCCTCCCAATGCCACAGCAACTGGCGCCTCGGCCATATCGGCCTCGATCTCGCCGCGCGTGGGCTGTCGCCTGACGAGATCCTGCGTCTGCTCGCGAGCTATGATCCGCATTTCCACGACTACCGCCAGGTGGGTATCGTGACGATCGACGGTGCCGCTGCCGCGCATAGCCCGCCCAAGGGTGCGGCCTGGACCGGCCATCGCGTTGGCACAGGGTTCGTCGCGATGGGTAACGGCCTTGCGGGTCGCCAAGTCGTCGATGCGATCCATGACAGCTTCGCGGGCGACGCCGGTGTCGATTTCGCCGAGCGGCTTGTCCGTGCCATCGAGGCCGGTTACGCCGCCGGCGGCGAGCCCAAGGGCCAGGCTTCCGCCGGCCTCGTCGTTTCGGCACCGGACTGCGAGCGTCCTCTCGTCGATCTGCGGATCGACATGGCGAATCCATTGCCCAAGGATGGCGGCGACGCGGTCAAGGACTTGCGCCGTGCCTTCGATGCCTACAAGCCGCTCATTCCCTACTATGCCGACTATTGGCTCGATCATCCTGAGGTCAGCTACACCGAATGGAAGGAAAGGGCGGCCTGATCGGCGCGTCTCTCCGGGCAATCATGCGCCGGCGTCGCCGGCGATCCCCCGGCGTGCCTGGTCGAGCTCTTCGGAATAGCGGCGCAGCGCGTAGGCTTCCGTGAGCTCGCCCAGAACTTTCCGTTCGGCGAGGTTGTCGACGACCGCCAACGCGTCGGTCTCGGCGGAATCGAACGCGGCCATGGCTTCCTTCACGTTCATCGATGGCAAGAGCACCTGGTCGCGGAAGCTCACGATGTCGGCAAGCGTATGCGTCTCCGCACCATCTTCGCTTCCTGCGGCATAAGCCTGCGCGACCGAGGCGATCCCGACATACCGATCCTTGGCGTCGAGGACGATTGCCCGGGTTGCCGAACCGAGCGGGAAGGCCTTGCGAAAGGCCTCGATGGGCATGTCGACGCGTGCGGTGCGGCTCGTCGGCCGCATCATGCGCCCGACCGTCAGATTGCGGATCCATCCGACGTCGTAGGGGCTGCGGATCGTCTCGCCACGCAAATGCAGCCGCCATGTGGAGAATGAATAGCCGAAGAACTCGCGCACGATGATGCTCGAGGCAATAGCCGCGCAGAGCGCGAGACTGCCGACACCGATGCTGCTCGTGGTCTCAAGGGTCAGAAAAGTCATCGTCATCGGCCCTCCGACGACGGCGACCGCAAGCGCGCTCATGCCCACGAAGGCGGAGGTGTTGATGTGCATGTCGAAAGCCGGCCATGCCAAAAGCAGAAGCCCGCCGAAAAGCTTGCCGAGCAAGGCGCCGAGAAATAGCGAGGCGAAGAAGAGACCGCCGCGGAAGCCGCACCCGAGACAGATTGCCGAAGCAAGGGCCTTGAGCAGAAACGCTCCTGCGAGAATGGCCAGCGGCGTATGGCTGTTCAGTTCGACCACCAGGGCCCCATGCCCGGCGGACAGCACCTGTGGCGTCAGCAGCGCCATCGCCCCCAGCACCCCTCCGCCAACCGCCGGACGCAGCAGCACGGGGATACGCGTATAACCGACCCACCGCTCGACCAGCGACACCCCGCGCATGATCCCGATGCCGACGAACCCAGCAATCACCCCGAGCAGGATGTAAAGCGGAAACTCGATCGTCGTGACCGCCGGCAGCGGATCGAACTGCAGCGGCACGGTCACGCCGCCCAGCATATTGGTGACCAGCATCGCCGTGAACGCAGCCACCATCACCGGCGCGGCCGTGGCGATTGAATAGGCGCCGATGATCAGCTCGAAGGCATAGAACCCACCCGCGATGGGCGCGTTGAACGCGGCCGAGATCGCTGCAGCCGTGCCGCAGCCGACCAGTACGCGCATGTCCTGCCGCCTGAGGCGCAGCGCGCGGCCGGCACGCGAGGCGAGCGCGCCGCCAATCTGCGTATAGCCGGCCTCAAGGCCGACCGATGCCCCGACACCATTGGAGAGGACCGTCTGCCCCGCCACGACAAGGCTGTCACGGGTCGACATCACCCCGCCATGAAGGGCGTTCGCCTCGATGGGATCGACCGCGACCCGCGCCTTGCGCAAGCGCATCCAATAAGCGATGACACCCAGGAGAAGCCCACCGGCCGCCGGAACGAAAAAGCTGTATGGGGGCAGGTAGGTGGCTGCGCTGAGGCCTTCATCGAGCGCGACGCCAAACAGAAAGTAGTGCGCGAGATGGGCGATGCGGCTCATGGCGACGACCGCGATGGCTGCCGTGCAGCCGATTCCCGCCGCAACGACAACAAGCAGGAACTCACTGCGACGCACCAATGAACGGATGCGTTGCCGCCATTCGCCCGGCGTTTGGAGAAGGGGGATGGTCATGGAAACCGATTGACGTGAGGCGACACGAATGGACCGGCACTCAGAGGTGCCGATGTGCTCCCTTACCGCACAATCGCGCGTCCCGCCATGATGTGAGCGACAATTGCCGCGTGCTTCGCCCATCGTCGCGACAACGCATTCGCGTCCGGCGGCAAGTTGTGCAGGTCGAACCCGCATTATCGCACGGTCGTCGGCCGTCTCTCCGCTTCGCCGGAAAGGCGAGCGACCGTAACCGATGCGTAGGACACGTGACCCGGCCGATGCGTTGCGGAACTCCGACGCGCCAGCCTTGACGGATCCCGTGCGGTGCGCTCACTGAGAACTCTGGATGTTTCAGAAGGCCAGTACGATCATGGAAAACTCTCCGCCGCTATCGCTTGCTTTCGGCCGTGGCCATCTGCCGATCAACGTGCCGGGCGATGTGGATGTCACGGTGATTCGCAAGGCCGTACTGCCGAAGCTGCCCGACCAGGGGCAGGCAATTCTCGACGCCTTCGCGCAGCCCGTCGGCGCGCGCCCGCTCTCTGAACTCGCGAAAGGCAAAGGCAGCGCCTGCATCCTTGTTTGCGATATCACGCGCCCTGTGCCGAACAGGCTTTTCCTTCGGCCGATGATCGAAACCATCATCGCGGGCGGCGTGCCGGCAGATCGCATCACAGTCCTTGTCGCGACTGGCCTGCACCGCCCGAACGAGGGTGAGGAACTCGCGGAACTGATCGGCGATCCCTGGGTCCTCTCGCAGATCCGGGTCGAGAACCACTTCGCTAGGGATGATGAGGCGCATATCGATCTCGGCCCCACGCCGACACGCCAAACGCCGGTGAAGATCGACCGGCGCTTCGTCGAGGCGGACCTGCGCATCGCCACGGGGCTCGTCGAGCCGCATTTCATGGCGGGCTGGTCGGGCGGCCGCAAGGTGGTGGCCCCGGGCGTCGCCGGCCATGAGACCATCCGCACGTTCCACTCCGCGCGTTTCATGGCCGATCCGCTGGCCGTGCAATGCAACCTCGTCGGCAATCCCCTGCATGAGGAACAGCTCGAGATCGTCCGCAAGATCGGCGAAATCTATGCGCTGAATACTGTGCTCGATGAAGACCGCGACCTCGTGCATGTGACCTTCGGCGAGATCATCGAGAGCCATCTCGCGGCGGTCACCTTCATCAACGCGGCCACGCGCATCCCGGTCGGCCGGAAATTCGGTACCGTCATCACCTCCTCCGCCGGCTATCCCCTCGACAAGACCTACTACCAGACCATCAAAGGCATGGTGACGCCGCTCGATATCCTGGCCCCCGGCGGCACCCTCATCATCGCCTCGGAATGCTCCGAAGGCTTCGGCTCGCAGGAGTTCCGCGAGGCGCAGGAGCGGCTCGTCGCGCTGGGCCCCGAGCGCTTCCTGGCGACGCTCAAGGCCAAGTCGCTCGCCGATATCGACGAATGGCAGACACAGATGCAGCTCAAGCCGCTGAATGCCGGCCGGGTGGTTCTCTACACAACCGGCCTCGACGATAACGACAAGGCCGCGACGGGGGTTGAGATCACCACCTCGCTCGACGCGGCCATCGCCGAAAGCATCGATCGCCACGGGGACCGCAGCATCGCCGTGATCCCGGAAGGGCCCTATGTCGTGCCGGTCGTCGCGGCATGAACGAGGGCATTGCCCATATCCATCTGGATGCAATCGGCGGCGTCGCCGGCGACATGTTCTGCGCGGCGCTCATCGATACGTGTCCGCATCTGCTGCAGCGGGTCCTGGCGGATTTGCATGCGGTTCTGCCCGATGAGGCCGGACGACCGGTACTGGCGTCTGGCACGAGCGGCTCGATCCGTGTGCAGCGGTTCACGCTTCAATCCGTGCCTTTGCCGGAAGAGCACCGCCACCAGGGGCACGCCCATCGCCATCAGACTGGGAGCCAGCGCGGCGCGCACGCGCCTCATCACCATGATCATGATGGCGGCACGGGAACCAGTGATCACACTGTCCCGGAGCATGCCGACCACGGGCCGGGTAGTCGCTTCACGGATATGGTCGCGCGTATCGAGGCAGCCAACCTGCAGCCGGGCACCGCTCTCCAGGCGACCGCGATCCTGCGCATTCTCGCCGAAGCGGAGGCCTTCATACACGGCGTCCCCACCGAGGACGTCCATTTCCATGAGATCGGCGACTGGGACTCGCTGGCGGACGTGGTCGCCGCCGGTTCGATCATCGCGGCCCTACCGGGGACCCGATGGAGCGTATCCGCCCTCCCCCGGGGGGGCGGGCTGGTGCGGACCCAGCACGGGCTCCTGCCTGTGCCGGCCCCTGCGACCACGCGCATCCTGATCGGCTTTCCATTCCGCGATGACGGCGTGGCCGGTGAGCGGGTGACACCGACCGGCGCGGCCATCCTCAAACATCTGATATCATCGCCGGACGGAGCGGCCACCGCTGCGGGCCGGCTCGTCGCCACCGGCACCGGGGCCGGTACACGCGACCTCAAGGTCATGCCCAATATCCTGCGCGCGCTCGCCTTCAGCGCTCCCGCCGCGGCCGAAACACAAGACCCGCTCCCACAGGACGCGATCGTCGTGATGGCCTTCGACATCGACGACATGACCGGCGAGGAAATCGCCATAGCCGCCGACAAGCTGCGCGCGACAGCGGGCGTGCGCGATGTCATTGTCGCAACGGCCTCCGGAAAGAAGGGGCGGCTCATCCATACGTTCCGGCTCCTGGTCGAGCCCGCCCGGCGCGAGGCCGTGGCGCAAGTCTGTTTTCTCGAAACCACGACACTTGGCCTGCGCTGGCATGGCGCGGCGCGTCAGATTTTGCAGCGAGCCGCCGTCACATTGGAGCATGAAGGTGCAGCATTGCCGGCCAAGGAAGCGCTGCGACCGGATGGCTCCACAACGATCAAGGTCGAGAGCGACGCGCTGGCCGCCGCGGATGGTCTGGCGGCCCGGCGCCGCCTCGCCGCGGGGATAACCCGCCGGGAGAAACCATGACGGACGCTCTTACGATGGAAGCGCGCGCGATCGCGGCGCAGGAGCGCCTCCGCGCTGTTCTCGCGGACCTGCAGCCCCTGGCCATCGCCGTCTCGGGCGGCGTGGACAGCATGACACTGGCCTATGTCGCCCATCTCTGGCATCCCCTGACGGCCCGCATGGTTCATGCCGTCTCCCCCGCTGTTCCGACGGCAGCGACCGCCCGGGTGAAGGCGCACGCCGCGCGCCACGGCTGGGCGCTCGATGTGGTGGGCGCCGGCGAGTTCGATGATCCCGACTACCTCAGCAATCCGGTCAACCGCTGCTACTTCTGCAAGACGCATCTCTATGACCGTATCCGGGCGTTGAGCGGGGAAGCGGTCATAGCTTCCGGCGCCAATCTCGACGATCTCGACGACTACCGGCCAGGCCTGATCGCGGCGAAGGAGCGATCCGTTATCCATCCCTACATCGAGGCCGCCATGGACAAGGCTGCGGTCCGCACGCTCGCCGCCGCCCACGGCCTCGACGATCTCGCCGAGCTGCCCGCCCAGCCCTGCCTGTCGAGCCGCATCGAGACGGGGCTCAGCGTGCGCGCGGAGGACCTCGCTTTCGTGGAGGCGGTGGAAGCGCGTCTCGCGGCCGTCGTCAGGACAGGTGGGCGACGGGATATGCCCCTGCGGTGCCGGGTTACGCACCAGGGCATCGTGATCGAGAGCGATGCGGAGACGGATGCTGTTGCGGTCATCGCCCGCGCCATGTGCCGCGAGGCCGGCCGCCATTTCGCCGGCATCCGGCCCTACAGGCGCGGATCGGCCTTTCTGAGGGCATGACCGTGGCGGATTTCATCATGGATTGGGAACGGGAAACGCGCACCGGCGTGCCGGAAGCCGTGTTCTGCGCTGGCAAGACGCTCGACGATATCGCAGCGATCGTCGCGGCCGCCCGCGCGCAAGATAGGCCCCTCCTCCTGACACGCCTCAGCCCGGATGCCTGGGCCAGCCTTCCCGAGGCGAACCGCGCTGGCCTCGACTACGACGCACGTTCTCGCACGGCCTGTCTCGGGCGGCGAAACGCGGGACCTGCATCACCGCGCTCCGTGGTGATCGTCGCCGCCGGCACGTCGGATCTCGGCGTCGCGCTGGAAGCGCAACGGACACTGTGGTTCCATAGCATCGACGCCCCCCTGATCGCCGATGTCGGCGTCGCCGGGCTATGGCGGCTGATGTCGCGGATCGAGGATATCCGGCGTCATGACGTCGTGATTGCGGTCGCAGGCATGGAAGGCGCCCTGTTCAGCGTTCTCGCCGGCCTTGTCAAGGCGCCTGTCATTGCCGTGCCGACCTCAGTCGGCTACGGCGTCGCGGCGGGCGGACAGGCAGCGCTCAGCTCAGCACTCGCCAGTTGCTCCCCAGGCATTGCCACAGTCAATATCGACGGTGGTTTCTCCGCGGCAACCCTCGCGAAGAAGATACTTGGTATTTCCAGTTCGAAGACTTGATCCGAAACTTATCATCCTCCGGAATATATCTCTCAACCCGCGTTCCACGGCATCACGCCAGCAGCAGCGCCGTCCCATAGAGCCCGATCGCAAAGACCACATGCGCGATGATGCTCAGCGCCCTGGCTTTCATGGGATTGGGCGCCCGGTTGCAGGCGATCCCATTTCCCATGCAGGGCTGCATCACGAACCACCCGAGGCCGACGGTGACGAGGCCGACGGTCAGCGCCGGGCCGAAGGTCGGCTGGCTTGCCCAGGACGTGCCCCAGATCGCGAGCAAGGCAACGGCAAAGGAAATGCCGACCACATAGTGCATGATCCAGCCGATAGCATCTTCTCCCGGCAGCGGCGGCGACTTCGCTACCCCTTCGGGATGGACGAATTTGAGGCGGGGCATATTCCCGAACCAGCGCCCGGGCAGTTTCCATGAAGGGGCCGGCCCGTTGAGGGCGAAGCGCAGAACTTGCTGCCAGATATCGAAAAGTATTGTTGCGCCGATACCGATCGGGATCGCCTTGGCGATCAACTCCCAGACCCCGCCCATGGATGCTTCCTCGCTTGTTCTGCGCTGTCTCTGTGATCGATTTTCCGCTGATGCGCAATGCGCGAGGCCGAGGCAAACAATTTCAGGGCGCGGGCCGGCCGAGCCAGTCGATATGGCGCGCGACCGAAGCGGCCATGGCTTGTTTGCCGCCCGTCGGAATGACCCGATCCCAGAAGGCGCCGTAGATGGCATCATAGGCGAATGGCGCAACCCTTGCCGCCACCGCCTTCACCGCCTCCTCGCCGAGGGGAATGAGGTTGGGATAGGAGCGCATGAAGCCGAGATGCTTGCGATCGGGTACGACCTGCAGAAGATCCCCCGACAGGACAGCACCCCGTCCGCCGGCGCCCGCCGCCCAGTGCATCACCGTGCCGCCATCGAAGTGTCCTCCGGTCCGCACGAGCGTCGCGCCGGGCGCGATCTCCAGGGTGTCGCCCTCCCAGAAGACGATGCAAGGATCCGGCCGCGTCACCCAGCGCCGATCGGCCGCGTTGAGATAGACGGGGATGCCGCCGAATGCCCGGCTCCATTCCACCAGGGTCGTGTAGTAATGGGGATGCGATATGGCGATGGCCTTGAGGCCGCCGATGCCGTTGATGAGATCCACCATCGCGTCGCTGACGAGGCTGATGCAATCCCACAAGATATTACCGCCGTCCGACGGCACGATCAGCGCCCGCTGATTGATACCAAAGGTCGGCGCCATGCCGACCGCCATCAATTCCTCTTCATAGCGGAAGATCGGCATATGCGACCCTTGCAGGCGCTTCAGCGTCGTCCACGCCTGGCCTGTAGGCGCTACGAACTGGCGCTCCTCCGCGCAAATGACGCAGCGCTCCGGCGGCGTGTCCGCCGGCGCATATTGCGTTCCGCAGGTGACGCAGATGAACGCGGTCATGGCGCTTGCTCCCGGTCTCATTCCGTTCCGCAGGTATACGTATAGCGCCCGCCCGTGCTGTTCCAGAACCTTGTGCTTGCACCGTGCCTGTCCAGATTCCGATAGCCTTTCATCTGCGCGCAGTTGCAGCAGGTAAATCAAGAAGTAGCTTCCAAATTCGCTGAGCCGGCCATTGTGGAATCGATCAGGTAATAAGCAAATAATGCGGCCTCCTAAATCATGGACGATGCCAATCGCCCGGATACGTCATTGGAACGATTCCACTCCCGCGGCTCGCGACAATCGCGATCCGTCTTCATTTTAATTGACGCGCCTGCCCCACATCCCTAACACCTTTGCATTCAAATCCGACGTCGTGCGTTTTCATGTCCCCTCCTCGCCGAACCATCCTCGTCGCGGCCGTTTTTCTCGGCACGTTCATGGCAACGCTCGCGATCAGCATCGTGACCGTTGCCCTGCCCGCGATACAGGTGGCACTGCGCACGGATCTGGCGGGCCTGCAATGGGTCGTCGGCTCATATGCGCTTGCGCTGTCCTCCTTCATGCTGTCGGCGGGATCCGCAGGCGACCGCTATGGCCGCAAGCGGATATGGCTCCTGGGGGTTGGTCTGTTCACGCTGGGGTCCGCCGTCTCGGCGGTAGCGCCGAGCCTTGCGGTTCTCATCGCGGGATGCGCGACCCAAGGAGTTGGCGGCGCCCTGCTGGTTCCGGGCGGTCTGTCGATACTGACGCAGGCTTTCCGAGATCCGCGGGAACGCGCCCACATCATCGGCGGCTGGTCTTCGTTCGGTGCTGTCTCGCTGGTCATGGGGCCGATGCTTGGCGGCCTTCTCGTCGACAATGTCGGCTGGGCCAGCATCTTCCTGATCAACATCCCGATCGGCGCGCTTGCGATGGGCCTCGGCACCCGCGGCATCACGGAGAGTTCCGACCCCACCCACGCGGCTCTCGACCCCTGGGGCCAGGCGCTCAGTGTCATTTTTCTCGGGGCCCTGACCTACGCGCTTATCAGCGGCGGCAGCGGCGGCTGGACAGCACCCGCCACGCTGACGGCCTTTCTTGTCGCGGCAGTCGCTTTCCCCGCCTTCCTCTTCATCGAGCTGCGGGTGGCACGGCCGGTGCTGCCGCTTGATCTGTTCCGTGATCTGAGCTTCGCCAATATCAACTTCATCTCATTTGTGCTCGGATTCTCGGCCTATACGAGCCTCTTCTTCTTCTCGCTTTTCCTGCAGCAGGCCCAAGGGTGGTCTGCATCCGCCACGGGATGGCGCATGGCGCCCGTCTTCGTGGCCATGGCTATCGTCTCATCGAATTTCGGGTGGCTGGCGGGGCGCTTCGGAATCCCGCGCCTGATGCTGCTGGGATATGCCTTGATCAGCCTAGCGATGCTGGCGATGAGCACATTCACGCCAACGACGCCCTATGGGACCATCGCCGTGCTCTTCGCACTGCTGGGCTGCGGCATGGGTCTGGCGGTCCCCTCCACCGGAACGGCCGTCATGACCGCCGCGCCACGCGAGCGTACGGGCGCCGCCTCTTCGACGATGAATGCCTTACGCCAGAGCGGCATGACGCTGGGCATCGCCCTGCTCGGCTCGCTGATGAGCGAGCGCGCCGTCACGTCTCTCACCCGCGACCTGACATCCCAGGCCGTCGCCGACGCTTCGGCCGTGGCCGCGGACGTGATGAAGGGGCATGCGCCGCCCCCGGGACTGCACCTCGCGCCCGGCGCGCTGCAGGGAATGCTCTCGCAGGCCTTCGCCGATGGCTTCTCGCTCGCGGCGGCCGTGGCCGGCATTTGCGGTATCGCCGCGGCATCGACGCTTATTCTCGTCGATCGCAAGACGCTACGCGGATAAAACCAGAGAATACTGACGGAATATTGGAGAGCTCTCCGGCGCGGTCCGGGCGCATCGCGTAGCGCCGCCGCCCTCGTAGATGTCGGCCATCGTGATGGGGCCCACCCGATCGGACACAGAGGTCGAATTTAGCGAACGACCCCATGTCGACGTAAAACGCCAGCTCTGTCAGCGAAGACCCTCTCTTGAGAATGGTTGCGACGCGCTCTATGACATCGAGTTCGCATCATGCGAGGAGCCTGACATTCATGAACACGATTCATGCCGAAGTCATTCTCGCAGCAGTGGAGACCGATGCGGCGAAATTGGCCGCGCTCACAGATGTTCTGGCTCCAAGTGAGATCGCACGTGCCCAGAGCTTTCGCCACATGGCCGACCGCCAACGCTTCGTGACCGCGCATTGTCTGCTGCGCGCCGCGCTCGGCATGAAGCTCGGGTGCCATCCAGCTGCGGTTCCGCTCATCCGCAAGCCAAGCGGACAGTGGATCTGCGAAGGGGAAGGCATCCATGTCAGCCTCGCCCATTCCGGCGCATACGTCTTCGTGGCCACGGCCGACAGCCCCGCCGGAATCGATATCGAGGAGATCGCAGGCAGCGACGCCTTGGCACTGGCGCGTGAATGGTTCAGCCCAGCGGAGGCAGCCGCAATCGCAGAGGCTCCTCCAGCCTCGCGAGACGTGCTTTTCCTCCGCTACTGGACAGCCAAGGAGGCCGTACTCAAGGCGGCCGGCACCGGCCTTTCCGTGCCGCTCGCTGACTTCAGCGTCGCTCCGCCTGATCCGGTCCCCCGTTCCATCACGCTGTTGCAGCCCCATCCCGCGCTTGCCGGCCTTGCAGTTGCCAGTCTGCCAGTACCGGCCGGCTATGTGGCGGCGCTCAGCCTACCTGAGGGCGCCTGGACAATCGCGCAACGCCACGAGGAGGCCGCCGCATCGCTCGCCCACTGCATTGAAGCCTCGCGCTGAATTCCTCCGGGCCGGCCCTGCGCCTCAGCATGACCGGCGATTTACAACGCGCAGGAGAGCGGCTGGGTTGATCGTGAACGACAGCGACTTCAGCCCGCCTTGCGCGCGCGTCGGCTCACCATGTTATGGACATGGACATGGGCGCCGGTGGGAATGGCCGCGGTCGCGGTGCCGATCGACTGGCCGTATTTCAGGACGGCGTCGTCGATCTCATGACGCCGTAACGCCAGTTTGTGCCCCATGGGGATGGGCTCCGTCAGCGAAACCTTTTGAACACCCGCTCCAATTCGCACCCGCGCCTCCCCGGACAGATCACGCAATGCCACGGCGACGGTGTCGTCAGGATGGATCACCAGCGCATCCCAGGTCTGGCCCCTCTCGGGCGCATGGATAGAGGCCATCAGAACGATCCTCCGAAACGGGCGAAGCACTCGTCGCCTTCACCGAAAATTTCGCCCCAGGTCGCTGTGCCGGATGCAACCGCCAGCATCAGGTCTAACAGCTCAGCCGCAACCGCATCGGCGGCCCTCTCGCCGCGGAGCAGAGGGCTTGCATCGAAATCGATCTGCTCCGTCAACAAGCGGGCTGTACCAGGATGGCCGCTGATCTTGATCGTCGGCGCAAGCCGGCTGCAGAAGCTGTTGCCGGGGCCGGTCGTAAACAGCATGATCTGCGCGCCGGCTGCGGCAAAGCCCGTCAATGACTCGGGCGAGAAGCCCGGCCCGTCCATCACATGCAATCCGGGCCCCGATGGCGGTTCGGCGAAGGCAAGCACGGAGCGGATCGGCCGCTCGCCCGCCTTGGCAATCGCGCCGAGCGATTTCTCCTCGATCGACGAGAGCCCGCCGCGCACGTTCTCGTGGCCTGGGTTGTTATAAAGGAGATCGACGCCGAGTGCGGCGACCGCCTCCTCCCGGCGGGCCACGGCAGCGACGATCGCCGCGCCGATAGCCGCATCCGCCGCGCGCTCCGCCAACACGTGCTCGGCTCCCAGCCATTCCAGCGTTTCGCCAATGACGGCCGTTCCGCCCCGGTCGATGAGACGGTCGGCGATCGTGCCGGCCAGGGGATTGCTGATGATGCCGGAAGTCGCATCCGAATGTCCGCATTCGATGCCGATGAACAGATCACTGACGGGCACCACGCTGCGGCGTTCTTCGGACAGATTGCGCGTGAGCCTCCCGCCTAGTCGGATGCCGCGCTCCGTGAGAAGGAGCGCATCCTCATGGACGTCGTCGAGCGTGATGATGACCACGGGCTTGCCCGACCGAGCCTCGATCGCCTCGCCGATGGCATCGGCGCTTGGCCTGTCCACGCCGACGATCAATGTCGCGCCGATATTGGGATGACAGCCGAGACCGACGAGCTGCGCCGTATGCATGGCCTTGTCGGGCCCGAGCTGGCCGCGGCCGTAGGGTGTCGCGACAAGTTTGCTCCCCGGCAAGGCTGCCGCTATGCGTTGCGCCGCCGGTGTGATCAACCCATTGATCCCGAGCACGAGCAAGCCATTGCGCACACCCGCCCGGCCCAGCGGACGCGGGTAACCCAGGAAGCTCGCGGCGCCGTCCTGCGCCGCTCCTTGAACCTGCCCCATCCAGCTCTCCCTTAGGGTCGTTTTTTGCTATCTGTCGTCGAGATTAGCCGGCGTAGGACGGCTCGGGCAGACCGGCGACAGCGGGCTCGAAGGCGAGCACCGCACCGGCGAGCGGCTCCGCCTCATGTTGCTCCGGGCTCAGGCCCTGCGTCGCGGTCGTGATGAAAAGCGTACGCAGCCCCGGCCCGCCGAAACTGCAGGAGGTCGGATTCGAGACTGGCAACGACACCAACTTGTCGAGGCGCCCATCCGGCGCGAAACGCGCCAAACTGCCAGCGCCAAAGCGCGCGTTCCAGACGAAGCCCTCCGCGTCGACTGTCGCGCCGTCAGGCTTGCCGGGCACGACGCCCGCCGGCACGAAGGGCCCGCGCGCCCTGACTTCGCCAGTATCGACGTCGAGGTCGAGGCAATCGATCGTGCCGCGTGCGGAATCGGCGACGTAGACCCGGTCGCCCGCCGGGGCAAAACAGATCGCATTGGGAACTGTCAGGCCATCAAGGATCCTCTTGCAGGCGAGACCGGGACCGACGCAATAGAGGCTTCCTGTGGACGCGCGTCCGAAATCCCACATTGTCGAGAACCAGATGCGTCCACGACCGTCACATCGGGAATCATTGATACGATTCTCGACATGGCCTTCATCGACAGGCAGTAACTGCCGCAAAGCCGCGGTGACGGTGTCGAATGCATAAAGGCCGGACTTCAACCCAAGAACAAGTCCGCCTCCGCGATGCAGCATCACGGCGCCCGCCAGTTCTGGCAGAGGCCACCGCGTCACGGCGCCGTCTGCATCGAGCCTGGCGACAGATGGCGCACGAATGTCGACCCAATAGAGCGCTTCTTCCGTCTGCGACCAAACCGGGGATTCGCCCAGCACATCCATCGCCTGTGTGACAGCCCTCACGGTGCCTTCCCCTTGGCTTTTTTCCTGACGACAGCCGGCGCGCTCCGGCCGGATGCGGCCGTCGAGCCACGCCTGATGATTTCAAATCCCATATCGACGACACGCTGTTCGATGGGTAGCCCGGCAATCCGATCGAGCAGCATTGTGCCGGCGCGAGCGCCAATCTCGAAACGCGGGATGCGCACTGTCGTCAGCGACGGATTGAGATTTTCCGCAATTTCCAACCCCTCAAACCCGGCGATGGCGAGGTCTTCCGGCACGCGGATGCCGAGACGCTGTGCCTCGAACAGCGCGCCCGCGGCGATATAGTCGCCGGTGCAAAACAGCGCCTCGACATCGGGACGCCGCTCGACCAGCGCGCGCAGTTCGTGGCCACCGGCCTTCAAGCTCATTTCCAACTCCACCACAAAGCCCGGGTCATCATCGAGCCCGCACTCGCGGATCGCCGCGCGATAGCCCGCCTGGCGCTCGCTCTGCCGCTCATTGTTCTTGGTGAAAGTCGTGAACAGGGCCACCTTGCGATAGCCCTGCTCGGCCAACATGCGCGTGACCTTGTAGGTCGCGTCGAAATTCGAGAAGCCGACGGCCATATCGATCGGATCCTTGGGCAGGATCGCGATTTCCACCGTAGGAATGGCGTTGTCCCGCAACATCTTGCGGGTTCTGGCCGTATGCGTCGCGCCCGTCAGGTAGATGCCATCGACCCGCCGGGCGAGAAACTCCGCGACAATCGTCTCCTCGTCCTTGGGCGCGAATTCGCTGTTGCCGAGAAGCAGATGATAGCCGCGCGCCTTGAGAACATGGCCAAAGCCATCGGCGAAATCCGCGGCGATCGAGTTGCGCAAGGTCGGGATGACCGCGCCTATCGTCATGGTCTGGTTCGACGACAGGCTGCTCGCCACACGGTTCGGGATATAGCCGGTCGCCGCGATGGCAGCGGAAATCTTCTTTCGCGTCTCCTCGGAAACGAGATGCGGAAAGGAAATGGCGCGTGAAACGGTCATCGGCGCGACCCCGGCGAGCCGCGCCACATCGCGAATGCCGGCACGCTTCATTCCGCGCCCTGAAGGTTCCGAGACATCGACCATGCTTTTCGCATACTCTCGTCGCTTGACGTTGTCGAATGTTACCGGTACCATTCATGACAATTCAACAAAAATCGTTTGGGAGGAGCCCATTGGCGGCTCGACAGGACAATGGCGTCGCCGTTCCAGCGGACAAGAGCGTGCATGCCTATGCCAATACGGGTGCAGGCTGGCCAACACCCGCAATGACGCGAGTGCTCAGCTGGCTGAGTGCCGTTCTCGTCTATATGCGTTCGATGGCCGTGTTCCTTTTGGTGTGGCATCTCGGCTCGATGTGGGTGGGAAATCCCATTCTCCTGCCGTCACCACTGGACAGCGCCGAGGCGTTGGTTGAACTTTTCGCCGACGGGGAAATCTTCAGCAACGTGGCGGCCAGCTTATCTCGCCTCGGTGTGAGCTTCAGCCTAGCTATCATGTTTGGCGTGACTCTCGGTTTCGCCATGGGTCTTTACCGAACGATCTATGAGTTGGTGGATCCGCTCATCGAACTGCTGCGGCCCATCTCCGGGATTGCCTGGATTCCTCTCGGCATGTTCATTCTCGGTGTCGGCGAAGCCCTGCCGACAGCGATCATGTTCTATGGCGCTTTCTTCCCAATCGTCATCAATACTGTCGTCGGCGTCACCTCCGTCAATCCCGGGCTCATCCACGCCGCGCGGGTTCTCGGCGTCAGCCAGCGCTCCATTGTGCACCACGTCGTTCTGCCGGCCGCCTTGCCGAACATCCTCGTCGGTGCCCGGCTCGGAGCCGGCGCGGGCTGGATGGCCATGGTCGCGGCTGAGCTTATCGGCGCGCCGTCAGGCCTCGGTTTCGCCATCGAATGGTACCGTGAACTGCTGATGACACCGAAAGTATTGGCTTTCGTCTTCATCATCGGGCTCCTCGGCTATCTGTTCGACCGGCTTTTGCGGGGTCTTCAGAGTCTGCTGACACCGTGGTCGCAGGCGGGAGGGACTATCTCGTGAACCTCCAGCTCCGCTACAAGCCCTTCGTCCTGCCGCTGCTGCTTCTGGCCATCTGGCAAATCGCGGCTATGACTTATGCCCAGACAAGCCGGATGCCGGTTCCAGCCGACGTCGTGGCCACCGGCTGGCAACTTCTTTCCAGCGGCGAGTTGCCGCTTGCGATGCTCCAGAGCCTCCAGCGCGTCCTCCTTGGCTTCGCTTGCGCCGCGTCGCTCGCGCTTGTCCTCGGGACAGCGATGGCGGCCTTCGAACCCATCGGTCGCAATCTCGATCCCATCGTTGAGAGCTTCCGGCCGATTGCGCCCATCGCGTTGCTGCCGCTGGCCATCCTGTGGTTCGGCACGGGAACGCCGGCGGCTGCCTTCATCGTCGGCTATGCGGCCTTCTTTCCGATGCTCGTCAACACCATTCACGGGGTGCGCAGCATCGACCAAGGGCTCATCCGCGCCGCGCGAACGCTCGGCGTCGGCAAAGCCACCATCCTGCGAACCATCGTCCTGCCCGGTGCGCTCCCCAATCTCTTCGTCGGCGCGCGGCTCGCACTCGGCATGGCGTGGACATCGATCATTGCCGCTGAGCTCGCGGTCGGCGCAAAAGCGGGCGGTGGTTCCTCGGGCGGCATCGGCCAGATGATGTTCGTGTTCTACGCCTACAGCGTCGATCTCTCCGGAATCATCGTCTGCATGATCGGCGTCGGCGTCGTTGCTCTCGTCATCGATCGCGGCATCCGCGCCATCGAATACTGGATGATCCCATGGAAGCGATAGATTTAGCGACACCCAAGATCCGCCTTGAGGGGATCACGAAAGAATATATCGCGCCGCGAACCGGCCAGCGGACGCTCGCCATCTCCGATGTGTCACTGGACATCTTCCAAGGCGAATTCCTCTGCATCGTCGGGCCCTCGGGCTGCGGCAAGAGCACGATCCTCAATATGATCGCGGGCCTTGCCGCACCGTCGCGGGGCGGCCTGACGATGGATGAGAAGCCCATTCGCGCGCCTGGCGCCGAACGGGGTGTCGTCTTCCAGGACTATGCGCTCTTCCCATGGAAGACGGTGCGCGAGAATATCGAGTTCGGCCCACGCTATCGGGCCTCCGCGCCCTTGTCGGCTGTGGAGCGCGACAAGCTTGTGCGCCACTACATAGACCTCGTCTCGCTGACCGGCTCCGAAGCCAAATATCCGCATGAACTCTCCGGCGGCATGCGCCAGCGCTGTGCTTTCGCACGGGCACTCGCGAACGAGCCCGAAGTTTTGCTCATGGACGAGCCGTTTGCCGCGCTCGACGCGCAGACGCGCCTGATCCTGCAGGAAGAGCTGCTGCGCATCTGGGGCGAGGACTTGCCACGCGCCGAGCGCAAGACCGTCGTCTTTATCACCCATGGCATCGATGAGGCTGTGTTTCTGGCCGACCGCGTCGCTGTCATGAGCAACAATCCCGGACATATCAAGACGGTCATGACTATCGACCTGCCGCGCCCACGCCGCGAAAGCCTGCGCGCGACGGCAGAATTCCAGAAACTCGCCGACGACATCTGGCAACTCATTCGTCATGAGGCCTATGAGGCGACCATAGACAAACACTGAATTTCATAAGGAACGCCGCATCAAGCGGACGATGGGAGGGACAAGGCAATGACAGTAAAACATTTTTCCCGGCGACGCTTCATCGCCACCGCCGGTGCCGCGGGCACAGCACTACTGGCCGCGCCGCATCTCGCGCGTGCACAGGAGGCCAAGATCTCTATCGGCCGCCAGCCCTGGGCCGCAGGCAATTCGCCGACGACGCAATATATGATCGACAACAAGCTTTTCGAGAAAAAGGCGAAGGAACTTGGCTACAACCTGACGGTCGACTGGCGCGACTACCCGTCCGCTCAGCCGATGGTCGAGGCATTCGTCAGCAGCAATCTCGACCTTGGCATGTGGGGCAACACGCCGATCATCCGCGGCCTCGCAGCCAAGCAGCCCTGGAGCATCCTGAATGTCGGCGAAGGGCATTTCCGCTTCGTCGTCGCGACGCGGGCCGATTCCAACATCCGGAATATTCAAGACCTCAAGGGCAAGACCGTCGGCGCACTTCTCGGCGGCGACCCCTACAATGCCTTTTCCCAGATCATTCTAGCGGAACTCGGATCCGGCAATCCGCGCGACTTCGACATCAAGATGATCAACACGCCGACCCAGGCCCAGGCCGCCACTATTCCACGCGGCATGGATGCGGCGGTCCTCATCTATCCGGCCTTTCTCAAGGCACAGAAAGAGGTGGGCACGGTCGGGATCGTCAATTCCTTCGGCTATACGGAGGATCACTACAAGGGCCCGGCCGGAGAAGGCGCTGGCCATCTGCTGGAATCGGTCAAGAAGTCCGCGTTCTATCCCGACGGATATTACCTGCACCGGTCGTTCTGGATGGCCCGGGACAGCTTGCTCGACCAGAATCCGAAGCTCGTCGTCGCCTTCATGGTCGCACAGCAGGAAGCGGTGAATGCCCTTGGCGGCATGTCTCCCGCCGCGATTTCCGACAGTGTCGAGAAGTATTGGGGGCTGCCCTCAGATCTCGGCGCCAAGGTGGTCGAGGACGAGGTGCTGTTCAAGCGTGGCTGGATCTGGCCTACCCAAGGTGATGTGAGCGCCATCGTCGAGACCTCCAAGTTCATGGTGGAAGGCAAGCTCATCCCAGCGCCCCTCGACTGGAGCGTCGTGCTTGCGAACGTGGGGAAGGCCGCCCCCCTGATGCGTCAGGCCTATGAGATGAGCGGCTCGAAGCCGGAGCTCAGCGCGTTCACGGCGAGCGATGCCAAGGACCTGCGCGGCCTACCGACCTGGGAAAGCGGCCGCTGGACGGTGAAGAACTGAGTACTGACAAAGGTTGTGTCTCGGCGTCGAGCCTAAGAGGACAGTAAAAAATGGATAGAATTGGGTTTCTCGGGCTTGGCACGATGGGCGGTCCGATGGCGCGCAACATTCTGCGCAAAGGCTATGTGGTCAAAGGGTTCGACCTCAATCCGGCCGCCATCGAAGCCCATGTCGCGGCAGGCGGTGAGGCGGCGCGCTCGCCCGGTGACGTCGCCGGAGGGGCCGATGTCGTCATCACCATGCTGCCCGACGGGCCCGACGTCGAAAAGGCGGTGCTTGGCGAAGGCGGGCTCATCCACGCGATGAAGCCCGGCTCGGTCCTCATCGACATGAGCACGATCGATCCGGCCGTGACACGCCGGGTCGGCGCGGCATTGGCCGAGAAGGGCATCGTCATGGTCGACAGCCCTGTCGGCAAGACGGTCGATCACGCGATCGCCGGCACTCTGACACTGATGGTGGGGGGTGACACCGCCACCATCGAGCGGGTGCGACCTATCCTGCATTGCATGGGCGCGGACCTCTTCCACTGCGGCCCGCTCGGCATGGGCGAGGCCCTGAAGCTCACCAACAATTTCCTCGCCGCGACCATTCTCTCGGCCACCACGGAGGCTCTCGTCATGGGGACGAAAGCCGGCCTCTCTCTCGAGTTGATGACCGACGTGATGCGCACGACGATGGCGTGGAACAACCAGCTCGCGGTCGCCTTGCCCAAAAAGGGACTGTCGGGCGATTTCAGCGCCGGATTCATGGTGAAGCTTGGCGAGAAGGATCAGCGCCTCGCCATCGCCATGGGCGAAGCGCTCGGTGTCGAGACGCCTGTCGGCGCCGCTGCCCACGCCACGCTTCGCGAAGCCAAGAACTCCGGCCTCGCCGACCTCGACGTGACCTCCATTCTGCGCCTGCGCGAGGAGAAGGCGGGCGTGACCGTGCGCATGAAGCAGGGCGCATGATGACGACGGCACGAGCGCATGCGAACGAAGGACTGGTGCCGACGCGGCCACTCGGCCGCAGCGGGCTCGATATTTCGGTGCTGGGCTTTGGCGCAGCGCCCCTGGGCGGCATTTATCGCAGCCTGAGCGATGCGGAGGCTGAGCAGACCGTGGCCGCGGCTCTTGATAGCGGCCTGCGCTATTTCGACGTGGCGCCCTTCTATGGCCTGGGGCGCGCCGAGCGACGCCTTGGCGACGCCTTGCGCGACCGACGTCAGGAATGCGTTCTCTCGACAAAGGTCGGTCGGCTCCTGCGTCCGCCGGCGAGTGGTGCCCGGCCACCGAGCATGTATGTCGATCCGCTGCCTTTCGAGGTCGTGTTCGACTACAGCTACGACGGCGTCATGCGCTCGCTCGAGGATAGCCAGCAACGCATGGGACTGCTGGCCTTCGACATCGTCTTCATTCACGACGTCAACAGACGATGGCACGGGGACGACGTCGATCGGCGCTTCGATGAAGTCATGGGCGGCGGCTATCGCGCCCTCGATGAGCTGCGGCGATCAGGCCAGGTGAGAGCGATTGGTGTCGGTGTCAACGATAGCGACATTCTCCTTCGCTTTGCCGGCGCCGGACAGTTCGACTGCTTCATGCTCGCGGGGCGTTACACGCTGCTGGAACAGACGCCGCTCGATGCGCTGTTCCCGCTATGCGAGCGCCAGGGCATCTCGGTGATATCGGCCGCCCCCTTCAATTCGGGGATACTCGCGACAGGCGCGCGCGACGGCGCGAAATATTTCTATACTGATGCCCCGGCGGATGTTTTAGACCGCACACGCCGCATCGAAGCCATCTGTGAGCGCCATGGCGTTCCCTTGATCGCCGCCGCGCTGCAATTCGCGCTCGGGCATCCGCTCGTCGCGAGTGTTGCCACCGGCTTCAGTTCGCCCGACGAGGTCAAGCAGGCTGCGGCGCTGATCCAGAGCCCGATCCCGGCAGGTTTCTGGGACGAGCTGAAGGCGGCTCAATTGATACGCCAGGACAGCCCGGTCAGGCTGACCTGAGATCAAGGAGGCCGCCCAGCCCTCCCTCTCCCGGCGGGAGAGGGCCGGGGTGAGGGGAAATCACCGGGAATGCACAAGACCTCACCTATCGGGATAGCCGGGACCAAGCCCGGCCATGACGGCTGAGGTTCAGCGATTCAATCGAATTGGGCAGTTCACCTACGCCGCGCTTTCGCGAAAGCGCCGTGGCGGCTGGCCGCGCGTGCCGGTACGGACCGCCAGCAATTGGCCGGAGGCCGGCGCCTGAGCGGAAAGACCGGCTGGAAGACGGATCCATGTCGATGTCACGTAGAGCGTCGAAAGATCATCGCCGCCGAACGCACAGTTGGTCGGCATCGGTACGGGTAGAATGACTTCCTCAACGAGACGACCCGACGGAGCATAGCGGCATACGCGCCAGCCGCCGAGGCAGGCGACCCAGAGGTGATCCTCCGCATCCACGGTTATGCCATTCGGGTTGCCGGGCAGCACGGTCGCGTCCAGAAACTCACGTTGATTGGCGATGCGCCCGGTTTCGAGATCATAGTCGAAAGCAAAGACGATGCTATTGGCCGAATCGGCGAAGTAAAGCCGCTCGCTTCTGGTATCGAAGGCCACGTTCTTGGCCATGCCGACCTTGTCGATGCGGCGGTGCACAGCGAGATCCCCTTCCACTGCATAAAGGCTGCCGCGGCCGATCTCGTGGTTGATGGCCATGGTCCCGACCCACAGCCGGCCCCTGGCATCGACGCCAACCGTGTTGCAGCGGTTGTCGACGCGGTCCGCCTCCGGGTCCACAAGCCGACGTTCCGAACCATTGTCCGTGTCCAGCACGAACAGCCCATGCTGGCCGGCGGCGATCAGGCGATCCTGATCATCGAAGGCAATGCCCGCCGTCAGGCGCGGAAGCTCCGTGCGTCCCGCCTCACGTCGGGCGGGGTCCCACCACCTGAGCGCCGGCGCCAGAACGTCCACCCAGTAGAGACGCCTGCGCGTCTGGCTCCAGACGGGGTTTTCGCCGACGAAGTCGCGCCCTGTCGGCAACACCTCGACCTTGCTCGCCACCGGCTCCTCCGGCCGTGGCTGAACGGGCCGTGTCGCGTAGCCCATGCCGATATGACCGGAAGCGCGGCGCGCCGCCTCGACGAGGGCGCGGCCCGCGTCATGCAGATCCTCGGCCGCTATCTGATCTGTTTCGAACAAGCAGGCGAGCGCCCCTATGGGATAGCCCGTCTCATCAAGGATGGCCGATGCTGCGCCGGCCCGGCCGGAGACCGGCTCGCGCGTCATCACCGCATAACCCAGCGCCTTGGCGACGCCGAGATCGGCCCTCAGCCGGTCCATCGCCGCTTTCTCAAGCGGCGGCTGCAATGACAAGGCCTTGAGGAAGGCGTCACAGCGATCTTCCGGGAGGGCGGCGAGCAATGCGCGGCCCGCCGCGCTTTCGATAGCGCGTGATCGGGGCCAGAAGCGCACCAGGCGTCCATAGGATGGATCTGCATCCTCGAAGTCGAGAACGAAGACGTCCTCATTATCGAGCACCATCACGCAGATCGTACGCTGCAACAGACGCGCGACGCGGGCGAGTTCAGGCTTGGCGGCCCGGATGATGCCGCTTTGATCGAGGCTGCGACGCGAGAGCTCGAGCACCCGCATACCCACATGATAGGTGCGCGTGCGCTCATCATGGCGAATGAGACGCCGGCTCGCCAGCGCGGCCAGCAGCCGATGCAATGACGCGCGTGGGATGCCGATGGATTTCTCGAGATCCCGGAACCGAGGCGGCTGCGGCGCGGTGCCGATGGCAAGCAGCACATCGAGGCCCCGCAAGAGGGCCTGCGCGCCAGGGACATCGCCGTCCTGCTCCGTTTCGCTTGCCGGCTCCACCACATCTGACTCCCATCGATTCGCGCATTCATGAGAATTGAAGTTGACATCAATCACAACTGTCTCATGATATGGAACAAATAGCACGCCGGGAGAAGAAATGTCCACGGATGGCCCAAAGCCGCTTACGATCCAGGCCTTGCAACCCCATCTCATCCGGGTTTCACCCAAAACGCACTGGATCATCGTCGAACTGAGCCTGGCTGATGGCACAACGGGCTGGGGGGAGGCGACGCTTGCCGGCGCTGAAGAGGCTGTTCTCGCGGAAATCGCTCACGCCAACACGTTGCTCGCCGGGCTCGGCTTCTCCGGCCCTGCGGAGATCGTCAGCCGTCTGCGGCTGGCGCACGCATCGCTGGCACGGACGATCGTGATGCGGGCCGTGGAGCAGGCCGCTCTCGACGCGCTCGCCCGTCGCGCCGGGCTGCCGCTGGCGGCGCTCCTCGGCGGTCCCGAGCGCATGACCATTCCCATCTATGCCAATATCAATCGCGGCATTGCTGATCGCAGCCCCGCCGGCTTCGCCGCGCGCGCCCGCGACGTGGTGACGTCGGACGGTTACAGGGCTGTCAAGATCGCCCCCTTCGATGGCTTGAACTGGGCGCGGACCGATCATGTTGCGGGCCAGCGCCTCCTCGCCGCCGGTATCGCGCGCATCGAAGCCGTGCGCGAAGCCATCGGGCCGGAGACAGCTCTGCTTGTGGACTGCCACGCGCGCCTTTCACCGGTAATGGCGCGGCAAGTGTTGCGCGCTGTGGAGGCGACATCCCTCTTCTGGTTCGAAGAGCCCCTCGACGAGCACGCCTTCGACGGCGAAACGGCAAGGGCGCTGCGCAGCTTCGCCAATGATCGCGGCGTCAGGATTGCGGGCGGCGAGCAACTCGCAACGATGACAGAGGCCCGCGATTTCCTCGCACGCGGTGCATGCGACGCCATTCTGCCGGACCTGCGCTGGACAGGCCTGCGCTCAGGGCTGACCATTCTGGAACTTGCCGCCTCTTCGGGCGTCGCGGTCAGCCTGCACAATCCCGTCGGGCCGGTGCTTGACCGCATCAGCCTGCAGATGGCGGCGGCGCTGCCGTCCTTCCTTATTCTCGAGCGGCAAGTGCGCGAGAGCCCGCTTTTCGACGAAATCGGCGGCGGACACGACACAGTCGTGGACGGCGCCATCGCGATCGACGCGGTACCCGGCTTTGGGCCGCCGCCTGATCGTCAGGCCCTTGGCCGGCACGCGGTCCGGGATTTCGCACGCCCCGCGAGCCTTGCCGGGATCCCTGGCGCAGGAGGTGACGCATGACCGTTCCGATCCGCCCGACCGCCTCCGACATGCCGCTCAAAGCTGATCTCACCGGCCGTCGCGTGCTGGTGACCGGCGCCAGCCGGGGCATTGCCGCGGCAATCGCGCGCGGCTTAGCGGCATGCGGTGCAAGGCTCGCCCTGAATTACTGCGCGGATGCCGACAAGCGCGCAGGCTTTGCCGATGCCGCAGATAACCTGGGAACGGAGATTAGCGAGGGTGGAGGCACAGCCGTCATCATCGAGGGAGACCTCACGCGCCCCGGAAATGCGGAGCGCGTCGTCGCGGACGCCATTGCCGCGCTTGGTGGCATAGACATTCTTGTCCTCAGCGCATCCATCCAGATTCACAAGGACTTCCTTGAGCAATCCCCCGCCGATGTCACGCAGCAACTCCAGATCAACGTGCTGTCGAATATCGCCATGCTTCAGGGTGTGCTTCCCCAAATGCGCCGGCAACACTGGGGACGTGTCGTAACCATCGGCAGTGTCCAGGAGACCGCCCCCTCCGGGGAGATGCCGATCTACGCCATGACGAAGGGAGCGCTGGAGAACCTCGTCCGCAATCTCGCCGTGCAGAACGCCGCCTATGGCATTACCGTCAACAACATCGCCCCAGGCCTCGTGCAGACGGATCGCAATGCCTTCCGACGCCGCGATCCGGCGGCATGGGAGACTGTTTCCGCCAGCGCCAATCCGATCGGCCGCGCCGGCCAACCGGAAGATATCGTCGGCGCGGCACTCTATCTTGCCTCCGATGCCGCCTCATTCGTGACGGGCACAACGATCCAGGTCACCGGAGGCGCCCATATTCCCTGGCGCCCCGACGCTTCACGTAGACAGGCCGCCGAGTAACCACAGAGGCCATTCCGCCATTCAAGGCAAGTCCAAAGAAAAGCTCCGCATGACAGGAGCATCAATCCAGGAGGAACAGCATGATTACCCGCCGGGGCTTCAATAGCATAGCCGTTTCAATGGCCGCTCTTGGCGTTGCCGCGCCGAAGGCCGCGCTCAGCCAGTCGCCGGGCAATGTCGCCCGCAACAAGACCCTGATCGTCGCCGTGCAGGCAGAGGCGCCGGTTTACCGCAACGTCGGCCAGGCCAATCCCTATTCGATCAATAACGAGGACTTCCGCGGGTCGATCATCAACATGTTCGAGCCGCTATTTTACTACAACTCGAACAAGAACGAGGTCATCCCGTGGGTCGCCGCCGGGCTTGAAAGCAACGAAGACTACACCTCATTCACAGTGAAGCTGCGCGACGGCGTCACCTGGAGTGATGGCAAGCCTTTCACCGCCGATGATGTCGTCTATACGCTCGAGATGCTAATGGCGAACGGCAAGGGAAAGCGCGATCTCACACAGTCATCCGGCGTCGCCGACGCCGTGAAGGCGGTCTCGAAGATCGACCCGCTGACCGTGAAGATCGATCTCAACAAAGGCGATCCGCGCTTTGCTTTCAAGTATCTGATCAACTACTTCGATATTGGTCTGCAATGGCTGCCGGCTCACGTCTGGCGGGATATACCCGACCCAGCGGCGTTCTCCTTCTTCGACGTCGCCAAGGGCTGGCCCCTCACCACCGGTCCATGGAAGGTCACGCGCTTCACCGACAACCAGATCTTCATGGACAGGCGGCCGGAGTGGTGGGCAACCAAGGCCGGTCTTGCAACCATGCCGGCCATGGAGCGCGTCATCACAATTCCCGGCGGCACCCGCGACCGGATGGCTCAACTCGTCGCGGCCAACCAGGTCGATATCGTCAATGACATCCAGATCAGTGAGGTGATGAAGCAACTCGTCACCCAGAACCCGAAGATCACGACATTCACGGGCAAAAACTCTCCCTACGGCGCGAAGGACTGGTGGCCGACTTCGCTCTATTTCAATCACAAGAGTGAGAAATGGGCCGATGTCGATGTTCGTCGCGCTCTCAACCACTATCTCGACCGCAAGCAACTCATCGACACCGCCTATGCCGGCGCCAGCGAGGCCAAATTCGATCCCTATCCCGGGTTCGGCTCGCTCAAACCCTATATCGACGCGATCCGCCCCATCGCCGACAAATACGGGATCGGCCATTTCGACAAGGCCAAGGGCGACGCGCTGATGCAAAAGGCGGGCTTCGCCAAGAATGATGCCGGCATCTGGGCGAAGGACGGCAAGCCGCTGTCGGCGGTGATCGAAGCGATCCCGGTTCTCAATGCCATCGGCCCGGTCGTGGCGCAGCAATTGAAAAACGCCGGCGTCGATGCGAGCTTCCGTTCCACCCCGGAAAGCCGCGCGATCATGCGCGACGGCAAGTATGATCTATGCCTCTTCGGCCATCGTGGCTCGATCAGCGATCCCTATGCGACGCTCGAAAACTACCACAGCCGCAATGCCTTGCCGGTCGGGCAGCCGATCCTCCTCCCCGCCCGCTGGTCGAACGCCGACTACGACAAGATCGTCGATGAGGCTTCCAAAGTGCCACCGAATGACCCGCGGCTGATGGATCTCGTCAAGGCGGCCATGGAAATCTGGATGCGCGAGGCCGTCGAGGCTCCGATCTCGGAATGGTACCACCGCGTGCCCATGAACCAGACCTATTGGACCGGCTGGCCGAGCGAGGAGGATCCTTATATGCAGCCGAGCTTCTGGTATACATCCGGAAGCTTTGGCTATGTCATGCCGAAGCTCAAGCCGGCATCCTGATAGTCTTCGTGGGAAATCGGAGGCAGTTGTGCCGTTTCGCCTGATAGTGCGACGTCTCGTGATGGTGCTGGCGGTTGTCTGGGCCGCCGGCACGATCAACTTCTTCATTCCGCGGATCTCGCCGAAGAATCCGATCGCCGAAAAACTGACCCAGATGGCTGGCACATCCGGCGTCGATCCGACGAAGATCAAGGAGATGGCGGAAGCGTTCAATGTCAAATTCGGCTTGGACAAGCCGCTCTGGCAGCAGTATCTGAGCTATCTGCATGATGTTTTCACACTCGATTTCGGCCAGTCCATCACGCAGTATCCTGTGCGTGTCTCAGCGCTGATCGGCGCGGCAATGCCATGGACGATCGGCCTGATGGTAACGACGACACTGATTGCCTTCATCCTCGGCACGTTACTCGGCGCCGCGGCCGCCTGGAAACGCGACAGCCGCATCTTGCAGATCCTGTCGCCGCTGATGATGGTCTTCTCCGCGATCCCGTTCTATCTGATCGGTCTCGTGCTGATCTACTTCTTTGCTGCCAAGCTCGGCTGGTTCCCTCTCTCGGGCGGCTATGGCATCATATCCATTCCCGACTGGTCGTGGGATTTCGCACTTGAAGTGCTTTACCACTCCGTCCTGCCGGCGCTGTCCATCATCATCGCCTCGATCGGCACCTGGGCCATCGGCATGCGCGGCATGATGGTGACCGTGGAAGGCGAAGACTACATGACCTTCGCCGATGCGAAAGGCCTGCGTCCCGGCCGCCTCTTCCTGCGCTACGGCATGCGCAATGCGGTGCTCCCGCAAGTCACCGCGCTTGCGCTCTATTTCGGCCAGATCGTCACCGGCGCGGTTCTTGTCGAGATTGTCTTTGCTTATCCTGGCGTCGGCACTTTATTGCTCGATTCGATCAAGCTTTACGACTTCCCGACGATCTACGGCATCGTCTTCATTCTGACGCTGACCGTTGCCCTGTCGATGCTGATCGTGGACCTCATCTATCCCCTGCTCGACCCGCGCGTCCGGGTGGAGGCCTGAGCCATGTCAGATCGTGTCGTACAGATCGCCGAGGAAGCCGACTGGGGTTCGTTCCATGGGAAGATCCTGGCCTGCGGTCGTTATCTCCTGCGCAATCCCTCCCTGCTGATGGGCCTTGGACTGATCCTCGGGCTCGGTGCCTTCACCCTTTTCGGGCGGCTCATCATGGATGTGAGGCTCGCCGCGCCGCTCTCCGCGCCGCCAGCCGCACCACCGGGCGCGGGTTTGCCGCTCGGATCAGATCCGCAGGGGCGCAACCTCATGGCGGTGATGATCGAGGGCACCTGGCTCACCATTCGCACCGGTGTCATCGCGGGTGGGCTCGGCGTCGTGGTGGGCAGCGCCATCGGCTTTATCAGCGCCTATTTCGGCGGCATGACGGATCGCGTCATCACCTGGTGCATCGACGTGCTGCTGACGGTCCCCGCCATCCTCTTCCTTGTCATGATCTCCGCTGTCGTACAGACAGGCCTCACCTCAATCGGGATGGCGCTAATCGTCGCCGCGCTCGCGTGGCGCCGGCCCGCGCGCCAGGTGCGCAGCCAGATGCTCGTGATGCGCTCATCCGGCTATGTCGATATGGCGAAGCTGTCCGGCCTTGGTCCGCTGCGCATCATCTTCTTCGAGATCGCGCCCAATCTTCTGCCATTCCTCGTCTCGTCCTTCGTCACCGCGGTTGCCGCCGCCATTCTCGCCAGTGTCGGGCTGGAGGCGATGGGGCTCGGGCCCCAGAACGAGCCGACCCTTGGCATGACGATCTTCTGGATCATGGAATTCTCGGCCTTCCTGCGGGGGTTGTGGTGGTGGATCCTCCCGCCGGTCGGGATCCTTATCGTGCTCTTTGTCGGTCTCTATCTCATCAACGCGGGCCTCGACGAACTCGCCAATCCCCGCCTGCGCAGGAGGGCATGACGCCATGATCGCCGGACAAGCCCGCCTCCTCCAGGCATCCCCTCTCCTTTCGGTGCGTGATCTCAGCATCGATTTCTACACGGCCACCAAGGTCGTGCATGCCGTGCGCAATGTGTCGTTTGATGTCGCGGCCGGCGAGCGTGTTGGGCTCGTCGGCGAATCCGGCTCCGGTAAGACAACGACGGCGCTCGCTCTCATGCGCATGATCAAGCCGCCCGGCCGGATCGCCGGCGGTAGCGCGCACCTCGGCGACATGGATCTGTTCGCGTTGCAGGGCCGCGCGATCCGCGAGGCGCGGCTGCGCCACGTCTCCTATGTCCCGCAGGGCGCGATGAATGCGCTCAATCCCGTGCTTCGCATTCGCGAGCAGATCCTTGACGGCGTGACCGACCACGGCGGGCCCCTCACTAGGACCGCGCAGGATGCGCTGGTAGTGGAGGTGCTGACGAGCGTCGGCCTTCCGGAGGCGGTTGCCATGCGCTATCCGCATCAGCTTTCCGGCGGCATGAAGCAGCGCGCCTGTATCGCCATCGCCATCGCGCTGAAGCCAAGCCTGATCATCGCCGACGAACCGACGAGCGCGCTCGACGTCATCACCCAGCGCCAGGTCATGAGAACCCTGACGCAAGTCCAGGAGCGCATGGGCTGCGGCCTCATCCTCATCGGCCATGACATGGGCCTCATGGCGCAGGTCGCCGACCGCATGATCGTGATGCAGGATGGTTTCATCGTCGAAGACGCCGCCGTGCGCAGCCTTTTCCGTCAACCACGGCACAGCTACTCGCGCATGCTCATCGACAGCGTGCCCACCCTTGGGGCGCGCCGCGCGCCGGATATTTCAGTCGCCGATCCCTCCGCGTCTCAAGCGACAACGCCGCTGCTTGCTTTCGAGGGGGTGAGCAAGACCTTCGGCGGGGGGCTTTTCGCGGGCCCGCCCAAGACGGCCCTCGCCCCTTGCAGCTTCCGGCTCGAGAGCGATGCGCCGCGCATTGTGGCGGTGGTCGGCCAATCGGGCTCGGGCAAGACCACGATGGCCCGTCTCGTCCTCGGCTTCGAGACGCCGAGCACCGGCGCGGTGCTCTATCGCGGGCACGACCTGGCGCAGCTCTCGGGCGACCCTGCACGTCGCTATCGGCGCGAGGTTCAGGCGATTTTCCAGGATCCCTATGGCTCATTCAATCCGTTCTACAAGGTTGATCGCACCCTCGCGCAACCCCTCGTCAGCTTTGGCCTGGCGCAGGACCGGAAAGCCATCTATGCGCGCATGGAGGAAGCCTGCGCCGCCGTCGGCCTGCGTGCCGGCGAAATTCTCGGGCGCTTTCCGCATGAGCTCTCGGGCGGTCAGCGCCAGCGCCTGATGGTCGCCCGAGCCCTGCTGCTGAGGCCGAAGCTGATCGTCGCCGACGAGCCCGTCTCGATGGTCGACGCATCGCTGCGCATGTCCATTCTGGCGAATATGCAGGAGCTGCGGACTGCGCACGGCATCTCGGTGATCTACATCACCCATGATCTGGCGACCGCCTATCATGTCGCCGATTATGTCCTGGTGCTGCACGAGGGCCACCTCGTCGAGGCAGGCCCCCCCGCCGAGGTTATCGAGCGGCCCGCCCACCCCTATACCCGCAGCCTGGTCGAGGCCATTCCATGGCCCGACCCGGACCGGCGTTGGCCGGAGCTCAATCCTGAGCTGCACGCGGCCTGGTCTGCTCCGCCGGTCATGCGCAGCGCGATCACGGGTTTTACATTGCGCGCGGCGTAATTCCGGCCGAATGGCGGCGCGACATCAACGCGCGGGCTGCGAAATTGCCCGCCGAACAGGTCCGTCGTGCCGAGATAGCGCATATATTTTGGCGCGCTCCAAGCGCGGGATGTCACTTGCCACTGCGCGATGGGACAGTGTAGGCAGAAGCCTTAATTCGTGGCCCACATTGGCTTGCCCCCACTCGGTTGATCATCAGGATGCGGTCGTGCAGTGCTATATCGGCATGCCAGTCTCTCTCGGCGCGGAGCATTCCCGCCGGAGTGGCCGGGATATGCCGTCTTCCTTTGGCGACAATGGGCAGCAATGACGCGAACGAGCGATGATAACGTGCGCAAGCGCAGCGTTTCACAGCGCTCCAGTGCTCTTGAGGCCTGCGTCGCAGTGATATTATGCGCGATGGCGCTGTTGTTTTTCTACAGGACCCCCCTCGCGTCGAATGACATTCTATTCACGTTCGACCGGTTTGACCCGGTTATTCAAGCATCAATACTGGAACACTGGTTTGGGGTGTTCCGCGGCTGGTACGACTGGCGCAACCCTATCGTCTTTGCGCCCTATCAGAATGTTCTCGGATATAACGACAGCTATTTTCTTGCCAGTATTCCCTTTCTGTATTCAGGACAGCTGGCCTCAATCCCTTAGTCGCAATGGAACTGACCCACGCGGGCACGCGCGCGATCGGTTTTTTTGCAGCTTGGGTCCTCATGCGCCGCTATTTCGGATTGTCCATTCTGGCGACGGCTTTTGGCGCGACGCTGGCCACGATCGCGAACGGCATTTATCTCGGCACCATGCATGCCCAGCTGACGACAGTGGCCTCTGCACCGCTGCTGTTTTGCCTGATAGCCCGCATCCACGAATTGCTGATGGAGGAACGTCGCCGGGCAGCGCTTATCACCGGCTGCCTGACGGGTCTGCTGCTCGCCTGCTGGCCGATGACCTCTTTCTACACATTCTGGATGACCGGCCTTTTCATGATCATCACGCTGGGCGCGGCGCTGGTCATCGACCGTCGGGCACTCATCGCGATGGGCGGCGAACTCATGGTCGGCCGCCGCTGGCTGGTCCTCATTCCGGGTCTGTTGATCTTCGCAGCCGGACTACACCCGCTGTGGTTGACGTATGGCCCCACGGCCGCGCTCACCGGCATGCACCAGTTTGCGGCGGTCATCCACAACGCGCCTCACCTCGTCGATGTCATCAATGTCGGTCCGGACAATCCCTTCTGGAGCGCCGCGTTCGAAAGCCTGCGGTTCGAAACGGTGGGCGAGGGCCTCGGTGAATTCGAGCTGTGGCGTGGTTTTACCCCTCTCCACCTCGCCTTGCTTGCACTCGCGCTCATCGGTGCCTTCAAATTCCGGACAGGCCTGCCCGCGCGGCAAGACTTCGCCTACAGGTGCTTGCTGGTTGCATTAGCTGTAGGCCTCGTCCTGCTCATTCAGGTCGGCGGCTTCACGCTATGGTGGCTTGTCTATTACATTGTGCCCGGCGCGAAAGCGGTCCGCGTGATCGTGCGCTTCGAATTGTTGCTCCTGACGTTTGGAGCCGTCGCGTTGGCGATCGCGCTCGACGCCTTCGCGCGTTATCGAGCGCCCTGGAGCAGCCTGGCAGCGGTCTTGATCGGCCTGGCCGTTCTTGTCGAGCAATATTCCGGCTTTCCAATCGCACGCGTAAAAGCCGCCGACGTCAAAGCTCTCGGCGACATTCGAAAGCCACCGAGCGAATGCCGAACGTTCTACACGATCAACCCGGATAGAGTTGACGGAGAATCCGCCGTCAACACGAAGTATTACATTCACAGCACAGAGGCGATGCTGCTCGTCGAGAGGCTCAATCTCCCGACTCTGCTCGGCATGCACACCTTCATACCGCCGGGCTGGGGCCTTACCGATCCCCTGTCGCCGGACTACCCGTGGCGTGTCTATGAATATGCGAAGGCTCATGATCTGACGAAGGGGCTCTGCGCATTCGACCTGCAAGACCTCACCTGGCATGTGGTCACGAAACCGCCGGAACGCCCCGCCACTCCCGCGCCGGAACTGGCGATGGCCGGACTGGTGAGCCCGGCAGGTCCGATCCCGCTCCCCCTGCGGGAAAGTCTGGCTCACCGCTACGGAGGCAGCACGCTGCGCCTGCCCTGTCGCGCGATTGTCGACAAGGACGCCTCTCTCCTCGTCTGCGCGGGAGAGCCAGTGAAGGATCCCGGCGACATCCGGTTGTCACTCGGGCTGCGCGACGGCGAGGTGGTTTCTTTCGCAAGGGGAGAGGCAGGTACTCTTCTGTTGGCGGATGGATGGTCGCGTCCCGAAGGCTGGGGCACGTGGGCCAGTGACCAGCAGGCGACCCTCGTGCTTCGCCTCGATGGTAATGGTTTTCAGGACGGTGTACGCCTTGCCTTGACCGCGCACGCGTTGCCTCTGCCCCCGGCCACAAGCAAGGTGGTGCATGTTCTGGTCAACGATGCGCCGGTGGGGAGCCTGACCCTGACGGGAGACCCGGGTGCCCAGGACCTGTGCATCCCGGCCGCGCAGCTTCCCAAGGACCGCGCCCTTTTGATGACCCTTCGGACGGATGCGGCCGCCCAGTCGCCAGCGGCGCTCAAGATATCCGACGATACGCGGCTACTCAATTTTGCTCTATCACAGATGAGCGTGGGGCCCTGTCAGCCGAGCCCCTGACCTCAGACCAATAGAGGTCGGAACCGGACCATCGGCCTTTGATGAGGTGTCGCGAAAGATTGCTCAGAACACCGCCACGCTGCGCAGGCCCAGGACCGTCGCATTGGGGATCCTGCGCCACGGCGTCTCCGGGTCAGGTTCGCCGCCGCCCGGCCGGACGATCCATTGCGCAAAGGGCTGGACCTTCAGCCAGGGCGCGAATTGAGCCTGATAGGAGGCCTCGATCACCACCTCTGACGATCGGATCGGCCGTGGCTCTCCGGTGAAGGCAATCATGTCCCGATCAAGCCGCTGCAGGCTGGGGCTTACCCCGGCATAGGCGACGGCTACGCCGACGACATCATTCGTCCGCCCGGGCAACAACCCGGTGAAGGTGAGGCCTGAATCCATGTAGAAGTCGACCGTGCTGCGGTCCTTCTGCGGCGCAACCACCAATCGCGCGAAGGCCGCGAGGCTGCGGCCCGTGAGGTCGGCATCCGATGCGCGCCACAGGGTCTGGTCAATGACGCCGTAGAGGGCGAAATTGCCACGATGGCCGCGAGGATCGGTGTCCCCATCGGGGGCCGCGAGGGGCAATCCGTTGGCTGATATCCGCTGATCGTTGAAACGCATCGAGTCGTACCAGCCGCCGACTGTGTAGGTACCGGCCAGCCCGTCGGCGAAGACCTGGGTGTAGGCCACTTCACCGATCGCAAAGATCCCCTGGTTGAGCGGGAACGTCAGGCCATGCCTGTTCTGATCGTCGCGCCCTAGCGGGTTGCCGCTATAGACGCCCGCCCGAGCCATCCAGGCTTCGTTGAATTGATAAGCGACACGGATCCCTGGCGCCGGCACCGGATAGGCAGGCCCGCCGCCTGGCAGGACAATGCCATTGAGGCCAGGCCAGCCGAAGGCGGAGTTCACGAACAGGCCGGCAGTGTCACTCGTCGCAAACTCGCCATCGGCGGCAATCTGACCGACCTTGAGAGACAGGCGTCCGTCGAAGAATGTCTGCATAAAGTAGAGCTCGGCGAGCCGCCCCGCCGGATCGGCCTCGATACTGGAGATCGGCATCAAATTGCCGATGTATTTGCCGGACAATCCAAGGCCGCCGATGAAGAACGCGCCCGCATGAAAAGCCCCGCCTTGCCAGCCGACCAGCTTCTCGAGATCAAAATCCACATCGAGCTGGAGAAGCCCTGAAAAGCCACTTCCCTGCTGCAGGCCGCCGGAGACATCCGTCGAGAGATCGCCCGTGGCTCTCAGACCGAATGTAATCCCCGCATCTTCCAGCCGTGTGCGGGCGCCACTCCAGTCTCCTGTCAAGCGCTCGCGCCCGAACACGCCGGCGCCGCTGGATGGCTCCGCAGTGGCTATGGCCGGCGCGGCGTCTGCCGCATGGGCTGGTAGGGACGTGAAGGCCAGCAGGCATGACACGGCAACGTCTGGCCAGCCTGCTTTGATCGACAAGGGGTGGATCAATGACAGGCTCCAGAGGAAAGACTGCGGCCACCTTTTCGCTGGCGCGGGAGGCGAGCCTCACACTCGCCCCGATACAATTGCGAGTGAGTCTCCCTACAGGTTGATGACACTCTGGATAGGTTTGCGCGGCTGCGAACCGAAGCTGGATATCAAAGCTAATTGCTCGGCAGCGGCCACACACAGCGCCGGAGAGGCTCGAATAAATGTGGCATCAAATAGTACGGCAAAATCCCAATTGCTCGATAAGGCATCAATGATCGAGCCCACTTATGCGGCAATCCGACGAGAAGACGGAAAGCGGCGCCCCCTTGCCAAGGGGCGTGGATGATGCGCTATGAATGCGGATATTCAGCAGGTGTCGATAGGTCCCCTTGAGACTGTCACGCAACGATCAGGTGAGCATGTCATCCGAACCACGCATCGCGGTTTTGGTCCCCTGCTATAACGAGGCCGCGTCGATCGATGCGGTCGTCAGGGATTTTCGCGCAAGCCTGCCGCAAGCCGACATCTTCGTCTACGATAACAACTCCACGGACGATACCGTCGCCATCGCCACGGCGGCAGGCGCCATCGTGCGAAGCGAGCCCCGGCAGGGCAAAGGTTTCGTGGTTCGCCGCATGTTCGCGGATGTTGATGCCGACGTCTATGTGATCGTCGACGGCGACGATACCTATGACGCCTCGGCGGCGCCCAGGCTCGTCGAGCTTGTCCTGAAGGACAATTGCGATCTCGTGAATGGCGCACGCGTCCCCACAAACGAGGCCGCATTCCGTGCCGGGCACAAGTTCGGCAACCGAATGCTATCGGCACTCGTCAGCATGATCTTCGGCAAGCGGAACAACGACATGCTCTCGGGCTACAAGGCCCTGTCACGGCGCATGGTGAAATCCTTTCCGATCAAGAGCAGCGGCTTCGAAATCGAGACGGAGCTCCTGATTCACGTGCTCGAGCTTGGCCTGCCGGTCGCTGAAATCCGGACCCCTTATCGAGAGCGCGGAGAGGGGTCGGAGAGCAAACTGCGCACCTATCGCGACGGTTTCCGCATCATCTGGTTGATCAGCCATCTCATCCGCGATGAGAAACCCCTGCAATTCTTCGCGGCTGTCGCCGCCATTCTCGCACTCGTTGCCGTCGCGCTGGGTGTGCCGGTCGTCATCACCTTCGCGGAAACAGGCCTCGTGCCGCGACTGCCGACCGCCCTGCTGGCGACCGGTCTGGTCATCTCATCGCTCCTGGCGTTGACGGCCGGGCTCGTCCTCGACAGCGTCGCCCGCGCGCGGCGCGAGTTCAAGCTGCTCAGCTATCTCGGCCTGCCCGCGCCCGCGGCCAGACGTCCGTGATCGAGGCAATGCTGACCAGGGAGAGCGCAACAAAGGTTGCAGCCTTCCTCGTCGCTGGCGGTATCGGCTTCCTCGTCGACGCCGGCCTGCTATGGGTCGGCCTCAACAGCTGGGGACTCTCGGCCCTCTCCGCCCGTGGCATCTCCTTTGCAGCCGCCATGCTGACGACATGGGTTCTCAACCGCAGCCTCGCCTTCGCCAGGCAACGGGACCGCGACCGTAGCCGCAGCTCAGAGCTCACGCTCTATGGTCTCGCCACGCTCTTTTCAGGCGCAATCAACATCGGCCTCTATCTCGTCGTCATCGCGGCGTTGGGGCGCGAAGGTCTTTTCCCCTTCATCGCGCTTGCGGCCGGTGTCGGCGCGGGGCTCGTCTCCAATTTCCTGCTCTACAACTACGTCGTCTTCAGGAATTCAGCCACGCGCCCGTGAGGGCTTCGGCGGCATCTCCGCGAAGTGCTCCGCAAGCCAGCCAGCAACCGTGCCTTGCCTTCGGCGCGAGCCGATTGCCTCGATCCAAGCCGGATTTAATCGTCCATCTTTTAGGGGAGCAAATCCGCAGCAGACGGACTTGCTGAAGCCCTGTTGCGCGCGCCGGCCACCAGGGGCTGCGGATCCGGCTGATGTCTCCGGGAGAACCGGCCTTGCAGCCGTGCGAGATAGAGATAGACGACCGGTGTCGTGTAGAGCGTCAGCAGCTGGCTCAGCAGCAGGCCGCCAACCATGGCATAGCCGAGAGGCTGCCTGAGCTCCGAACCAGTGCCATTGCCGAGCATCAGCGGCACGCCTGCCAGAAGCGCCGCCATCGTCGTCATGAGGATTGGGCGGAAGCGCAGCCGGCAGGCCTCGCGGATGGCCTCTTCCGAGGTCAAACCGCTTTGCCTTTCGCCGACGATGGCGAAATCGACCAACAGGATACCATTCTTCTTCACGATACCGATGAGAAGCATGATCCCGATGATGCCGATGACGGAAAGATCGAACCCGCCGCCCCAAAGGGCGAGCAATGCACCCACACCAGCCGAAGGCAAGGTGGAGAGAATGGTGAGCGGATGGACGAAGCTCTCGTAGAGCATGCCAAGAATGACATAGACCGCAAAGAGCGCGGCCGCGATGAGGGCCGGCTCACTGGCGAGCGCGCTCTGGAAGGCCTGCGCATTGCCCTGGAAGCCCCCCGTCAGCGTCGAGGGTGCGCCGATCGAACCGGCCGCAGTGGTGATGGCATCAACCGCATCGCCGAGCGAAACGCCCGGCTTCAGGTTGAAAGATAGGGTCACCGCGGGGAATTGGGCCTGATGCGAGACAGAGAGCGGCCCGACGCCTTTTGCATCCAGGGTGACAAAGGTGGACAGCGGAATGGCCTGCCCCGACGAGGGCGATTTCACGTAGATCTGGTCGAGGGTCCCGATATGGCCCAGCAGATCCGGTTTGGCTTCCAGGATGACGGAATAGGAGTTCAGCTGGGTGAAAAACTGCGTCACCTTCTGCTGTCCGAAAGCGTCGTTCAACGTCGCGTCGATCAGCGCTGGCTGGATGCCAAAGCGCGCGGCCCGATCGCGATCGATGGTCACCTTGAGTTGCGGGGCGTTGCCTTGCTGGTCGCTCGACACATCGGTGAGTTCCGGCAATTGCCTCAGCCGTGCCAGAAGCTTCGGCGCCCAGGTATTGAGCTCGGCGAGATCGACGTCGGTCAGCGTGTACTGATAGAGCCCGCGCGAAACACGGCCTCCGACGGTGATATCCTGCGCCGGCTGGAGAAATACTGCCGCGCCGGCCACTTCCCCAAGCTTCGGCCGGAGCCGGTTGATGATCTGCGCGGCGGAAGCATCCCGTTCGCCGCGCGGCTTCAACGCAATGAAGAAGCGCCCGTTGTTGGTGGTATTGGCACCGCCCGCGCCGAGCACGGAACCGAAGGCGGCGACCGCCGGATCCTGCGCGATCACGGCACCGAGTTCCTGTTGCAGGCGCTTCATCTCCTCAGGCGAGACATCCTGGGCGGCCTCCGACAACCCCATGATGAGACCGGTGTCCTGCGTCGGGAAGAAACCTTTCGGTATGATGACGAACAGCCAGCCGGTAAGCCCGAGGGTCAGAAAAAAGATGGTGAGCGTCACCCGCCGATACCGCAAAGCGATATCGAGTGTACTGATGTAAACTCCCAGAATCGCGTCGAAGCCGCCTTCGATCAGCCGGTAGAGCCGACCGTGCGTATGGCTCGGCGGCTTGAGAAAGCGCGAGCAGAGCATCGGTGTCAGGGTGAGCGAGATGAACACCGACACTGCGATCGCCGCCGTCACGGTCAACGCGAATTCGCGGAACAGCCGCCCGACGATGCCCCCCATCAGGAGCAGCGGAATGAACACCGCGACCAACGACAGGCTGATGGACAGCACCGTGAAGCCGATCTCGCGCGCTCCGCTCATCGAGGCGGTAAAGGCGTCCTGCCCGTCCTCCATGTGACGCACGATATTCTCAACCACCACGATGGCATCGTCGACGACGAAGCCGACGGCGATGGTCAGAGCCATCAACGACAGATTGTCGATGCTGAAGCCAAGCGCATACATGACGGCCGCGCTGCCCGCGAAAGACAGCGGCACGACCACGGCCGGAATGGCGGTCGCGCGCAGATTGCGCAGGAACAGCAGGATGACCAGTACGACCAGCGCGATGGTCAGCACGAGCGTGAACTGGACGTCAGCGACCGAAGCCCGGATCGTCACCGAGCGATCGACGACCGTATCGACCTTGATGCCCGCCGGCAGCACGTTGTCGAGGAGGGGCAGCGTCGCCTTGATGGCATCGATCGTCGCGATGACATTGGCGCCGGGTTGCTTGAATACCAGCAGCACAACGGCGCGGCGGTCGTTCTGCCAGGCCGCGACATCCCTGTTCTCCGGGCCGACCACGGCATGGCCGACATCACGGACCCGAATGGGTGCGCCCTCGCGGTAAGCCAGGATGACATTGTCATAGTCTTCCGGCTTGGTGATCTGGTCATTGGCCGCGATCGTGAAACTGCGCACCGCGCCGTTCACCACGCCCTTGGGCGCCTCGGCGGTGGCGTTAGCGAGCGTGGCGTGCACATCCTCCAGCGTAAGGCCGGTACCGGCGAGCTTGGCCGGATCGACCTGGACGCGGATGGCCGGCTTCTGCTCGCCGCCAATGACAACCTGCGACACCCCCTCCACCTGCGACAGGCGCTGTGCCAGCACATTGTCGGCGGAATCATCGACATCGGTCAGGGGCAGGGTGTCGGAATGCGCCGCCAGGATCATGATGGGGCTGTCAGCGGGGTTGACCTTGCGGTAGCTCGGCGGGGAGGCCAGATCGTCCGGCAGTTGCCGCTGGGCGGCTGTGATCGCGGCCTGAACGTCTTGCGCGGCCGCATCGATGTTGCGATCGAGCGAGAACTGAATGGTAATCGAGGTGGAGCCGAGCGTGCTCGTCGATGTCATCTGGGTGATGCCGGCGATCTGCCCGAACTGGCGCTCCAGTGGCGCGGCGACTGAAGATGCCATGACATCGGGGCTCGCGCCCGGCAGACGCGCCGATACCTGGATCGTCGGAAAATCGATCTGCGGGAGCGGCGCCACAGGTAGAAGCGGATAGGCGACAACCCCCAACATGAGGACAGCCGCCATCAGCAGCGTCGTCATGACCGGGCGTGTGATGAAGGGGGCCGCGATATTCATGGATCTCTCCCAGCCGGGAGCGGCTGCTTCGGGCAGGTGGTCTCAGGGGGTATCTTTATTTTGAGAAACACCTTGGCCTTGCGGGGAACTCTGGCCTTGAGACGTATCTTGGCTGACGACCCCCATCGTCTCTGTCACGACACGCTGTCCGGACGTGCCCTTGCGGGGGGCAACTGGTGTGTCGCCCGGCCGGCTCACGGCCACATGAACGCGCGGTCGCAGGCGATACTGTCCCGCGGTCACGACCTCATCACCGTCCGCGAGCCCCGACGCCACGACCGTGAGGTCCCCCTCGGTCGCGCCGGTTTCGATCGGCCGCATCTGGGCCATGCCGTCACCATCGACCACCCAGGCATAGAGCCCGTCCGGGCCGCGCTGGACGGCCGCATCCGGCACGGTCAGCGCATTCTTAAGGGTGGATACGGTCGCCGTGACATGAACGAAGGCACCCGGCCAGAGGCGCTCGTCGTCGTTGGGAAACTCAGCCTTCAGGCGCAGCGTGGCGGTCGTGGGATCGATGCGATTATCGATCACGGTGACCCGACCTGTTCCAAGAACGGCACCCGACTCGTCGGTCGCGGTGATAGGCACAGGCCCTGCACGCATGGCCGCCTGCATCGCAAAGAGGTTCTTCTCCGGCAGCGTGAACAGCACCGCGACCGGCTTCAAGGTCGCAAGGACACCGATCGGCAGGATGTCGGACGGATGGACCACGTTGCCGGCATCGGCCTGGCGGATACCCATCCGGCCGCTCGTAGGCGCGGTGATCGTCATATAGTCGAGATTGGTCGCCGCGCTGTCGATCGCGGCCTGGTCCGCATCAATCGTCGCTTTCAACTGATCGACCGTGGCCTGCTGCTGGTCGAGCTGCTGCTTGCTGGCGAAATCCTTGCTGGCGAGCGCGAGTGAGCGGGATAGGTCCGCCTGGGCGCTACGCAACTGGGCCGCATCCTTCGCCTTGCTGGCGCGAGCCTGCGCGAGGGCAGCTTCCGCCAGGCGCGGGTCAAGCCGGGCGAGAACATCCCCCGCCTTCACATGCTGCCCCTCCCTGAAAGTCACATCCTGGAGCGTGCCATCGACCCGTGTACGGACGTTGACCGTCTGGGACGCCTGGACTGTGCCCAGGCCCGTCAGGGTCAAAGGCACATCGCGCCGTATCACGCGTGTCGCCGTCACGGGGACCGCCGCCTGCGCCGGAGGCGTAGGGACGTCGCTTTGCGAGCGCGCGGGCAACGTGAGAAACGCTACAGCCGTCCCGATCGCCACGGAGCCGAGCGTTGCAAGGACAATGACGGTTCGCGACGAACCAGGACGGCGAAACGAGGACATGAGCCCCTCGCGGATGACAGCCCTGCAGCATCGTTCCCGATTTGTGGCGCGACAGTGGCTTGCAAGATTAACTCGCGTCCATGTCGACGGGTTCGTTCACGATGATAATCACGAAGCTGCGCTCAGCCACGCTTTTGCAGTTTGTCGTACTGCTTGATCAGCCGGTCGCGCTTCAGGCGCGACAGCCGCTGAAGCCAGAAGACGCCATCGAGCTGGTCGATCTCATGCTGCAGGCAGATCGCGAGGAGGCCCTCCGCCCTCTCGGTCCGCTCACTGCCTTCGAGGTCCTGATATCGACACAGCACCTCGCGCGGTCGCTCCACCTCGGCGGTGACGCCCGGCATGGAAAGGCTGCCTTCCTCGTGGCGCATGAGCTTGTCGGAGATCTCCGTGATCTGCGGATTGACATAGATGCGGGCGGCCCCGTCCTCCGGCATCCTGATTGCCACGACCCGTTGGGGGATCCCGATATGGGGTGCGGTGAGCCCGAGGCCGGCGGCCGCTTCGAGCGTATCGGCGACATCCTCCGCCAGTTCACGCAGCGCGCCATCGAAGACGACGACCGCTTGCGCGATGTCGCGCAGCCGCGGATCGGGATAACGCAGGATGGCACGCGCCGTCATGACGTCGCTCCCCTTGGCTGTGGCTTGTGGGCGAGGAAGAAGAACAGACCGGACAGCGCCGTCAGGACGGCGAGCGCGACGAAAACCTGTCCATAGGCTACCGAGGCATCAAGCATGAACCCCACGGCGACCGGGCTGATGATCGTGACGATCGCCGCGAAGGTCTGCACGATACCGGCGATCTTGCCGTAGGAACGGCGGCCGAAATATTCGCCGATCAGGGCACTCGATACGGCCGTGCGGGTACCCCAGGCGAAGCCGAAGATCGCGGCGAAGATCGCGATGGCGATCACGCTGGGCGAAGCCGCCAGAATCATAAGCGCAACGGCTGCCGCGACCACATTGGTGCCGAGAAGGACGCGCTTGGGGGCGAGATCGCCTAGCATGCCGCCAAAGATGCGGCCGGCGAGGTTGAAGACATTCACCTCGGCGAGAAAGAGAGTGGCGACAGCGCGGCCCGACACCCCTTCGAGATAGGGGAAGAGATGCACCAGCAGCGCCGCCTGATGGAAATTCGAGAATGCCATGGCCGCTGTGACAAACCAGAATGCCTGCGTCGCGAGGGCCTGGCGCAGCGACAACCCCTCGGATCCGGAGGGTTTTGGAGGATGCGAACCCGCTACCGGGACGGGCTGCCCGTCAGGCCTCAGCCCGAGGGCCTCCGGATGGCTGCGCACGAGCAGCATGACCGGCAGACCGAACCCGACGATCGCGAAGCCGGTGCCGATGGCGGTGAGGCGCCAGCCGACATGGCTTTCGGCCAAGACGATCAATGGAAGCGCGACGAAGCCCGCCACCGCGAACCCCGCCACGGCGAGCCCCATGGCGGTGGAGCGGCGGGCAGAGAACCAGCTGTTGACGAGCTGGCTGACCGTGAGCAGTCCGATCAGACTATTGGCGAGCCCCATGCTCAGGCAGGCGACGTAGAAGCCGACCAGCGAATCCATGGTGCCGAAAAGGGTAAAGGCGGCGCAATAGAGGACCGTACCCGCCACCATCAGTCGCTTGGCACCAAAGCGGTCGACGAGAGCGCCTCCCAGAGGGCCCAGAAGCGTATCGACCGTCTGGATCGAGCGGCCGAACGACATCTGCGCCGCCGTCCAGCCGAACTCTTGGCGCAACGGCTGGGCATAGATGGCGAGCCCCTGCATGGAGATGCTGGTGATCATCTGGGCGCAGAAACCTGCGGCCACGATGATCCAGCCATAAAAGAAGTGCTTCTGGACGCGGGCGACGAATGTCACGGGGACTGTTCTTTGGTCCGATGCGCCGGGAGCATCATCCGGCGGTGCCTCGCGTTTGTTCACGGGGCAGGCCCGCCGTACGCCAGCGGATGGATCGGGATCGAGGCTTCACCCATGGAAAAAACCACCGCAGTGCCAATGCCCTTTTTGCCGTGGATAACCGCCGCGACAGCGAACGGCAAGCTCCATCGCCCGCACCTATGGCCGCATTGCGCTTCCATCTGTGCAAAAAAGTGATGAATGAGGTTGTTGTATCCTTGGAGTTGCCCCGAAACGGGGCGTAGAACAAGCACTGGACCAGTCATGATGGACGTCATGACGGACAGGGCGCGAGCCGATATAGAATCGTAAGCGGGAATAGGCGGGCCGTGTTAGCCCGCTGGAATTGTTCGAGGAAACACATGTCGTCTTCACCATTGGGCGTTGTCGTTCATGCACCGAAGGATCTGCGCGTCGAGGCGGTCGCGGCGGTCGCGCCGGCCGCCGGCGAGGTACGCATCGGTATCGAGGCGGGCGGCATCTGCGGATCCGACATGCACTATTTCAGCCATGGCGGCTTCGGCACGATCCGGATCAAGGAGCCGATGGTTCTCGGTCATGAGATTGCCGGAACGGTTCTCGAGCTCGGCGCGGGCGTCAGCCATCTCGCTGTAGGCACGCGCGTCGCCGTCAATCCCAGCCGCCCCTGCGGCGTCTGCAAATATTGCCGCGAAGGCGCCCAGCGGCAGTGCCTCGACATGTATTTTCTCGGCAGCGCCATGCGCTTCCCCCATGCCCAGGGCGGCTTTCGCCAGAGCCTGACGGTGAAGGCCGAACAGGCTGTGCCGATTGCTGACACCGTAACCATGGGTGAGGCCGCGATGGGCGAGCCCCTGTCGGTCTGCCTGCATGGGGCCCGCCAGGCCGGGCCGCTGATGGGCAAGCGCGTCCTCGTCACCGGTTGCGGACCGATCGGCATGTTGACCGTGATCGTGGCGCGCTATGCGGGTGCAGCCGAAATCGTGGTGACAGACGTCAGCGACTTCCCGCTGACGATCGCGCGCCAGGTCGGCGCCTCGCGTGCCATCAACATCGCAACCGAGCCCGACGCTCTGGAGGCTTATGGAGCCGAGAAGGGCACCTTTGACGTATTGTTTGAGGCTTCCGGCCACCAGTCCGCTCTGGTTGGCGCCTTGACCGCGCTGCGCCCGGGCGCCGTCATCGTCCAACTCGGACTTGGTGGTGACATGACACTCCCCATCAATGTCATCGTCGCCAAGGAGCTGCAGCTGCGTGGGACGTTCCGTTTCGATTCCGAGTTCAATCTGGCGGTTGAGCTGATGAATCGTGGGCTGATCGACGTAAAACCGCTGCTTACCGCCACGATCCCCTTCCGGGAGGCGAATGAGGCCTTCAACCTGGCGCTTGACCGCTCGCGCGCCGTCAAGGTTCAGTTGGCTTTCACATAAAGGACGGCTCAACCTCGGCCCCTGCCCTATCGGCAGGAACGGTGTATCGCGAGGCGGCCCTGCTGTATTCAGGGAACAAACCCCGCCTTCGCGCGAAACAGGAACGAGATATGACGACAAAGGCAACAGTAGGTGTTCTCGGTCTCGGGACCATGGGCGCCAATCTCGCCCTCAACCTGGCGGATCAGGGCGGACAGACCGTCGCGCTCTTCAACCGCACCACGATCAAGGCGCAGGAACTCGTGGATGCCAACCCGGCGCTCGCGAAGTCCCTGGTTCCGACCGATAGTCTCAAGGGTTTTGTCGCCGCACTCGCGACCCCTCGGATCGTCATCCTGATGGTGCAGGCGGGCTCTGCCGTTGACGAGCAGATCACCGCGCTCGAGCCCCTCCTCGATAAGGGCGACATTGTCATCGACGCCGGCAACGCCGATTTCAATGACACGCGCCGCCGTGCCGCCGCGCTGAAGGATAGCCCGATCCGCTTTGTCGGGATGGGCGTCTCGGGCGGCGAACTCGGCGCCCGCCATGGACCATCGATCATGGCCGGCGGTGATGCCGACGTTTATGCCATCATCGGCCCGATCCTGGAGCGCATCGCCGCGAAATATCAGGGCGTGCCCTGCGTGGCCCATATGGGCACCGATGGCGCCGGCCATTTCGTCAAGACCATCCACAACGGTATCGAATATGCCGATATGGAGATGATCGCCGAGGTCTACGGCATCATGCGCGACGGCCTCGGCCTTCAGGCAGCCGAGGCGGCGAAGGTCTTCACGCGGTGGAACGAGGGCGGCCTCTCCTCCTATCTCATCGAGATCTCCGGCGTCACCCTCGCCGAGGTCGATCCCGACACGGGCAAGCCGATGGTCGATATCATCGTCGACGAGGCCGGTCAGAAAGGCACGGGCCGCTGGGCGGTGATCGAGGCGCAGAAGCTCGCCGTCAGCGCCACGACGCTCGAAGCCGCGGTCTCGGCGCGCATCATCTCCGCCCATCGCGCCGAACGCGCCCGAACCGGCGCGATCTACGACCTCGGCCCGGCTGACAAGCTGTCCGGCATTGACCTCGACGCGCTCGAAAAGGCGTTGGAAACGGCCAAGATCATCGCCTATGCGCAAGGCTTCGTCATCATGCAGGAGGCCTCCAAGGCCTTCGGCTGGAAACTGCCGCTCGGCAAGATCGCCGAGATCTGGCGCGCCGGCTGCATCATCCGCTCGCGCTTCCTCGACGATATCACGCGCGCCTTCGATGCCAGCGAGGCACCGGAAAACCTGCTGCAGGTGCCTGACTTCGTGAAGCGTGTGAAGACGGGCCAAGACGCATTGCGGCGCGTCGTGGCACAGGCCGCGCTTGCCGGCATCCCGGTTCCCGCTCTCTCTGCCGCGCTCGCCTATTTCGACGACCTGCGGCGGCCGCGGGGTACGGCCAATCTGATCCAGGCACAGCGCGACCTGTTCGGCGCGCATACCTTCCGCCGGCTCGACCGGGAAGGCGTCTTCCATCACGAATGGCCGCCGGTCTGACTGCAGATACGGGCCCATGGCGTCGCCCCCTGCCGGGGGGGGCGATGCAACGCGCGATAGTCAAGACCGCTCATCAATGCGGATCGGCAACGGTGGGACGTCACGGGGGCTGGAACGGCATGAGTCTTCAACTGTTTGATCTGTCGGGGCGCATCGCGCTCATCACCGGTGCTGGCCAGGGCATCGGCTATGCCCTAGCGCAGGGACTTGGACGCGCCGGCGCGCATGTCGTCATCAACGGCCGTGACGCCGCCCGCCTCGAGGCCGCCGCCGAGCGCCTTCGCGGCGAGGGCTTGACCGTCGCCACCGCGCTTTTCGATGTCACCGACCAGAAGGCCGTGGTCGCCGGCATCGAGGCCGTCGAGCATGACGTCGGCCCGCTCGACATCCTCGTCAACAATGCCGGCATCCAGCGGCGCGCCCCGCTGGAGGACTATCCCGTCGAGACCTGGCATGAGCTCATGCGCGCCAATCTCGACAGCGTCTTCTACGTCAGCCAGGCGGTTGCCCGGCACATGATCCAGCGCAAGCGCGGCAAGATCATCAATATCGCCAGCCTGCAAAGCGAGGCCGCCCGTTATTCCATCGCCCCCTATACCGCTTCCAAGGGCGCCGTGAAGAACCTGACTCGTGGCATGTGCACGGATTGGGCGCGCCATGGCCTTCAGGTCAACGCGATCGGCCCGGGCTATTTCGACACGCCGCTCAACGCCGCCCTCGTCGCCAATCCCGAGTTCGATGCCTGGCTGACGACGCGCACTCCGGCCGGCCGCTGGGGCAAGGTCGAGGAATTGCAGGGCGCGGCGATTTTCCTCGCCTCCAACGCATCGAATTTCGTGAATGGCCAGATCCTTTATGTCGATGGAGGCGTCCTTGCGACGCTCTGATCCCCCTGTCGCCATCGTGCTGATGGGTGTCGCCGGCAGCGGCAAGACGACCCTCGGCCTTGCCCTCGCCGAGCGCTTCGGCCTCGCGTTCTATGACGCCGACGATTTCCATCCCCCGGCCAATGTCGCCAAGATGTCGGCCGGCATTCCGCTGAACGATGATGACAGGGCCCCCTGGCTCGACCGGCTCGCCGAGCTTCTGCATGACTCGATCGCGGAAGGCCGCTCGATCGCGCTTGCCTGTTCGGCGCTCAAGCGGCGCTATCGTGACCGTCTGCGAGAAGGCTGCCCCGGCATTCTCTTCGTTCACCAGGTCGGTGACCGCGACATGATCGCGGAACGGATGAAGCGCCGGACGGACCACTATATGCCGCCATCGCTGCTCGACAGCCAGTTCGCCGCTCTGGAACTGCCAGACACGGATGAAAGCGTATTGACCCTCGATGGCACCGATCCACCGGAGGTTCTAGTCGACAGGGTCGTCGCGCGTCTGGCGCGTTCATAACGTCCGCGAGAGCAAGCGGGACCGTCGCGAAGGTATTGGTCGTGTGTTCGCGACATGCCGTCGCATGACGGCGAGTTACAACGGATCGCACGGGAGACGTGATTTATTTCCAGATTTCCGGCGCAGAGTATCCAGGCAATCTCGCCAAGCTTGCTTGGCAATGCAGAACGACCAGCACCGATTAACTTCATGGCTATGCTTTAAAAGCTGACATGGCTCGATGGTACAATATCCCTGATACGGAACGATGCCGGACGGCAATCCGCAGGCCTCGCCCGATACACGTCAGGCGCCTACGCGCGACCAGCCATCCGCATTTGACGGAGATCCGGCTGGGGAAGAATCTGCGCAGTCATCGCCAAAGCCGTTTGCAGTATCGCGTTATCTGCTTGAGGATCCGGTTGCCAGCCGCAAGGACATGCATTGTCGCCACGATGAGCATCGTGAATTTCCCTGTAGACCGAGCCCAGCGCTTCAGCAGCCATGCTCAGGACAGTCATGGGCGGCAGACGGCTGCCGTGCAACACATTGCAGAACGCCGTCATGACCGCCTGGTGCAGTTCGGCTTCATAGAAGCTCCTGTCCGCCAAAGATGTGTCATGCAGCACGATACCGGCCCCTTTCCTCGCGCGACGCAACGGGCAACGGCGTATCCGCGGTGTCAACCAGCCCGACAGTCAGCAGATCAACAAGCCGCTGCATACGCCGCGAGAGCACGTCATAAGCCCTGGCGCTTGCATTGGCGGGGCCTTTGACGAAGGCATAGGCACATCTCAGCTCCAACTGGGTTGCTCCCGTTCGCAGCAACTCCTCGACGATCAGGCGGTCGACACGTCCTACGACCGCCGCCACATCGCGCTCACGAATAACGTTCATATCGATCCTCGATCCCGACCAGCAGCCCACGCTCGCAAAGCATCGCCCTGCGCGCTGACTTTTCGCCAAGTCCATATCCCCGATAAATTGCACTGGCGTGAAACCTGGGCGACCCACCTCTTTCTAAATATTCCAGACCGCCTCATCCTAAATTTCAAAAATTTCTAAATTAAAACATTCCAGGCAATCATCAGAAATAGAATAAATTAAAAGTAATTGACACGGCTACCAGCGTCGCAGTGAATAATTCACATACTCTCCACCCACCAATTCTTCCAACGCTCAGCCGGCCACACACATAAAGGCTGATTCGATTTTTCGCAAGTCGCCGCGGGCTAAAATACATCGAAATATTCCCGCATCATAAATTGTTATTTCTCTAATCTTCGCGATAAGCTCAGCGTTAGGCTAGACTTCCGTGTAGGGGTTGTTCACACAGGAGGCCTGCCCAAAAAGAGCGGGCCATTTCTGGGTGAGATCATCATTCCGGAAGATGAAGACGAACCCGCTCCGGCCTTGTCGTGGGCGCGACGTAACGTCGGCCTCCGGGACCCTTCCGCCGACCAAGCATGGCCGCTGTACCTACAATTCGCGGCTTCAGTCGCCGTCGCCGGGAGCAGTGCCGCCGCGCGCGGGCGGGCTGCGCATCTTGAAGACGGTCTCCCAGCGAGCCGGCTGCATGCGCTGCGGCGGCAAGCCGCGCAGGATGAGGCCGAGATCGTCGAGCACCATTTCTCCAATCGTCTCCATCGCGGCGGGAATGCCACCCGCGCGATGGGGCGAAAGCAAGAGGCGGCTCTGACGCACGGGGTCTCCGGCGGCGATCGGCTCGGCCGGAAACACATCCGTTGCCGCGCGAAAACGCCCGGCATTGGCAAGGTCGACAAACGCGTCGAAGTCCACGACGCCTGCACGACTGCCAAGCACCACCACACTGTCTGGCGCAATGGTCTCGAGTACCTGGCGCCCTAGAAAGCCCTGGTTGTCTGATGTGACGCCTGCCAGAATGAAGAGGAACTGCGAGGTGGCCAACACCGTGTCAAGATCCGCGGGCCGCACCTGCTCGGCGCGCAATACGCTGTCCGGCAACCAGGGATCATAGACCTGGATGTCCGCCGCGAAGCCGCTCAGCAGACGGCGCAGCGCCCGCCCTATATTGCCATAACCGATCAACCCAACCCGCGCCTCGCTGATGAGCAGGGCTTCGGGATTGCCCGCAAGGCCGTAGCGTTCCGCGCCGGCGCGCACCGCGCTATCCGCCGCCGTGACGCCCCGTGCGAGATCGAGCGCCAAGGCCAGCACCATTTCGGCCACCGGCACGGCAAAGGCCGGTGCGATCGACAGGACCGCGATGCCACGCGACAGACAGGCGTGATAATCGATGTTCTGATAGAAATTGCCTTCAACGTTCAGGACGGCGCGCAGCTTGGTGGCGCGCTCCACTCTTGCCATGGGCAGGGGCGTCTGCCCGATGATGGCGACCGCCTCGGGGAGCATCGCCTCGATCAGGCTCTCGCCCATTGGGGATTGCTTGTCCTCAATGATCTCGGCCATTGCCGAGAGCCGCTCCCATTGCGCTGGATTGAAGATGCGCTCGCGCTGGCGCGGAAAGGGATCAAGAAGCACAACCGGCTTTGTCATCACGTCCTCCCCTTATTTGTCGTTTTATCGCTGTCCCGCTAGCTTATTCGAAACGGTTCAGACGCGCGGAACCGGCGCCCAGGAGCCGCTCGCGGTCGAAGCAAGGCAGGCTTCGATGAAGGCAAGGCCTTCAGCGCCGTCCTCAGCGGTCGGCACCATACGGGCGAAACGATCCGGCTCACGACCGGCGCGGCGGGCCGCGACGAGCGACGCGAAATCGCGGTAGATATTGGCGAAGGCTTCGAAGAAGGCCTCGGGATGCCCTGGCGGCAGCCGTGCCGCCTCGCGGCTGTAGGGATGCAAGGTCGGCAGGCCCCGCGTGCGCACCTCCGCCGGCCGCGCATTACGCATGATGCGCAGTTCATTGGCGCTGGCCTGCGCCCAGGCGAGACCGCCCTCCTCCCCATAGGCCTCCAGTGTCAGCGCGTTTTCGGCGCCAGTCGCCGCCTTGGTCACGAACATCACGCCGCGCGCGCCGCCCTCCAGCCGCAGGATCACCGATGCCGTGTCATGGGCTTCGCGGCCCGGAATGACCGCACCCACATCCGCCAGCACGGCCTCAACCCTGCGCCCCGTCACGAAGGTCAGCATTTGATGGGCGTGGGTGCCGATATCGCCGAGCACATGGCTCAGCCCGCCGCGGGCCGGGTCAAGACGCCAGCGCAGTCGATCCGTCATGGCTCCGGGGTTACCCTCGACATGTGATCCGAGCGATCCCTGCACATAGTTCGCCTGCACGAGGCGCAGGGTGCCGAGTTCACCGGCCGCAACCGCGCTCTTCGCCTCCCGCAGCATGGGGTAGCCCGAATAGTTGTGAGTGAGGCAGAAGATCAGGCCGCGGTCACGCGCCTTGGTTACCAAGCCCCGCGCCGAGGCGAGATCGTTAGTAAGAGGCTTGTCGCAGATCACATCAAGGCCGGCATCCAGCGCCATCTCGGCGAACGCCTCGTGACTATCGTTAGGCGTCATGATCGCAACCGCATCGATGCCATCAGATCGTCCCGCCTCCGCCGCAAGCATGGTCGCGACATCGCTGTAGCCCCGCGCCAGCCCGAGAGCCTCCGCCTCCTTGACCGCGCGATCGGATTGGGAGGACAGAACGCCAGCGACCAGTTCAAATCCGTCATCGAACCGGGCTGCGGTGCGATGCACCGGCCCGATGAGCGAGGTACCTCCCCCGCCGATGAGGCCAAGACGCAAACGGCGACCAAGCAGTTGAATGACAGCGTTCATGGCGACAGCCTCGTCTTTGGTGAACAAGAAGCGCGCGGGATCCCGAGACCCGGGTCCCACATGTTCTGATCCGCCACGATGAAGCATCACATCGGACTTACAAAGTCCTGACTGGAGAGGATCTTGGGAGTATCCGGCCCAGCATGGCCAGCGTAGGCGCCGCGATCGGCATCGCCGCGTCTGCCGGACGCTTGGCCACCTGACAAATGATCGGCTATTACCCATACAATTTTTATATGTATGGCATACCCCCAGCGCATCTATCTAGGCCATAGCTGGGCTTCGCCCATTCCACGATCAGCTGCGACAGTGGCGACAGGGCTTACCGGCCATTGAAGATTGACTATCCATGCATACATTGCGCATACAGACTGCTGTAGGAAGTCGGCCTTCCCGTATCGAGGAAAAATGCGATGTCCAGGGACGTGATGTCGAAAAATGAGCAGTGGCCGCCACTGCCGCCTATGAGCACGGGCCTGCGTGGACGTTGTCCGCGTTGCGGCCAGGGGCATATGTTCAACGGCTTCCTGACCTTGGCACGGGAATGCGAGGTCTGCGGCCTCGACTACAAATTCGCGGATCCAGCCGACGGTCCGGCGTTTTTTGTCATGATGTTCGTCTGTATCCCGGCCGTCATGTTTGGGCTATGGATCGAGACGGCCTATGAGGCGCCGTGGTGGGTGCATCTGTTCACAACCCTGCCGGTGTTGCTCCTGTTCTGTATCCTCCCGCTGCGGCCCCTCAAGGGCTGGCTCGTCGCAAGCCAGTTCTTCTTCAAGGCGGAGGAAGGCCGGCTTGCCCGGCCGGATGAATATCCTCCCGCCGAACCCAAGCCACAAGCGGGCGGTCGCTGATCGTTTTACTCAGGGTCGGCGCCTGCTCTCGCCGCTAGGCTCGACTGGTCGCGGCCAGGACGCTCTCCGCTTCGTCAGCGATAATCTGTTCCTCATCCGTGGGGACAACGAAGGCCGTCACGCGGCTCGTGGCGGCGCTCACGCGAACGGCGTTCGCCGCATTCGCTTCCCCGTCGAGCGCAAGGCCGAGCCATTCAAGACGCTCCGCCACCGCCTGCCGCACCCAAGGCTGGTTCTCGCCAACTCCAGCCGTGAAAACTACAGCGTCGAGGCCACCGAGCGTGGCAGCGAGGCGCGCGATCTCGCCCGCGATGCGGAACGCGAAAACCTCCAGCGCCTCGCGGGCCTCCGGCTGGTCGCTCGCCAGCAATTCGCGGCTATCCGCGCTGAGCCCGGACATGCCAAGCAACCCGGATTGCTTGTAGAGGATATCATTGACCGCAGCGAGGCTCCGCGACCCATCCTCGAGGAGATACAGGATCACGCCCGGATCGAGCGCACCACAGCGGGTCGCCATCGGGATGCCGTCGAGGGTGGAGAAGCCCATGCTTGTATCGCGGCTAACGCCGTCGTGGAGCGCGCAGAGGCTTGCGCCGCTGCCGAGATGAGCCGCGACAACCTTGCCCTTGGCGGCGGCTGGCGCAAGCCGGGCAAGCTCCCGGGCGATGAACGCGTAGGACAGGCCATGGAAGCCGTAGCGCTTGACGCCCGCATCGTGCAGCGCCCGCGGCAGGGCAAAGCGGCGCACCACCTCGCTCTGGCTGCGGTGGAAAGCCGTATCGAAGGACGCTGTCTGCGGCAAGGCGGGGCGCAGATGGCGGATGGCGCGGATCAACCGCACACATTGCGGCTGATGCAACGGCGCAAGAGGTGTCAGAGCCGCGATCCCGTCGATCGCCGCGTCGTCAATCAGCACAGCCCGCGCAAAGACGTCGCCACCGTGCACGACGCGATGGGCCACGGCGGTCACCGCACTGATGTCGAAATGCTGCGCAAGCCAACGGAAGGTTTCAGCCAGTACATCCTCGAGTGGCCCATCGGGCGCCGCCGCGAGCGCCACATCCTCCGCCGAGGGCCCCTCAGTGAGGTGGAATGCGAGCGGCCTTCGCCGAAAATCGATGGTCCCCTTGCCGATCCGCAGGCAGCGTCCGTCGATGCGTCTGAACAGCCCGATCTTGACCGTCGACGAACCGGCATTGAACGTGAGCAATAGCGGATCACTCATCGCGGCCCCTCTTTCACGATGGCACGGCCTGCGGAAACGAGCTTCGCCAGCGCTGCGGACGCGATGCGCACCTTGAGCGAATCCGAACGGCTCGTCAGGATGATGGGCACGCGTGCTCCAAGCACGAGGCCTGCAGCATCCGCGCCCCCGAAATAGATGAGCTGCTTGGCGAGCATATTGCCGGCCTCGAGATCCGGGACCAGGAGGATATCCGCCTGCCCCGCCACCGGCGAGACGATCCCCTTCGTTCGAGCCGCCTCCGGATTGATCGCATTGTCGAAGGCGAGCGGACCATCCACGCACGCGCCAACGATCTGACCGCGCGCTGCCATCACTGTGAGGGCCGCCGCGTCGAGCGTCGACGGCATGGCCGCGTTGACTGTTTCGACGGCCGCGAGCACCGCGACTTTCGGCTCGGCGATGCCCAAGGTTCGCAGGAGATCCACCGCATTCTGGCAAATGTCACGCTTGTGCTCGAGCGTCGGCTGAATATTGATCGCTGCATCGGTGACGATCAGCGGCTTTCCATAGGCCGGCACATCCATCGCATAGACATGGCTGATGCGCCGCTCCGTGCGTAAGCCGGAGTTGGGGTGGACAACGGCGCCGAGCAGTTCATCCGTATGGAGGCTCCCTTTCATCAGGGCCGCGACCTTGCCGGCAACCGCGAGCTCCACGGCGCGGGCAGCGGCCGCATGGCTATGCGCGACCGGCTCTATCGCCATTTCCGCGAGCGATATGTTGGCCGCCGCCGCGACAGCGCGGATCTTGCCCTCAGGCCCGACGAGGATGGGATCGAGCAGACCCTCATCACGTGCCTCGATGGCGGCCTTCAGCGTTTCAGCCGAGCAGGGATGCACGATCGCTGTCCGCAACGGCGGCAGATCGCGCGCCGCCTGCACGAAGGCTTCATAGCGATCGTGGCGGCGCAGCGTGACATCCGGCAGCTTTGTTCGCGGCCAGCTGACCGAGACCTGCGGCGCGATCACGGTCGCCGTACCCGTCAGCACCTCCTCGCCCCTCTGGTTCGTGCAGCGGGTGTCGAGGCGCACGATGTGTTTCTCCGCGCGCTTCTCCTTGACCGTCGCCGTGACGGTGATGGCGTCGCCCGGCACCACGGGATGGCAGAACGTGAGGTCCTGTCCGAGATAAATCGTTCCCGGACCCGGCAATTTCGTACCGAGCAAGGCCGAGACCAGCGCTCCCGTCCACATGCCGTGAACGACGATGTGACCGAACCGATCCGACGCCGCGAAAGCGGTGTCGAGATGGGCCGGATTGACATCACCTGACACGGTGGCGAACAGATCGATGTCATCGCGGCCGACGACGCGCGTCAGCGAGGCGCTCTCACCCACCGTGAGTTCATCGAACGTTCGGTTCTTGAGCATGGTGTCGTCCACGTCAGCATCACCTCTGTTGGACATAGGAGCCGGGCGCGGCGGCGAGGGGCCTGTACCCCTTGTTCTCAGCGCCCATGGATGGCGGAGCGACGCGCTTCGCCGTGGAATGCCGCGCCAGCCAATCTGCCCAGGCCAGCCACCACGACCCTTCCTGTAGCCCCGCGACCTCGGCCCACTCGTCGGCGCTCAGGCAGACATCCGTCGCCTTTTTCTCCCCAGCGCGGAAACGACGGCGCGGACGGCCTGGCTCGCTCACGATACCGGCATTGTGACCACCGCTGGTCAATACGAAGGTCACGTCGGTATCGGTGAGATAGTGGATTTTATAGACCGAGCGCCAAGGGGCCACATGGTCCCGCTCGGTCCCCACCGCGAAGATCGGGGCGCGGATGTTCTGAAGCGCAGCCGGTCGTCCATCCACCATGAAGCGTCCCGCCGCAAGCTCATTGTCGAGATAGAGCTTCTGGAGATACTCCGCATGCATGCGGTAAGGCATGCGCGTGGAATCCGCATTCCAGGCCATCAGGTCGATCATCGGGGCGCGCTCGCCCATGAGGTAGTCATGCACCAGACGCGACCAGATGAGATCATTGGAGCGCAGCAGCTGAAATGCCCCCGCCATCTGGTCGGCGGCGAGATAGCCGTGATTCCACATCATGCTGTCCAGGAAGTGCATTTGGCTGTGGTCGATGAACAGCGCGAGCTCCCCCGGCTCGCTGAAATCCGTCTGCGCGGCAAGGAGCGTGAGGGACGCGAGCCGATCGTCCCCCGCGCGCGCCATCGCTGCGGCCGCGATCGATAACAGCGTGCCGCCAAGGCAGTATCCGGTCGCGTGGATCTTCACGCCCGGAACGATAGCATTGACGGCATCAAGGGCCGCCATCACGCCCTGACGGCGATAGTCGTCAAGCCCCAGTTGACGATCCCCCGCATCCGGGTTGCGCCAGGACACGCAGAACACCGTGTGACCACGCTCCACGAGATAACGGATAAGAGAGTTCTGCGGCGAGAGATCAAGAATATAGTATTTCATGATCCAGGCAGGCACGATGAGTACTGGCTCAGCGAAAACATCTTCTGTCGCTGGCTTATATTGGATAAGCTCAATGAGATGGTTCCGGAAGACGACTTCGCCTGGTGTTACGGCAACATCCCGCCCAACGACGAAATTCTCGGTGCCGGCGGCCGGCTGCCCTGTCGCGGAGCGGCTGACATCGTCAAGCCAGTTCCTGTAACCCTCCAGAAAGTTGAGGCCTCCGGTCTGCCAGAATTTGGCGATGACCTCGGGATTGGTGAAAATGTTGTTGGAAGGTGATGCCACATCGAGGAGCTGCCGCGCCGAGAACGACACGACATCCTCATGATGCGGGGTGACGCCGGGCACGTCGCGCGTGACGTTGTGCCACCATTGCTGATTGAGCAGGAAGGCCTGAACGAGGAAGTTATAGGGAGGCTTCTGCCAGGCCTCGCCAGAAAAACGGGTGTCGCCTGGCAGGGGCTCGATGCAAGGCGGCGTCTGCGGATCATGGCTCGCAATCGAAACATAGCCCGCGAAGCGGGTGGCTTTGCGCACGGCCTTTGTCAGGAGCTCGGCCTGCTTGCCCGGCGCGTGAGCCAGGTGGATCGACCAATCGAACAGGGCAAGCGCCATCGCCGCCGGCGAGAGACCTCCGGTCATCTGCGCCGTCAGCGCCTCGCGCATGCGGTCAAAGGCCTTGAACGCCTCGTGCCCGCCTCCGTCGGGTTGATTGAGCGCGCGAGCCACAGCGGTGGAGGCCGGAGCCCTGGCCCGCGTCAGTGTGGCCTGCACCGGGAACGGCATGACCTGGCCAGTATCCTTCACCGATGCCTCAACGGCAGCCCTTGGGGGCCGGCTTTTCAAGGTACCATCTTTTTCCACGGCATTACCCACCAGTCACAAGAGGAACCCATTCGTAGAAGCGAGGCTTATTTTGACGACGAACCGTAGCGTGTCAGCATCTTACAGGCTTGATCTTGATCAATCCTGCAACGTCAATTCCTTTTGATAGCGAAGCATTCTGGCGGAAGGCGACGCTGTCAACCCGCCCCGGGCCCGCTTCACAAAAGCCAAAGCGCAAGCAGGGGATTTGTCGCCTCGCAGCTGTCGATACGTTGCCGGATAAGCATTTCGGGCCGCAATAGAGTTGTCATGTGAAGGGGCTATACGCCGGGCATCGATCATCCGATGCTCTACGAGGCACCCATGAAGAAGTTTCTTGTCGCGCTGCTCGCGACCACGGCCCTGGCCGGCGCCGCCGAAGCAGCCACGGTCTATCCGCTGGATCGCGCGACTATCCTCACCTCCTCGCCTTTCGATTTCAAGGTTGAGTTCGATGGTGTGGTGAAGCCCGAGGACATCAAGGTCACGGTCAACGGCCAGGACTACAAGACGGTTTTCGGCAAGGAAGCCGAATTCGTGGCCGAGGAGAAGGGTTCCAAGGACAAGGTGCTCGGCTCGGCGCTTGTCCTGCGCGGCCTGACGCTCGCCACGCCCGGCGCCTACAAGGTCGATGTGTCGGCCGGGCCCCAGACGAAAAGCGTTACCTGGGACGTCTACGGCACGAGCGACAAGCCGAAGGCCAAGAACGTGATCTTCCTGCTCGCCGACGGCCTGTCGGTTGCGCATCGCACTGCGGCCCGCATTATGTCTAAGGGCATGACCGAGGGCAAGGCGAATGGCCGTCTGAACATGGATGGCCTCGACCGTATGGCCTTCATCGGCACGTCCTCGACCGAGGCCGTGGCGACCGACAGCGCCAACACGATGTCTGCCTATATGACGGGCCACAAGACGGCGGTGAACGCCCTTGGCGTCTATGCCGACCGCACCCCCAACAGCTTTGACGACCCTAAGGTCGAGACCATTGCCGAGGCCCTGCGCCGCCAGACGAAGAAGTCCATCGGCATCGTGACCACGTCCGAGCTGCAGGACGCGACGCCAGCCGCCGTCGTCGCCCACACCCGCAAGCGCGCCGACAAGGCCGAGATCACCGAGATGATGTTCGAGGTGAAGCCGGACGTCGTGCTCGGCGGTGGCTCCGCCTACTTCCTGCCGAAGGCCACACCCGGCTCCAAGCGCAAGGATGAGAAGGATTTCGTGAAGTCCTTCCGTGACGCCGGCTATACGCTCGCGACCGACAAGGCTGAGCTCGCCAACGCCGCCGGCACCAACACAGGCAAGGTGCTCGGCCTTTTCCACACCGGCAATCTCGACTCCACGCTCGACCGCGAGTTCCTGAAGAAGGGCACGGTCGACAAGTTCCCGAACCAGCCGGGCCTCGTCGAGATGACGCAGGCGGCGCTCAACCAGTTGTCGAAGAACCCGGACGGCTTCTTCCTGATGGTCGAGGCTGCCAATGTCGACAAGATGTCCCATCCGCTCGACTGGGACCGCGCCGTCCTCGATACGATCGAGTTCGACAAGGCCATCGGCGTCGCTCGCGACTTCGCGGCCAAGAACCCCGACACGCTGATCGTCGTCACGGGTGACCACACCCACGGCGTCTCGATCATCGGCACGGTCGATGACAGCAAGCCCGGCACCGAAATGCGCGAGAAAGTCGGCACCTATGCCACCGCCGGCTTCCCGAACTATGTCGACAGCAATGGCGACGGCTACCCGGACAGCGTCGACGTCTCCCGCCGTCTGTTCCTGAGCGCCAATAACGGCCCGGATCACTACGAGACCTATCGTCCGAAGCTCGATGGCCCGTTCGTCCCGGCCATCCAGAACGAGAAGAAGGAATATGTGGCCAACGAGGCTTACAAGGATGTGCCCGGCGCCGTCTTTGTCGCCGGCAACATTCCGCGCGACGGAGACTCCGGCGTGCATGCGGTTGATGACGTGGTGCTGCAGTCGTCGGGCCCCGGCTCTGAAGGCTTCAAAGGCTACATGGAACAGAGCGACGTCTATCGGTTGCTCGCCGATGTCATGGCTCTTGGCGTGAAGCAGACGCAGTAATCACCAAGATCAGTATCAACACACCCGGATCCCGGATCCGGGTGTGTTTGCTTTTCGCAGTATCCGGCAAACATTGGTGACACCGATGTCCAAGATGAAGACCATCATAGCCCCGAATCGTCGCCAGATCCTGGGTGCTCTTGCAGCATCGGCAGCAGCGGCCGGTTCCACCGGCGCTTGGGCCGCGACGCCGGGCCTCACATTCGAGGAACTCTACGGCAAGGTTGGTGTGCTTGGCCTTGAATTCTCGGCAAAGGTCAACGCGTTGAAAGGCCGGGCTGTGGCGATGCGCGGATTCATGGCCCCGCCCTTGAAGGCCGAAGCAAATTTCTTCGTTCTCACAAAGATCCCGATGGCGCTCTGCCCGTTTTGCTCATCAGATGCCGATTGGCCCGACGATATCGTCGTCGTCTATCTCGGCGACAAGCAGACCTTCGTCCAGCCGAGCACGACGATAGAAGTTCACGGAAAGCTCGAGACGGGGTCATGGACCGATCCGGAGACGGGATTTGTCAGCCTTCTTCGCCTGCGCGATGCGCAATACCGTGTCGTCTGATGACGATTCATGATCTGTGCCTTAATAGCGTCGAAATGTCCTTTCCGGGACTCGCGGCACCTGTGCTCAGCATCGAGAACCTCAGGATCGAAGCCGGGACGCGCGTCGCCATCGCCGGAGCTTCAGGTTCCGGAAAGAGCACCTTCGTCAACCTGGTGACTGGCCTCGAACGGGCCAGCAAAGGACGCATCACGTGGAACAGCACGGATCTCGGCGCGCTCTCGCACAGTGAACGCGACCGCTGGCGCGGTGAGACCATTGGCCTCGTCATGCAGGACTTCCACCTGTTCCCCGGCCTCTCGGCATTGGACAATGTGCTGCTCCCGGCCCGGCTCGCCTTCGCGGCCACGCCGAAACACATGCAACGTGCGCACGATCTGCTGGAACGCGCCGGGCTCCGGCAGCCGGGGCAATATGTTGAAACGATGTCGCGCGGTGAGATGCAGCGCGTCGCCGTGGCGCGCGCCCTCTTGCGCAAGCCCGCGGTCATTGTCGCCGACGAGCCGACGGCCAGTCTTGATGCCGACAGCGGCAAAGCCGTCGGCGATCTTATTTTCGAGTTGGCAATGGCCGAGAAAAGTACCCTGATCACTGTATCGCACGACCAGCGCCTGATTGCGCGCTTCGAACGGCGGATCGAATTCGCGAACGGGCGCGTCGCTGCCGATACGGCCCAGGGCTAGCGAAGGGACAGCCGTGCTTCACTTCATTCTCGCCGATTTCAGGCGCCTCTGGGCCGGCTCCCTCGTGATCATCGCCCTGGTCGCCCTCGCGACAGCCCTCGGCGTCACCGTGACCCTGCAGGAACGTGCGCTACGCCTTGGCAGCGCTCGCGCCGCCGATAAGTTCGACGTCATCGTCGGTGCGCCCGGCAGCGAAACGCAGCTTCTTCTATCCACGGTCTTTCTGCAGCCAGCGGCCTTGCCGCTGCTCCGCGGCAGCGTCTTGGGCGACCTGACAAAGGATCCGCGTGTCGCATGGGCGGCTCCTGTTGGCTTCGGCGACAGCTTTTCAGGCTATCCGATTATCGGAACGACGACGACACTTGTCCAGAATACATCATCCGGTCTATCTGACGGCCGCCTGTTCGCGTTGGAGACCGAAGCAGTGATCGGATCTGCAGTCGATCTGCCAACAGAAACGGTCATCAAGCCCATGCACGGAACGGCCGAAACCGGCGGCCATGCCCATACGGAGCTCGCTTACACGGTCGTCGGCAAACTCGCTCCCACCGGCACGCCGTGGGATCGCGCGATCTTTGTCCCGATCAGCGCCGTCTGGCATATCCACGGTATGGAGGAAGCGCATGATCATGCCGGGCATGATCATGGCACGCAGGGCCAGGGCGGCGATGACAAAGACAGCCATGGCGATCATGCGCATGACCATGATGGACAGGATCACGGCGAAGGTGGGACGCAGGCAGCGATAGCGGGATTGAAAGAAGACTTCGGCGCGGGAACGCCCGGGATCCCAGCCGTTCTCGTCAAGCCGAAGTCGATCGCCGACGCCTATCGTCTACGCCAGGATTATCGCAGCGAAACATCCTTGGCGGTCTTCCCCGGCGAGGTATTGACCCGGCTTTATGCGACACTGGGCGATGCGAAGATCGTGCTCACCGCTGTCGCCATCGGCGCGCAGGCCTTGGTTGCCGCTTCACTTGTGCTCGTGACCATCCTGCATCTCTCCCAGCGGCGTCGACAGATCGGCGCGCTACGCGCGCTTGGCGCCCCGCGGCTATCGGTCTCGCTGATCGTCTGGCTGGAGCCTTTCCTGCTGATACTCCTAGGGATCGGGCTTGGCTTTGCCCTGGGCTATGCCGCAGCGCTCGCCATAACCGCGGTCGTGACCCAGGGCAGCGGGGTCCGCCTGCCCGTGGAATTCGCCCGAGCCGACCTCTGGTCCGCGCTGCTGCTTGTCGTCTTCGCGGCGCTCCTGGCATTGATCCCGGCGGTCCTCGCCTACCGGCAATCACCGGCGGCCGCGCTACGCGCCTGAAGCACCGTGGAATCCTCATGCTGAAACATGACCGACAGTCGGCTCCTGTTTCCGGAGCAAATGCAGGCACGATCGGGACTGATGGCGCTCCGCAGCGGCTGTCATATGGCTGTCGCGGAACAAAGAGCACATAGGTCCTTTCAAATGAACACCAGAATCTGATCGGTTCCACCATGCTGCGCTTTCTGGCTGTGCGGACGGCTCGCGCTGTTCTCACGCTATTCATATGTGTTTCAGCCGTGTTCATTACATTGCGGCTGGCGGGCGATCCGGCCGAAATCATGCTTTCCGTCGATACTCCGCCCGAAGTTCGTGCCTATTACAGCGAACTGTGGGGCCTCGATCAGCCTGTATACGATCAGTACATCCGATACTTCACGAGCGCTCTGCGCGGCGATTTCGGATTGTCTTTCGCGGATGAGCGCCCGGCTTTCGATGCCGTGATCGAGGCCTTGCCGAATACAGCTCTGCTGGGCTCCGCGTCTCTCTTGCTCGCGCTCGTTGTCGGCCTGCCGCTTGGTATTCTGGCCGCCCTCAAGCACAACAGCGCAATCGACAGGCTGGCGATGGCATCGGCCGTCTTCGGCTATGCCGTGCCTATCTTCTTCCTGGGCATCCTCCTCATCCTCCTCTTCGCGCTGAAGCTCAGGGTGCTGCCATCCGCGGGCTCCGATAGTCTCGTTCATCTGATCCTGCCGGTTGTTACGCTCGGCCTCCCGCTTGCCGGACGCCTCGCGCGTTTCGCCCGCACGTCGACGCTGGAAGTTCTCGGCAAACCGTTCATCCGCGCCGCTCGCGGTCGCGGCGTGATGCCGGTCGGCGTCATCGTCCGCCATGCGCTTCCCAATGCCTCCGTTCCGCTGCTGATGTTCCTTGGCATCGAGATCGGCAATATTCTCGCCGGCAGCGCCGTGGTCGAGAGCATCTTCGCCTGGCCCGGCATCGGCCGCCTGCTCGTCGACTCCGTCGGGACGCGCGACCTGCCTGTGGTCCAGGCCGTCATCATCACGATCACCCTGATCATGGTATCGGCCAACCTTCTCGTCGACGTCGTCCATATTCTGATCGATCCGCGCCTCGGCGGCTTCCGGAACGCCTCTGGAGCGCAAGCCTGATGGCGGCGCTCGACACATCGGCACCAGCCGCTCGCCGCTCCGTCTCCCTTGGAATGTCGCCGGTCGTCATCATCTCGGCCGCCTTCCTCGTGTTCATGGTCTTCGTCGCCGTCTTCGCCGAATGGCTGGCGCCAATTCACTACACGACCCAGAACCTCGCCGCCCGCCTGCGCCCACCCATGACTATGCAAGGCGATTTCACCTACTATCTCGGCACCGACCAGCTCGGCCGCGACATCCTGAGCCGGCTCATCTATGCGATCCGCACGTCCATCCTGATCGCGGTGCTCGGCACCCTGCTCGGCGCTGTCGTCGGCACCCTGCTCGGCTTCGTGGCAGCGCGGTTGAGAGGGCTGCCGGATCAGGCGATCATGATGCTGGTCGACACGCAGGCCGCGATCCCCGCCCTTCTGCTGGCTCTGACGATGCTGGCCTTTTTCGGCAACAATGTCGTTCTCTTCATCATCCTCGTCAGCCTCGATGGATGGGAGAAATACACGCGGCTGGCCCGAGGGCTCGTCGTGTCCGAGCAAACGAGCGACTACATCAATGCCGTGGAGGCGCTGGGCGCGCGTTCAGGCCGTGTCATCTTCAAGCATCTTCTGCCGAACATCGTTGCGGCGCTTGTTGTCCAGGCCACGCTGAACTTTCCCGGCACTATTCTTCTGGAAACGTCGCTGTCCTTCCTCGGCCTTGGCGTGCAGCCGCCGGGCACCTCGCTTGGCCTGATGCTGGGAGAAGGCAGGCGTTACCTGCTCAACGCCTGGTGGATCGCGGTGTTTCCGGGATGCGCCATTTTCCTGACGACGCTTGCGATGAGCCTGTTCGGCGACTGGCTGCGCGATCGTCTCGACCCGACCGTCGACAGGGGATAACCGACATGGCCTTTGCCTGGATGGAACCTGCGGCGCATCCGCTCGTCATCGCCCATCGCGGGGGCGCGCTGCTTGCGCCAGAGAACACCCCGGCCGCCTTCATCGCGGCGCGGAGCGCCGGCGCGCATGCCGTTGAGACGGATGTTCGCCGCACAGCCGACGGGGCACTTGTCTGTGTGCATGATGCGGATCTCATGCGCCTTGCCGCCGATCCGCGCCGCGTGGATGCGTTGAGCCTGGACGCATTGCGCCGCTGCCTCCCGGCCGTCATGACGCTGGACGATGCGCTCGTGGCCTCCAAGGGGTTGGGCGTCCTTCTCGATGTGAAGATCACCGACAGCGCGATCCTGGCGCCCATCATGGCGCTCCTGGCCGAGGGCGAGGCTATCGAGCGCACCATGCTCGGGTTGCGCGACCTCGCGCTGATCGAGGCTGCCCGGATGCGCTCGGACGCCGTCAATATTCTCGCATTCCTGGACGACCCCGACGCGGCGCCGCAGGCGCGGCGGGCCGGTGCAGATTGGTTTCGCCTGTGGGAAGGCGCGGCAACTGCCTCGCGCGCCATGGGGGCGCGCACTGAGGGCCTGCGCCTTGCCGTCATGGTCGGCCAGCCGCGTAGCGAACCGCTACCCGGTGAATACCCGCCCTTCCCCGCCGGTCACATCGATCACGAGGGACTTGAAGAGCTCGCGGCCATCAAGCCAGACGCCATCCTGCTCGATGACCCCCGGCTCATCGCCTCTGCCCGCTCATAGCCCCACGCGGCGGCGGCGCCCGCCCCTGCATTCCATGAGTATGCCACCTGTCGGCGCAGATCATCCCGTTCACTTCAAAGGAGTTGACCATGGTTACGTTTACACGCCGTCGCCTTCTGGAGGGAGCCGTTGCTGCTCCTCTCCTCATGAGCGCGACCCGCGGCTTCGCCGCCGCTGGTGACCGCCCGAACTTCACGATCGCCGTCGCCGATTTGCCAGCGACTCTCGAACCCGCGCGCGAACTCTCCAATGTCGGCACGCGCGTGACGTATTCGATCTTCGACACACTGATCCGGCGCGACTTCCTTGGTTCGCCCGACGGCGGCGGCTCGGCGCTGAAGCCGCATCTCGCCACCAAGTGGCAGCGCGTCTCGCCGTCGGAACTCATCGTGACTCTCCGCGAGGGCGTGAAGTTTCACAATGGTGACGAACTGACCTCGGAAGACGTGGCCTACACCTTCCGCGACGGTCGTCTCTGGGGCGACAAGGCCCAGATCCCCGGCGGCAAGCCCTATTTCGGCGTTCTCGCGAGTGTGGAACCGATCGATCGCTACACCGTCCGCTTCCGCACCAAGGCACCGGACGTGCTGCTCGAACAGCGCCTTGCGTCCTGGTGCGCGTGGATCGTCAACAAGCGCGCCTATGAGGAAATGGGCTTCGAGGCCTATTCCAAGAAGCCCGTCGCGTCCGGCCCCTATAAGGTCGTCAACCACAGCGCGTCGGAAGCCACCGTGCTCGACGCCTTCGACGATTACTTCATGGGCCGCCCGACGGCCAAACGCGTCACCTTCAAGCGTGTCCCGGAGCTCGCAGCCCGCGTCGCGGGCCTCGTCGCGGGCGACTACGATCTCATCACCAACATTCCGCCGGACCAGATGGGCGTGGTTGGCGACTACAAGGACATCGACGTTCGCTCGGTCGTCCTGGCCAATGTCCACGTCCTCGCCTTCAACGAAAAGGACAAGGTGCTGTCCGACAAGCGCATCCGCCAGGCGCTGGTCGCCTCCATCGATCGCCAGGCGCTCGTCGACAGCTTGTGGCAGGGTACCGCCCTCGTCCCCCAGAGCCACAACTTCCCGGAATACGGACAGATGTTCGTCGAGGGCCGCAAGCTGCCTTTCGACAAGGAAAAGGCCAAGGCACTCCTGAAGGAAGCCGGCTACAACGGCGAGCCTATCGTCTATCGTACCATGGCGAATTACTACACGAATGCCCTTGAAGCTGCTCAGATCCTCATCGAGCAGTGGAAGGCCGTCGGTATCAATGCTTCGCTCCAGGTGGTGGAGAACTCCACCCAGATGCGCGGCCCCGGCGCCCAGATCTTCAACTGGTCGAACTCGACGCGCTTGCCCGATCCGCTCGGTTCCATCTGGGTGGCCTGGGGCGCCGATGGCGAGATCCAGAAGCAGGGCTTCTGGCAATCCACCGATGCGTTCAACACGGCCGGCCGCGCGTTGGAGGCCGAGACGGATCCCGCCAAACGCAAGGCGCTCTTTACCGAGATGCTCGACGTCTGGGAAGACGAGGCTCCGGCGACGATCCTCTATCAGCCGAGCGAAGCCTACGCGATCAAGAAGTCGATCGCCTGGCGCCCGACAACGTTCTATTTCATGGACCTGCGGCCGGACAATCTGTCCTTCGGCAAGGCTTGAGCACAGCCTCTCTGAACAATGGAAGGGCGGCTTCGGCCGCCCTTCTCGTTGCAGGTTCCTTGTACCGTCAGGAGGCCGCGTCAGGCTCGTCCTTCGTGGCGGCATCACCGCTGCGCAGGCGCAGAAACTCGATGATCGCGGAGAAATCAAGATCGCCATTGCCCTGACGCGCGAATGTGTTGTAGAGCGCCGCCGCCTCAAGACCAAGCGGCGTCGCCGCATGCACCGCGGCAGCGGCCTCCTGCGCAAGTGTCAAATCCTTCAGCATCAACGCCGTCGCGAAACCGGGCTTATAATCCCGGTTGGCCGGCGAGGTCGGCAAGGGACCGGGCACCGGACAGTTCGTGGTCAGTGCCCAGCACTGTCCCGACGAGACCGAGGCGACGTCGTAAAGTGCCTGATGGGAGAGGCCGAGCCTCTCACCGAGCACGAAGGCCTCCGATACGCCGATCATCGAAATGCCGAGGATCATGTTGTTGCAGATTTTCGCCGCCTGGCCGTTGCCGTTCGGCCCGCAATGCACGACGCGCCGTCCCATGGCTCCCAGCACGGGCGCGGCGGCTGCATAGGCCTCCGCACTGCCACCGCACATGAATGTCAACGTGGCGGCGGCAGCTCCGACAGTGCCACCGGAAACGGGCGCATCAAGCGTCAGGCATCCGGCTGCCTGTCCCCGCTCGTGCGCCTGCCGCGCGCTGGCGACGTCAATGGTGGAGCAATCGATGAGAAGCGCCCCCGGCTTTCCCTGCTCCCGCTTGGCCAGCACATCGTTCCACACGGCCAGCACATGTTTGCCGGCCGGCAGCATCGTGATGACAATATCGGCCCCATCAGCCGCATCCGCGGCGGACCCCGCAATCGCGACGCCTCCCGCGCGCACGGCCTCGCAGTTGGCTGGCAGGAGATCAAATCCGCGAATATCATGGCCGGACTTGGCCAGATTGAGCGCCATCGGCGCTCCCATGTTGCCGAGGCCGATGAAGGCGATGCTGTTCATGGCGGATCTCCTGTCACATGTGCTGCCGGTCTTCTCGGCGGGGTCTTTGGCAAGATCCTGCTCTTGTATGGAATGGAAGCGTGGCGACGCGCTCAATCCTTGTTACGCGCCAGGCGGTGTTCGATTTCTCCAACGATGCCACGCCGGAACAGGAGCACGCAGGCCACAAAGACAGCACCGATGACGACCGGCACAGGCACGGCATAGGCGGCGAGGTAGTTCTCAAGCGAGACCACGAGAAAGGCGCCAACGACGGGGCCCAGCATCGTTCCGATGCCGCCGAGCAACGTCATCAAAACCACCTGCCCCGAGGCCTGCCAGGTGACGTCCGTCAATGACGCCAACTGGAAAACGATGGCCTTGGTTCCACCGGCCATCCCGGCGATCGTCGCCGAGATGACGAAGACAATCAGCTTGTAGCGATCCACATCATATCCGAGTGAGATCGCGCGTGGTTCATGTTCGCGGATCGCCTTCAAGATCTGGCCATAGGGCGAATGCACAACGCGCCACACAATAAAGAAGCCGATCAGAAAGATGCCAAGGACGGTATAGTACATCGCCAGCGGATGGCTGAGATCAATCAATCCGAAGAGATGCCCGCGCGGCACGCGCTGCAGGCCATCCTCCCCGCCTGTGAATCGCGCCTGCAGATAGAGGAAGAAGATCATCTGCGACATCGCCAGCGTGATCATCGCGAAATAGATGCCCTTGCGGCGGATGGCGAGGAAACCGATGATCACACCGAAGACAGCGCTCGCCGCCATGCCTGTCAGGATCGCGAGTTCCGGGGTCAGGCCCCAGACCTTGGCGGCATGGGCCGCGATGTAGCCTCCCGTGCCGAAGAACGCCGCATGGCCGAAGGACAGGAGGCCGGTAAACCCGATCAGCAGGTTGAAGGCCACCGCAAACAGCGCGAAGCAGAGCAGCTTCATCGCAAAGGTGGGATAGAGCAGGAAAGGTGCGACCAGCGCGAGGGCGAGAAGCACGGCGCCAAGGGCGAGGCGAGCCTTGTTATCCATCGTCTCAGTCCCCCTTGCCGAACAGCCCGGAGGGCCGTAGCAGCAGCACGATCGCCATGATGACGAAAACGACGATGTTCGACGCCTCGGGGTAGAAAACCTTGGTCAGGCCTTCACAAATGCCGAGCAAATAGCCAGAGACGATCGCGCCCATGATCGAGCCGAGGCCGCCGATCACCACCACCGCGAAGACGATGATGATGAGGTTGCTGCCCATCAGCGGGCTGACCTGATAGACCGGCGCTGCCAGGACGCCGGCGAGCCCCGCCAGCGCGACACCACCGGCATAGGTCAACATCATCAGCAAAGGCACGTTGACGCCGAAAGCCTGAACCAGGGCCGGGTTTTCCGTGGCCGCCCTGAGATAGGCGCCGATCCGCGTCTTCTCGATGATGAGCCAGGTGCCGATGCACAGCACGAGCGAGGCCAGCACGACGAAGGCCCGGTAGACGGGCAGGAACATGAAGCCGAGGTTCCAGCCACCGGTCAACGCCGCCGGCACAGCATATTGCTGCCCTGACGTGCCGTAGATATGGGTGAAGCCGCCTTCGATGATCAGGGCGAGGCCGAAGGTCAGAAGCAGACCGTAGAGGTGATCCACCTTGTAGAGGCGTGATAGCATCGAGCGCTCGATCACCACGCCAATCAGGCCGATAATCAGCGGCACAAGAATGAGGGCCGGCCAGAAGCCGATGCCCGCAAACCGTAGCAGCAGCCAGGCGGCGAAAGCACCCAGCATGTATTGCGCCCCGTGCGCGAAGTTGACGACATTGATCATCCCGAAAATGACGGCAAGGCCGAGCGACATCAACGCGTAGAACGAGCCGTTGATCAGGCCGAGCAAAAGTTGTCCGAACAGGAGCTGCGTGGATATCACCGGCTACACTCCCAGATAGGTGTGCAGGACGTCCATCCTGGACGGAAGTTCGGCGCTGGTGAGATGGGCAACCACGCGGCCATCCTCCATGACATAGTGGCGGTCGGCCACCCCTTGCGCGAAGCGGAAATTCTGCTCCACGAGCAGGATGGTGTAGCCTTGGCTTTTCAGCGTGCGGATGACCTCGCCGATTCGCTGCACAATGACCGGTGCCAGCCCCTCCGTCGGCTCGTCCAGCAGGATGAAACGCGCGCCCGTACGCAGGATACGGGCAATCGCGAGCATTTGCTGCTCGCCGCCCGACAGCTTTGTACCCTGGCTCCCCTTGCGCTCCTCCAGATTGGGGAAAAGCCTGTAGATGGCCTCGATCGTCATTCCGCCTGACGCCACCACGGGCGGGAGAACAAGGTTCTCGGCGACCGTGAGGCTTGCGAAAATGCCCCTCTCCTCAGGGACGTAACCTATGCCGCGGCGCGCGATGTGATGCGAGGGCTGGTTGACTGTCTCGGCACCGCGGTGACGGATGGAACCCGTGCGCCGCCCGATCATGCCCATGATGGCCCGCAGCGTGCTCGTCTTGCCCGCTCCATTGCGGCCGAGCAGCGTCACCGTCTCGCCCTCGCGTACATCCAGCGTGACGCCGTGCAGCACATGGGCTTCGCCGTACCAGGCTTCTAGGCCGGCGATGGAGAGCAATGCATCCGCCATGTCACACCACCTCCGTGCCGAGATAAGCCTCGCGCACGCGGGGGTCGGCTGAGACCGTCGCGTAGTCTCCCTCGGCGACGATCTCACCGCGCTGGAGCACGCTGATGGTATCGCAGATCCGCGAGACCACCGAGAGATTGTGCTCGACCATCAAGATGGTTCGCCCGGCGGCCGCCTGTTGCACGAGCTGGGCTATGCGGTCGATGTCCTCGTGCCCCATGCCCGCCATCGGCTCGTCCAGAAGGAGGACCGTGGGCTCGAGCGCCAAGGTCGTCGCAAATTCCAGCGCCCGCTTGCGCCCATAGGACAACTCGGCCGCCTCGGTGTGGAGATAGTCTTGGAGGTTGACCGCCTCGATCAACTCGCGGGCGCGGCCGTCGAGCCGGGTGAGTGCGCGCTCCGAGAGCCACAGCTGCGTCGCAAGGCCCGCCTTGCGCTGCAGGGCCACCCGCACGTTCTGGAGGACCGTCAGATGCGGGAAGGTGGCCGAGATCTGAAACGACCGGACGAGGCCACGACGGGCAATCTGTGCTGGCCTCTCCGCCGTGATGTCCGTGCCGTCATAGACGATCCGGCCGGACGTCGGCTTCAAGAACTTCGTGATGAGGTTGAAGACCGTGGTCTTGCCGGCACCGTTAGGGCCAATGAGGGCATGGACCGATCCGCGCCGTATCTTGAGATTCACGTCCCGGACGGCAACGAAACCCTTGAATTCCCGACGCAAGCTAAAGGCTTCCAGAACGAAATCCGCACTCATGGACACTCCGACCAGGGAACAATCCGACAGCCGCGACAATCGGGCGGCAGGACGCCGCCCGATGAGAGAGATGGCGAGTGTTTAGCCGCCGAGCTTGCAGCCCGACTCTTCAACGGTGAAGAAAGCCTTCTCGCCGGGGATCGTGCCAAGCAACTTGTAGTAATCCCACGGCCCTTTCGACTCGTTCGGCGCCTTAACCTGAAAGAGATACATGTCGTGGATGAAGCGTCCGTTGGCGAGTACCTTGCCCTTGGCAAAATTATCGTCCACGGGCGTCTCGCGGATCTTGCGGGCGACCGCATCCGCGTCCTTCGTTCCCGCCGCCTTCACGGCCTTCAGATAGTTGACGACAGTCGAGTAGGTCCCGGCGTGGATCATATTCGGCATATGGCCCGTGCGCTCGAGATAACGCTTGGAGAAGGCGCGGCTCTTGTCGTCCTTGTCCCAGTAGAAGCCTTCCGTCAGCACCAGCCCCTGCGCGGCCTGCAGCCCAAGGCCATGAACCTCCGCAAGCGTGAACAGCATGCCGGCCAGACGCTGGCCGCCGGCGACCAGGCCGAACTCCGCCGCCTGTTTGATGGAATTCGTCGTATCGAGACCGGCATTGGCCAGACCGACGATCTTGGCGCCGGAAGCTTGCGCCTGCAGCAGGAAGGACGAGAAATCAGAGGTGTTGAGCGGATGCCGCACCGCGCCGAGCACCTTGCCCCCCGACTGCTTGACGATGTCGCTGGTGTCCTTCTCCAATTGGTGACCGAAGGCGTAGTCGGCCGTCAGGAAGAACCAGCTGTCGCCGCCCTCCTTCACCACCTCTCCGCCCGTGCCGACCGCCAATGAACGGGTGTCATAGGCCCAGTGAAAGCCATAGGGGGAACACATGGCACCGGTAAGCGCGGCGGTGGCGGCACCGACCACCATGTTGATCTTCTTCTTCTCGCGGGTGATGTCCTGGACCGCCAGCGCGACCGACGATGTCGTCAGTTCCGTAATCATGTCGACACCGTCGACATCATACCACTGTCGCGCAATATTCGAGGCAATATCCGGCTTGTTCTGATGGTCAGCGGAGACGACCTCGACCTTGAGGTCGCCGAGCTCGGGCTTCATATCCTCGACCGCCATCCGGGCCGCCTCGACAGATCCCTTGCCGCCAAAGTCTGCGTAGACACCGGATTGGTCGTTCAAGACCCCAATCTTGACGCTGGTCGGAGCCTGTGCCCACGCCATTGGCGACAATGCAATCGCTGCGCATGCTGCCATAAGATTACAGGCGAAACGCCCCATCAAATCCTCCCTTTCAATGTCGCAGTGGCAGTTAACTCTGCCGTTGAATTGTCTCGGCCTGACGATGCTGTATCCATCGACCTGGCAGCATAGGAAAGGCATCCGCGCGCACCGCCCGCGCGCCGCCCTTTCATTCGACCATAAATCTCACCCAATCAGGTCGCTGCGTTTGATGAACAGCCATCCAGGCGTGAATCCTGGACGCGATCGCTGACCGGCATGGCCACCTGCGCGGATTGCTTCAGGCCACACCCGTATCATAGGCGTTCATGCTCCGGAGCGGAATGGCAATAGCGTGACCTGGAACTTCGACTTTCGATCAAGATTGCTTTCGGAACGACGACGCAACGATGATGGAGATCGCGGGGATGCCTCCGGCATCAATACCGCTCTCTGCTGAATGCACAACATCGCATCGGCTCCCGATCTGAAGCAAGGAGCCGATGCGCGAAGTCACCGGATCGTTCGTCGGGGTGGGCCGCCTCTACATCCAGGCCTCATGCACTATGGGGTTCGTGCCAATGGTCACAATCTCGGGACCGGCCTGATCTAGCAGTTCGATGGCCGGCCTTGCCTCGCTACCAGCGGTGGACGGCGACTGTATGCTCACATCGTCAGGCAAGCAATCTACGGCGAGGGTGGACCGCGCGGACGCTGAATGATCGTGAGCAGGTTCTGCCACCGCGTTCAAAGCGCCAATCTGTTTGTTGCTGAGGGTTGGAAGGTCATAGAGCTCACGATCAGGTTGCCCACTTGGCCAGCGGTAGCCGAGAACCCGCGAGACCGGGAAGGCTTCGATACTCACCGCGTCGCTCTGGTTGCCGGCCAGGACCAGGAGGTCGCTAGTCTCGGTCTTCCCGACGAGAAATCCCGCCTGCCCTTTCCAGGAAGTGGGAGATTCGCGCCAGAGTACGACCACGCAACCGACCGCCGGCGCGTCGAGCGTGACCGGCAGATTGAGCCACTTGCGTGCAACCTGCCCAGTCCCGACAGTCTCCTCACCCGAGCTTCGAAGGATGTGATCCATGAAGGCGCCACCCCACGGCGTCTCGTCGTCACGGAACGGCGCTCCCATGTCCCGCCACCAATCGACAATGGCTGGGTTGTGCGCGGGGCCCGGAATCTCCCGCATACCGATGTGGTCGCGTGCGAGCGTCAACCATTTTACTTCTTTGGCCATGATTTTCTCCAATTTACCTTGATCGCCGCGCAAATACTTGACGCGCCACGGTCAATACTTGAATAATATCACAGGCAGCTCACACAAGAATCAAATAACGATTGAAGCGATGATATACTATAATTATCTTATTCATAAGATGAACTATAAATGGCAATATAGAAGTAAATTTTGCAGAAATACTCTACTACGACATACATCCGCATGTCGAGATCGACGCGCCTGATGCCTCCTCTACGAACGGCAGCAGGCCTTGGCAGCAGCGTACAATGGACTTTCACCCAATACCCCCCTCCTGACACTGATGGGGCGTGTCATGGGCCCTCCAGCAGCACAGAGCCATCACGTAGATTGCAGAGGTAGCGCGCCCCTGGCGACGCGGCCTGATAGGTCGCGGGATCAATCTGCTTGAGCGTGAACTCAACGCCATCGTCTGGATTGAAGCGCGCCCGAATGTATTCGAGCCTCATCGATCCATCAGCCGCCTCAAAAAGATGCGTCCCTGATGTCGCGATGTAAGCGCTCATCAGATTGTAGGCGTTAAAGCGGACCACAGCCATAACGGGAGGACCTCGCTCTGCCTTGTCGCCTCGGCATCTGGCAAAATCGATCACTATCGCGGGCATGGCGCCACGCGCCAGGGCGCTGCGAAATTGCTCGTACCTCATTTCCGATGCGTTCACCGGCGTCGGGAATGCCGTGCTGAATCCAACAAGCCCATTCGCCAGACAGAACCACCACGCCCGCAGCATCCGCATTTCCCATCGAACGATATCGATAGATAATCTTATGAGCGACGCGACCGGCGCGCGGAGATCTGATCCTTCTTCATGGCGATTGGTGCTGATGGCGAGCGATGCTCAGCCAGCTTAGCAATGTCCCCCGCCCAGGATGAAGCGCCGGCCCGCGTGCTCGACCATATCGACATGCTGGGCGAAGCCGCCATGATCAGCCGAAAACCGCTGGACTAGCGGCTCCTCCGGGGTGGAGCGCGTCAGGTCGCGGCCGCGCATCGTCGAGGCGGGCGCTATACCAATGAGCCTGAGAACCGTCGGCGTGATGTCGATGATCCCCGCCGGCGTGGCTGTCTGCACGCCGCGGCCTTCCTCCGTCTCGGCGCCGACGATCAGCACAGTATTGAGCTCATGCGGATTGATACCGCCATGCATGCCGCCGCCAAGCGGCACGTCGCCGGGAGTCATGACGCCGAGGCCCGGCAGCCCGTACTGATCCTCGGACAGGTCGGAGCGCAGGATGAACATGAGATCGGGCTGACGCAGATGCCCGTTGCCGATGAGGCCGAGCGACAACGTGCCCGCGATCTCGCCCTCCACGTCGTTGCGCGCGCGAGAAAACACATGGCCGACGAGCGGCTGCTCCATGAGCCAGCGCGCCATGCGACGGAGCATGGCCTGATCGTCCCCGCGCAGCCGGATCTCACCGCTAATGCCCCCCGTCACCGTCAGCATGGCATCGCTGACGTCATGTCCCATATTGACCTTGAACCCGGCCGCCGTCGCATCAGCGAACAGCGGCTGGATGGCGCCCGTCGAGATCTGGCCGTGATCGGACGCCACGATGATGGCAATGCGATCGCGGTCCGGCCGGCTCTCGACCCAATCCAGAATCTCACCCAGCGCCCGGTCGGCTTCGGCGAGACCAGCCTTGGCTTCCGGCGATCCCAGCCCCTTGTAGTGAAAGGTCGTGTCGGGTTCGTTGAACCACACGATGGCAACATCGGGCTGCAGCTTGGGGAGCACATAATCCACCATCAGCCTGGCCGCGTAGCGCATCTCGCCGAGACGCGGCAGCGCGCGCTTCGGCAACGGGCCGATATGCGCTGTCGCTTCCGCCACCGCTTCGGGCGTCTGCGTACTCTCCGGTCCATGCATGGAGAATGTCCAATGACCATTGGCCCTGGCACGCGGGTTGATGAAATGCGCAGCGCCCGCCGAACCTGTATGCACGACGGCCAGACGCCGGCCAGACTTGGCCAGCACGTCACCCAGCGTGTCGACATTCACCATGCGTCCGCCGTGTTGGCTCTCGGCGCGGCGGATGTGGTCGATGTCGCCGGTCTGAAAGATATCATCCGGCAGCACTTCACGGTGATAAAAGGCATTGCCGACAATGCCGTGCACTGTCGGAGGCGCACCTGTCGCGATGGACGTCGTCGCGACGCGCGTCACCGACGGAAAGACGCTGCGCGCCTCGCGGAACCATGTGCCTCGGGCTGCGACACGCAGGATATTCGGCGTGAGCTCAGGCGATACCAGATCCGGGCGCAGGCCGTCGAATACTGTCACGATCACGCGGTCGACCATCAGCTTGCCGTCTTGCGCCATAGCAATTGTCCCTCGAAGGATAAGCTCACACCGCCCGCGATCGATGCGGGGTCTCTATGCAGCAACAGACTGAGATGAAGCAGCCGGCGCGAGATGGCAGGCCGCCAGCCGTCCGTCCGCGACACGCCGCAGCGGCGGCGTTTCACTCCGGCAAATGGCGGTCGCGCGTGGGCAGCGCGGATGAAAAGCGCAGCCAGCCGGGCGATCGACCGGATTGGGCGGATCACCCGCCAGAACGATGCGCGTGCGATCCCGGCGCCCCACAGTCGGCACGGCCGAGACGAGCGCCTCGGTATAAGGATGGGCCGGCGTGTGAAACAGATCGTCCGGCGCGCCCTGCTCGACGATCCGGCCAAGATACATCACCGCCACCTCGTCGGCGATCTGCCGCACGACCTTGAGGTCATGGCTGATGAAGAGATACCCCATGCCGAAACGCTGCTGCAGATCCTGCAGCAAGTTGATGACCTGCGCCGCGACGGACACATCGAGGGCCGAGATCGGCTCATCGCAGACCACAAGTTGAGGATTGAGCACGAGGGCCCGCGCCAGGACGACGCGCTGTCGCTGGCCACCCGACAGTTCGTGGGGGTAGCGCTCGAACATCGCCGCACGCAGGCCGACGGCATCGAACAATGCGAGCGCCCTCTCCCGCCGCGCCTGCACCCCGCTTTCCAGGTCATGGATGACGAGCGGCTCCACCACCTGCTCGCCCACTGTGAGGCGCCGGTCGAGCGCCGCCAGCGGGTCCTGGTGCACCATCTGCATGCGCCGACGCATGGCGCGCCACTGAGCATCGCGCGTCGCCGAGACAGCTTCCCCCGCGAAGGTGATACGGCCGCGCGTTGCGGGCAGAAGGCCCAGCACCAGCTTTGCCGTCGTCGACTTGCCGCAGCCGGATTCGCCGACCACACCGAGCGTCCGTCCCGCATCGAGCGTGAAATTGACGCCATCGACGGCGTGCAGCCAGCGCTTCTCGCCGCGATCTCCGGTGACCTGATACTGGCGCGCCAGATCTCGCACGTTCAATAGCACGCTCACGCCGACAGCCCCCTGCGCTGCTCGCCGTCCAGCCAACCCAGATCCTGCAACACGGGATCGGGCCGGCTGGCCTCGCGCTCCCATTCACGCCTCAGGGCGTCGAGCCTCAGGCAGGCCGACAGATGACCCTGACCGGCAGGCAACAGAGACGGCACATCGCTGTTGCACGCCGCGTTCGCATGGCCGCACCGCGGTGCGAAGGCACAGCCGGGCGGCATCGCATCCGGCGAGGGCACCGTGCCGCTCACCGGCGTCAGGCGCACACGTGGCCCCTCGAGGGAGGGCAATGCGGCCATCAATCCCCGCGTATAGGGGTGGCGGGGTGAGCCGAGCAGATCATCGGTCGCCGCCGTCTCGACGACACGCCCGGCATACATGACCGCCACGCGGTCGCAGAGATCGGCGATCACACCAAGGTCGTGGGAGATCAGCACGAGACCCATGCCTGTGTCCCGCCGGATATCGCGGATGAGGTCGAGAATCTGCGCCTGGATGGTCGCATCGAGCGCCGTGGTCGGCTCGTCGGCCACGAGCACATCCGGTTCCCCCGCCAACGCGATCGCAATCATGACGCGCTGGTTCATGCCACCTGACAGCTCGTGCGCATATTGGCGCAGACGGCGCGGCGCATCCGCGATGCCGACCCGGTCGAGCAAGCGGAGCGCTTCGCGTTCGGCCGCCTTGCCGGTCAGCCCGCGATGCAGGCGCAACGCCTCACCGATCTGCGCACCTATACGCAGCACGGGGTTGAGGCAGCTTGTCGGATCTTGGAAGATCACACCTATACGGCCGCCCCTGACATCCGCGATTTCGCGTTCGCTGAACGCGCACATATCCCGGCCATTGAGGAGGACACGACCAGACGTCACCGCGCGCTTGCCGAGCAGGCGCAGCGCCGCGAGCCAGGTAACACTCTTTCCGCAGCCCGATTCGCCAACAATGCCGAGCGCCTCGCCGGGCCGGAGCATCAGATCGATGCCATGCACCACAGGGGTACGGTTTCCGCCATGGGTGAAGGAAACCGTGAAGTCCTCAAGTGAGAGCAGCGGCACAGGGGCGGCAGACCCGGCAGTGGGATGCGCCAACGGCAAGAACCTCCCGGAGGGAGGGTGTTGGGGAGCAGCAATCATCATTCCCGCATTTGCCCGCGGGATGATGACGGCCACATGACACGCAGGTTTGATATGACAAGCAGGTTTGATCCCGGGCTGCCGCTTCAGCGGTATTCGATACGCGGATCAACGACCGCATAGAGGATGTCGACGATCAGGCTGATGGCCATATAGATCACCAGAATAACGACGATACAGCCCTGGATCAGTGGGTAATCGCGCGTGCTGATCGCCTGGATCAGAAGCCGACCGAGGCCCGGATAGGTGAACACGGCCTCAGTCACGACAGCACCGCCGATGAAGTTCGCTACCATCAGGCCGACGATCGTGATGAAGGGCAGCAGCGCGTTCTGCATGATGTGGTACCCGACGATCTGGCGCTCGGAGACGCCCTTGGCGCGGGCCGTGCGCACATAATCGGCTCGTGCCTCGCTGACGAGCGATGCCTTGAGGAACCGCGCCAGAATGCCGGAGACATACAGGCCGAGCGTGAGGCCGGGCAAGATCAGGCTGCGCAGCGCCTGGATAGGATCCTCCCAGAGGGGAATATAGCGTGACGCCGACGGCAGCCAGCGCAACTCCACCGAGAACAGGAGGATGAGCAATATGCCGAGCCAGAAGGTCGGCACCCCAAGCGCGAGCGCATTCCAGCCGTTCAACAGGCGGTCGACCCAAGAGCCCTCCTTGACCGCGCCGGCGATGGCCACCGGAATCCCGATGAGCAAGGCGACGAGAATGGCGACCAATGCGAGTTGCAGCGTTGCCGGCAGCCGCTCGCCGATCAGTTTGGTCACAGGGTCGTGGCTATGGATCGACTGACCGAAATCTCCGCTCAGCGCATTCATCAGCCAGTTGAAATACTGGACAGGGATGGGCCGATCGAGACCGAGCTTCCGCGTCGCGGCGGCGATTTCCTCTGCTGTCGCGTTCTCTCCGACCATCATGCCCACAGGCCCGCCCGGCACCGCGAAGATCATGGCCCAGATTGCGAAGGAGGCGATAAGAAGGACCGGGATGAGTTGCGCCAACCGGCGCAGGATAAAGCCTGTCATGGCTTGGCTCGCTCTTGCTCTCCGGGTGTCCCGGCGCTCGAACGGGGATCGAGGACCATCGACAGCTCCTTCCCGATCGTGTCGAAGGAGAGAATGGTGAGCGTCAGCACGAGGCCCGGCAGGACAGCATAATAAGGCGCTTCGTAGAGATAGGACTTGCCCGTGCGCAGCATCTCACCCCAACTCGGCGTCGGAGGCGGCACGCCGACCCCAAGGAAGGCGAGAGCGGCTTCCAGCAGAATGGCCACCGAGGACAGGACGATCACCTGCACCATCAGCGGGCTCAAGGCATTCGGCAGGATCGTGCGGAACATGATGTAGCTGGATGAGCAGCCGAAACCACGCACCGCCGAGACGAAATCGAGCTGGCGCAAGGTCAGTACCTGCGCGCGGGCAATGCGCGCGAAGCTCGGGATGCCCGCTACGCCCACGGCGACCAGCGCGGCCGTCTGGCTGCGGCCGAGCACCGCGATCAGGACCATCGCGAACAGGATGTTGGGCAGCGCCATTAACACGTCGATCAGACGCATCAGAACGGTATCGCGCCATCCGCCGAAATAACCGGCGACCAGGCCGATCGGCACCCCGATGAGCGCTGCGATCACAACGGCGCCTGCGGCGGTGATCAATGACGTGCGAGCGCCAAAGACCACCCGCGCCATGATATCGCGGCCAAGCTCGTCGGTGCCGAACCAATGGCTGCTGGATGGCGGCTTCAGCGAGTCAACGATGTTCTGCGCCAGCGGATCGATTGGCAGGACATTCGCAAAGACCGCGCCGAAGATGACCACAGCGAGGAAGCCGACACTGAGGAAGAGGCCGAGAGGTGGCAGTGGCCGCCACCTCCGTCTGGCAAGAGAGCCGTGCTCGATGGTCATCGACCGCCCCTCCCCGCCCGCCGGCACCAAGCGGCACGACGGCTTTCTGCGGCGAGGCGCACGCGGTTATTGTCGATGTCTTGCGGCCGCAACCGGATGTCTACAATGGCGGCCCTGCTGCACGGATCCCCCGATAGGTAAACCGGACCCATTCCCCCCATTACTTGAACCCGATGGTCCGGGCGACGAGCAGGTTGTCAATGTCGGGCGTGATCCCGCCGATTTTGTCCGAGGCAACGATCAGACCGACTTCATAGGAGTTGGTCGGGATGCCGAACGACTCGTCCACCAACACCTTGTTGAGGTTGTCATAGGCGGCCTTGACGTCGGCGCCGGAACCGAAGGTGGTGTCGACCTTGCCGATGGCCGCAACATAATCCGGATGCGGGTGCGGATCCTTCAGGACCGGATTCTTGGTGGTGCGATAGATGGAATTCGTTGCGACACGCGAGGGAAACTTCTGCACATTGCCCACGCCGCCAAAGACGGCGTCGAAATTGCCCTTGAGCAGGGCATCGACGAATTCAGCACCTTGGCGAATATCGAGATCGATCTTGATACCAACCTGCGCGAGCGTCGCCTGCACGACCTGGCTGATGCGAACCGAAGGCTCGTCGCTGCCGTTGACCAGCAGTTTCCAGTCCTGCATCTCGGCCGGCGACAGGCCGGATTCCTTCAGGAGCGCCTTCGCCTTCTCCAGGTCATAGGCATAGGTCTTGGTGAAGGAGGCATCAAAGGCCGGGCTCGCCGGAGCCCATGGCAGGGCGACGACCTGCCCCATGCCGGCATAGCCCACGCGCAGGATGCCATCGCGGTCCATCAGATAATTGAAGGCCTGCCGGAACTTCTTGTTGCGGAAGGGCCCGCGCGTCGAATTGATGCGGAACACCTGCACGAGCTTGCCGGGACCATCAAACACCTGGTAGCCCGCGTTCTTGAGGCGCGCCGCGCTGCGCGACGAGCCATTGAAAACCATGTCGATGGCACCGGATTCGAGCGCTGCCGTCGCCGCGGCATCCTCGCTGAAGATCGTGAACACGATCTCCTTCGACACCGGCTCGCCCTTGCGCCAATAATTCGGGTTGGCCTTGAGCTTCATGCCCTGGCCGACGGACCGGCTTTCGAGCAGGTAGGGACCCGTGCCCGCCGGCACCGTTTCCACCGTCTCGACACCCTTCGGATCAATCGGGATGAGGAATTGCAGAAGATCGAGGATCTGCCGGTCCGGCACCGGGTCCTTGAAATTGATCGTGACAGTCCGGTCATCGGGCGTGGTCCAGTCCTTTACGACCGCCATGGTCGAATAGACATTCTTACCGCGCGCGGGATCGGCGCCCTTGGTGAGGGCCGCGACAACGCCATCCGCCTTGAACGGCGTGCCGCTGTGGAATGTCACGCCATCACGCAGGGTCACCGTGACGGACTTGTTATCGGGCGCGATCTTCCATTCGGTCGCGAGGCTCGGCACCGGCTTGCCATCGGCCGTGTATTCGATGAGGCTGTCGTAGAGGTTCTTGATGACGTAGAAATTCACCGTCGACAGCTGCTGCGGATCGTAGTTGGCGATCTCGTCAAGAACCCCGATGCGGAGCGTCCCACCCTTCAAAGCCTGTGCCGAGGCCGTGTCCGGCGCGGCTAAACCCGTGATCGCAAGGCCTGCCGCAGCACAAGCCGCGATGCCGAGCATCCGCAGGCGCTGCCCCAATGTCCTGTAAGTCATGCCGCTCTCCCGCTCTGTCATATCGGGCCTTGTTGCAAGGTCCCGTTCCCGCTCTTCATTATTGTGGATTACGCCAGTCTTCGAAACGCTCCAGCGGATATACTGGACGCGGAATATTCCTCCATGGCAACGTGAATACATCGGACTGTCCAGGGCCACGCGTATCGGCGCGAATGACCTGAGATGAGATGGGCGCGAAGTACTGGAAATTGGATGCGGTCTTCAAAACCGCGATCTTGTATTCGGCCGGATTGATCCCGAAGGCCTCGTAGGCGGCGGGTATATTGCCTGCGACGCCACGCAACTCCGAAATCAGGAGCGTGCAGGGCCCCACGTCAAAAACGACGACACGCCCCATGTCGATATGGGTCTGGTGATTGAACGCGACGGGAATCTTGCCGTCGGCGACCTTCCGCACGGTTCCCGTCACCTCGAGCGGCGAGAAGAACGCCGTCGCCGCATCGCCCCCGAGCGGCAGCGTCACTGTCGCCCCCTCGCCAGCCTCCGTGAGCCGCGCGACCGTCTGCGGCGAAATCAGGGGAATGAGGGCGCGGCTCTTGATGCCGAGGCGAAGGATCGCCTCGAGGATGAGGTTGCTGTCACCCGCTGAGCCACCAAAAACCGTATCCCCGGTATCGCTGATGACCACCACGCCCTCAGCGGCGCGGTCGGCCATGATCACCGCCTCGTCGACGGAAACCGCTTCCTTGATCTGGAAATCGTCGCGCATAGACCAGGCGAGATCGGCGAGTTCATCGGCGAGACGCTCGGCAAGCGCGGGGGCGTTATCCGTCACCACGACGGCTGCCCAGCCGCCCTCAGCCACGTCGAGCCACGGCTGCATGGGATAATTCGAGGCCTGCAGAACCCGCGGATCAGCCTCGACAGCACGCGCCCGATCAAACCAGATCTTCATGGGCCCCTTCGCCGTCAGGAATTGTTCCTGATGCGACAGCAACGGGATCTTCCGCCATGCCGTCACCGGCTTGAGCTTGTCCTTCAACACTTTCAAAAGGACTTCCGTGCCGACCTTGCCGGTGTCGAACGTGTCGTGAGGCTGTGTGCGGTGCCCGACGATAATCGTGGCGTTGTCGACGATCTTCCGTGTGATATTGGCGTGATGGTCGAGCCCAAGCATGATCGGAACGTCAGGCCCCAGAATGCTGCGGCACAGCGCAACCTGCTCGCCTTCGACATCATCGATGCCCTCAGCAGCGCAAGCACCGTGCAGTTGCAGCACGAGCCCATCGACCGGCATGGCCGCTGCCAAGCCCTCGCTGATCTTCTTTTGAAAGAAATCGAAAGCTTCGCGGGAAATACGGCCGCCCGCGCCACTCCAGGCCCGGATGATTGGGACGGTATCCACGGGAAGGCCGGATTCTGCCACGGCTGCATAGTGTCCGCCGACTTGGCCCAGCTGGTTGAGCTCCGCCGTGATCACATCGCCTTCAAGGATGCCGAAGGCGGCATAATCGGACAACTCAGTCAACACCGGGTTGAAGTCATTCGTTTCCTGGCCAATATGAATGAGCGCTAGCCGCACCTGACCACCCCCGCATTTACAATGTTAATACTGGAAATAACGAGCGCACAATGCTCACTTTAAAGCGCCATGCGTCAGATTCATCTAGTGAATACTGAATAGAATTGAGACGATTCTTATTCCCGGATCTCCGCCCCCGTTACGCGCTCGCCGCCTTTTGCGCCCCGCTCCCCATATGATTGAAGCGTAGTAACGCACAGAATTCGCGTCAAGAACCCCTCGTTTCGTCACAAGAAACGTTGCGTCGCGTGCGGAGCACGAACTAGGCCACCAAGCCCGGCTCCAGGCGCGTTAAGCCGAGGCGCCCGGACGCGCATTAAAGACATGTATCGGCAATGCACGCTCGGAACGAGCTGGAAACACGGAGACAGCGTGTTTCCGCCGCTCATCGATGCCCGGAACACCTGACCGGGAAGGCCAGATCAGAAGAACGTGCGGATGCCGTCGACGACCCGGTAGTTGTCATCGACCAGAGCCAGGAATGCCCATTTGTCAAAAGTCGTGCAGGGATGGCCGATCCCGAAGGCTACCATGTCACCAATGGCGATCGGGCTGTCAAGTGGCGTGCCGAGGTGACAATGCTGGTCGTTCAAGGCAAGCACCGTATGCCCTGCCGGCATGGGTTGAGGCACTGCCATGCTACCGTCCGGCCGGTACCAACGCACCGGGACGGGCATCGCGGAATCATAGCTGATGTCGCGTTTACCGACGGTCAGCATGGTTCGACCTTGCTCCGGCCGAGACTGCACATAGGCCCAAACCTCCAGCGCCGGCTCCAATTCGCCCGCGGGCAGCGCAAGCGAGGTATCGCTGAGAATGCGCCGGAAGGCCGCAGCATAGCTGAGGGAATCGTGGGTAAGATAGCAGCCGGACCGCAACAGCTTCACGACAGGCCGCGCGAATGCGGCCGCGTTCAGACGCTCCCCAACCCGATCAAAGAGAGACGACCCGCCAGCGCTGAGCACCATCGTGTGACCCACCGCAAACAGTCCCTCGCCGTCCGCTTCTTGTGCGACCGCGATGACCTCGTCGAGCAGCCGATCCGCGCCAGCCGGCGTCGGCTGCAGCCCTTCGAAACACTCGAAGCCTGCGAGCTGCAATCCGGGCACTTGGCCCACGGCCCGCGCCACGGCTAACGCTTCCTCGCGGGTGCGGGTGCCGGTACGCCCGCCCTCAAAGCCAATCTCGACCAGAATGTGCAGCGGATTTGCGGAAGGAGGCGGCAGGCGTGTCGCGCCCTCGGCAAGAAGGCTGACCCCCGAGAGGCTATCGGCCAGACAATAGAGCTCAATGCCATCCTCCCGGATGGCATTGAAGCAAGCATCGACGGCCTGTCGGCCGATCGGCTGGTTGGCGAGGATCACGCGCTTGACGCCGAAACGGCGACAGACATCGAGCTGCTGCGCCGTTGCGACAGTGATCGCCCAGGCCCCGTCGGCCACCTGCAGATCAAAGAGCTGCGGCGCCATGGTCGTTTTGCCATGGGGTGAGATCTCCAGGCCGTTCAGGGCCGTGAAGGCCTTCATCCAGCGGCTGTTGGCCTCCAGCACCGACTTGCGGATGACCGCAAGAGGCAGCGGCAGGTCGCCTGCCAGCACATTCCACCCCTGCTCGCCGACGGCGGCCAGCGTGAGCCCTTCCTTGCCAGGCGGCAATCCCTTGGTCGACCGATCGAGCACGGCCGCGCGCAAAGGCGCCAGCGCAAGGCGCGGCAGAGGTGAAATGTGTGTCGATGCCATCGCGTCGGGACCTTGGACGTAGTGGGGGGATCAAAGTAGCGGATTCGGATCAAGCGGCGCCAGCGGGCGCCTCGCCTTCTTGTAGGGGATTTTACGCGTGTCCGACGGGTAAGGCCCGCCGGTATCGAGATAGAGCACTGTTGCCGCCATTGGCGCGAAAGCAGCATAGAAGTGGTTGGAGGACTTCACCACCACAAGGGTCTTTTCGGCGAGATCGACGCCAAGCTTCGTAAAGGCCGGTGGGCTGAAAGTCTGCGCGCGCGTCGAGGACAGCACGACGTCGAGATTGCCGATGGAAATAGCGGCGGCCGGCCCAAGCGACACCCAGCTCTGTTCGAATGGAATAAGCAAATCGTCCGTGATGCCCCGCACCCTGACATCGGCATCGATCGGGTGGCCCGATGTCGGTGCCGCTTTGCCGCAGAAGCGCAAGCGGAACTCGGCTCCGACGCCTGCCGCGCGACAGAAGCCGACAGCGACCGGATCCCACATCGCCCCGATCGCGGCCGGAATATCCGGATGCTTCAGGAGCGCATCGACCATGACCGAGGAATCCCCGGCGACACCGCCTCCCGGATTGTCCCAGCGATCCGCGAGTACCACCGGTCGTCCGGGTTGCGCGAGCCGGACCGCTTCGGAAATAGCCTCTTCGGGCTTGTAATGCCGTGGCACGCCACCGCCAGGTCCCCAGCCCAGAATTTCGCGGCCGAGCGTCTCGGCCAATGCGGCAGCCGCGCCGAGATCGCCGTCGGCGATCACCAGGACCTTGGTCCCGACGTCGTAGACATCACCAGCCTGGAAGCCATGCGCCACCGAAATACTGAGGATGCCATCGTTCCCCTCCATCGCCAGCATGCGGTCCACGAAGCCGCGCCCCGGCTCCCGGCTGGTCATGAAGCCCGATATGGCGCGGCAGTCGAAGACGGCGGTAACAGGATGCACCTCTCCGCGCGCCGCCCTCAGGCAGAGGGTCGCCAGATCCCGCCCCCGTTCCAGAAAGTCTGTATGGGGAAATTCCTTGAAGGCATTGATGACGTCGGCTGCCTCGACCATCTGATCAGTGAGATGGCAATGCATGTCGAGTTCGGCGCCGATAATGCAGCTCGGCCCCGCGACGGCGCGGGCATGGGCCAGGAGGTCGCCCTCGCAGTCGTCGTAGCCATGGGCGACCATTGCGCCATGCAGCCCGAACAGCGCGATATCCACCGGCAGGGCCGCCTTGAGCTGCGCGATGATCTCGTCGCGCAAGCTCTCATAAGCCTCGCGCGAAACGAGCCCGGCGGGCTCCGCCCAGGTTGCGGTGCCCTCGATCAGGGTCAATCCCTCGCGCCGCGCCAGCTCACGCGCGGCGATCATGGGGCCGGAGCACAAGGTGGGCGTATCCGGATGGGTGCCGGGCGGGCAATAGAACGCCCCCTCGAAAGCGCTGCGATCGACGAAGAGCGGGGCGAATGTATTGGTTTCCGTGGCCAACGACGCCGCAAAGACACGCATCCGATAGTCCCCACTGATCCGCGGGCCGCACAGCGTCAGCCCGGCTGTCCCCGTTCATTGGCCCGAAGCGGGCGTGGAGGCAGTAACGGACAAGAGGAAACGGCTGTCAAATAGACCTCGTTTCGCCTCATGGAATAATCGCCACTTGCGCTGTGATGAACGGCGTTCAAAGATGCGTGCAAGGTGATAGCCTTTACATGCTAGACCTTGCGGCAGCTTTCATGGCCTTGCGGGCGTACCGCCTGCCAGGCGCGGCCGCGTAGAATTCGCCACGTCAGCCAGATGTCCCATCCCTGTGGAACGGCCCCGAAGAGAGCCCGGAAGAGAACGCCAGATGACGAAACGCCCCCGTATCCTGCTGGCCGCCCTGTTCCACGAGACCCACACGTTCGTCGACGAGATCACGAGGATCGACGACTACACCGTTAGGGATGTCCTTGATCGCCGCGGCGACGGGTCCACGGTCGACGGTTTTCTCGAGGTTGCGGATGAGCAAGGGTGGGAGGTGGTACCAGCTGCCGACTTCACCGCCCTGCCCTCCGGAACAACGGACCACGCCGTCTTCGAGCTGTTCTGGGAGAAACTTCACACCGGACTGACCTCCGCGCTGGCAGTTGGCGGGCTCGACGGGATCTGGCTCGCGTTGCACGGCGCGATGGTGACGACGGATTGCGTCGACCCCGAAGGCGAATTGCTCAGCCGCATCCGCGCAGTCCCCGGCGCGGAGCGCCTGCCGCTATTCGGCGTGTTCGACCTGCATGCGAATTTCACGCACGCCATGGCCCATTACGCCAATGGCCTGGTTGCCTACCGCGAGAACCCCCACATCGACGCGCGGGACTCGGCTATCCGTTCGGCCCGGCTCTTGGCGCGAGCGCTGAAGGAAGGAACGCTCCCGCATATGGTCACCCTGACGGCGCCGCTCATGTGGCCGCCGACCGGGACCGGCACGGCTGACCGGCCGATGCGTGATCTCGAAGCGCTGGCCCGCGAGATCGAGGCGCAGACGCCCTCGATATGGGGGGTCAACATCGTCGCCGGCTACTCTTTCTCCGATACGCCCGATACGGGCGTATCGTTCGCGGTGATCACTACCGCTGATGATGCGGTCGCACAGTCGGCATTGAAGCGCCTTCGCGCCCTTGCGATCGACTTGCGTGCCTTGGGCCTGCCGGATGAGTGGAACCTCGACGAGGCTGTCGCCCGGATCAAGACGCTGGCTGGCGGACCCTATGTGGTCGTCGAGCCTTCGGACAATATCGGCGGGGGCGCGCCGGGCGATGGCACGGCCGTACTACGCGCTTTTCTGAAACATGATCTCGACAACGCGGCCGTGGCCATTGCCGACCCAGCCGCCGTTGCCGCTCTTGCGGACGCCACCCCCGGCGAGACACGCCGCCTCTCCCTCGGTGGCAAGGGAAGCGCCATCGCGGCCCCACCGATCGAAATCGACGTTCGCTTCGTCAGCCGCAGCGATGGAGACTTCACCCTCGAGGATCGCAACAGCCACCTCGCGGCTTCCCAGGGCGTCCACTTCGCCATGGGCCCCTCGGCGGTGGTCACTGTCGGCAACGGCATCAAGGTGCTGATCACCAGCCGCAAGACACCACCCTTCGACCTCGCGCAGTTCCGCTCGCAGGGCATCAACCCCGAAGAACTCAAGGCGATCGGTGTCAAGGCCGCGGTCGCCCATCGCCGTGCCTATGACCCCATCGCCGCTGGCAGCTTCACCGTGGAAACGGCCGGCCCCTGCACCAGCAAAATCACGTCTCTGCCCTTCCGCCGCTTGCGGCCAGGCGTTTTCCCCATCCACGCCGATTGGAACCCGGAATGATCGACTATCCCGCGGCCCCCGATACGCCGCGCTCCCACCTGCCGTTCAGTCCCTGCACGCGCGTGGGCAACCTGGTGTTCGTCTCCGGCCAAGCCTCCGTCGATGCCACTGGCAAGATCATATCTGACAGTTTCGAGGGAGAGATGCGCCGCTCCATCGAAAACCTGCGCAAGGTTCTTGAGACAGCCGGAAGTGATCTTGCCCATGTCGTGCAGACCCGCAATTATGTCCGTGATGCGGTCGATCTCGCGCAATTCAATGCACTCTATCCGGAATACTTCAAAGAGCCTTATCCGGCCCGCACCACCATCACCAACTGCTTGACGGAAGCACTCCGCTACGAAATCGAATGTATCGCCGTCGTCAAGGGAACGTGATACGGGAGTATTCTCCGATCTGATTGAAACGCCTCATCCACCGCCGTTATGGCCGGACATACCCGGCCATGGCAGCAAGGGCTCCTGTCACGGCAAAGGGCTTCCGTCTTTCAATCAGACCGGAACGGTTATCCAATGCGGCCCGCTCACGCGGGCAGGACCGCGACAGCGTCGATTTCCACGAGCATGGCATCAAGCGCAAGGCGTGGCACTGGAATAAGCGTGCACGTGGGCTTCAAGCCGTCGTTCCACACGGCTGCCATCTCCGCGCCAAAAATCCCCAAGCGCTCCTCGCTGTGGTCAACGATCAGCACCGTGAGCTTGGCGACATCGGAGAAGCTGGCGCCGGCACCCTGCAGCGCTGTCCGCAGATTGGCGAGCGATTGCCGGACCTGGGCGCGGAAGTCAGACGCCATGGACCCGTCCAGGGTCTCTCCCCCCTGCCCAGCCACATAGACGAGGCGCGATCCCGGCGCGACCAAGGCCAGATGGGAATAGCCATAGGGCGAAGGATCATAGAGCCCGGGCGGGTTGACGATCGTCAGGGGCCTCTCATCGGTCTGCGACATGATATGCCTTTCTGCCAGCGTTCGTAGGACTATTGGGCGGGGGCTCAGCCACGGCCCCGCCTGCTTCTTATCTTGCCAAATGCCGATCCTGCCATTCGGCTTGCGCGATCGCAAAGGAAGACGCGGCCTGAGCAAGAGCGCGGAAGGGGATGGCGCGCGGCGATGCGGCCGGAATCGGCAGATCCGCAAGCTGCCTGCCCATCGCGGCATCAGCGAGGACCTCACCCAAGGTCTCGATCAATGCCTCGCTCGGCATGCTTATCGGCTACGCCCACCTCTTCTCGGGCGAATGGTGGGTTGCGATCTTTCCGAGCCTCACGCTCGTCCTACTTCTCCTTGTCCATCAACATTTCGGGGAGTGGCTGCGTAACCTTCACGATCCGAAGCTGCGCCGAGGCATGTATCGCGGGCGAAAATGGCTTCTATCGCGCGGAGGGCGATTTCCGGTGATTATTCGGCTATAGGAACTGGCGTCGCATGAGCGTGCGGCAGGGAAAGGTCACTCGGATTGGTCAGCGCCGCGGGTACCCGGCGACGACACGCCCCCCGGGCGAAGGCGGAGGAGAACAGAGTGCGTGAGACCGGACAAGGACTCCCGGATCATCCGGGGCTGGGGCCCGTGGCTTCGCGCCGGACGATCCAGGAGGAAGTCTACCAGCGCCTCAGCCATGCCTTGATGACAGGCTGGTTCGACCCTGGCCAGATTCTCACCATCTCATCGCTGTCGGAGCTCTTCGGGACGAGCCATATGCCGGTTCGCGAGGCACTCCGCAGGCTTACCGCCGAAAAGGCGCTCGAAGTGGTATCGACAGGCTCCGCCTGCGTGCCGACAGTCTCACACGCGCGCCTCAACGACCTCTGCAATACGCGCGTCATTGTTGAAGGAGCCGCGACCGAACTGGCGGCCCCGCATATTACGTCGCGGGATCTGCGGACCCTGGAGCGGGCGGCGGCTGACCACGCTCAGGCTGAGGACGGTGTCTATGCCATGATGGCGAGGAACCAAGAGTTCCACTTTACCATCTATCGTGCGTCACAATCGCCGGTACTGATCCAGCTCATCGAAGCCCTTTGGCTGCGTTTTGGTCCTTACCTGCGTATGCTGACTCGGCATATGGAACCGCTCTTGAAGACGACGGACTCTCGGATCTATGCCAAGCATCACTACGCGATTATCGCCGCGCTCAAGAAGAACGACTCCGCCGCCGCAAAAGCGCATCTGATCGAAGACATCAAGACGACACAGGCATTGCTCCAGACGCTCTGCCCCACGGATGGCCAGAAGTCCAGCGGCGCTTAGAGCAAGTCCGTCTGTTGCGGGCTTGCTCATCTCAAAAATAGGCGAGCAAGTCCACCGATTTGGATGGCATCCGCTGATACGATCCAAGCTGGAGATGCTGCGGCTTCGGCCAGCCCCGGCTCCGGCCTTGGTGTGACGAAGGTGTGGCTCCGGCTCTGCCCGCCCGCGATCCCGTCTACAGTTCATTAAAGAATTTCGCGAGGCGCGCCATGCCCTCGTCGACACGCTCCAGGGACTCCGAGCCGAAACAGATCCGCAGATGTCCTTCGCCGCTCGGACCATAGAAGCTTCCGGCTTCCACGACCACCTGGGCTTGCTCGAGAATCATCTCCGCCAGTTGCTGCGAAGGGATGCCTGTCTCACTGATATCAGGGAAGGCATAGATCGTACCTTCGGGTAACCGGCAGGTAACTCCAGGAATCTGGTTGAGGCGCCGGACGACGAGATCCCGCTTCTTGCGATCGTCCGCGACAAGTGCGTCCAGGATCTCGCGCGGGCCCGTGACGGCGGCATGTGCCCCATATTGGATGAAAGTGTTCACATGAGTCACGTCATTTGCGGTGATCTTCAGGAGAGCCGGCATCAACCATGAAGGCGCGGCGAGATAGCCGACCCGCCATCCATCCATCGCAAAGGATTTTGTAAAGGCATACATCGAGACGGTGCGTTCCTGCATGCCATCGAGCGCGCCGATGCTGACATGACGATGCCCGTCATAAACAATTTCGTCGTAGACCTCGTCGGCGACGACCATCAAATCATGCGTGATGGCAAGGTCAGCGAGGCCCCGCAGCTCGTCCTCCGTATAGACGCGCCCCGTGGGATTGACCGGATTGACGATGACAATGGCTTTCGTACGATCCGTAATCTTGGCAGCAATACATGCCGGATCAAGCCTATAGTTGTCGACCGCGTCGAGCTGCGCAATGACGACTTTTGCCCCCGTCAGCTCAATCTTGCCAATATGCTGCGGATAGTAGGGCTCAATCAGTATGACTTCGTCGCCGGCCTCGAACAGTGCCATGAAGGTAACGAAGGCCGCATGGGTCAGGCCATTCGTAACGAGGATGTTGTCTGGAGAGACATCGAGACCGTTGTGGCGGTGCAGCTTGTCCGCCAGCGCCAAACGCAAATGCCTGAGGCCGCGGAGATCGCTGTAGTGTACATGGCCCTCAAGTAGCGCCTTGATAGTCGCCTGCTTGACGTGAGCCGGCGTATCCGCGAATGGCCGCCCAAGTTCCAGATGGATGAGATCTTCTCCATCGTAGGCCAGAGCGTTCTCATACATGCCGAATGTCTTCTTCGACGTACCGGAGATACGTTTGGCGACGCGTGTCATATTAATCTTGCCTCCCCGATACCAGGATCCATTCGCCATCGATGAGCGCCCGCGAATAGCCCGCGAGTTCCTCGAATTTCGAGCCTGAAGAAATCGTCCATCGCGTCATCAGGTACACCCCGTTGGTATCGGCCCGATGCATCAAGTCGCACCCGTGCACTGCGTCGGCAGCTCGGCCTCCCTCTTTCCAGTCGAAAAAACCCGCTATCCGATCATATGATCAAAAGCGAGCAGCTCCAGATCCCGCCAATGCTGGCTTCCCCGGACACAACGCGTTGGTCACACCATCGAAAAGATGGCCATTGCGCAACAAGATTGATGTCATCCCCGCCTGCCTGTGCCGCCTTTGTCGGCCCAGATTACCAGGCCCCTCGACGAGTCACTATTGCCTCGAAAACAGCGGGTGTAAAGATATTTGATCAAATGATCTCGTCGCGACATCCGGCCGTTCTGCGCCCCGCTATCGCGTCATGCCTCGCCTGCTTGAAGGAATGCCTCGCCAGCAAACAGCCCCAATGATGGGCATGGGGCACGCGAGGCCGCTTGACGGTCGCCTGCCTCTGAGATCTTTTGATCAAAATCCTAGGCGATACCAGGGTGGTGAATGATGGCGTCAATGATCATCGGCTTTGTCAGGCTTGGCGCAGCGAGTCTGGAGCGGGACTTCATGCATCTGCATGTTTTTCATATCCACAGGGCGTCAAGGACGCCTTCACCCCCCTTATTTCATGCTTGAAGTTTCATAGACCATATCTACGATACCCGTCACGAAGCTGATCGACCTAACCAGCCTCCACACAACAACCGACTGTCTTTCCGAGGGACATGACATGCAAGCTCAAGCACTTCTTGCCAATTTTGCCTCCGCTCTCGCGGCGGGCGATATCACTGTCGTCGATCTCACGGCGACACTGGGTCCCGACACGCCCGTTCTGTACCTGCCGCCGCAGTTCGGCAAGAACACACCAAGTTTCAAGATGCATGAGATTTCCAACTATGATGCCAACGGCCCCTGGTGGGCGTGGGGCTGGATGGAGCTCGGCGAACATACGGGCACGCATTTCGACGCGCCTTCACACTGGATCTCGGGTAAGGATCAGCCCCAGAACACAACGGATACCATCTCGCCGCAGACCTTCGTCGCTCCTGCCAATGTCATTGATGTCAGCCAGGAAGTGGCGGGAAACCCGGACTATCTTCTGACGGCAGATCATGTCCGCGCCTGGGAGGCCAAGCACGGCGTGATCGAGCCTGGCTCCTGGGTATTGATGCGCTCGGATTGGTATCATCGCAACACGAGCACAGAGAGCTTTCTGAATTCCGATGAGAACGGACCCCACACCCCGGGACCGAGCGTCGACTGCGTGCAGTATCTTTTGACCAAGGGCGTCATCGGCTTCGGCAACGAATGTGTCGGCACCGATGCGGGTAGCGCTGCCACCTTCGATCCGCCATTCCCCGCTCACTCGCTTATTTTGGGGAAGGGCGGCTATGGCCTCGCAAGCCTGGTCAATCTGGACAAGCTCCCGCCAAAGGGCGCGATGGTGGTCGTGGCCCCTCTCAAGATCCTGAATGGTACGGGAAGCCCGGTGCGCGCGCTCGCGCTCGTACCCAAATCCTGACTTGACCAAAGACCAAGGCTCATGGAAAGCATCGCAAACCGGCGTCGAGATGCCGGTTTGTCGGATTCGGCTCGGGCATCGAACGTGGCGGCGAACATTATTTGGCATTGCAGTCTGGACCTCGAAGACCGCGGCCAGCTTTACCCTGGAGTGAATATGGTTTCCGGAACCGCCGGAGCGACCTGCGCTCAGGTTGAAAAAGGGCGGAAACATTGAAAGCTGGACGCTTCCCCAGTGGCCTCCTTCACGGTAAACCCGCACCTGACGCGGGTATTCCTTCGATCGGGGAAATTGGCCTCAATCAGTTCGCGCCGTATCTGCTGAACAGGCTTTCGGCGCGATGGAACCTGCAGGTCCAAGAGGCGCTGAAGGACTTCAATCTGACGACGACGAAAATGCGCGTGTTGGCAACACTGTGCGTTTCCTCGGGGTTGACGATCAACGAACTCGCCACCTATGCCGTGGCCGAGCAGTCGACGATGAGCCGTACGCTCGACGCATTGGAGGAACAGGGCCTGATCCGTCGCCGCGCCCGCCCCGATGACATGCGTGTTCGTGAAATTCACATCACGGAGGAAGGCCGCGAGACCTTCACACAATTCTGGCCGAGCTTTTATGCGATGTACAATGAGATGTTCAGCGGCGTCGACGAGAGCGAGTTCCGCGCTTTCATAGCGACGCTCCACAAGCTTCTGCGCAACCTCGACCAGGACAATCTATAAAATCCGGGTTTCCTCTCGTTATGCCTCCTCGCGGGATCCGGGTGAACGAACCCCACTAATTGCAGCTATGCGAGGGCTCGAACAAATAACCTTCGCCCCGAACCGTCTTGAACAACTCGGGTCTGGATGGGTCAGCCTCGAGCTTCTTGCGAAGTCGAGCGATACGAATGTCGACACTGCGGTCCGCCTCTCCCAGGGGCCGGCCATGGGCGAGCTCACACAGCCGCTCACGGGTCAGCACCTGATGCGGATGGCGCGCGAAGGCTTCCAGCAGTTCGTACTCCATGCTGCTGATCTCGACATCCTCGCCCGCGGCATCGAGAAGACGCTTGCCATCGAGATCAAGGCGGAAGCGCCCCAGCGACAGCGACCGCCGCGGACGTTGTGCGTCCAGCGGAAGCGTGGGCATGCGCCGGAGCACGCTGCGGACACGCGCGAGGAGTTCCCGCACCTCGAAAGGCTTGACCAGATAGTCATCAGCGCCATGGCCAAGCGCCAGCAGCTTGCTCCTCTCGTCAGCATTGGCCGTCAGCATGATGATCCCCATGCGTTCGGCTGCGCTCCGCAAGCGTCGCACGATGGAAAACCCGCTCTCTCCCGGCATATTGATATCGAGCAGAATGAGATCAGGCGTCTTCGAGATCATCAGACGATCGAGATCGGCGCCATTTCCGGCCCCACTCACCCTGAAGCCCTGCATGCCGAGATAGTCCTCAATCATGCCGCGCAGGCCAGGCTCGTCATCAACGACAAAAATTTCAGTTGGTGCGTTCATCACGTATCCGCCGGGTTATTCAACTGCAACAACTTGCTCATTGCTCCCTGCTCGACTTGGCACGTTCAGAAGCGATTGGAGTAGCGCTCTCAAGGCCCCGATATCGATCGGTTTCTCGATCATGATCAACCCTTCACAGCGCAGGCCCGTTTCCAATGTCAATGCGTCCCCCGTCATAACCACGACCCGGCCCTTGAGATCCGGACGCTCCTCGGCAATGAATGCCAGCAGCCGTTCGCCGCCGACGCCGGGCATCCGCAGATCCGTGAGCACAACATCGAATGGCTGCTCAGCGAGCAGGGTCTGCGCATCATAGCCGCTGGTCACTGTCGTGACATCGGCGCCATCCCGTTCCAGCGCTTCGGCGATGAAGCTCGCGATGCTGGCTTCGTCATCAACGATGAGAACGCGGCCGGCCAGGGGCTGCCACTGAATTGTCTGCTCAGGCGTACCTTGCAGCGGAGGTGCCGCGGAGATCGGCAGAACGACGCGACAGAGCGCTCCTCCACCGGGTCCGGAATCGAGAGTGATGGTGCCGCCGTGCGCTTCCACGATGCCGCTACACAAGGACAGGCCGATGCCCGTCCCCACACCGAGGGGCTTTGTTGTAAAGAAGGGCTCAAAGGCCCGTTGCTTGACCGTATCGTTCACTCCGAGCCCTGTATCCAGCACATCAATGACGATCGCCTGGCCGCGAAGCGTTGTCTTGATGATGAGCCGCCGCCGCCCCTCGATGCCTGTCATCGCCTGCATGGCGTTAAGCACCAGATTCATGAAGACTTGGTGGAGCTGATCGGCGTCCGCCAGTATCGCCGGCAGGTCCCGGACGCGATCACGGATCACTTCGACGCCGTTCACTCGCAGGCCATACGCCGCGAGTTCCATGACATCATCGATAACGGATTCGACATTCACCCATTTTTTTTCAACGGGCTTCGAGCGCGCCATGGCCAGGAAGCGTTTGACGATACGCGCGCATCTCTCCGCCGCCACATGCACCTCCCGCGCACGGCGGCGGGTCGGCTCATCTGATGCGAGCTCCTGCAGCATGCCGGCGTATCCCACAACAATGGAAAGCGGGTTGTTGAGTTCATGAGCGACACCGGCAAGCAGGGATCCCAAGGCGGCGAGCTTCTCGTTCTGATAGAGAGCATCGCGTTGCCGGCGCAACTCTTCTTCAGTGAGCTTCTGTAGCGTCAGATCCACGGCGAAGATGCCGACACCGTCGATGGCGCCATCCGTGTTGTGTAACGGAAAGAGAATGGCTAGGGCGTCACGGTAGTGGTCACGCCCAGGATAGTGCTCTTCACTGACGTGAACCTCACCCGTTGCCAGCACATGTTTAATGCTGGCGTCGAGCGCAATCATGGCCTCCGAATTGATGAAATCGGACATACGCTTGCCGGTGATCATGCCAAGCTCTCGATTCAGCATTCGCTCGGCTTCCGGATTGGCCATGATGAGACGCCCCTCCACGTCCATCAACATGATCACGACGGGTGCGTAGGCGAGCAAAGCCGCAAGCCTTGTCTCACTTTCGCGGAGCTGCAGCTCAGCTTGCCGCGCTTCCGTAATGTCGCGCAGAAGGATGACCGTGCCGCCATCCGGCATGGCGCTTTTCCGGCAACTCAACCAGCGGCCATCGAGAAGCATGGGCTCCGGATCATGGGCATCGAGCCAGCCCGGATCCAGCAGGTCCGGCAGGTAGCTGCCGATAGCGATCCGCACCCGGCCCTCCGGCCCCAGGAGTCGGGCAAATGCCTCGTTGTAGAAGACGATAAGGCCCTCCGAGCTTACGATGGCAAAACCGTCGATCAGACTTGAGGCGGCTGCGAGAAACCTCGCTTCACTCTCCTCCAGCCTTTCCTGGTAGTTGCGGCTGTTGGCGAAAGCCTCCGATATCCTTTCGAAACTCGGCTGCCACCCCTTCGGTAGAATGGGGGCCGCTGCTTCTATGCCAGCAGCCCGCGCTCCCAAATAGTCCGCCAACCGGAAGCTTGGCAGAATATAGGATGTATGCAGATAACGGAGAATGATCGCGAGCATAGCGATCAATCCACAGAGGATCAGCGCATAAGATATGAAGCGTGGAAAGAGATAAGCGTTCAGATCGCTATCGGGCAGAACATAGATCAGACGATAGCCGGAGTAGGGGCCCACTCGCGATATGATCCAGTTATCATCGATAAAGGAAAAGCCATCGTCCGGTTTTAGCGCAAGTATCTTCTGAAGCAGTCCATCGGCAATGAGATAAGCGCGCATCTTCTGGAGATCGCCATCGAATGCTGCACCGTTGAGACCGAGAAGTTCGTTGTGATCATTAAAAATGGCAACCAGTCCGAGCGGTTGCTTCATCGGCGTGAGAATGGCATCGAAGGAGCTCAAGAGAATATCGGTGCCCACGACCCCGCGGAACTGGCCTCGGACATAGACCGGCGCGGCCTGGCTGACCATTGGCCCCGCGTCGCCCGCATCGTCATAGACTTTCGTCCAATAAGGCGTCCGATCAGGGTTGTTCTGCGGCAAGCCCAGCTGGAAGACCGGATAGTTCTGCAATTGCCCCAGAAATTGCCGCATATCGGTGAAAGCGAAGTGCTCCTTGGCCGCCTGGACGAGATCGGCAAGACTGGCGCCCGGGTAGATCGCCACAAACTCAGCATTCGCTGGCATGAAGTAGCTCCACCGAGCGTTCGAGCCAACGATTTTGTCGAGCCTGAGCATGGAGAGCAGCTCCAATGCGGCGTCGACCGGGCCGGCCGCGTCGCCGCGTAGGCTAGGCAACTCCGGGATGCCGAGAAGATTGCCGTCCTCCTGCACCGTTGCAGCCGGCCCCCATTCGACCCCTGAGAACGAGCCTTTCTCCAAATGCACGTCTACGGTGTGTAATTTCCGCGCATTGGCCTCACTCAGGCTTTCACTCTCCATCACGATATGCTGCTCGACCGTGAGCCGCATGTGTTCGACCTGACGACTAGCACCCATCAACATCGTGCGCAGCGCGAAATGTTGCTCCGCCGTAAAGGTATTGAGCTCCGACAACAATGCGCGGCGCTGGGGAGCGAACTGCTCTATGGCCAAGCCGATAATCAAACCCGCGAGAGGAAGCGAGCAGACGAGCAGGAGGCGCGCCGACGGACCTATGCCGGACATGCGAGACAGGACTCTTCTCCCAGCCCCAAAAAGACCCATTACACCCCTTACCCGCAATCAGTCTCCCACGTTGTGGGCACACCGAACCACCGGCCAGTCAGTGTCGAGGGCCTTCTCCTGGACCAGCCCTGATACTTTACAGCCGACGTTTCAGTGTGATGTCGGAGCCCAGCTCCAGTTCTGATCTGAGCCGCAGATTGGCCGCAGAGCAAGACCACTTGTGCGCGATGTAGTAAAAAATGACACGCCTTGCACAGTATCGTCTCTCGGCCGCATGCGCGACGAGGCGTGCTTGCAACTAGCCATCTCCATACGCGCTTACCATACCGCGTCATCATGTCGCATTAACAACCTTGAACCTGAGCATTCCGGTGCGACAGAAATCTCTCGTTTCCCGGTTCAGGGGAATTTTTGGTATAATGTTACGCAGACCATAGGTTGGCTGGCCTGGGCAATGTCCCATGCGGGCTTGGAAAGCGCACGATGGCGGATTTAATTATAGTCGATGATGATCGGGCGCTCTGCGGAATGCTCGAGGATTTCCTGACGCTGGAAGGCCATGTGGTGCGTTGCGCCACCGATGCCCGCGTCCTTTCCACAATGCTGGACGACCGCCTTCCTGATCTTGTCGTGCTCGATCTCAGCCTTCCTGGCGAAGATGGCCTGAGCATCACCCGCCGCCTCCGCCAGGGCTACGACTTCGGCATCATGATGGTAACCGGGACCGACGACCTGACCGAGAAGGTGGTTGGTTTGGAAATCGGCGCTGACGACTATCTGACCAAGCCTTTTTCACTGCTGGAGTTGGGCGCGCGAATCCAGGCGATCCTCCGGCGCAGGCGTGCTGATAAAAACACCCTGGTACCATTCGGAGCATTCTGGCTTGACCTGAAATGCTGGAAGCTGTTCGAGCCAGGCGGTCGTGAGGTCAATCTATTTCCAACGGAGATCGACCTGATCGCCGCTTTTGCGACCAATCCCGGCAAGATGCTGAGCCGCGATGAGATCCTGCGGCTAGCGCCGGCACATGGCACGGACCCGCTGGACCGGAGCATCGACACCCGCATCACACGGCTGAGGCGGAAGCTCGAAAGTCACGGGCTCGACGGCGACCTCGTCAGGACCTCGCGCGGGAACGGCTATATCTACCTAGGGCCTTCCTGAAAGGCATCGCTTTCGCACATCCGTTGGTCAGGAGACGATTCCGCCGCCGGATCCGACCGAAGCGGGGCGCTGGGCGGCGACGCGCCGGCGATAGCCGCTGTCGCGATAGGCCGCGATCGGATCGATGGCGCCGCCCGCCCCCAGACGCGCCTTGGCGAGAATAGGCTCGACATCGAGCCTGAACGCCGCCTTGAGCGTCTCGGATGCCTGAAGAGCGTCGTTCTCATCCTGGAAGCCGGCAAGCGCCGCGCGATCGACGAGCAAGGCCTGCGCATAGGCCCGGCGGATCTCATTCGCCGAGCGGATCAGGCTCTCGATCGGATCGGTCACATTGTGGGACTGGTCGATCATATGCGCGGGATCAAGCGCATCGACCGCCGCGGCGTTGCCAACCAGTTCATTGAAGACGAGGAAGAGGCGGAAGGGATCAATGGAACCCGCGTCGAGATCATCGTCGCCGTAGCGGGAATCGTTGAAGTGGAAGCCGCCGAGCTTGCCAGCATGAACAAGCCGCGCAACGATCTGCTCGATATTGACGTTTGGTGCGTGATGCCCGAGGTCGACGAGGCAGAACGCCTTGGGGCCGAGCGCCTGCGCGGCCATGTAACTCGATCCCCAATCGGAAATGACGGTCGAATAGAACGCCGGCTCATACATCTTGTGCTCGGAGAACAGCCGCCAGTCCTCGGGCAGCGCCGCATAGATCGACCGCATGGACTCGATATAGCGCTCGAAGGCGCGCGTGAGATCGCTCTGACCTGCGAAATTCGCCCCGTCGCCGATCCATACCGTGAGAGCCCTGGAGCCGATGGCCCGGCCGATCTCGATGGTCTCGATGTTATGGGCGACAGCCTGGCGCCGCACGGCGGGATCGGTATGCGTCAGCGATCCGAACTTGTAGCTGAGCGGCTGGCTGGGATCGCCCGGATGATCCTGAAAGGTGTTGGAGTTCATCGCGTCGAAGCCGAGGCCGAGGCTTTCCGCCTTGGCGCGAAGTTCACGCGGATCAGCCTTGTCCCAGGGAATATGCAGCGAGACATGGGGTGTGGCGCGGCCGAGCTGGTGGATGACGGCGCAGTCGTCCAGCTTCTCGAAAATACCGCGCGGCTCGCCCGCCCCCGGAAAGCGCGCAAAGCGCGTTCCGCCCGTGCCGACGCCCCAGGACGGTACGGCAACGGTGAATGCGGCGAGCTTGGCCGTCACCGTGTCGATGGCGACGCCAAAGCGCGCGAGGCGTTCGCCGAGCGCCGCGTAGTCGGTGTCGAGATCATGGCGGCGTTTGTCATTCGACGCTTCAATGATGTCGCCGGCGATCGGCAGATTGGCCATTCCATCCTCCCGCAGTCTTTCTCAAGCCCGAGCCGCCGCGCGGCTCGGACACATGCACGTATTCCGAGGCAGTAGCCGTCTTCACCTAACGTGTGAAGGACTGGGCGTTACCCGCGTCGACATTGACGATATTGCCGGTCGACTTCGACGACGCATCCGAGGAGAAGAAATAAACAGCCTCCGCGACATCCTCGGGCAGGACCGGACGTCCGAGCAGGGAGCGCTTGCGGTAATATTCCTCCAGATCGTCGACGGCGAGATTGGACGCGGCGGCGCGCTGCTCGCGCCATTCGCCGGTCCAGATCTTCGAGCCGCGCAGTACGGCGTCAGGATTGACGACATTGACCCGAATGCCGGCGCTTGCGCCCTCAAGCGCCAGACAACGCGCGAGATGGATCTCCGCTGCCTTAGCCGTGCAATAGGCGGCCGCGTTCGGCGATGCCGCCAGGCCGTTCTTCGAGGCGATGAAGACGACCGAGCCGCCGAGCTTCTGCGCGCGGAACAGACGGAAAGCCTCCCGCGAGACAAGGAAATAGCCGGTCGCGAGGATATCGATGTTGCGGTTCCACATCGAAAGCTCCGTGTCCTCGATCGGCGCCGATGAGGCAATGCCCGCGTTGGACACCAGGATGTCGAGGCCGCCATAAGCGCTGCAGATATCATGGAAACCACGCAGGACCGCCTGTTCATCGGTCACGTCGATAACCTGCGAGCGCACCTGATCGGCACCGAAGCGCCTGGCGAAATCGCTTTCCGCGCTCTCCAGAGCTGCCGCGTCGATATCTGCAAGAACGACGCAGGCCCCCTCTGCCAGAAGCCGGGCGGCAATCGCCCGGCCGATCCCTCCAGCACCGCCTGTCACCGCCGCGATACGCCCCGCCAGCGACTTCGGCTTCGGCATGCGCTGCAGCTTGGCTTCCTCAAGCAGCCAATATTCGATGTCGAAGGCTTCCTGCTCGGGCAGTCCCTGATAGATATCGACAGTCGCGGCGCCGCGCATCACATTGATGGCATTGACATAAAACTCCGCCGCGATACGCGCCGTCGCCTTGTCGCGCGCGAAAGATATGAGGCCGACGCCGGGCACGAGATAGATGACCGGGCTGGGATCGCGCATGGCCGGTGAATTGTCGTGGCGGCAGCGCTCATAATAGGCGGCGTAGTCCTTGCGATAGGCACCGATCGAGACCTCAAGTCCGGCAATCACCTCATCGATATTGCCGCGCGCGGGATCGAACGGGAGGACGAGAGGCCTGATCTTGGTCCGCAGGAAATGGTCCGGGCAGGACGTGCCCTGCGCGGCCAATTCCTCAAGCGCCTGGGCGCCGGTGAATTCCAGTACGACCGTCTGATCGTCGAAATGACCGACCTTCTTTTCGTCCCGACCGATGAAAGCCCGGATCGCGGGCATGAGGCGGGCCGCGACGGCATGGCGTTCGGCCGCTGCCAGCGCCTTATGCCGCTCTCCGCCGAAGATCTTCGCGCCGGCCATCTCACCGTCGAACCAGGCAATCGCCTTGTTGAGGATCCTGAGCGTCGTCTCATAACAGGCCTGCGCGCTCTCTCCCCAGGTGAACAGGCCATGGCTTTCCAGGACGACGCCCTTTGCCTGCGGATGCTCCGCGGCTAACCGCGCGAGATCGAGCCCGAGTTGGAAGCCGGGCCGACGCCAGGGCAGCCATCCGATCTCATCGCCGTAAATGGCCTTGGTGAGCGCCCGACTGTTGCGCGTCGCGGCAATGGCGATGACCGCATCCGGATGGACATGATCGACATGGCGATACGGCAGATAGGCGTGCAGCGGCGTATCGATGGAGGCCGCGCGTGGATTGAGGTTGAACGTGCAGTGGGGCAGAAAGCCCACCATCTCGTCCTCGTGGGCCTCGCCGCGATAGAGCCCCTTCAATGCCTCGAGCTTGTCCATATAGAGCGTGGCGAAGCCGTCCAGGGCCATCGTGCCGATGTCGCCGCCTGAGCCCTTGACCCACAGCACGGTCGCGTCCTTGCCGGTGAGCGGATCGCGCTGGACCACCTTCGCGGAGGTGTTGCCGCCGCCATAATTGGTAATGCGCTTGTCACTACCCAGAAGATTCGAGCGGTAGAGAAGCAAGCCCGGCTCATCCAGGCCACGTGCATAGGCCTCGTCCCAGCGGTTATCGAGAAGATGCGGCTGCGGACGGTCGCTCTGCTTGCGGTCTAGCACGTCGGACATGGAGTTTCCTCGCTCATCGTGAGGTGCGGCGTTTTTCCGGGTCTGCCCCGTCACCGTCAGGATGACCAAGCAATGCCGCGAGCGCAGTCACATGTCAACAATATCGCTCATAATATGTCATTATTCGATCAAGAGTGGTGGGTTGTGACCCTCAATGATTGACTTGGCCGTGCGGATGCCTGAAGGATTGAGGAGGGAGAGCTTTCATGCACGAACGTGAGCGTCATCGCATCATTCTTAGCGCCATTCAGGGGCGCCCGGTCGCGGCCGTGCAGGAAATCATGGAATTGACGGGCGCGTCCGAGGCGACGATCCGCCGTGATATCAGCGCGCTCGCCCTGCAAAAGAAGCTGCGCAAGGTGCGCGGCGGCGCCGAGGCTCTCAACCCCTCGCCCTATGGCTCCATCTCGGGACGCCCTTTCCATGTCGCGGAGGTCATGAACACCGCGCAGAAGCGTGCCATCGCGCGCGCAGCGGTAGATCTCTGCGAGGAAGGCGACGCTGTCATCATCAACGGCGGGACCACGACCTTCCAGATGGTCCACCATCTCACCAGCCTGCGCCTGCATGTGCTCACCAATTCGTTCTCGATCGCCGAGCACCTCCTCAAGCATTCCAAATGCACCGTGCTTGTGCCGGCCGGGGCCATCTATCGCGAACAGAACCTCATTCTCAGTCCTTTCGAGAACGACGGCATCGCTCATTTTCGCGGCCGGCGCATGTTCATGGGCGCACAGGGCGTGTCCGCGATGGGTATTGCCGAAGCCGATCCGCTGATCATCCAATCCGAGCAGCGGCTGATGCGCCAGGCGGAGGAGATCGTCCTCATGGTGGACTCGTCGAAATTCCTGGGCCGTTCAGCCATGATCGTCGCACCGCTCGAACGTGCCGGCATCATCATCACAGACGACCGGCTCAGCGATGCCGCGGCCAAGATGATCGAAACTGCGGGAATTCGATTGATTGTGGCGCAAGAAGATCGCGACGTGGACCGTGACGACGATGTCGGGCTATCCCGCGCCTGAACGTTCCATTCAACGCCAGATCACATCTAACCGTTTGATATAAGGCTTCTTTCACACCGGCCCAGGTGGCCGCGCACAGCACAATAATTCGGCGGACCAACAAGCCGTGCCAGAAGGGGAGGACACGTGAGCGTTCCGCGCTACGTTGCCGTCATCGATATCGGCAAAACCAACGCCAAGCTTGTCCTGCATGACATCGCCACGACGACCGACATGGCCGTCTACCGAACCCCCAATGCCTCCCTGGCTGGGCCGCCCTACCCACATGTGGATGTGGACAGGCTGTGGCGCTTCATCTGCGACGCCCTGGCGCGGATCGCCGCCGAGCACCGCGTCGACGCCATTTCGATCACCACGCACGGCGCCTGTGCCGCCTTGTTGTCCGCAGACGCCGGCAAAACCCCGGACGATGATGGACTAAGCCTGCCCATCCTCGACTATGAGGCGACACCGCCCACCGCGCTCAGCGCCGCCTATGACCGCCCGCGACCGGATTTCCGGGAAACCGCCTCGCCCGCCCTCCCCAACGGGCTCAACCTGGGCCGCCAGCTATTCTGGCTAGAGCAGGCTTTCCCGGAGGACTTCGCCCGCACCCGCTGCATCGTGACCTATCCGCAGTACTGGGCTTTCCGGCTGACCGGTGAGACCGCCTGCGACGCTTCGAGCCTCGGCTGCCACACCGACCTCTGGCAACCCCACGCGGGCTGCTTCTCCAGCCTCGTGGAACAGCGCGGCTGGCAGCGCCTGTTCGCGCCGGTGCGCTCCTCCTTCGCCGTGCTGGGCCCGCTTCGGCCGGAGATCGCCGCGCGCGTCGGATTGGGGCGCCAGGCGGTGCCTGTCCATGCCGGCATCCACGACTCCAACGCGTCGCTCCTGCCCTATCTGCTGCAACGGCCCGCGCCATTTTCCGTCATCTCGACGGGCACCTGGGTAGTCTCCTTCGCAGTCGGCGGTAAGCCGGTGACGCTCGATCCCGCCCGCGATACGCTCTGCAATGTCGACGCGCTCGGCCGCGCCACGCCATCCGCGCGCTTCATGGGCGGACGTGAATTCGAGATCCTCACGCAAGGGACATCCCAGCCCCCCACGGAAGCTGAACTTGCGCGCGTTCTCTCATCTGGCCTCATGGCGCTGCCCGCCTTCGCGTCAGGAACCGGGCCCTTTCCGACAGGCGCCGGTGCCTGGACACGGGATCCCGCCACGCTTACGGCGGGGGAGCGCACGGCCGTCGCCAGCCTCTATGCTGCGCTTCTTTCGTTGACTGATCTGATGTTGATCGGTGCCGACGGCCCGATCATCGTCGAGGGCCCCTTCGCGGCCAATACCGTCTACCGGGATTGTCTCGCGGCGGTCAGCGGCCGCACTGTCCTCCCCTCGGAAGGCGCGACCGGCACGAGCACAGGCGCGGCTCTGCTTGCCCTCGGAGAAGCCGGCCTCCGGTACCGCGCTGTCGTTCCGTCATCACAGCAGGCCGATGCGGTCCTCGCACCCCTATGGGCCGATCTCTACCGCGCCTATGCCCGGCAATGGCACGAAGCCGTCGCCGGGCATCTCAAGCCCGAGGCTTAACCGAGGATCCGGAGCGTCGGCACGGTGACAAGACCGGACGGCAAGGGCTTGAGATCATCGAGATCCTGCAGCCGCGCCCTCTGCCCATACTGCGCGACAAGGCGCTCCATGTCCGGCAGGCGACCGCCTTCAGCGAGAAGATTGATAGCGGTGTTATAAACATCAACCGTGATCTCGTTCTCACCGTCCTGCCATGCTGACGTCAGGTCGATCGCATAGGGCGGCGCAAAAACGGAGCCGACCTCGCGTCCGTTGACGCGCACGATCGCAACCTCGCGCAGCGGCGGCGTCAGCGACGCAGCATAAGAATTGCCGCGAATCGTGCCGTGTTCGTTGAGCTCTTGCCGATATGGCCCAACCTCGCCGAAATCGAGCATCACCCTCGCGCTGCTGTCGAGCGGCTGATCGAGCCTCACGCGTGTCACATAGCGTCCCCGCCCCGAGAAATGGGCGAGGCCCGGCGCTTTCGACCAATCATGGGGCAGCGTGACAGACTGGCTTGTCCCGTCATCGGCTGCGAAGCTCCAGCCATCCTGCAAGGGCTTGCTCCCCCGCAACGTCGCGGCGCGCGGTGCCGGCGGGACCTGGGCACCGGCGGACGCACGCAGGATGACAAAGACCGAGCCATAGGCAGGCAAATCAAGCGCCACCTCCGGGCCCGCGACGGACACGCGCCGGTCATGCAGCGCATCCCACAGCTCGATATGCGAGCCCTCCGACGCGAAGCGCGCTGAGAGCTGGACGGGCTTCGCGCCCGTATTGGCCACGAAATAGATATCACCGTCACCGAGACGCCGCCGCACGAAGCCGATGTCCGGCGCCGGCTCGGCGCGCTGCATATGGGACACGACATGGTCGGGGAGCCAGACGGCGAGTTCCTCCTCCGCGACAACGGTGAGATCCGGCCAGTCACCTTCGGGACGCCGGCCCACGGCCACCACCTTGCCACCCCGCGCTGCGAACGCCTGAAGCCATTGGCGTGTTTTTTCCGGGAGAAACCGCACGTTCGGCAGCACGATGCATTCGAACGGCCGCGTCTTCGCTTCCTCAAGCGTCCCGTCGTCGAACAGGTCGAAGTCGAAGCCCGCGTTGCGGATGGCACGCGGAATGACCTTGCCGATGCGAATTTCGGTCTGTTTCCACAGGTTGAGATATTCCTTCGTGCCGACCTCGAAATCACCGAGCGCATCGTGGGTCGGCGCATAGAGCCCGACGGCCGCCACCGGTTCGCCCTGCCGCAGCAAAAAGCTGACGCGGTGGAGATAGCGCGCAAGATCCGGCATCACCGGCCACCAGGGATTGGTGTGCGAGAGCGCGCCGGCCGCATAGAGCATCCATCCGGGCTTGCCCGCCTCGGGCGGCGAATAGGGCCAGCCGTGGCCGATCAACTGGTTGATCCCCAAGAGGAAATGCTGGTCGGCCTCGCCCTTCATATCAACAGGCGTGGCGCGGAACGCGGGCGAATGGATCCAGGTCCAAGTCTCCGAGGATATCACAGGCCTGCCGAGGAGATGGCCGGCCGACGACGCCCATTTTGTCTGGGGAATGCCGGCCCAGCCAAAGCCTTCCCCCTCGATCAGGCCCGCATGGCGGTGGCTCGTGATGGAGGCCGGCGGCATGCCGTAGTTCTGGATGCGGAAGCGCACGCCGCGCCGGTCAGCCCAGGCCCGCATCGGGACGAGGAAGTTCTCCTCGTAAAGCTCGGCCAGCGTCAGGCCGAAATCCCGGCGGATCTCAGGCCAGGTCTCGCCGATTGGGTGCTCGATCAAAGGCAGGTGAGGCGTCAGATCATAGCCGCGCCGACGCCTGAACTCCTCGATAAGCCCGTCAGTCCAGTTCCCGCCATAGACTTCCAGGCTGTCGCAGAAGATGGAATAGACGCTCCCAGGCTCCACCGCGTCCATGAGGGTGTCGCCGACCTCGGCGAGGTGGCGCTCGATCGAGGCGCGCTTCATATGGTCGAGCACATAGCCCTCGGCGCCGATCGTCGCGCGCTTCACCACCTGCCCGGTGGGTGCGGAAAAATAAAACGCGACCACGCGCGGGCCATCCCAGGCCGGCAGCCGCAACTTGCCCTCACCGCTGATGTCGACGACTTCATAGCTACGGGGCATCTCCTGTTTCGACCCCTTGCCGACAAGGACCGCAACGAGCTTTTCGTGCTCATAAGGCACGGCGCGCGCCACGCGGTCGCGACCGGGCGCCACTTCGCGGATCTCGCTGCGTAATCGTTGTGCTGCAAGCTCTTCCGTGATGTAGGGACCGCCGTAGGACCAGCCGCTGCCGATGGTCACGTCCATGCGCAGCCCCAGCTCCAAAGCGCGTCGCGAAACGAAATTCACACGCTTGAGAAAACTGTCAGAGAGGAAGCGATGCGTCCTGAAACCTTGGGGTTCGTCGTCGAAATGCATTGGATAGAGGAAGGCGAGTTCGAAGCCGCCGATCCCCGCGTCCTTCATCGCCAGCATTTCGCGGTCGAGTTGCTCTTCCTCGATGACAGGCCCAAACCACCACCAGCGCATCATGATGCGACTGTCTTCCGGCGGCATGGTGAAACCGGCCTCAAGATTGGCGATCGTAATCACGTCGGTGCCTTGCATGATGCTACCAGCGTTTCCTTCCCGTCCGGCTTTTGCCGGCCATTGCCATTGCGTCCAACCGATCAGCGAGACGCCATGGCGCCGATTGCGTCTTCGATTTCAATCGAAACCGCTCATTTTCGTTCAACCACACGGCCATCGTCGCTGTGTCAGGGCCTTGCGTGGGAAGCTTTCTGCGGATGACGCCCATCTGTCAATCGCTTTTGATCGAACTTGCTCGCTCTTGACTGACATTAGCAAATTGTGATCCTCTCTTGATTGCGGGCAATGCTGATCCTCCCGTCATGCGCCTCAATGGCGACGAACGGCGGAACGATCGGCCGAACCCCGAAACGCAAAAAGATAGGCTTCCACAATGGGAGCCAGGGAGGTCCCGATGCCTTGGAAGAACGACGAAGGGCATATCCATTCTCGCCGCACCATCTTGAAGTTGGCGGCCGCCATGAGCCTTAGCCCACTCGCTGTCGAGAAGGCACTTGCGCTCGACGGGCAACTCCGCGTCTACGCCAACAGCTCATTGCGAGCCGGCGTACAGGCCGTCGCAAAAACGTTTGTGGCCAAGAACTCCGGCGTGAACGTGCGGACCGAGTTCGCCAATACCGACCAGATCCAGACCACGACGCGCGTGCAACTCGGCGCGGGAACGGCACCGGATGTGATCACTGTGTGGCCCGGCAGCGGCAATCCGCTCTCCGTAGGCCAGATCGCGCCGGCCGGTTATCTCATGGACCTTACGAGCCAGAATTTCGGCGCGGCCGTGCCGGATCTGCTTCAGGAGAGCTTCTTCGTCAACGGCAAGTCCTATTTCCTGCCGACAACGGTCAGCCTGATTGGGACTTATGCCAATCTCAAGGTGGTCAAGGAGCTCGGCCTCGAGCAGCCCAAGACATGGAGTGAATTCCTCGCCTTCTGCCAAAAGGTGAAGGACGCCGGGAAGATCCCGCTCGCGCTCGGAAACGGCTCGCCCTGGGTCACGCAACTCGTCACTTACGCTCTCGTCGCCACGACGGGCTTTGCGCGCAACCCCGCGCTTGCCGAAGACATGCGCGCTGGCAAGATCAGCTTCGCGAATTCGGACGGCTGGCGAGAAGCGCTCGAGAAATATATGGAGTTGAACAAGCGCGGCTTCTTCAATCCCAATCCGAACGGCACCTCCTATGACGAGGCACTGCAGATGGTTGGCAGCGGCGAAGCCGCCATGGCGATCCTGACGTCCCCCAGCACCAAGGGTATCCTGAATTTCGCAGGCCACCGCGACTTCATCATCTGGCCGACGCCCGCGACGGACGATCCGCAGGAGACCCGGGTGCCGTCGAGCCTCGGCAACAGCCTCGGCATCAATGCCAAGTCGCGCAACCCCGAGGCCGCCCTCGCCTTTCTCAAATTCATGGGCTCGCCCGAAATGCTGAGCTTGATGGGGAGCGAACTGGACCTGCCCGTTCTTGGCAAGGACGTGAAATACGATCCCATCTTCGCGGACATCATGCAGATGGTGAACAGCGGCAAGATCGCGATGTTTATGGACAACAAATGGCCGAACGCGCGTGTGCAGCAAACCCATTTCAGCGGCATCCAGGAACTGTTCGCTGGTTCGGCCACCGTCGCCGACGTGCTGAAACGCATGGACCAGGCTTATCAGTCAGGTTGAGTGCCATGGCCGTTCTCCGCTAAGAGGCGTCGTGATGCCTAACCTGTCTCATGAAAGGCGGCTATTCCTATGAGCAGCATCGCCGATACCGCTGATTTCCCAACGAAGACGCCAAGCATGCGAAAGACGTGGAATTTCGGCGGTCTGTTCAATGCCGGGTTGAGCTGGTGGTTCGTTATCCCCGCTCTTCTGCTCTATTGTCTGATAATCGTGTATCCGATGCTGTCCGGCACGGGATATGCGTTTACCAACTGGAATGGCCTGACGCCGGACTACAGCTATGTCGGTTTCGCCAATTTCCAGCGCATGTTTGGTGACCCGCAGGCGCTGTCCGCCATCAGCACGACGCTGATCATGGCCTTCGCTCTCGTCACGGGCAAAGTCATCGTAGGGCTTCTTCTTGCTCTTGCGCTCGACAGCGAGCTCAAGAGCAGAAATTTCCTACGCATGATCTTCTTCATGCCGGTCGTTCTCACGCCGGTGATCATGTCCTTTTCGTGGAAATACATCTTCTCCACTACGGGTGCGCTCAACCAAATCATCAAGCTGGTCGGGCCGGCAAGCTGGGCACAACAATGGCTCGGCGAGCCCACGCTCGCCCTGTTCTCTGTTATCTTCGTCACCGGCTGGGGCTCGGTCGGCCTCGCCATGGTCATCTTCCTTGCTGGCCTGCAAGGTGTACCCAAGGAACTGATCGAGGCGGCAAAGATCGACGGTGCCTCAAGCGCGGCGCGGCTGCGCTATATCATCCTGCCGCTGCTCGCGCCCGCCATGACGATCAACGTGGTGATCGGCCTCGTCCAGGGGCTGAAATTCTTCGACCAGATCTATGTCTTGACTGGCGGAGGACCGGGCTATGCGACCGAGACGCTATCCACCATCATTTACAAGACAAGCTTCCAGTTCGGCGAATACGGCTATGGATCGGCGACAGCGCTTGTCTTCGCTCTCCTCGTCGCCGCCATCGTCTTCGCTGCCACGCATATCCTGAGACGCAGGGAGATTCCCAGTGGATGACCGCCGCTACACATTCGGGACCTTTGCGCTCGAAGTGGTGATGATCGCCCTCGCGGCCGTCTTCGCCTTTCCGATCTATATTCTCGTCGTGCTCGCCTTCAAGTCGCAGGCCGAATGGCGCGAGGCGCCCCTTTCCCCGCCGAGCGATCCCTATCTCGGGAACTTCCAGACCGCCTGGCACGACGCCTATCTGGCCGACGCGCTCATTTCCAGCATCACGGTCGTCGCAGGCAGCCTCGTCGTTCTCGTCGCTGTTGGATCGCTCGCCGCGTATTTCCTGGCGCGATGCAAGCCGCGGCTCGGCTATGGGCTCTATCTCTTCTTCCTGACGGGCTTGATCCTGCCCTTCCAGCTCGCGCTCATTCCGCTCTACCAGCTGATGCGAGACATGGGCCTGCTCGGCTCGCCGCTGTCGCTCATCCTGTTCTATTCCGGCCTGCAGCTGCCCTTCACCATCTTCCTCTATTCCGGGTTCATCAGGACCATTCCGCGGACCTATGAGGAAGCCGCCCGGATCGACGGCGCGAGCGACCTCGTCGCCTTCATCCACATCATCCTGCCAATGTTGCGGCCGATCACCGGCACGGTGCTGATCCTCAACGGCGTCTTCATCTGGAACGACTTCATGACACCGCTGCTCTATCTCAGCGGTTCCAGCTGGGCGACGGTGCCCGTGGCGATCTACGCCTTCGTTGACCAGTATGTGACGCAGTGGGGCATCGTCTTCGCGGCGCTTCTCATCGGTATTGCTCCGGTCATGCTGGCCTTCCTCTTCCTGCAAAAGAATATGATCAAGGGCTTCGCCAGCGGTATCAAAGGTTAGGACCAATCGACATTCAGGGATGGCCAAGGCAAGCCCGACCATGAGGTTGAAGGCGAAGTCAGTGCGGGACCGCCGGAGATGACATGGGCTGGGAACGGACCTCTTAGCTGAATGTCGGTTGAACCTGGAGTATCCGACCGCGCGGGAAAGCTGCGCGGATCCTCTCCAATTTTTCACAAGAGTTCGATTGCAACGTCGGAATTCCAGAACGGCATGCGCTCCGCAGGAGCGCGGCACGATGACGCGCGCCGTCACGGACGATTAGGGGAAGGAAACGGACATGTCGGAAACCGCTCGCTCAACACGCAGCGAACTCGAAGCTGGCTTTCTCGTGCCGCCCAATGCTGCCAAGCCCCGCGTCTGGTGGCACTGGATGAACGGCAATATCGCCAAGGTAGGCATCCGGCTCGACCTTGAATGGATGAACCGTGTCGGCATCGGCGGCTTCCAGATGTTCGACGCCGGCTGGGACACACCGCAGGTGGTGCCCGAACGCCTGACCTACATGACCGCGCCGTGGAAGGACGCGCTGAAATATGCGGTCGATCTCGGGCGCGAGTTCGGCTTCGAGATGGCGATCGCCGGCTCGCCGGGCTGGAGTGAGACGGGCGGTCCCTGGGTCAGCCCCGACCAGGCCATGAAAAAGCTGGTCTGGAGCGAGACCATCGTCAGGGGCGGCAGCGCGGCGCGCGCTTTGCCCCGTCCCCATGACGTGGCCGGGACCTTCCAGAATTTTCCCAATGCCGGCCATGTCGGCTCCCTCGGGACCCAGGGACCAAAGCCGCTCGACCCGTTCTATCGCGACAGCCGAATCATTGCCTTTCCCCTCCCCGCCTGCGAGCACGACGCATTGCCCGCCCCGACGGTCACATCGAACGCCGGTGCCGTCGATCCCGCCATTCTCTCCGACAACGACTATATCAGCGCTGTCGATCTGCCGATCGTGCCCGGCGAGCCTCACGCCACTATCCAGTTCGACTTCGGCTCAGCCCAGACCATCCGCTCCCTCAGCGTCGCGGTGGCGCCGGACAACTGGGCCAAGCCCAAGGTGCGGCGGCAGGCACCGCCTCTCGGCACTCTCGAGGCAAGCGACGACGGAGTCACGTTCCGTCCCATCGCCGAGGTTCCCGGCTATGAGCTTGGTCGCAGTTCCGCGCCGCAGCACACGCTCTCGATCGCGCCGACGACGGCGCGCTTCTTCCGCGTCACCTTCACCAATCCGCCGGAAGCGCTCGATTTCCGCGCCTCGCCTTTCCGTTTCAGCGAGCGGCCCAAGGCCCACCGCGTCAGCCAGCTCGTGTTGCGCGGCGGGGCACGCATCAACCGCTTCGAGGAGAAAGCGGGCTTCGGCACCCTGAACGACTTCTATGCTTTTCCCAGCCATCCCGCCTCGCCGGACGCGATCGTCAACGCAGCCGACGTCATAGACCTGACGGATCGTTTCACACCTGAGACGGGCACGCTCGACTGGACGGCGCCGGATGGCCAATGGGTTGTGCTGCGCATCGGCTATTCGCTCGTCGGCACCAAGAACCATCCGGCCTCGCCCGAGGCGACGGGCCTTGAGGTCGACAAGCTCAACCGGACCCATGTGAAGGCCTATCTAGACACGTATCTCGCGCAATATGCCGATGCCTCCGGCGCGCCTTTGGGCAAGTACGGCATTGCCGCCATGATCACCGACAGCTGGGAGGCTGGCACCCAGAACTGGACGGAGGACATGCCGGCGCTCTTCGCGGAGGAGCGCGGTTATCCCCTGCTGCCGTTCATGCCAGCCCTGTTCGGCTATATTGTCGATGGCGTCGCGGAAACAGAAGGCTTTCTCTGGGATTTCCGACGGGCCATCGGCGACCTCGTGGTCAAGAACCACTATGGCGAGATCGCCGATACTCTCCATGCACATGGCATGCTGCATTATTGCGAATCCATGGAGCGGGAACGCCCGACCATCGGCGATGGCATGGCCTTCAAGGAACGCTCCGACGTGCCCATGGGCGCCTTCTGGGTGCGGCGCGAACATGGCGAGGACATCCCGAACTATGGCGTCGACCTGCAGGAGACGGCCTCGGTCGCGCATCTTTATGGCCAGAACCTCGTCGCGGCCGAGGCGATGACGACCAACGGTGATCTCAGTGGCTGGAGCGACAGCCCCCGCTCGCTGAAGCCCGTGGCGGACGAAATGATGGCGCTGGGCGTCAACCGCTTCGTCATCCATACATCGGTGCACCAGCCACTGGCGGATGCCGCGCCCGGCCTCACGCTCGGGCCCTACGGCCAGCACTTCAACCGCAATGACACCTGGGCGGAGCCCGCGGGGCAGGCCTGGGTCAGCTATCTCGCGCGTTGCTCACACCTTCTTCAGGCGGGCCGCTTCGTCGCCGACATCGCCTATTTCTATGGGCAGGAGGCGCCTATCACCGGCCTTTACGCCCATGACAAATTCACGGATATCCCCGATGGCTACGCCTTTGACTTCGTGAACGACAACGCCCTGCTCGATCTCTTCTCCGTCGAGGATGGCAGGCTCACGACGCCGAGCGGCATGCGCTATCGCGTGCTCTATCTCGGCGGCAACAGCGCGGCCCTCACCCTGCCCGTACTGAGGAAGCTCAAGGCCCTGATCACGGCCGGCGCCACCGTTATCGGCGAGCGCCCGCGCTTCACACCGAGCCAGGCCGATGACCGCGAGACCTTCGCCGCGCTGGTCAGCGAGCTATGGGGTGATCACGAAACATGCGGCCTGCGCGGTATCGGCCACGGACGCCTCTATCAGGGCCGCAGACTGCCGCAAGCCCTCGCCGCCCTCGGCCTTCACCCTGACTTCGACTATACGCGCGCCAATCCGGCGCACAAGCTCCTGTTCGTGCACCGGCGAACACCGGAACTCGACATCTACTTCGTCAATAGTCGCGTCGCAACCGATGCGACTTTCGAGCTCAGCTTTCGGGTCAATCGCAACTCGGCCGAGATCTGGCATCCGGAAACCGGACGCATCACGCCGGTCCACGCCCGCGCGGAAGGAGACCGCACGGTCGTTCCGCTCACCCTGCGGCCACGGGAAACCGTCTTCGTGGTACTGAGCAATGGCGGCGCACACATTGCTCGGGCTTCCACGCCGGCGCTGCGAACGTTGTTCGAGCTTGCGGGCGAATGGAGCCTGCGTTTCCAGCCGAAGCGCGGCGCACCCGCCGAGGCGACATTCACGCATCTCGAAGCCTGGAACGAAAGCACGGATGCCGGCATCCGACATTTCTCCGGGACCGCCACCTATGCAAAGCGCTTTGCCGTGCCGCAAGGCGCCTGGCACTCGGGCGAGCGGCTGATCCTCGATCTCGGCAGCGTCCGTGAGATCGCCGCCGTCCGTCTCAACGGCCGGGCCGTCGGCCTGCGCTGGGCCGAGCCCTACGAGGTCGATATTACGGACCACGTCCGCGATGGCGACAATGACCTCGAGGTCGATGTCACCAATCTCTGGGTCAACCGGATGATCGGCGACGAGATCTCCAAGGAGACGGGCGAAACCTACTGCTTCACGGTCTTCCCCGTGTACGACAAGAATGCGCCACTCCTGCCCTCGGGCCTCCTCGGCCCGGTGCGAGTCAAAGCCCTGTCATCTGGCTGACAACCACGCCGTTCGCGGCCCGCAGGACATGTCTGCGGGCCGGCGGCTGGTCATCGCCCGGTGCCTCTTTCCGTAATGATCAGGTTGCCATGGGAATCCATGCGGCAGACCTGTCCGGGCAGGAGAAAGGTGGTCGCGTCCATCTGCTCGAGGATCGCCGGGCCGGCGATGACACCGCCGATCGGCAACTGGTTGCGGTCATAGACGTTGCAGGTCAACCATCCGCCGTCGTGATAGACTTTCTGGTTGCCCGAACGCGCGTCGTCCACACGCGTCCCAGCCTCGATCGGTGCCGCTTGCGGTTTGGCCAGACGACCGGTCGCGTTGACACGCACCCCTGTGAGTTCGACCGGCGCATCCTTCTGGTCAAACGTATAAAGGCGCCTGTGCAGCGCATGGAAAGCCTCGATCGCCTTGGCGAGCGCGGCCTGCGATACGCTCTCCGCTTCCCACGGTACGTCGAGTTCATAGCCCTGGTTTTCGTAGCGGAAACTCACGGAGCGGCTGATCTCCTGCCCCTCCACGGCAATGCCCTCCGCGTCAAGCCAGTTGCGTGCGCGCGCCCCCAGTTCGCGGAACAACTGGTCGAGACGCGAGAGATCATCGTAGGGTGGTCGCAGCAGCAGGGTGCGGCTGAAATCGCTCTTGAGATCGGCGATCAGCAGGCCCTTGCTCGACAGGACGCCGCAGCCAAGCCCGACGATGGTGGATTTCATGCCGAGCAGGCGCGCGATGAAGCCCCCATGCAGGGGCCCGGCGCCGCCAAACGGCACCAGCGCGAAATCCTTGGGATCGTAGCCGCGCTCCACAGACACCACGCGGATCGCACCGATCATGTTGTTGTTGGCCACGTCGATGATGCCGCGCGCCGTGTCGTGAAGGCTTGTGCCAAGCGCCCGCGCAACCTTCTCAACCGCGCGGGAGGCCGCATCAATATCGAGCGACATTGCGCCATGCAGAAGACGCTCCGGCAAATGTCCCAGGACGAGATGGGCATCGGTCACCGTTGGCTCGCTGCCGCCGCGCCCATAACAGGCCGGGCCCGGCTGTGCGCCCGCACTGGCGGGACCAACGGCCAGCCCCCCATCCGACACCCGCGCAATGGAACCGCCGCCAGCGCCGATTGTGTGGATGGCGATCATCGGCAGATGCACCGGCCACTGGCCCACACTGCCCTCGGACGTAATGGCGGGGCGCTCCCCCTCGATGAGACAGATATCCGCCGATGTGCCGCCGATATCGAGCGTGATCAACCTGCCCTCGCCGGCGAGATTGCCGATATGCTGGGCGCCGATGACCCCGGCGGCAGGCCCGGACAGCGCCGTCTGGATCGGCTCGTGCCGGATGGTATCGACCCCGGTGACGCCACCGTTGGACTTCACGAGCAGAAGACGCGCCGTGTCGATGCCCTCGTCACGCAGCCGCGCCTCCAGACGTCCGACATAGTCCGAAATCAACGGCATCACATAGGCATTGAGCGCCGTCGTCATGCTGCGCTCGAACTCCCGGAAGGTTGGCAGCACCTCGCTTGAGAGCGAAATCTGCGCGTCCGGGATTTCCTCGATGAGAATATCCCGCGTGCGCTCTTCATGCGCACCGCTGGCATAGGCATGCAGGTAGCACACCGCGATGGAGCGGATGCCTTTCGCGCGGATCTTCCGTGCGGCAGCGCGGACCTCGTCCTCGGCGAGCGGCTCGATCTCCGTGCCGTTGAAATCAATGCGGCCGGCCGCCTCGAAGATGCGCTGCGGCGGGATGGGCCGCGCTGGCTTCACCCAGGAGAACATATTGGCGGAGCGGGGAATGTCGTGACGGCCGATCTCCAGCACATGCCTGAAGCCACGCGTCGTGATCAGCGCACAATCAGCGCCGCGCATCTCCAGAATGGCATTCGTCGCGACCGTCGTGCCGTGGAACACATGGCTCACGTCACTTGCCGGCGCGCCGGCAAGGGCGAGCACCTTCCTCACGCCATCGATGAAGCCGCGCGATGGATCATCGGGCGTGGATGGCACCTTGGCCTTCCACTCCCTGCCATCGGAGCGATCCACTAGGGAGACATCGGTGAAAGTGCCGCCGGTATCAATGCCGAGCGAGAGTGTCCTGCGGGTTCGTTCTTGATGGGGGGACATGGGATGACCTTTGGCAAATCACGATCGTCCTGAGAAGCGGACGGAACCGCTTCCCAGGGCCTGCTGTCGCAATACGATGGCGTTCCGGCCCGTGGGATCCTGCGTTCCACGGACACAGCCAAAAAGCTAGCCGGCTTTTCCGGCGTAAGCTCTAGTCGCCGTGCTTCTCAAACCAGTCGAGCACGAGCTTAATGTATTCGTCATGGCATTCACCGGTATAACCATGCGCCGCTCCCTCGAATACCTTGAGAACGGAGTTGGGAATGGCCGCATGCACCGCGCGCGCATAGCGCGGACCGGAGAACAGGTCCTCGATCCCGCCTGACGTGATGAGCGTCGGACATTTGATCTGGCAGGCCGTATCGCGCACATCGAAGGCGAGCATCGCATCAACGATACGGTCATAGGCTTGAGGCGCTGGGAAGGTATTCTCGCCGGCACGGCCGCGGAAGGCCTTCTCCGGGATCTCGGGCCGCGTGTTGTAAGTATTGGGCGTGTAAGACCAGAGCGTGACTTCCTCCGCCCATAGTTCCGGGTCAAGCGCGCGCATCCGCTTCCAGACCCTCGCGAGCGAGGCGCTGAAATGATCGGATTTCAACACGGCGGAGCCAAGCTCCAACGCTGTGATGCGATCGGGATGACGGATGGCGAGCGCCATCGCCACACGGGCGCCCATGCCGCCACCGCCGATCATGCGCGTACGCTCGATCTTGAGATGATCCAGCAACCCGGCCAAATCATCCGCCATCTGCTCCAGCGTCAGCGGCCCGTCCGGCGCGTCCGTGCGTCCCATACAGCGGTGATCATGGCGAATGCACATGTATTTCTGCGATAGGATCGGATGACTGCTTCCGAAATTGCGCCCGGCCAGCGACCATCCGCTGCTCATCAGCAGCGGAGGGCCCTCGCCGGCGATTTCATAGTACATCTCGATATCGGATACTTTGGCCTTCGGCATCAGGCGGTTTCCTTGAGTTTAAAGGAGGCTTCGTACCAGCCGTCCTCGTCGTAATAGCCATTGCGGTGAACCAGCTTCGTCGGCCAGCGTCGTTCGCGACGCAGCGCCTCAGTGGCGGCGAGATCGACGGTCTCAGCGTCCAGATCGATCACGACCCCATAGTCGTCGCGGGCACTGTCGAGGCTCACGAATTCACCCAGCACATCACGCAAAACGAGCTCGACGGGGCGGTCGAAGGGATGGCCGACGCCGCCGCCACCGGGGGTCTCGATGCGCAGGATATCACCGCGTTCCATGGGCACCCCCTCCGCGAGATAGGGTAGCGACCGTTCGTGCGGCGTGCCGGGGTTCATGGTGAAGCGCCCGGCGCGGCCGGACATGCCGCCGTTGATCCCGAAGGGCGGATGAATGCAATTCGTCAGGCGGAGCATCAGCGTCGCACTGTCACCGAGGAGTTCCACCTCGCGCACGATGCCACAGCCGCCACGCCACCGCCCCGGCCCGCCGGAATCCCGATGAATACCATAACGGCGGATGCGCACCGGATAGTTCATCTCGGCGAATTCGACCGGGAAATTGCGCTGCGCGATGTAGTAAACGGCGTCAATGCCATCGGCATAGGGCCGTGCGCCTTGCCCGACGCCGAAACCCATCGTCTTCAGATAGCTCTTGCCCGTTTCCTCGCGAATGCCGGAAATCTTGCCGAGCGAGTAGGCTGAGCTCGAAGCATGCCCCTTTGCGGGCTCGGCAACGCCCACGAGACCGTAGCAGGTGGTGTGCACCCGGCGCGACGTCGTCGCGCGCTGGCCAAGCGGCGCGGGATATTTCGGCTGCAAAATACTGCCCGGCCGTAGCTTCAATTCATCGATATTGCGCAACAAACCTTCGTTGGGCAATAGATCCGGGCTCTCCGCCGTCATGAACAGTCCGAAGACCATGCTCGGAATGACGCTGCTCATCAGGAAATTGACCGGCCCACGCGTCTGGTCGTCGCTGGCGGTCGCATCGAGGACCAGACGCTCGCCATCGGACTCCATCGTCATCCGCACCGCGAGCGGACCCGAACCCATGCCGTCGTCGTCGACCACGTCGGCAAAGCGATAGCGCCCGGGCGGAAAAGCCGCGTGCATGCGCTGATGCACCGTCCTCTCGGTGCTGGCGATCAAGCTGCCGAACGCCCCATAAGCCCGCTCCACGCCGAAGCGCTCGAGAATTTCGCGCAGCCGCCGCTCACCGAGCTGAACCGCCGCGATCATCGAGCGGACGTCGCCCCGCACGATCTCCGGAAAGCGTGAATTGCTGACGAACATGCGGAAGATGTCGTCATTGATGGCACCATCCTGACAGAGCCGGACGATGGGGACGATCACACCCTCCTGGAAGATGTTTTCCGTATCCGGCGTCGTCGAGCTGGAGTGAGACCCGCCGATATCGATGAAATGCGCCCAGGCAAAGACGAAGCCTTCGACCACATCATCAATGAAAACCGGCGTCACGAAGACCATGTCCGGCGAATGCGACACGGCGCCATTCGTGCCGTAGCAATCGTTGTAAAGAAAGATATCTCCCGGCCGCATCGCGGAGATCGGATACTGCTTCAGCACCGGTGGAACGATACGACCGCCAGACGGCATCTTGGTGCCGATGAGAAGGTTGAGATCACGGTCGACGAGACCCGTAAAGTAATCCTGCTTCTCACGGATGACGGGCGACATCGCGGTGCGTTCCAGCAGCGAGCCCATCTCGAGCTGCGCGGACCGTAGCGCGCCTCGTACGATTTCCACGGTGATCGGGTCCAGGGCCGGCATCTCGGCCAGCGATTGGGCGGTGCCCGGATTATGCATGATGTCCTCTCAGTCCCGGCTCAGATCCGGCCCGGCCCATTCCCGCAGCGTCTCGCCGAGGATGTTGATGCTGAGCACGGTGAACATGATGGCAAGCCCCGGGAAGGTCGCGCCCCACCAGGCCTGATCCAGCACGCTGCGACCGGCCGAGAGCATCGATCCCCAGGATATTTGATCCGGCGGCAAGCCGAGCCCCAGAAAGCTCAGCGCAGCCTCATAGATGATCATCTGCGGTACCGCGAAAGCCGCGACGACGATCAGCGGCGTCAAAGCATTCGGCAAGATATGCCGCAGCAGGATGCGAAATCGCCCGGCACCAATACAGCGCGCGGCCAGCACGAATTCACTCTCGGCATGCCGCATCGCCTCCGCCCGGGCGACACGGGCATAGATCGGCCATTTGGCGATGATCAGCACGATCACGACGTTCCAGAGGCCCGGGCCGAGGATGTACATGATCATGATCGCGAGCAGGATGAAGGGAAACGCCAGTTGAACATCGACGAGGCGCATGATCACTTCGTCGGTCCACCCGCGCGCATAGCCGGCTATCAAACCGATCAGGGTGCCGACCACCCCTGCGCCGAACACAGAGGAAATGGCCACAATGAGCGAAACACGGGCCCCATAGATCACGCCGCTGAGGATGTCCCGACCCAGCACGTCGGTTCCAAAAACATGGGGCGGCATGCCGTCCTCCCCGGTCAGCGAGGGCGGCATGAGGTTGGCCATGATATCGGCGCGCAGAGGATCATACGGGGCTATCAGCGGCGCCGTCAGGGCGCAGAAGGCAACAACGGCAAGGAATAGGGCGCTGAGGATCGCAGCCGGCCTGATGCGGCGGAACAGGCGCGACCGGCGGCGGGCGGGCGCCGCCTCGATTTTCACGGGCAGGCTGTCGGCCAGCTCAGGCATAGCGCACCTTCGGATTGACCGCCGAGTAGGCGAGGTCCGCCGCAAGGCTCGTCAGCACCACGACCATGGCGACAACAAAGGCCCCGGCCTGCATGACGGGAAAGTCGCGACGTTCGATCGCCTGGATCATCAGCCGCCCCATGCCCGGCCAGGCAAAGATCGTCTCCGTGACGACCGCGCCCCCCATCAGCAGGGCGAAGTCGACCGCAAGCACCGTGATCAATGAGATCGCGATATTGCCCAGGCAATGACGCAGGAGGATCTGTCCCGTCGGGACGCCCTTGCTGCGCGCGGTGCGGATATAGTCCTGGCCGAGCACGTCGAGCAGTTCCGAACGGATCAGCCTCGTCAGCCTCGCCAGCGGGAAAAGACCAAGCGCGATCATGGGCAGGACGAGATAGCGGGGCTCGCCGAAGCCGGCCGGCGGCAGCAGCTTCCATTGTGTCGAGACGACGAGGATCAGCATCAGGGCGAGCCAGAAGTTCGGCATGGATTGGCCGAACAGCGTCAGGCCCATAATGCCGCGATCCAGAACGCTTCCTTTGTAGATCGCGCTCAGCGCGCCAAGAATGCCCCCGAGCACGAGCGCGAAACCGAGCGCGCTCGCGGTCAACAGCAGGGTGGCCGGCAGCGCCTCCAGAACGAGACCAAGAGCCGGCTGCGATTGCCAGATCGACAGCCCGAAGTCACCCTCCAGTGCTGACACCAGGAACCGCCAGTATTGCGCGATGATGGGATCGTCGAGATGCCATACCGCCCGCAACTGTGCGACGTCGGCATCGGTCATGCCGGGCTGGATCATGAGCGCCACAGGGTCACCGACGAGGCGGGACAGGATGAAGATCACCGTCACCACCCCGACGATCACCACGAGCGCGCTGACCATGCGTCGCAGGATGAACCAGGTCATTTCGAAGCCGGTTCCATATCTTGAACGATGATCTGGTCGTCGGAGCGCGCCTTCCAGGCAATCTTGTTGTTCACCGCCCAGATGGACAAGGGCTCGTACAGGAACAGCCATGGAATATCCGCCCGAACCTGCGCGGATATCTTTTGAAACTCCACATCTCGTTTCCCGGGATCGAATTCGCGGCGCGAGGTTTCGTACCAACCGTCGACTTCCGGACTGACGTAATGCGACCAGTTCCAGTTGCCCTTGGAATGCGTCAGCGAGCGAATGGTGGTCTCCGACCCCGGCCCGCCCTGGTAGAAATAGATGAAGATGTCGCCGACATCCTTCTGGTTCGCCTTGAAATCATAGAGTTTGGCCGAATACTGCGAGGCCTCGTCGATCTGGATCTTGACCGTGAAACCAACCTTCTGAAGATCCGAGGCAATGACTTGCGTGAGTTCGGACGAAAGCGGCACCGGCCCCTGCGGGGCATGCAGTATGATTGACTTGTCCTGGAGATTGGCTTCGTCGAGAAGCTTCTTGGCGCGCTCCGGATCATAGGGCATCGCCTCGATCTTGCTGTCAAAGCAGCCCATCGACGAGGCGCAGAGCTGCCCCATCGGTTTGCCGAAGCCTCGCAGAAGACGATTGACGATCGCCTGCCTGTTGACGGCGAGATTGACCGCCTCCCGCACGCGCTTGTCGCGGAAGATCGGGCGATCATAGACAAGACCACCCCAGATCGGACGATTGCCCGACTCCGTTGCTTCAATGCGCGCGACGGTCGAGCCCTTGAAGCGGGGTGTTTCCAGTGGAGCGATATTCGCCGCGATCGAGGCCTCGCCATTGAGGGCGGCAGCGGCACGCGCGGAGGCATCCGGCACCACCCAGAAGGTCAGCTTGTCGGCCTTGGGCGCGCCGCCCCAGTAATCGGCGTTCCCTTCGAGAACAACACGATCGCCGCGGCGCCAGCTCACGAATTTATAGGCACCCGTCCCGACCGGCTTCAAAGCGAAGGCTTGCGGGCCTACTTCCTTGTAATACTTGGGCGGTATCGCGGATACACGATCTGCGATGGTTTCCAGAAGATAGGAGACGGGACCGTCCGTGATGAAATCAACCGTGAAATCATCGACAACCCGAGCTTCCTTGATCAGGGTGAGCGAACCCCTCGCCTGCGACTCCGGTCGCTTTGCCTGCTCCAGCCAGAAGCGGACAGCGTCAGCGGTGAACGGCTCGCCGTTGTGGAACTTGACGTTCTTGCGGAGATGAAAACGCCATGTTTGTTCATCGATCCGTTCCCATTTTTCCGCAAGGGCTGGACCGAGCTCGCCAGACTTCTCGAGCGTAATCAGCGGATCATAAAGGTTACGAAAGACCCAGCGATGCCAGCCGGTCACGTTCTGCGAGCCGTCCAGCGTCATCAGGTCAAGATGGGTGGCGATTGTCACATCGCCAAGCGGGGCGGACCAGGCCGGCGCGGCGGCGAAAAAAGAGGCTGCAGCGACGACCGGCGCAACCTGTGCAAGAGCTTTGGCAACAAGACGGGTCTGCGTGAGAAACGCTCTCATAGCTCCATCCCCTCAGTTGGATTTTTTTGTTCAGCACCTGGACACTAGTTATGTCATATAGACAAGTCAACAAGTAGACATCTCGTAGGCTTACGCTTTTTGCCGTGCTATAGAGGTGGGCGGCGTCGGCGTTGGCTGGAGGCCAGGCGCAGCTGCGCGTCATTTGAAACAACGGAAGTAAGGGCCGCCCTTTTGAGAGACCTGTGGATTGATTCACCGGACGCAGCCACGTCCCCGCTTCCCATCTACTGGCGGGTCTACCAGGTGCTGCGCGAGGAGATTTGCGAGGGCCTCTATCCACACAAGGAGCTGATGCCGAGCGAATCTGCTCTGGCGGAGCGCTTCGCGACATCCCGGATCACGGTCCGCAAGGCGCTGGAGCTTCTGAAGAGCGAAGGCTACATCAAGACGCGCCAGGGTGTCGGCACGTTCACCAAGGCAAAGCTGCCGCCGGGTAGCCAGCCTCGCAGCTTCACGATGAATCTATCCGAGATGTGGCGGGAGACGACGACCACGCTGCTCGACTTCGGCTTCGTCAGCGCCCCGCCGAACGTCGCCAGCCTTCTCGAGATTGAACCCGGCGCCAATGTGCACAAGGCCATCCGCTTCCGGACCTATAAGCGCCGGCCGGTCGGGCTGCTGACCACCTATATCCATGAGTGTGTGGCGAAGGACTTCACGCGCGAGAGTTTCCTCAGCGCGCCGCTGATTACCCTGTTTTCACAGGCGGGCTATCCTTCGGCAACGGCGCGTCAGCGCATCAACGCGCGGTCGGCCGATCCATTTTCCGCCAAGCATCTCGGCGTCGAGATGGGCGCGCCTTTGCTCTGCATGATGCGCGTGTCACGCGATGCTTCTGGCCAGCCTATCTCATACCTCCAGGCCCTTTTCCGGCCGGATCGCTACGAAATCGAACTCGACCTCGAAATTGACGGACCAGCACAGAAGGCCGTGTGGCGCCTGACCAACGGGTCGGAGCACGAGAGCATGCCGAAGAAGAGCATTCCCTTCGAAATCGATGTCGCTCCCTCGGGCAAGCCCGAAGGAGCATCCGATTCATGAGGGCGGCGTGGCGTCTTCGGACTACGCCTTGACCGCGCCCGCGGTGATCGCGCTGACAAGATGCCGGTTAAGGAAGCCGTAGAGGACCATCACCGGCAGGGCCGCAATGACCGAAGCGGCCATCAGCTCGTTCCATTGCACCCGGTATTCGCCGACAAGATTGGCGATGCCCACCGAGACCACGAACATGTTGGCATCCGTCGTCAGTACGAGCGCCCAGACATAGGAATTCCAGGCGATGATGAAGGTGAACAGCGCCACGGCGACGAGGCCGGGGCGCGCCAGCGGCAGAATGACCTTGAAGAAGGTCTGCAGCCGCGATGCACCATCGATAATCGCCGCCTCGTCGATGTCGCGCGGGATGGTGCGGAAGAAGCCTATCAGCATCCATACCGAGAACGGCAAGGCAAACGACGAATAGGCCAGGATCAGCGCAAGATAGGTATCGACGAGGCCAAGCGACGCCATGATCTGGAAATACGGGATGATCAGCAGCGTCTCCGGCAGCATCTTCGTGAACAGCAGGAAAAGCACGAAAGCAGCCGCCCCACGCACGAAGAAACGCGTGAAGCCATAAGCCGCGAGCGCCGAGAGCACAACGGACAACGCCGTCGCGCCGATCGATACAACCAGACTGTTCAGAAGATATCGGCCTATCGGCCGCGTCTCAAAGACCACGCGATAGGCTTCGAACGACCAGTTCGATGAGAAGAAGGTCGGTGGCGACTGGAAAACCTCGGGGCCCGGCTTCAGCGAGGTATTCACCATCCAGTAGAATGGGAAGAGCGTCACCGCCAGCGCAGCCAGGATCAGCACCCAGCGCAGGACATCGGCCGGCGTCAACACAACGCGGTTCATCGTGACCCCTCCTGCGCGTGGGTGCGTGTCAGCCCGACATAGAGCACCGAGAAGGCCAGCACGAGAATGAGCAAAAGCACACCGATCGCTGCTGCCTCGCCGAAGTGATTGGCGCGGAAGGCGGTGTTGTAGAGCAACGCCGGCAGGACCTCGGTGGCACCGACAGGACCGCCGCCCGTCATCACCGCGATGATGTCGAACATGCGGATCGTATTGATGATGTCGAGCGTCGAGGCGACCACAATGAAATACTTCAGATTTGGCAGGGTTATATAGCGGAATTTTTGCAACGGTGATGCTCCGTCGATACTCGCCGCCTCATATTGCTCCACCGGGATGGTCTGCAAACCGGCCAGGAGGAGGAGCATGACGAAAGGCACGCCGCGCCAGACATCGACCGCCACGATGGAGCCGAAGGCGAGCGAGGGCTCGCCGAGCCAGGCCTTGTAGCTGTCGATCAGCCCCACGGCGGAGAACAGATAATTCACGACACCGAATTGCGGCTCCAGCAGCCAGAGCCAGATCGTCGAGCCGATCGCCGGGGCGACCATCCATGGCGTCAGGAACGCAACGCGCAGCACCGCACGCGCATGGACGACGCGATTGAGCAGCATCGCGAGCCCGAGCCCGATCGCCATGTGCATCGCCACGCAGAGGGCCGTGAAGGACAGGGACACCCGAAGCGAATTCCAGAACGCCTCGCTTTCGAGCACGCGCACATAGTTGTCGAAGCCGACAAACATCGTGTTCAGCCCGCGCGTGCGCTCCAGGCTGGTCCAGAACGCCTTGACGAGCGGGACGACGATCACCGCGCACAGAAAGAGAAAGGCTGGCGCGATGAAGAGGTACCCGTGCCAACGCTCGCTTTCGAGGCCGGGCCGGGCCGATTGGCCCCGGCGGCGCTGGGGGAGCGCCGGCCGGGAGAGACTGTCTGATACCGCCGTCATTGGTCTTTCAGCTTACGGTTGATCTTGGCATCGAGGTCCTTGAAGACCGTCTCGAGCGTGTCCGGTGCGAGCAGGGCCTTCTGGACGGCGTCAACGATGTCGCCGGCCGCGATATCCGCCCAGATGGGCAGCGGCAGGGGATAGGGCTTCGCATTCTCGCCGATCTTCAGGAAGGTCAGAAGCATCGGATCACTCTTGATCTCCGGCTCATTGGCGAGATCGCTGCGAATGGGCATCCAGTTCGCAACCTTGGCGCGCTTGATCGACCATTTCGCGTCGGCTTCGAACTTGATGAACTTCCAGGCGGCCTCCGGGTTCGCGCAATCGGCCGCGATGCTCGTTGACGTCACCGTCTTAAGGGTCGGCGCATTCGGGATCTGATGCGGCGCGGGCGCGACGATGAGCTTGCCCTTGAGCGCGGGGTTGTCCTCCTCGGCTTTGGCGATCGCCCAGTTGGCGTTGCGCATCGTGGCGATCTTGTTCTGCGCGAACATGACCGTCTGTTCGAGGTAGTTCGTCGTGGTCGGTGCCGGCGCGGCCAGACCGTCTCGCGCAAGCCCGAGATAGGCCTTGATCGCCTCGAGGCTCTTCGGGTTCTTGGCGAAGGTCGCCTCGGTCATGTCGGCGTTGAAGACTTCGCCACCGTTGGAATAGATCCAGCTCAGGAGCACGCGCGTCGTCGTGTCGGTCTTGCCGCCGAGGATAGCTGTCGCCCATTGGCCATCCTTGGTCAGGGCCTTCGCCCAGGTCCTATAGTCGGCCCAGCTCACCGGAGGCTTCGCGGGATCGAGGCCGGCCGCCTTGACGAGATTCTCGTTATAGATCTCCGCATAGATGCCGCCCCAGATCGGCACGCCATAGAGCTTGCCCTGCCAGCGCGCGGCCTTCATCACCTCGTCGCTCCAAGCCTTGCGCCAGGCCTCCGGCTCGCCGTCCCAGTATTTGTCGAGCGCCATCAGATAGCCGTTATAGGCCGCGGTGGTCAGATCGACCGAGACGAGGCAAGGCGCGCGACGCGCCTGCGAGGCGGTCACGAATTTCGTCCAGTGATCCTTGCGCGCAACGAGAACGGGTTCGATCTTGATGCCCGGATTGGCCGCCTCGAAGGCAGCGACCATCTCCTTCCAGACCGGCTCGAACTGCTTCTCCGTCAAATTGGCTGTCTGCCATTGCAGAACGATCGGCTTATCCGCCGTCTGCGCGATGGCGCCGGTGGCTCCAAGGAATGCGAGCCCGCCAAGTGCAAGCCCACCCGCGATCCCGGACAAAAGTTTACGGCGCGTCGATTTCAACATTAGCTGTCCTCCCTGAATTCTGGATTATTAGCGGAACAACGAACCTGGCCGCTCGCCGAGCGGCTGAGGCCTGAAGACGTGGTCCTTGAGCGCCTCGATGTCCGGCTCAAGGCCGAGCCCTGGCCCCTCGGGCAGGATGAAATGGCCGTCCTCGAACTGGATTGCCGGGCGGCTGACCGCGTCGCGAATGGCGCGCTGCGGCTCCATCTGCTCAAGAATGTAGAAGTTTGGAATACTGGCCGCGAGATGCATGGAGGCGACTGTGCAGATCGGCCCACCCGGATTATGCGGCGCGACGGGCACGTAATAGGTATCCGCCATGGCCGCTATGCGCCGCAACTCGGTGAACCCGCCGCCGTGCATGATGTCCGGCTGGATGATCTTGCAGCCGCCCTCCTCCAGCAACTCCCGGAATTCATAGCGTGACAGCAGACGCTCGCCCGTCGCGATCGGCGTCCTGATATCGCGCTGAAGACGCGCCATCACCTTGGCGTTCTCGAAAGGGATTGGCTCCTCGAACCAGCCGGGCCTGTACGGCGAGAGGGCCTCATCGAGCATCACCGCCGTGCGCGGCGACAGGAACTCGCTGCATTCGTGGAAGATGTCGACATCCGGTCCCGCCCCTTCGCGCGCCGCCGCCATCATCTCACGGGCGAGGCGCAGCTCCCGCGCTTCATTGGCGCGCAAGCCGTCGTAGCTGATCAGGCAGCATTTGAAGCCGGTGAAGCCGCGGCGCACCGCTTCGCGCGCGCCCTCGAAGGCCGCTTCCGGCGTGCGAACGCCGGACAGCCAATGGCTCGCGTAGACACGCAGGCGCTTGCGATGCGCCCCACCGAGAAGGCGATGCACCGGGACGCCGAGCCTCTTGCCCTCAAGGTCCCACAGCGCAATGTCGATCCCGCTCAGAGCGCTCGTCAGCGTGGCCCCGCCGCGCCAGCGCCAGGCATTGTACAGACGATGCCAATGCTGTTCCGGGCCGGCGGGATCCTGGCCGATGAGATGCGGCGCCATCTCCCGTATGGCCGTTTCCACGGATTCGATCGGCCCATGCAGGGAAGCCTCTCCCCAGCCCGTCAGCCCCTCGTCGGTCGTGATGCGGACGAACAGCCAATTGCACCAATCAACCCAGAATTTGAACGTTTCAACTCCCGTTACTTTCATTTGGCGATGGTCTTCCCGGTTCGTGCGGCTTGTGATTGGAACGTTCCAAAGATAAATTGAAATCGGAGTGCTCTTCAAGCGAAAACATCGCCGGAGGTATCGCGCCCTCGAATCTGATGGAGTTACAGTGCAGCCCTTGACACTACCCTCCAATGACGGGAGCGCCGGACATCGCCCGTCCATGCTCCCCAGCCGATCGGGAGCCATTCTTGAACGTGATGCGTAAACCGACCATGCATGACGTCGCGCGCCGGGCGGGCGTGTCGACGGGCACCGTATCCAATGTCTTGAATGATCCGCAGGTCGTCAGTGCCGACAAGCGTGAGCGGGTCCTCGAAGCCATAGCGCATCTGGGCTATCTGCGGAACAGCCTGGCGCAGAGCCTGAAAAGTGAGAGCTCTCGCGTGATCGGGCTGTGTGTGCCGCATGCGGCGAGCGCCTATTTCACGAGCTTGATCGACGCCCTGGAAGACATCGCCTACACGCGCGGCTACGCGATGGTTCAGATCCTCAGCAGACACGATCCGGACATGGAGTATCGACGGGTCGAAACGCTGCTCGCCCATCGAATCGCCGGCCTGATCATCGTCCCAAGCCAGTCGCCGCAGCGCACTTTCGACCTGCTCCACCGCGCCCGCGTGCCGGCAGTCATGGTCGACCGCCTCTGGCCGGACGATCGCTTTGACTATGTGACGATGAACAACAGCGAAGCCATGAGGGCGACCGTCGCGGGCCTCATCGCCCGGGGGCATCGCCACATCCTCTACACCGCGCGCTATCCGGACCTCGTCACCACCCAGCAGCGGATTGCCGCCTTTGAAGCCGCCGGACAAGCCGCCGTTGAGACGACACGCACGACCGTCCTCGTCAGTGGGGAAGACGAGATCACCTTCGGACCCCGGCTCGTCGCCGCCCTGCGCGCGCCCGACGCGCCGACGGCCGTCATCGCCAGTAACAGCGTGATTACCCTCTGGGTTCTCCGCGCCTTCAGGGAGGCGGGTATAATCTACCCCGACGATGTCTCGCTGGTTGCCTTCGACGAGCCGGTTTGGGCTGATGTCACGACCCCGCCGCTGTCCATTATCCGACATCCCAGCATCGCGATCGCGGAAACCACTTGGGAGCTTCTCATGGAACGACTGGAGGACAGCCGCAACGCGCAAGTCACCCCTAAGCCGCGACGGCATGTCCAGCTTCCCGCGACGCTCGAATTCCGTGGCTCAGTCGGAGCGCCCCACGCGGCACCCCATGATTGATGCCCCATGCCCCGTGTTATGCCTGCGGCATGCCTCGACGCGCGTCGCTCTTTGCGTATTAGATGGCCGGCCCGGAACAGCCGGGCCGCGACGCACCCGGTGGACCCATGCCCGCATCGACTGCCCCCCAATCCCCCTCGCTCATTCACATCGCAAGCCACGGCTATAGCGCCAGCGTCAATCCCGCCGGCGCCGAACTGATGAGCCTCGATCATGATGGCAGGCCGCTCCTCTGGCCGGGCGACGTCAACAGCTGGGCAGAACGTGCGCCAGTCCTGTTTCCGACCATCGGCCTCGTCACCAACGGCGAAATCCACGTCGGGGGCCGCGCCTATCCCATGCCGCCCCACGGCTTCGCCAAGCGCTCGATCTTTACCGTGACCGCAAGCGAGCCGGACCGTTGCAGCCTTACGCTCGAAGCGACCTCCGCCACCCGCGAGCACTATCCCTTCGCTTTCGACTTGAAGCTGGATTACGGCCTCGGCGCTGATGGCCTGCGTATTGCCGCGACGATCACCAATCCCGGTAGCGAAACCCTGCCCGCGAGCTTTGGCTTCCATCCCGGTTTTCGCTGGCCGCTGGAACCTGGGGTCCCGAAGTCGTCCTACAGAATCAGCTTCGACGACGATCGTCGCATTACGACCAAACGTCCCGTGCAGGGCTTCTTCACTGAGGAGAGTGCGGCCGTCGATCTGCCGAATGGCCATCTCGACCTCGATGATGACCTCTTCGTGGGCGGCGGCCTTTTCCTTGTCGGGCCGAAGAGCTCTCAGGTTCGATTTGGTTCACCTGCCGGCAAACTGGCGCTGACGGTCGCCCACGAGAATTGCCCCGATGTTATGTTGTGGATGAAGCCGGGTGCGGAATTTCTCTGTATCGAGCCATGGCATGGCCAGCCGGATCCGGCCGGCTTTGCCGACGAGTTCAGCCGCAAGCCGGGCCTCGCGCGCATTCCTCCGGGACAATCCATTGTCGTCGCAATGTCGGTCGGCGTGGATAGCTAAAGCCAACTAAATGGTGCCCGCAGGATCATGAGGGCCTGCAGCGGACCGCGATCGAAGACGGTCTGGGCGCCCGGGCTCGTTTGTGTCCGGCTGCGCGAATGTCGCTCGCCCGGGTCGTCTTTCTGCTTCACCCTGCCCCGGTGGGGACACGGGCAAACCCGATAGCGCGCGCCCTGGACTGCGTGCATCATGACAAGGCCGTCCAAGACAACCCAAAGGTCGTCATTGGCAATTGGCAGGAAGCATGATCGCACCTTATCTATGGACGTGGCGAACAAGTGTTGCGGAGACCGAGTAATGAAGAACCGGGACCTGAAGGCCTGGATGTGGTCCGATGCCGTTGAAATGCTGGCACGGGCCGAGCGCATGCATCGGGATTTGTTTCGCCCCACCGCCACTACGGGGCGGACGGCAACCCCCCAGTGGGAACCTCCTGTCGATGTCCTTGAGACTGACCATGAGCTGCGCGTGCTAGCTGCTCTGCCGGGCGTCGATCCCGACCACATCCAGGTGTCCATCACGGGCGGGGTTCTCATTATCGCGGGAGAGCGCGTCCTGCCGCCGGAACTGAGAACGGCGACCATTCATCGCCTCGAACTGCCGCAAGGCCGGTTCGAACGGCAACTCCAGCTTCCCACAGGCCGCTATGAGGTCGGCAGACCGTCCGTGATCAACGGTTGCCTCCTCGTCGTGCTGCGTAAGCTTGTCTGATCAGGGCCCCGCCATGATGCTCAAGAACCTGCCTCTTTTTGCCGCCGACGCTGGTGGAGCCCCCAGCGCCGACACCGCCGCAACCCAGCGCCCGAGCGAACTTCCACAGGACGCGCTGCTGATCGTGCCCGTGCGCAATTTTGTTCTGTTCCCTGGCGTCGTCATGCCCATCGTCGGGGGCCGGCCCACGTCGGTTGCAGCGGCGCAGCAAGCCGTGCGTGAAGGGCGTCAGATCGGCGTGTTGATGCAACGCGATCCCGAAGCCGAGCCCTCCCCGCTCGGCCTTCACCGGATGGGGGTCATCGCGAATATTCTCCGCTTCGTGACCGCGCCTGATGGCTCGCATCATCTGATCTGCCAAGGTGATGGCCGATTCTACGTCGAGGAGTTCATCAAGGAAACGCCCTTCCTGGCAGCCCGCATCCGCCGTATCGAGGAGCCGGAAGGCAACAGCTCCGACATCGAGGCGCGCTTCCTGCATCTGCAGGGGCAGGCAACAGAGGCCCTGCAACTCCTGCCGCAGGCACCCCAGGAATTGCTGGCGGCGGTGCAGGGAGCCACATCGGCCTCCGCGCTGACGGATCTCATAGCGGCCTATATCGACATCACTCCCAACGACAAGCAGGATATCCTCGAGACCGTGGACCTCCATGCCCGCATGGACAAGGTCGCGAAGATCCTTGCCAAGCGCATCGAAGTGCTGCGCCTCTCCCAGGAGATTGGGCGGCAAACCAAGGCCTCCCTCGACGAGCGCCAACGCGAGGTGCTCCTGCGCGAGCAGATGGCGGCCATCCAGCGCGAACTCGGCGAGGGTGACGGCAAGGCGCAGGAGGTGGCAGAACTCACGGAGGCCATCACCAAGGCCAAAATGCCGCCGGACGTCGACCAGGCTGCCCGCAAGGAATTGCGCAGGCTGGAGCGCATGCCCGATGCCTCCGCCGAATACGGCATGATCCGTACTTATCTCGATTGGCTGATCGAGCTGCCCTGGGCCCTGCCCGAGGAAAAGCCGATCGACATTGCCCAGGCCCGGCGCATCCTCGACGAGGATCACTTCGGCCTCGACAAGATCAAGACGCGCATCGTCGAGTATCTCGCGGTGCGCAAGCTCGCGCCGCAGGGCAAGGCACCGATCCTGTGCTTCGCGGGCCCTCCCGGCGTCGGCAAGACCTCTCTCGGCCAGTCCATCGCGCGGGCAATGGGGCGCCAGTTCGGACGCGTCAGCCTCGGTGGCGTACATGACGAGGCTGAGATCCGCGGCCACCGCCGCACCTATGTCGGCGCCCTGCCCGGCAATATCATCCAGGCTATCCGCAAGGCGGGTTCACGCGATTGCGTGCTGATGCTCGACGAAATCGACAAGATGGGAGCCGGCATCCAGGGCGACCCCTTTGCCGCGATGCTGGAGGTGCTCGACCCCGAGCAGAACAGCACGTTCCGGGACAATTATCTCGGCGTGCCGTTCGATCTGTCGCGTGTGGTGTTCATCGCCACCGCCAACATGCTCGACACGATCCCCGGGCCATTGCGCGATCGCATGGAGATCATCACGCTCTCCGGCTATACGGACAGCGAAAAGCTGGAGATCGCCAAGCGCTATCTCGTCCGCCGGCAATTGGAAGCCAACGGCCTCAGGCCCGATCAGGCTGAGATCGACGACGCGGCGCTGATGGCGATCATCCGGAACTACACACGTGAATCAGGCGTGCGGAACCTCGAGCGCGAGGTCGGCAGGGCTCTCCGGCATATTGCCGTCGGCATTGCCGAGGGCAAGGCCAGCCACAGACATATCGGCCTCGATCAGCTCGACGACCTGCTTGGCCCACCGCGTTTCGAAGACGAGGTCGCGATGCGCGTCAGTGTACCTGGCGTCGCGACGGGCCTCGCCTGGACACCCGTCGGCGGTGATATCCTGTTCATAGAGGCCACGCGGACGCCCGGTGGTGGGCGGCTCATCCTCACCGGCCAGCTGGGAGAGGTGATGCGCGAGAGCGCCCAGGCCGCGCTTAGCCTGGTCAAGAGCAGGGCCCGGGATGTCGGTATCGATCCCGCGTTGTTCGAGCGGAACGACATCCACATCCACGTCCCGGCGGGCGCAACGCCCAAGGATGGACCGAGCGCCGGCGTCGCCATGTTCACGGCGCTCGTATCCGCCCTGACAGGACGCACCGTGCGCAGCGACACGGCCATGACGGGCGAGATCAGTCTGCGCGGTCTCGTCCTCCCCGTCGGCGGCATCAAGGAGAAGGTGGTGGCTGCGGCACGCGCTGGCCTTAAGCGCGTCCTCCTGCCCGCCCGCAATCGCCGTGATTTCGAGGATATTCCGGAGGATGCGCGCAAGCGCCTTGAGTTCGTCTGGCTGGAGCGCGTGGATGACGCAATAGCTCAAGCCCTCGAGCCCGCAACGGAAATCAAGGAAACCGCTCCCGCGCAATAGTTGCGCTTATTCGACAAGCCGTTTGGACCGATCGCCCGCTTTCGGCGGGCGATCGGTGCGTTCGCGTACAAAAATCCTTGGCAGCCCCTTGCAGGTGCTGTGGCGCACAACGTGACACCAAATCAGCCCATTTTACCAAATTCGACGTAAAATCTGCCTGTCCGCGGCTGGCGCCGGACAGACTTGGCGAGTACGGTCCGGCTCCGATTTTCCTGAGCTAGAATCAGCGCCATAGGGGTGAGGTTCGTGTCCCGCCCTGCTCAGGCGAGGTCCTGGCCTTCCCGCTCCAAAGTCTCCACGATGCAGCCCGTCATTTCCATTTCCCACTTGTCCAAGGTCTATGCCTCGGGGTTCCAGGCCCTCAACGGCATTGATCTCGTCATCAACAAGGGCGAAATCTTCGCCCTGCTCGGTCCCAATGGCGCCGGCAAGACGACCCTGATCAGCATCATCTGTGGCATCGTCAGCCCGAGTGAGGGCACGATCCTCGCCGACGGCCACGATATCACGGTGGATTTCCGTGCTGCCCGTTCCAAGATAGGCCTCGTTCCGCAGGAACTGACCACAGATGCCTTCGAGACGGTATGGGCAACCGTGAACTTCAGCCGGGGGCTCTTCGGCAAGCCATCCAATCCGCCCTATATCGAGAAGATCCTGCGTGACCTGTCGTTATGGGACAAGCGCAACAGCCCCATCCGGACGCTATCCGGCGGCATGAAGCGCCGTGTGATGATCGCCAAGGCGCTGTCGCATGAACCGCAGATCCTTTTCCTCGACGAACCAACCGCCGGTGTCGATGTCGAACTCCGCCGTGACATGTGGGATGTGGTGCGGACACTGCGGGAGAACGGCGTCACCATCATCCTTACAACACACTATATCGAGGAAGCCGAGGAGATGGCCGATCGTATCGGCGTCATCGACAAAGGGCGAATCATTCTCGTGGAAGACAAGAGCGAGTTGATGCGCAAGCTCGGTCAGAAACGGCTGACCATTTTGTTGCAGAAAAAACTTGATCATATTCCGCAAGCGCTTGATGTTTACGGCCTTGAGCTCGCGGCAGATGGGCACGAGCTTATCTATACCTATGACACGCAAGGCGAGCGCACCGGAATTACGGATCTCCTGGGCGCGCTCAGCCGCGCGGACGTCGCCTTCAAGGATCTTCAGACGACCCAAAGCTCTCTCGAGGAGATATTCGTCAATCTCGTGAGGAACGGCGCATGAACTACTATGCCATTCGCTCAATCTATAAGTTCGAAATGGCCCGCGCCTGGCGGACATTGCTGCAGAGCATCATCGCTCCTGTGATTTCGACATCGCTCTACTTCATCGTCTTCGGCGCTGCAATCGGCAGCCACATGCGGGAAATCGATGGCGTGAGCTACGGCGCTTTCATCGTGCCGGGCCTCATCATGCTGTCGCTGCTCACGCAGAGCGTCTCAAACGCCTCCTTCGCCATCTATTTCCCAAAGTTCACGGGCACCATCTACGAGCTTCTGTCCGCGCCCGTCTCGCCGCTGGAAATCGTTGTCAGCTATGTCGGCGCGGCCGCTACCAAATCCGTCATTCTCGGATTGATCATCCTTGCGACAGCCTATCTCTTCGTGCCGCTCAGGGTGGAGCATCCGGTCTGGATGGTGCTGTTCCTCATTCTCACCGCCATCACCTTCAGCCTGCTCGGCTTCATCATCGGCATATGGGCCGACGGTTTCGAGAAGCTGCAGCTGGTGCCGCTTCTCGTCGTCACACCGCTCACCTTCCTAGGCGGCAGCTTCTATTCCATCAACATGCTGCCGCCCTTCTGGCAGACGGTGGCGCTGTTCAACCCCGTCGTCTATCTCGTCAGCGGCTTCCGCTGGAGCTTCTTCGGGGTGTCGGATGTCGGCGTGGGGATCAGCCTCGGCATGATCGTCGTCTTTCTCCTGCTCTGCCTCGGCGTCGTCACCTGGATCTTCAAGACCGGCTACCGGCTGAAAAGCTGACCCAAGCGCGCCGCGGCCCCAAGGCCGGGCCGCCACTCCGGTGAGAACAGGGCCATCGACCGCGGACTGGCTCCGACAAAACAGACGAGCGAATTTATCGACTTGGATTGAAATCGACTTGGATGGAAACAGCGGATTCCATCCAAGTCGATTGCTTTAACGCCCCATGTTCGAGCGGCCGCGACGGCGGTCGTTCTGCGCATTGGCATAGTAAGCGCGCTTGGCTTTGAGCATCAGCATGTCCGCTCGGCTGACGACGGCCTCAAGCCTCTCATCCGCCTGGCTGGTGGCGAAGCCGATTGAGAGGGTCAGGGGCAAGCCGGAATAGAACTGGTTGTTGAGATCGACCAGATTCTCAAGCTCCAGCATCACGGACTCGCCTTCCTCCTCTTCGACGCCCGGCATGAGCACGGCAAACTCATCGCCGCCGATGCGGGCCACATGGTGCGGCTTTTCAACAAGCTTGCCGAGCACCTCGCCTGCACGGCGCAATAACCCGTCCCCAGCCGCATGGCCGAGCTGGTCGTTCACCCGCTTCAGACCATTGAGATCGGCCATGATGATTGTCACCGGCCGCGGGCCGCGCCGCTCAAGCCTGTTCAACTCTTCCACGAAGAAGGATCGGTTGTAGAGCTTGGTCAGCACATCATGCTTGCCCAGATATTCGAGATAAGCCTCCGCCTTCTTGCGGGCGCTGATATCGGTGAGGGCGATTTGAACGAGCGACCAGTCTTTCTCGAAGCCCGGCAAGACGGAGAATTGCATGAGCAGGGTCAGTTCCCTGCCATCCAGGTCGTAATTCACAACTTCGCGCTGCTGGAAAAGCTGGTCGTTCCAAAGGTCGATCAGTTGCTCCTTGAAATGATGCTCCATCCCGTCGCGAAAAACATCGGCCAACCGGTGCAGCAGCGTCGCCTTGTCCGGCGCGCGGAACAGCTCAAGCGTATGCTGGTTGACGTCCAGCACACGGATTTCACTCATGCAGCGCGAAATGAATTCCGGATGGACATCGATGAAGACACGAAAATCGATGATCCCGCGGTCCCGGACCTCATCGATCAGATGCTTGATGCTCGAAAAATCCTCGACCCATAACGAGACGGGCGAATGCTCGAACAGGCCACGGGCATATTCCTCTGCAACCAGAATGCGACGCCGCGCCTGCTCACGTTCCGAGACATCCTCGATGGAAACGAGGACACGCTCCCAACTTTCCTCGTGGCCTGGAAGGATGACACCATTGAGCTGGATATCCAGGCGCTTGCCGGACAGGGTGTAGTTCACCGTGTTGCTCGAAAAGCGGGTGTTCCCCTCCCACATCGTGACCAGTTCATCGATATGGATCGTCAACATGTCATCGCGGAAGACCAGGCCCAGGTTATCGACGAGATGCCCTACATCGCGCGCCTCGAACAGCGACAACGTCTTGCGATTGACCTTGACGATCCGAATAGAGCCGGAGCACTGCCTGACCCGGTCGAGATCCGCCAGCAGATAGGTGCGGAGATCGGTGACGCCCGCCCCTCGCCATGTATCAAAAATACGCCGGAGCCCGCTATAGTCTTCGAGCCACAGCGAGACGGGCGCAAGCTCGAACATCTGGCTGTCATCATTTCCCGCGCCTGGAGCGCTGGAACACAGGGCCTCAGGTTGGTGCATCGGATACCATACCCTGGTAAAGGCGGCCTCCTACAAGGCGGCCCACGCAAAGACTGATAAGATCGGTCCCTTTTGCCAGCAAGCTCCATCCTTCGGCAAGCCTTCGTTAACCATAATTTTCTCGCCCAGGGACCCCTCCGGATCATATCGCTCGCCGAGATTGGAAGCGAACGCACTGATCTTTGTCAAAAAACTCTCAAAGTTTGAAGGCGGGGCGTGCGATAGCGAGGGATGGAGCGTTAAACTGCAACGCACCGTCGAGACTGTTTATGCCACTAGAAATCTGTGCAGAGTCGCGCCGCGACCCGATAAGCAGGAAGGCTAACACGTGGAAGAGGTTGATGTCGTCGTCATTGGCGCCGGTGTGGTCGGGCTTGCCATCGCGCGCCGGCTGGCCCTCGCGGGGAGAGACGTTCTTGTTCTGGAGGCAGCGGGGTCCATCGGCACGGAGACATCCGCCCGCAACAGCGAGGTTATCCACGCCGGCATCTACTATCCCCATGGCAGCCTGATGGCGCGACTGTGCGTGGAGGGACGTCGAGCACTCTACACCTATTGCACGGAGCGCGGCCTTCCGCACAGAGCCTGCGCCAAGCTGATCGTCGCGACCGACCCTGCAGAGCGCGAGCGGCTTGCCGGCATCGCTGCCCACGCGGAGGGCAACGGCGTGGAAGGCCTGCGCTTCCTTTCAGCCGCCGAGGCCCGCGCGCTGGAACCGGCGCTTCACTGCACGGCAGCGCTTCTCTCGCCGGCGACAGGCATCATCGACAGCCACGCCTATATGCTGTCGCTGCAGGGCGACGCGGAAAACGCCGGTGCGAGCTTTGCCTTTCATTGCCGCGTCCTGAATGGACGCGTGGCCGAGGGCGGCATCATCCTAACGGCCCAGGACGGGAGCGCCACATCGCTTCGTGCCCGGACCGTGATCAACGCAGCCGGGCTCCATGCCCCCGCCGTCGCCCACGCCATCGCCGGCATACCCCGGGAAAGGGTGCCGCAAGCCTATTTCGCCAAGGGCAATTATTTCGGCCTGAGCACGCGCGCGCCCTTCTCACATCTCATCTACCCCGTGCCGGTGTCGGGCGGCCTCGGCACGCACCTCACGTTGGATCTCGCGGGTCGAGCCCGTTTCGGGCCGGACGTGGAATGGATCGACCAGGTGGACTACGCCGTGGATCCCGCGCGAGCAGCCTCGTTCTATGGTGCGATCCGGCGCTATTGGCCAGACCTCCCGGATGGCGTGCTCCAGCCCGATTATTCCGGCATCCGCCCCAAGATCGCGCCGGCAAGCGCTGGCACCCAGGACTTTCGCATCGAGGGGCCAAAGACCCACGGGGTCGCCGGCCTCGTGAACCTGTTCGGCATCGAGTCGCCGGGCCTCACCTCCTCCCTCGCCATTGCCGAGCTTGTCGCGGGTCTTGCGGGGAGCCCCAGCTGAAAGCGTCTATGGCGCCTTGTCGCTGGGATCGAGCATGTCGCGGAGGCCGTCGCCAAACAGGCTGAACCCGAGGACAGCGGTCGCGATGGCGAGCCCAGGAGCAAGGGCGAGCCATGGTGCAACCTCCAGATAAGTCTGGGCCTCGGCCAGCATGCGTCCCCAGGTGGGCGCCGGGGGGGCAAGACCGAGACCAAGGAAACTGAGGCCCGCCTCGGTCAAGATGGCGAGCCCGAGTTGAATCATGACCTGCACCACGATCTGTCCAGCGGTGTTGGGCAGCACATGTGCGACCATGATCCCGCCCTCGCCACGGCCAATGCTCCGTGCCGCCAGCACATAATCGCGCGACTGGACCTGCATGGCGACACCGCGCGTCAGCCGCGCGAAGACCGGAACCATAAAGACCGCAATGGCAATGATGGCGCTCGTTGCGCCGGCGCCCATGAGCACTCCGAGCACCATCGCGGACAGCACCGGCGGAAAGGCGAAGATGACATCGCAGGCCCGCATCAGGATGGCTTCGGCAAAGCCGCGCTGGCGAGCCGCCACCAACCCTGTGAGGACGCCGGCGCTAGCACCGAATGCGACAGCCAATATGGCAATCGACAGCGAATTCCAGGCGCCCGCCATCAGGAGGGAGGCGACATCTCGCCCGAAGTGATCCGTGCCGAGCCAACCGGCTGTGAGCGGCGGCTTGAGCTTAGACAGAATATTCATGCGCGCGGGGGGCTCAGGTGTCCACACCAGGGACAGAACAGCCACCAAGGCGAAAAGCGTTATGATCGCCGTGCCAACGGCGAATTTCACGTGTCGCAACCGCACCCGGAGCTTGCTCATCGGCGCGCATCCCGGAGGCGTGGATCGAGCAGGAGGTAACAGAGGTCGACGAGGAAATTCACCACGATGACGAGAGCGGCGAACAGGAGAATGACGGATTGCAGGACGACGAGGTCGCGCTGCGCCACCGCCTGGAAAGCCAGCCGGCCGAGGCCGGGCAGGCTGAAGACGTTCTCCACCAGCACCGCACCGGCGATCAGAAAGGTGAATTGAAGACCGAGGATGGTAACAATGGGCACAAGCGCGTTGGGCACGATGTGCCGCCAAAGGATCACGCCCTGCGACAGTCCCTTGGCCCGGGCCGCGCGGACAAAGTCATTCCCCGCGAGTTCCACGATCGCGGTGCGAGCAACCCGGGTGAGGATGCCCGCCTGCGGCAGGGCCAGCGCGAAGGCGGGAAGCAGCAGCGCCTTGAGCGCAGACAGGATGCCTACGCTCCAGCCCGGAAAGCCGCCCGCGGGGAACCAGCCGAGCCATGTGGAGAAGACCAGGATCAGGATCAGGCCGATCCAGAAATTCGGCAGTGTCATCGCCGCCTGCGCGAAGGCCATGGCGCCATAGTCGAGCGGCTTGTCGCGGCGGGCGCCTGCCACGATGCCAAGCGGCAGGGCCAGTATCATCGCGATGGCGATGGACAGAACGGCGAGCGGCAGCGTGACGGCCAAACGCTCCGCGATCAGGCCTGCGACCGGGACGCCATAAGTGATTGATGTGCCGAAGCTGCCGCTCAGCACTCCTCCGATCCAGGCGAGGTAGCGGGCCGCCGCCGGCTGGTCGAGACCAAGCTCCAGGCGAAGTGCCGCCAGAGTATCCGGTCGGGCGGATGTGCCGAGCATGATGGCCGCCGGATCTCCGGGGAGCACATCCGTCACCACGAAAACCAAGATCGAGACAAGCGCCAGCGTCAGCACCAGACCCGCTGCACGTCGGGCGATGAGAGAGATCATCGCGCCACCATCAATCCTCCCAGACAACCTCGGTCAGGTCATTCGACGGGATCGGCTCGTTGGCCCAAAGACCCTTCAACTTCTTGTCCCAGATACCGAGCTTGGGCATGACAAAGAGAAAAAGGGCGGGCACATCCTCGGCGAGCATGGCCTGCGCCTCACCGTAGAGCTTGAGGCGGCCTTCCTCATCGGTCGTCTGCTCGGCGCGCTTGATGGTGTCGTTGAAAGCCGGGTTGCGATAGCCGAAATAGTAGTCCGGCCGCGCGTAGATGCCAATGTCCATCGGCTCGGCATGCGCCACGATGGTCATATCGAAGTCATGCCCGGTCATGACCTCGCTGACCCATTTGGCCGGAAATTCAGTCGGCACGATGGTCATGGTCACGCCAATTTCCGCCAACATCGCCTGGATCACCTCGGCCGAGCGTGTCGCGTAGCTCATCTGCGGCACCTTGATGGTGAAGGTGAAGCCATTGGGGTAGCCGGCTTCGCTCAAGAGGCTGCGCGCCTTGGCCTTGTTGGCTGCATAGACGCCGGTGAGGTCGATGAACCCGGGGTCGTTGGGCGTGTAATGGCTGCCGATCGCCTGTCCGAGGCCCGACCACGCCCCCTCGATCAGCAAAGGACGATCCACGGCGAGCATCAGGGCCTGCCGCACCCTCTTGTCATCGAATGGCTTGCGCTGGTTGTTCATGCCGGCGACCACCTTGAGCTCGGTGTTGCCGACGAGGGCGGTGAAGCGTTGGTCCTTCTGGAAGGTGCCGTAGAGCTCGGGGGCGCCGAACTCGGGAAAGGCATCGACATCGCCGGCCCGCAGCGCGGCGGCCTGGGCCTGGGGATCACCGATGAACCGGAACGTGACGCGCTGGGTCCGTGCCGGCTGGGCCGCGTTCCAATAATTCGGATTTCGTTCCAGCACGATCCTGTCGCCCTTGGCCCAGCGCACAAACTTGAAGGGGCCGGTTCCGACGGGTTCGGTTTTATTGACCTGTGCGGACTTCGGCTCGACCATCACGGATGCCGGCCAGCCCAACCAATAGAGCAGATTGCCCGCCGGCTCCTTGAGCGTGACGACAAGGGTCGCCGGATCTTGAGCTGTGACGGTGTCGATCACGCTGAAAAACTGCTTCTGCGGATTGGTGGAATTGGCCCCCCGCGCGCGATCGAGCGCAAATTTCGCCGTCGAGGCATCAAAAGTCTCGCCGTTATGGAACTTGACGCCCTGGCGCAGCGTGAAGGTGTAGGTCCGGCCATCCTCCGAGACGGTCCAGCGCTCGGCCAGTTGGGGCTGGATCTTGCCGTCACGGTCGATCCGCACGAGCCCCTGGTAGATATTCTGCCAGGTCACCTGGCCGATAGCCACAGGCGCTGCAGCCGTGGGGTCAAGACCCTGGGGCTCAATCGCCATGCCCACCACCACGTCGCTGCGAGCCGCGAATGCCGCGGGGCTCTGGACGGCGCACCAACCGAGCACCAACGCAGCCAGCAACACCGGACGCGCGCGATCAAACAGCGGCCCGCTCATCGCCGGTTCTGTCAAAAGGCCAAGCGCGCGGAGGCCCACGGCGCGGACGCTCCTGGAGACCCACGCCGGCCCGCGATCCGTCACGGCTCCCCCACCCCTCGCAAACCCCATGCCTATCTCCACTATCCGTGCCAAAAAAACAGCATCCAGGCTGCGTGACGACATATGCGACCGCGGTTGCTGCAATCGCGAACAGTCGCGGCACGATAGTGAATGGCACAGGCAACGCGCGACAACAATGATCTTGCGGCCCGATCCTTCGACGACGGAGAGGGCCATCGATCGCATCCACCTGATGCCGTCGGAAGAGGCAGTTGCACGGAAGATGCGCATCGAAAGGCTATCCCATTAGGTAATGGCCTTTTCCAAGGGGCTGCTGGCGAAGGAAGCCATTGAGAATTATAGTGTGAATAGCGCTAAACGATTCGCATTTGGCGTCCGCTAAAAATGCGGATGTTGACGCTAAAGCCCGCACTGGGTGCTACACGCTGACGCGCCCAGGCAACATTCGCTTGTCATCGCTTGTAGTTTGGCATCGAAAACACCAATTCTATAAGCGGAAGTTTCCGATACGATGTGTGCGCATGCAGCATTGTGATCGAATACAGGCTGGCACATCGGCGCATTGTAGGCGATCCTGCTGTTAAGTGAGCGTCCGTAATAGCGTTTATTAAGTCGAGCACGTAAACTCTCTGCAACGGCACGCTTTAGGGTTATAATGCTTCGTTAGGGCAAAGGTACACAATGCTCCCGAGCGACGACCTCTTCACAAGCTACACGAGGGCCTTCGAGGCCCGGCGGCAGACTGAAATGTCCTTGGCGGACTATCTCAAGGGATGTCGCAGCGATCCGATGCTTTATGCAAGCGCGCCCGAGCGTTTGCTGGCGGCTATCGGAGAGCCCGAAATCGTGGACACCTCGAAGGATCCACGTCCGGGCCGCATCTTCATGAACCGCACGATCCGGACCTATAAGAGCTTCGCGGAATTCTACGGCATGGAGGAGACGATCGAGCGGATCGTTTCCTTCTTCCGGCACGCCGCGCAGGGCCTCGAGGAGCGCAAGCAAATTCTCTATCTGCTCGGCCCGGTCGGCGGCGGAAAGTCGTCACTGGCGGAGCGGCTAAAGGCGCTGATGGAGGTGCATCCGATCTACGTCCTCAAGGCAGGCGAAGAGATCAGCCCTGTTTTCGAGAGCCCGCTCGGGCTGTTCGGCGCCGACATGGGCCCGGTGCTCGAGGATGAGTACGGCATCCCTCGCCGTCGCCTGACGGGCCTCGTTAGCCCCTGGTGTCGCAAACGGCTGGACGAATTCGGCGGTGATATCTCACGCTTCCGCGTGGTGCGGATCATGCCTTCACGCCTGAGGCAGGAAGGCATCGCCAAGACCGAACCCGGCGACGAGAACAATCAGGACATTTCCTCGCTGGTCGGCAAGGTCGACATTCGCAAGCTGGAGACCCTGTCGCAGAACGACCCGGATGCCTATAGCTATTCCGGCGGCCTCAATCGCGCCAATCAGGGACTTCTCGAATTCGTCGAGATGTTCAAGGCGCCGATCAAGATGCTGCATCCTCTGCTGACAGCGACCCAGGAGAGTAATTACGTCGGCACCGAGAATATCGGCGCAATCCCCTTCACTGGGGTGATTATGGCGCATTCCAACGAGTCGGAATGGCAGAATTTCAAGAACAACAAAAACAACGAGGCCTTTATCGACCGTATTTACGTGATCAAGGTTCCTTATTGTCTCCGCGTCACCGAGGAACGGCAGATCTATGAAAAGCTGGTCCGCGGCTCCGAGTTGACGGATGCTGCCTGCGCGCCGGGCACGCTTGAGCTTCTGGCGCGGTTTTCGGTCTTGTCACGCCTGCGGGAACATGAGAACTCCAATCTCTTCTCCAAGATGCGCGTCTATGACGGGGAGAGCCTGCGCGAAGTCGATCCCCGCGCCCGCAGCCTCCAGGAGTACAAGGATGCGGCCGGCGTGGACGAAGGCATGGACGGCGTCTCGACCCGTTTCGCCTTCAAGGCGCTGGCAGCGGCTTTCAACCACGATACAACGGAGATCTCTGCTGATCCCGTCCATCTGATGTATGTTCTCGAACAGATGGTGCGGCAGGAGCAGCTTCCCGGCGAGGTCGAGAAGCGATATCTCGAATTCTTGAAAGCCGAGCTGGCGCCACGTTACGCCGAATTCATTGGTCATGAGATTCAGAAGGCTTATCTTGAATCTTACCATGACTACGGTCAGAATTTGTTCGATCGCTACGTGGCCTATGCGGATGCCTGGATCGAAGACCAGGATTTCAAGGATCCCGATACGGGGCAGTTGCTTAATCGCGAGCTTGTCAATCAGGAACTGACGAAGATTGAGAAGCCGGCGGGCATCGCCAATCCGAAGGACTTCCGTAACGAGGTCGTCAAGTTTGCCTTGCGGATGCGGGCAAGCCACGGAGGGCATAACCCATCCTGGACGAGCTACGAGAAAATTCGCGAGGTTATCGAGCGGCGCATGTTCAGCCAGGTCGAGGATCTTTTGCCGGTGATCAGCTTCGGCACCAAAAAGGACAGCGAGGCGGAGAAAAAGCACGGCGAATTCGTCGAACGCATGAAGTCACGGGGCTACACCGAGCGACAGGTCCGGCGGTTGGTGGAGTGGTATATGAGAGTTAAGCAGGCGGGCTGACCAGTTCGGATGACTCATCTGTGTACATCATTGATCGACGCCTCAATCCCGGTGGCAAGAGCTTTGCCAATCGCCAGCGCTTTTTGCGACGCGCGAAAGCGCTGGTGCAGCGTGCCGTGCGCGATAATTTCAAAAGCCGCAGTATCAAGGACCTGGATCAGGGCGGCGAGATAGGAATTGCGCGGCAGGGTGTGCATGAGCCCACCCTGAGGCGCGCCGCGAGCGGCGGCCAGAGGGACCATGTCCTCCCTGGAAACAAGGAATATATCGAGGGCGATACCATCCCGCGTCCGAGCGGCGGAGGCGGTGGATCGGGTTCCCAGCCCGGTCAGGGAGGGGATGGGGAGGACGAGTTCCGTTTCGTCCTGACGAAAGAGGAATACCTCGATCTCTTTCTCGACGATCTCGAATTGCCTGATCTCGCCAAGCGGCGTCTCATGGACACCGAGGCCAAGGAGATCCAGCGAGCGGGCTACTCGACGACCGGTTCCCCTGCAAGTCTTGCCATAGCGCGAACCATGCGATTGTCGCTGGCGCGCCGGCTGGCGCTGCGCCGGCCGAGCGCCGACGATATACTCAAGCTTGACAGTGAGATTGAGCGCCTTGAACGTGAGGGCGCCCCTGAAAGCGAACTTGTCGCCCTGAGGGAGGAGCGGGAACGCCTTATGCGGCGCAATCGCCGGATTTCCTATATCGACCCCATCGATCTGCGTTACCGTCGGTACGAGGCCAATCCGAAACCTGTCGCCCAAGCCGTCATGTTCTGTCTGATGGATGTCTCCGGGTCCATGAGCGAACATATGAAGGATCTGGCAAAGCGCTTCTTCGCGCTGCTGCATCTCTTCCTCACGCGCTGCTACAATCACGTCGACATCGTCTTCATCCGTCATACCGATCGGGCGGAAGAGGTGGACGAGCAGACCTTCTTCTATTCGACCGAGACCGGCGGCACGATCGTCTCGACGGCCCTGGAAGAGATGCTGATCATCATGCGTCAGCGCTACAACCCCACTGACTGGAACATCTATGTCGCTCAGGCCTCGGATGGCGACAACATGGGCAGCGACAGCGCCAAGGCCGCCGGCCTGCTGCACGACCAGATCCTTCCGGCCTGCCAGTATTTCGCCTATCTTGAGGTTGGCCGCGAGGAGGACCCGATGCCAACCGGCACGGCTCCGCGCCCGAGTGATCTCTGGCGGACCTATGAGACAATCGCGATACCGGAGGGGCATTTCGTGATGCGCAAGGTCTGGCATCGACGGGAGATCTACCCCGTGTTTCGTGAGTTGTTCCGGCGAAGGGGAACCAATGTCCGCGGCGGTGCAGCATGAAGGCTGACCGGCCCGGCCACACGCATCCGCTCCTGTTTTCCGGCTCGGATTGGGATTTCGACACGATCCGCCGCATCTATGACGCGGTGGAGGAGGCGGCACGGGACGAACTCGGGCTCGATACCTATCCCAATCAGATCGAGGTCATCACGACGGAGCAGATGCTGGACGCCTATTCGTCCACAGGCATGCCGCAGCTCTACAAGCACTGGTCGTTCGGCAAGCAGTTCGCCCATCACGAACTCGTCTATCGCAAGGGTATGCGGGGGCTCGCCTATGAGCTCGTCATCAACTCCAATCCCTGCATCAGCTATGTGATGGAGGAGAACACGGCGATGATGCAGACCCTCGTCATCGCCCATGCCGCCTTTGGTCATAACCATTTTTTCAAGAACAACTATCTGTTCAGGCAATGGACGGACGCCGAGGGCATTCGTGACTATCTCGAGTTTGCCAAAGGCTACGTCGCGGCTTGCGAGGAGCGCTACGGCCAGGCCGCGGTCGAACAGCTCATCGATGCCGCACATTCCCTGATGAACCAGGGGGTCCATCGCTATCCCCGGCGGCAGCGGCTGGATCTCAAGGCTGAGGAGCAGCGGGAGGCGGAGCGCCATGCCTATCAGGAGCGCTTCTACAACGATCTGTGGCGCACCGTGCCGACAGGGACGCAACAAGCCTCGCGCCAGAGTGAGGACAAGCGTCGCGCGCTCCTGGAGCTACCGGAAGAGAACATTCTTTATTTCCTGGAGAAAACGGCCCCCAAGCTCGCGCCATGGCAGCGTGAGATCCTGCGCATCGTCAGACATGTTGCCCAGTATTTCTATCCGCAGTCCCAGACGAAGGTAATGAACGAGGGCTGCGCAACCTATTGTCACTACCGCATCATGACTCGCCTGCATAAGCAAGGTTCCATCAACGACGGGGCTTTCCTCGAGTTCCTGCAGTCGCACACCAATGTGGTGGCGCAGCCGGCATTCGACACGCCTTATTACAATGGCATCAATCCCTATGCGCTCGGCTTTGCGATGATGCAGGATATCACGCGTATCTGTAACGATCCGAGCGATGAGGATCGGGAGTGGTTTCCGGATATCGCGGGCAAAGGCGATGCCGACAATGTCCTCAAGCACATCTGGGCGAATTATCGCGACGAGAGCTTCATTGCGCAGTTTCTGAGCCCACGGCTGATTCGCGAATGGCGTATTTTCCATGTGACGGACGACGCCAGCAAGAATGCCCTCGAGATTGCAGCCATCCATGACGAGCGTGGATACCGACGCATTCGCCGGGCGCTGGCGCGCCAGTACGACATCGCATGGCAGCAGGCCGATATCCAGGTCGTGGACGTGGATCTCGCCGGCGACCGCCACCTCATTCTGCAGCATGAGGTGATCAACGGCATCCTCCTTGCCGAGGGTGATACCACGCAGGTGCTACAGAACCTTGCCAGCCTGTGGGGGTACAATGTTATCCTGCGAGAGGTCGATCCAGTGACCGGGAAGGTGCTAAAGGAGCACGTCGCGAGGGCAACGCCTGCCATCGCGGCATAGAGGCGTTCGGGATTTCGCGACGATGACTGCTGCCCCTGCCAATATCGTCATCTGCGCCGGGCAGCCAGTCGACACGGGCGGGCTTCGTGGCGCCTTTCCCGAGGAACTCGTTCCCGCCGTCCGCACTGCGTTGCGCGACTGGTTATCAGCCTTTTCCAGCTTCATCGGCTACAGCTCGGCCACCGCAGGTGCTGACATCCTGTTCGGCGAGGAGGTTCTGGCGCTCGGCGGCCAGCTTAACATCGTCCTTCCCTGTGAGATCGGTGATTTCGTAGAACAGTATGTCGCGCCTGCCGGCGAGGCATGGGTCGCGCGCTTCCATGCCTTGCGCGCACGTGCATCACGCGTCGAGATCAGCTGCGAGGAGCGTCTCCTCGGGGATGAAACCCTGGTGCGCTTCAACAACCAGATCCTGCAGGGGCTGGCGCGGCTGGAGGCGGACCGCGTCAAGGCCGAGACCCATCTCGTCATCGTGTGCAACCTCGGCATTCCGGCCGAGCCGGGAAGTCCCACGGATTTCATGGTCAACTGGCCGGATGACGAGCGCCTCACCGTCATCGATCTGGACGCTCTTGCCAGCGCGTCCGGCGTGGCGACCCGTCTCGAGGCCGGGATCGCCGCCGACATCGACGCGGATATGATCTTTGGCACAAGTCCGCGCTCCATTCGCGCCATCATGTTCGCCGATATCGCCACCTTCACGAAGACATTCCAGGATGACCAGCTGCCGCTTCTCTGGGACTTTCTCGCCGAGGCCCAACAGACGATTGAGAGTAGCGCCAAGCCGCCGATCCTTATCAATGCCTGGGGCGACGGTGTGCACGCTGCCGCCGAAACGGCCCATGATCTGGCCGACTACGCCGCCGCGCTCGCCGCAAGCGTGCTCGAGATCGACCCAGGCGCCTACGGCCTGTCGGCCCGGCCGCGCTTCCGCATCGCCTTGCACGCCGGACCCGTCTTCGTCGGCCTTCATCCCCTGACCGGCCATGGCATGATCTATGGCCACCATGTCAACCGCGCGGCGCGTATAGAGCCGGTTGCGCTCCCCGGCCAGATGTATGCGTCGCGTTATTTCGTGGCGCTGCTGCGCGCCGAGATGGATGCGCGCGCCTACGCGGCGCGGGAGGCAGGGGAGGCATACACACCACGCTACCGGGCCGACTACATCGGCCAGATCGACCTGCCCAAGCATTTCGGCAGAGAAGCCGTCTACCGTCTCGTTGATCTCAACGCAGCCGCTGTCGCGTCGGATGAGCCCCAATCCACCATGAAGCGCCCGCCCGCCCCTCGCCTCGATCTCACTGTCAAAAACGATCTCAGCGAAATCAGCCGATTGGCGGAGGAGATCGATGCCTTCTGCAACGAGGCCGGTCTCGGCGAGGAGACAGCCTATGCAGTCAATCTCGCGCTGGACGAGCTCTTGACCAATACGATCAGCTACGGGTTCAAGGATCAGACCGCACACACCATAGATGTCACGCTCTCGTTCGAGAGTAACGTTCTCGTCGTCACGATCGTGGACGACGGCGTGGCATTCGACCCCTCGGTTCCTTCGAACCCCGATATCGACGCGGCGCTTGAGGATCGCGATATCGGCGGGCTCGGGATGCATTTTGTCCATACCGTGATGGACGCTGTCGACTATCGCCGACACGATGGGCATAACGAACTCACGTTGAAAAAGAATGTCGCCGCTCCCGCACGCGATACAGCAAGGTAGGAGAGACTCGTTGGATATTGAACGGCTTGAAATCGACGGCGTGAGTGTGGCGGCTCCAATCGGGCGCGTCGATAGCAACACGGCCCGCGAGCTTGAGACGGTGCTCGTGCCGCTCTTCGACGAGGCGAAGGCGATTGCCGTGGATTTCGAACGCCTCACCTACATATCGAGCGCCGGCCTGCGCGTGGTTCTTATCGCCGCCAAGTTATCCAAGGCCAAGAATGTGCCGCTCGCCCTCTCCGGTCTGTCGCAACCCGTGCGGGAGGTGTTTCAGATTTCCGGCTTCGCCAAGCTTTTTGCGATCCACGACAACCGCGCGCAGGCGGTAGCGGCATTGGCGAAGGGATAGGGCGCCGCAAGCTTACATGGAAACCGGCGCACCGCGCCATCGCTTTGAATGAGCATCGAATGTGCCCGAAAACGGCATGCACGACTCGCCTCGATGCTCTGGCATCTCCCCCGGACAGGAGAGACGCCAGAGGATTATCAGCGCAGGGGCTGAGCGACTGCCACGGTTGATCTATCCAGCCTCTGGATTTTCCACGATCACCGCGATCCCCTGCCCGCCCCCGATGCACATCGTCGCCAGACCATAGCGGCCTTTGATGCGGCGCAGCTCATAGATCAGCTTGATCAGGATGATGGCGCCTGACGCGCCTATGGGATGCCCGAGAGCGACGGCTCCGCCGTTCGGATTGGTTGTCCCGGGATCGAAGCCAAGCTCCTGCGCGACTGCGCAAGCTTGGGCTGCAAAAGCTTCATTCGATTCGATAACCGCGAGATCAGCGACCGTCAGCTCCGCGCGTGCCAGTGCCTGTTTCACGGCCGGAATGGGGCCGAGGCCCATAACCTCCGGCGCAACACCGCCGAGACCATAAGCAACGAAGCGAGCCAGTGGTTTCAGACCCTTCGCCATCGCTGTCTCGGCCTCAACCAGAACGAGCGCGGCCGCACCGTCATTGACACCGCTGGCATTACCCGCCGTGACGCTGCCGTCCTTGCGAAAAGCGGCCCGAAGCCGCGTCATGTCCTCCAATGTCGCGTTCGCCCGAACATGCTCATCGGTATCGAAAACCGCCTCGCTACGCCCCTTCTTCACGGTCAGCGGCAAGATCTGCTCTTTGAAACGCCCCTCGGCAATAGCCCGCGCTGCGCGGCGATGCGACTCCACCGCAAAGGCATCCTGCGTTGCGCGATCAATCTTGTACTGCTCGGCGACATTCTCGGCTGTGATCCCCATATGGCCGCTTCCAAAGGGGTCCGTCAGCGCGCCGACCATCATGTCGATGGCGCGGACATCGCCCATTTTCCGGCCGCTACGGGCCTCCGTCAGCAGATGACCTGCGCGGCTCATGCTTTCGGTGCCGCCGGCCAGGGCAACTTGCGCGTTACCAAGTAGAATCTGCTCCGCCGCCGACACAACGGCCTGCAAGCCCGATCCACAAAGCCGGTTGAGGGTCAGAGCCGGGGATGTTTTCGGGACACCGGCGTTCAGGGCCACAACACGGCTGACATACATGTCTTCCGGTGCGGTGTGGATGACCTGGCCGAAGATCGTCTGTTCGATGTCCGATGCATCAAGTCCAGCCCGCGCGATCGCCTCCTTCGCCACCGCGGTACCCAGCACCGTCGGCGGCACATCGGCCAGCGCGCCGCCCATATCGCCGATCGCCGTCCGAACTCCAGCCGCGATCACCACAGTCCTTGTCATGGCTTCCATCCCAATTCGTTCAGTGCATCTGGCTCGCGGCTCGCTCAACCGACCGTCGACATCAAATTAACTCTTCGGCATTCACAGGGACAACAAAATCACACAGAATCCGTAAACCGTTGCAATGTTGCGCATCTTCGTCTGTCGATTATCGAGTCCATTTTAACTTGGAAAAATCTACAAACGAACCCCGGTAATAATAAAGGCCGAGACACCGGCCAAACCACCAGGTTACTCTCTATAGATCTTACGCGTACCGGCGCCGATGGCGGTGAGCAGCGCGTTTGGAGCACAATTGCAGGCTCTTGCCAAAGGCTCGAGCGGCAGCCCGCCGTCGAGGAAAACGACCTCGGAACACGCAGCGAGATCCTGGGGCTTGATGTCAGTGACATCGACCATCGTCAGATTCATGGCGATTCCGCCGACCGTGTCCACAAGAACATCCCCGACACGGGCCTGGAGACCCTGTCCGAAGCGCTGTGGCAAACCATTGGCGTAGCCAATTGGGACCGTTGCGATACGTGACGCGCGCTTGAGTTCGGTGCCGGCATAGCCAACCCGACTGCCTGCGGCGTAGTCGGCGACACGCAGGATATGCCCGGACAGGCGGTAACAGGGCTGCAGACCGTCCTGCCAGATGCGGGAAGTCTGCACGCCGTAGAGCGCGCTGCCGACACGCGCGATATCGAAATGCCATGACGATGGCCAGTAGACCCCCGACGACGAAGCGAGACTGACGGGAGCTTGCGGGAGTTCGGCCAGCCAACGAAGCAACCGACTGTACTGGTCGTCGTTGCTGGCATCGTCCGGGCGGTCGAAGGCCGCGAGATGCGAGACCCACGCCCTGACATCGAGATGGCGCCACAAGGCGCCGAGCATCGCCCTGTCGAGCACCTCCTCGCCTGTCAGACCAAGACGCCCCAGCCCGGTGTCGATCTGAACCGCGACCGGCATGGGCACGCCGGAGGTGGCCGCAAAAGCCGCAACCGCACGCACCTCGGCGACGCTCACGAGAACCGGGATAACACCGGCCTTCACGAATGCGAGGGGCTCGCGTCCGGCCAGACCGAGCAGCGTATATACGGTTGCGGATGGCGCCATGGCCCGTACGCGCAGCGCTTCCTCGATATCATCGACCCAGAAAGTGTCGCAGCCGGCGGCGGAGAGGCTGGCGACCACTGGCTCGAGCCCAAGGCCATAGGCATTGGATTTGACGACCGCCGTGACCGCGCGCCCGGTGAAACGGCGCTGCATCTGTGCGAAATTGGCACGGATGGCCGCAAGATCAACTTGCAGGCACGCCTCGGCAATTCCCGAAACTTTCGGGGTAGAATGAAAGGCACTATCGATCAGCGTATCGTGCGCAAGGGCGACCACCTGACTGCTCCGCGGCGTCATGCCTGCCTCGTAAAGAGGATGTCGTAACCGCCATCATCGCGCCTGCGCCAAGCCACGCCCGCGTGACCTTCCGCGAGCAGCATCTGGACTTTTCCGGTGTCTGTGGCAGCGCTCCAGATGCCAGCCTCAGCCGTGGACGGAGGAGACATCTTCTCGACGGCCCGGAACACCAGATACCGCCAATGACCGCCGTATTTGCGCTTCAGCGCGCGAATGTGGAAACCTGCATCGAGAAGATTGGTCCAACTGCGCGCGTTACCGGGAGCCGCCGTGGCATAGACCTGCGCAACATCGGCACCCCGCGCGGCCTCCAGCCGCTGGTCGATGAGCGCGCCGTGGAGCCGCCTTCCCCAATCAGAAGGGCGCACCGAAGCGCCGGCGAATTTGGCAAGCTTGATCGAAGGCCCGAGGCCGATCACGGGCCGGGCGTCCTCCGATGGCGGAAGGTCGAGCTGCAACACGCCATAGGCAGCCAGTCCCTTGTCATCGAAGGCACCGACGATTCGACCGCCACCCGCCAGAATGCCCGCGAAAAAAGCGCGCGTCTCCGGCTTGACCAATGCAGAGTCGCCCATGGCGTCAATCGCCTGAACATGCAGCGCATAGATGGCATCGAGATCATCGGCGGCAAGCGGCCGCCAGGACAGGAGCCTCGCCGCGGGGACCGCCTCCGGCGGGCCATCGGTCCCGCGGTGATCCATGAAATCACTGACGATCGCCCCCATCGTTCCCATCACCCCGTCAGCACTTCCGCGTAGTTCAACATCTCGATCGGCGGATAGAGATCGAGCTCTTTAGCCACCGGCATATTGATGATTAACGAAAATCGTTTGAGACTTTCGATGGGTATTTGCGCAGGCGACAGGCCTTGGCGCAGGATCTTTACGGCTTTCGAGGCCGCGAGCTGCCCGACGGAATAATAGCGTGTCACGAGCCCCACCAGCGCCCCACCCTCGCGGATGGCGAGTTCGGCAGCGCCAAATGTGGGAAGCTTCTCCTTGAGGGCCGCCGGCACCACGCGCTTGTACTGGGTGCCGAGGAATGTATCCGGCAAAAGATAGAGCCAGTTCGCACCGGCCTCCTTGATCTCCGCTATCAATTCCTCAATGCCGTCAGCGATCGGTCGGCCGGCTGAATCGACGCGGAACTGGCGCGGGATGAGCTCGAACTTCATCGACTGCTGGAGAGCTTTCACTTCCTCGACGATCGCGACCGAGTTCTGCTCGGTCTCCGTATAGAGTACGCCGAGCTTCACGATCGGGCGGTAGGAACCCATCGCCCTGAGCTGGATCGCCGTTGGCACCACATGCACCGCGCCTGTCACATTGCGGCCGGGCTCGGCGAGGCTCGGTACGATGCCGGCGTTGACGGGGGCCGCGACGAGGGTGAAGACGATCGGCGTGTCGGTGATGAAAGCGGCCTTGTCAGCCGCGTCGTAGCGCCCCGCCACGCCCAAGGTCACCGGCGTGCCCCAGGTGTAAACGAGATCCGGCTTTAGCTGCCGTATTTCCTCGACGAAATCGCCGAGCTTGGCCCGACCACGATCGGCGTCTCGCTCGATGAAGGTTGCTTCAACGCGGTTGGCTGCGAGATAATCGTCAAAGCCATCCTCCACCTCGGTGCGGCCACGGTAGGTGATGCGATAGATCTTGAAAGGCCCGTTGCGCGCCTGGGCAAAGGCGTGGCCAGCCGCGAGAGCGGCCGTACCGCCAGCAGCAAACTGGAGAAACGAACGACGACGCATCACACCCCTCCACTCGCCTCTTATTCGGCCTGCACGACCGTCGCATGACGCGACGATCGCCAGTAGGCAAATACGGCGACAAACACAGCCGAAGCGAAGGCCATGCCAAGCCCGATGGTCACCACGGCCGAGGTAAATCCATACCGCCCCAAAAGAAAGCCCGCAAATGCGGGCCCAAGCGCATTGCCCGTGCGTTCGACGAGACGAAAGATACCATAAAGTGAGCTCTCACTGATATCGCCCGAGAGCTCACGGCCGAACTCGCCGACGAGTGCCGACTGCGGTGCTATGCTGATGGCCTGCCCGATCCCGAACAGCCCGAGCATCAACGCGAGAACGAGCGGTTCCTCCGCGCTGATGAGCACGCTGAGGCCAGAGAGCCCGGCCACGATGCCGCCAAGCGCCACGAAGGGTGCGCGCTGGTTGAGACGGCTCGCCAGCGCGGCGAAAGCCGGCACCAGGATGACCATGGCGATGGGGTAGACCATCAGGAGCCGTCCTGTTGCCGCCTGCCCTGCGCCGAGTGCCTGCATCTGCAGAGGCACGAGGAAGAAGCAGTAGGCGACGAGGATGATCTTGGCGGGAAGCGCGCATAGAAAGAACAGGCAGGCCAGCGGCGGCGAGGCAAGGATAGGGCCAAAGTCGCGCCAGCGTATGGTCGGTCCCTTGGGCACAGACCGGCGGTCGTCATTGCGCCCACCCGGCATGGCGATGAGCGCGAGAACGAGGCTGGCTCCCGCCACCAGGCCGGCGATAACGAAGGTCGCGCGTATGCCGAGACGATCAGCCAGCATGCCGCCGATTGGCGGGCCGCACAGGCCCGCGACGAGGATCGCGCCGATGAACATGGCCATGCCGCTGGCGCGCTGGCGCAGATTCGTGTGGTCGATGACGAAGCCCTGCGCGCTGACGAATACGGCGGCGAAGCCAAGCCCTGATACCATGCGGGCGAGGGTCAGCGTGATGAGACCGGTTGCCATCGCCGACCCGACGTAGCCGGCAAGGCCAAGTGCCGCGCCGATGATGAGGCTCGTGCGCCGACCGAGCTGATCCGTCACACCACCGAGGATAGGCTGGGAGAGCGCAACGACGGCAAGAAACGCCACCATCGGCAGGCTGGTGACCATGTCCGGTGAAAGCCCGGGGATCGGCGTTGCGAGATCTTTGATGTAGATCGGCAGGAAAGGCCGCGTCAGCTCTTCCGCCAACATGAAGATAAAGAGTGGCGCGCGAACCGCGATGACCGAAACCGGCGCTTCGCTGGAGCCCTCGCCAAGCTTGAACTCCTTGCGCAGGCCTTCGACGACGGCTTGGCGCAGCGCTTCACCCTGCGCGGCGAGGCGGGCGACCAGGACGGCATAGCGACCGTGCAAGTCCACGAGCCTCCGATCGATCCGTGCTGCAAGACGACCGAATTCACTGCCGCCATCGACAGCGGCATGCAGGCGCAAATCATCGTGGGCGATCGTGTCGAGCCGCGTCTCGACACCCTCGATGGCGCCATAAAGCCCGGCGCCGAAGGCGATATGCATCAACTCGAGCGCAACCAGCGCCGTCACGATCATGATGATGGCGAGATCGATCCAGAGTTCAGATACCACCTTGCGGCCGAAGGCCGGATCAAGTCCAACCGTCAACACGGCCTGGCTGGTCGAGCCGCTTCGGACTGCTACGGACAACGCCGATTGCGCGCGATTAAGCCCCAGGCCCGCAGCGGGCACCTCGGCGGGGATCTCTCCCGCGGCGTGCAGCACCTTTCCTCCCGGGCCGCGCAACAGCACATAGGCGATATCGGGATTGTTTGCGACAGTCCGCTCCAGATAGGGTCCGACACCTTCAAGGCTGTCGAGCGGAATGCCGAGTTCAAGCGCGCGGCCCATCAGGCTCGCGACCGAATCGGCCACCGTCGCGGCCTTTGCCTGAAGTTCCGGCAGCAACACCTTCTCCGCACGGCCCGCCGTACGCCAGCTGAAGGCAGCAAGGCCAAGGACCAGCACGAGGACCAACACGGCTGATAGCTGTATCCGGACGCTCTTCACCGGAGATGGTCCATTGCAGTGTCACCCTGATGGAGTTGGTCGAGAACAGCGTTGGCCCTGGCAAAGGGATTGGCTTCACTGCGGGTCTCGACGACGGCACGCGCCCGGGCAAGGAGATGCCGCAGCACGAGAAAACAGCCGAAGCTGCCAGCGAGAACAGCCGCGAGGCCGATGGGCAGCGCGTCCTGCACCGCCGCGGCGCGAATCGTTGCCAGGCCGCGCGCGACGGCGGCACCATCGAAGCGGATGGCGACATTGCCGACGGGCGCCCCAAAATCGTTGATCAAGGGCTGGTCGAATCGGAACGCCTGCTTGTCGTCGGCCCTCCCGTCCGGATGTCCGGCGCGGGTGGGGCTGCTGCTGAACAGCACCACCCCATCGACATCGCTGACATCAATGGACATGGTCAGTGGGTCAGCCGTAGCCTGGCGGGAGAGCAGCGCCGGCAGGGTCATCTGTTCGGGCAGCCGCAAGCCCAATGCGAGCGCGCTGTTGATATCATTCGCGATATCCTGCGCCACCATCGCCATCCGCGAGCGGATAAGGTCGCGATAGGCCGTGCTGACTCCCGAAATTGTCATGAAAGCCGCCAGCGCCATGGCGAGGCCGATGATGATCGCAAACAGCGGCAACGTCCGAAGTGACAGCCTGATCATCTCGTGCCCCCCGGCACCGTTTATCCACGCCAAGCCGGCGTGGGCGCGCCAGCGTCGAACCGCTCTCCTGAAAGAGATAGCATAACCGCAAGAAATCAACGGCAAATATAGCGCATGCGGTGACAGTGGCGAACAGTTCCGATACCTTCTGCTTCATCTGCACCTCGCCTGATCCGCCAATTGTGTCGCCCTGCGCATGTCCCCCGCTGTCCGAACGATTCTGGCCCTCCTCGGCCTCACCGGCGCTGGAATTCTTCTGGCTAGCGCCCTTATATTCGGTGGCCTGGACCGGCTCCGGCTCAGGGTCGTCGAAGCCAACATCGATTTCGTTCTGACTCAGCTTCGCGATTCCGTCGAAGCCAATGTCAGCTTGGGTATTCCGCTCCAGGATCTGCGTGTCGTGCAGGATCTCCTCGAGCGGTCGCGCGTCGGAAATCCGAGCCTTCTTGCAGTCGAGGTTTTTTCCCCTGTCGGGATTTCCCTGTTCAATACCGATCGCGGGAGTATCGGCGAGGAAATCACATCGACCTGGCGAGAAGGCGTGCGCCACGCCGGTAACGCCGATCGGTGGCGCGTCGAAGAATTCGGAAATCTGATCGTCGGCCAGGCCATCCGCAACGATTTCGGCGAACCGGTAGGGTATGTGGCGGTCACGATTGCCGGCCCGATGGAGCAGTCTCCGGTCGCCTCCATCATCCTCGCCAGCGGCTGGCGTCTTGCCGTTGTCCTGCCACTGTGCCTCATCGGGGTCAGCCTCGTCGTCTGGTTCATGCTGCGATGGCGCTCCCGGGAGATCATGGACGTGACCGCCCGCCTGATGATGCAGGCGCCAATGCCTTTATCAGAGCCATCTGCGAACAAGGATCTCGTGAGCCTCGCGGATCAAGTCGGCGTCGCTGTCGATACCGCGGTGAACCAACTCGATCAGACGACGACGGCCGTGTTGAAACTCGACGACGACGGCATGAAGGATAGCTTGCGCAATGCTGCGGCTTGAGGCGCGAGCCCTGCGCGACCGGCTGGCGGCGATCATTATTGCGCTCGCCGTTGTCGCGGCCATTGCGACTGGCGGCTGGCGCGTGCTTGATGCGGCCTGGGCGGAAAGCGCCCCGGTGCTCGACGAAGCGACGCGGCTGGGGGCCGAAGCCGTCGGGCGGGCGCTGAGCGGCCAGATCGAGCACGCGCTCTCCCTTGGCATCCCGCTCGACAAGCTGGTCCGCGTCGAAGACTACCTGAAGACGGTGGTCGCTTCGGCCCCGCAGGTCGACGCGGTCGCGCTCCTCGACGATACCGGCCGGGCCGTCTTCACGACACGGGAGGGCGTGGCGGGCCTCACCTTCCCCGTCAACGGCGGCGGGCAGCGCGCGACGCTCGTTCTCTCCATGGAATCGCCCTTTCTCAGCGCAGCCACGGTTCGATTGGAAATACTTCTTGGCGCCGCCGCCATACTCGGCGGCATAATCGCTTACCTTATCGCCAGCCTCTTTCTCGAGATGCATCTCGCGCCGGCGAGAGCCAGGCTTCAGTTAGCTCTTGCCCGAGCGGCGCGGGGGGATTTCGCGATCACGATCCCGACCACCGGACGCGGACGGACAAGCACCGCTTTTCGCGCGCTCGCCCAACGAATCGAGCCCGTACATGCCGCTGCACGGCGCCTCGCGGACAGTGTGGCCACCGTGCGGGCCATCGACTTCGATGGGAGCCTCAGCAAACGGCTCGAGCCGCTGCTCGCATCGGTCGCCGACACCCGCGGCCTTGCCGATATCGACCCCGGCGACACGACGCGCTCGACCGCGCCCAGTCTGGCCGCCGTGTGCAGCCGGGCGCTCCTTCTCATCTCTCTTTACGCAGGAGCGTGGCCGCTGGTCGCCAATTTCGCGATCGATCGTGGCTCGAACGTGATCCCAACGCCCTGGTGGCCCATCACGCCCCTCGTCGCCGAGGCTCTCGCAGTGCTGTTCGCCGCAACAATCTCCCGTCACGTCGCGCAGCCGGTTACCCGCGTGGTCGCGGCAGTGGGCATTGCGCTCGCGGGACTCGCCTGCGCCGGGGTCTTCTGGTGCCGATCCTATGAACTTTTTGTCGCGTTGAGGATCTGTGCGGGCCTCGGTCTCGGTCTCGCTCTCACTCCCTTGCTGCGCGACCCGCGCCTCAGCGCCCATCCACGCGCTCTGGTCGCGCTCATCGGCGTTGCATGCCTCGTGATAGGCCCACTCTTCGGTGGATTGGTTGCGGAGGCCATCGGCCGAAGGGGAGCCTTCTTGCTGCTCGGCCTCGCGTTATTGGCCAATGTGCCGATTACGGCAGCAATGCCCGCGAACGCGGCATCGGATTCCGCGCCGCGGTTGAATGGCTCCGCCGTGGCCACGTGGCTTCTGGTTCCCCTCATGCTGGTGCCGCTCAGCGCGCTGGCCCTCGTGATCATTCCCGCGGGACCGGGTTTCGACAATTATGCCGAAAGCGGAGGGCTGATCGTCGCCGCCGGCCTTGCCGTGGTCCTGGCGCCACCGATGCCGCTCACGCTCAGCGGCTTGCTGGTCGCGATGGCGGGCGCGCTGTGGTTGCTGCCCCTGTCGGGCATCGAACGCCCCGACGCCTGGCTGTGGCCGGTCAGCAGTGTGCTGGTCGGACTGGGTTCAGGCAGCCTCTTGAAAGCGCATGCCTCTGCCCTGCTGAAACATGTGCCGTCTGCCGGTGCGGGGCTCGTCCTCGGCATACTGGCCGCTCCTCTCGCAGTGATCATGGGTTTCGCCGCGATGAACCTCATGCTGCCCATCGGTCTGCTCGTCGTGGCCGTCGCATTGGTCTTGCGCGACGCAGGCTCCGCGATGAGGTGGCGCTGATGTTTCTGAGAACCCGGGTCGCGCTTCTTGTCTCGATCGTGCTCGTCATCGCGGTCGGCGCGGTGGTCGTGCTCGGTCTGCAGCGCGAGAATTTGGCAGCCCGGCCCTATACGACGATTGCAATCACTGGACAGGACGCTTTGTGGCGCGAAATTCTCGCGTCGCAGACGGTCGATCTCACGGGGACGGTGAGCGCGATCGCCGGTGACGAGCGCCTCCAGACCGCTTTGCTCGGCGGCGACCTACCGCGCGTGCGCTCGCTCCTCTTCAACTTCGCGAGCCTCGATCCGACTGCTGGCGATCAGACCGAGTTGCAAATCATCGACCGCCAGGGCCGCGTGGTTGCGACGAGCTCCCTCGTGCCCGAGCCCCCGCGGCTCCTCGACATCAGCACAGTCGAGGCTGTGCTCGATGGACAGCGGCCGGCGGGTATTCGCCAGGTGGGCGCGGACCAGTTTCGTGTTCTCGCCGCGTCTGTCCTGACCGTGCCCTCGGGCGATCGCTGGGTCATCATCGCGGCGGCTCCGACCACGCGCCCACTCATACGTTTCTCGACGGCGATGGATGGCGAGGCCTTCATGCTGTCGACGCGCGGACGGCTGATCGATGGCACGAATATCGATCTCTGGCACCGCCTCGCCCTCGAGTTGCCGCAGCGTACGGCGACCGTCACCCAAGCAGAACTCAACGATCGGCTGTTCGCGGTCACCGCTGTGCCGCTCACGGACCTCTCAGCCGGCTTCGCCGGGCTGCTCGTGGTCGTCCAGGACGCAACGGCCAGCCTTAGCGCCGTGCGCATGCTGACACGCCTTGGCCTTGTCATGGCCGCTTGCGTGCTCCTGTTCACCCTGGCGGGGTTCTATCTCTATCTGCGCCGCAGCTTCGCCCCGCTGGAACAGGCTGTCGACGTGCTTGACGCGCTCGGCCGCGGCGACACCTCGGTCCGGCTGAGCGGAGGCGGAAACGACGAGATCGGACGCATCGCCCGGGCGGTGGCCGAACTGCGCCGCAGCCTCGTCACGCTCGACCAGACACGTCGGCAGCGCGAGCTTCAGCGCCGCAGGCAGGAGCGCTTCGTCCGCCGGCAGATGGAAGAACTGGCGGGCACGCTGGAACCTGGCGCGCGCGAGGAGGTTCTTGGCGATCTCGGCCGAATTGTCGCTGCGACGTCCACCACGGGCAACAACGCCGGCCAATCAACCGACCCCATCGCGCAGCTCATTCGCCATGATGACCAGCTAGGGCCGCTTGCAGCCGTGCTGCAGCAGATGTCGGGTCGCGTCGTCGAACAGCATCGGCGTCTCTCCGAGCTCGTCGCCCGTCTCCGCGAAGCTCTGGTGCGCGAGACCCAGCTCGCGACCCTGCAGCAGGAGCTTGCGATCGCCCATGATCTGCAACAGTCGGTCATTCCCGACGATTTCCCCGACCGACCGCATTTTTCAATTTCAGGTTTCATGGAATCGGCCCGCGAGGTCGGTGGTGACTTTTACGACTTCTTCGAGCGCGCCGATGGCAAACTCGTCTTCGTTATCGCTGACGTATCGGGCAAGGGGATCCCCGCCGCCTTCTTCATGGCGATCTCACGGACCTTGCTGAAAGCGATCGCGCTGTTCGAAAATGATCCCGGCGTCTGCGTCCGACAGCTCAACGAACTCCTCGCTGCCGACAATGACCAGATGATGTTCGTCACCTTGTTCTTCGGAGTCCTCGACCCGGAGACGGGCCATCTGGACTATGTCAATGCCGGGCACGGCCCTCCGGTGCGGGTCGGCGCGAACGGCGCAATCTCTATGTTACCGATCACCGACGACATGGCCGTCGCCATCATGGAGTCCGTTCCGTTCACGACACGCTCGGTCGACCTCGCGCCGGGAGATACACTTGTTCTCTATACGGATGGTGTGACGGAAGCCTTCAATGTAGCCGGCGAGCAATATGGCGAACACCGTCTTCTGGATATCCTCGCCCAAGTGCCTACCGAATCCGAGGCTGGCGCTCTCTCGTCTGCGGTCGCTGAGGATGTGGCGACGTTTGAAGCCGGCTGCGACCGCTCTGACGACATCACACTCGTCGTACTGCGTTACAAGGGCGAGCCCGCGCCGGCGGGCTTGCCTCAGCGAACAGCCCACGCCCTGTAGCGACCTCGGCCTGTCACTTCCTTCAAGGTCGGGCTCAACGCGCCGATCAGATCAAGCGCGCCTCTTGCGGTAACCTTGAGTTCCTTGGCCACGAGCTGCGGTGTAACCAGGGGCTTCGCGAGCACCAGATCGACAAGACCGGGCAGGCGCGAATGGGAGCGCCGGTTGGTCAGAAACCGCTCAAGCTGCGTGCGCGCGAGCATCAGCCTGTCGTGTTCTTGCAGGCCGGCTTCCGCGGCTGCCTTGATCGCGTTGAGCATGGCGACCTTCGGCGGTGCCATCGCATAGCCGTGCAATGTGGACCCGCCTTTGGCGCGACGCGATTCGCGCAGGCCCAGACTGACGCAGGCAAGATGGGACCGGGTCTTCCCCCCCGCCCGCAGGACGGCCGCGACGAGAAGAGGCCCAAGCCACGGCATGGTCTGCAGGGGAGCGAGATCAACCCAGGCTTCCCAGGCATCGAGCGCAGCAAGAACAGGGGGGCGCTCCAGATCGATGCGCTCCCGCCAACGCGCCAGCAGCTCGTCGTCGTCGCGCTCGGAATCACAGAAGCCCAGATCCGCCAAGCCTGAAAACCGTCCCGGCGAGGGTAGGCGCGCGTTGGTTATCGCCGTCTTGGACCGTTCCAAAAGCGCGTCAATATCGGCGAAAGCGCGCTCAGCCTCTCCTTCCGCGTCAGCGCCGACAAGTTCCTCCACCCTTTGCAAGGGCTGGCCGGCTTCGTCATCGAGCCATGACGCGTTGCGGCCGCTCAAGGCATTGAGGCCCGCAGCGCTCAAGGCCCAGTCTGGCGCATGGCCCGCAATGCTGCGATGGGCCCGCAACACCGCAGAAGCGCGGGTCAACTCATGGGTCGGCGTGCGGATGTCCATCGCCGCATCGTTCAGCACGAGATCCTCGAGATGGACCAGATCCCCGGCGATCCAACGCGCCGCACAGGCTTCATGGAAGTGACTGCGACTGATCCAGGCTTCGCGGACGGGGCTCGCCCGTAAGCGCTCGTCGAGACGCGCCACCGCATCCTCCGCAAGGAGAAGCGGACCAACAAGGCTCTCAGACAGAGCCGCTACACTACGCTTGCGAATCATACTCATTTCTCAACATCTTGCACGATTGGCGCCATGACGTCAGCATGGTGACGGTGATTAGCGCGCAAGTATTGGAAACGGCCCCCGAGCGAATCAGCTTTCAGCGGCGCCGGGAGACTTTTGATCGAGAGAAATCGGGCCGGAATATGTCTGTTTTCCCGATTCGCGACGGCGCATAACGGCCTTGATTTTACGTATTCCCTGGAGCACCGCGGTTTCACACTTTGCCGGACTGTTCAAAAGAGAAAGCCCGGGGTGAATACGCGGCGCAGCTATATTTTGAAGAGGCATCGATCCCTCGCCGACGCCTCTGTGCACGGACCTGACTGGTTGCGCCGATCAGCGCTGCATGACCCGGCGCAATCCCGCCATACGGTCGATCACGACCATGGCCACCCCCGAGATGAGGATGAGCGAGCTGGCAAGTGCCGCGCCAACCGCATCGTACTGAAACTTGATATAGGAAAAGAGCTCCACCGGAAGCGGCGTCCAGCCTGGCGGGGCCAGGAAGACCGAAATGGGGAAGTCGTTCCACGATAGCACGAAGCACAGCACGAAGCTGGAGATGAGGCCGGTCTTGATGACGGGCAGCGTAATCGACATCATCGTGCGCAACGGCCCGGCGCCGACATTGCGCGCCGCTTCCTCGAGCGACGTGTCGAAGTTCTGCATGCTCGCCGTCAGGATGCGGACCGCGAAAGGCAACACATGGATGGAATGTCCTATGACGAGCGCCGGAATGCCTGCACCGAAGCCGAGCCGCGCGAAGAACACGTAAAGCGCCAGGCTGAAGATTGTCGTCGGGATCAACAACGGCGACATGATGAGAAGGTTGATGAACGCCTTGCCCTTGAAATCGTAGCGCACCATCGCGAGAACGGCCAGAAAGGCCAGTGTATTGGCGATGATGGAGGCGGCAAGACCCAGTGACAGACTAACCCCCATGGCCCGCACGAAGGTATCGGACGTCCAGGCTGCCCGAAACCATTCCAACGTGAAGCCCGAAGGCGGCAGAATGAACTCTCGAGGATTCACCGAAACGAGCAGAGTAATCAGGATAGGGAAGAACAGGAACGCCATCGCGATATAAGTGAAGACGCGAAGGGCGAGTGTCCCCATGTCTGGCATGCGCGTCGACGAGGCCCTCATCGTTTGACCTCCAACCGGTTAAGAATGAGCTTGCCGAATACGAAGGCCATGCCCGTGAGAATGCACGCATTGGCGGCGATCATGATCACCGAGAGGCTCGACGCAAAGGGCAAGTCGTTATTGAGCAGGGCCTCGCGATAGATCACCAGGCCGATCATCTGCGTATCGTTGGCGCCGACCATCAGCGGCACCGCGAAAGCGGAGAAATTCAAGGTGAAGACAATAACGAGGCCAGCATAGAGGCCCGGCAGCGTCAGAGGAAACGTGATGCTCCAGAATGCTTTCCAGCGGTTGGCTCCGACATTGCGTGCCGCCTCGACGAATGAAGGATTGAGACGTTCGATGGAATCGAGCAGCGACAGCACGATATAGGGCATCCCGATATAGACAAGCAGGATGATGACGCCCTTCAGATCCCACATATAGCGTACGGGCTCGTCATAGACCCGCAGCGCGATCATCAATGAATTCAGGAGGCCGCCGCCGCGAAAGATCACGATCCAGCCATAGACGAGCGTGACGAGGCCTATCAGCAGCGGCGAAAGCACCATCGTCACAAGAAGGCTGCGCTGGAGCCCCCGCGTCTGGGCGATATAGAGCGCGACGGGATAGCCGAGCAGCACGGAGATCAATGTTGTGATCACGGCAATGCGGATCGAGAACCACAAGGTATTGATCAGATACCAACTCGAACCGAGAAAGCGTGTATAGTTCTCGAATGTGAACGCCGACACCATATAGGCGCCGTCGATCGTCTCGTTGAAGCTGGTGCGGACGACCCATAGCAGCGGGAGCACCACGAAGATGGTGAGCGCGATGACCGCGGGAGCAAGAAGAGTGACGGCGCCGCGCGATTTCATGACAGCTGCCGAGCCTGTCCGTCAATCAGACGGAAATGATGCGGCTCGATAGTCAGCCACACATTTTCCCCGATTTCAGCGGCGCGATTGACGTTGTGCGTTTCGATATACAAGCTCTCACCGCTTTCGAGCTGAGCGGTGTAACGGATCGTCGGGCCGAAATACTCCACGAAATCGATCCGCGCTTTCAATACGTTGGCTCCCTCCTGCGGCGCTGCTAGGATGCGAACCCGCTCCGGGCGCAACAGCACGCGCACGTCAGCGCCTTTCGCCACCTGAATGTGACGACCGACATGCAGCACCAGAGAAGGCCCGACGCGGACAGTGGCGATCCCGTCAACGATCTCCGCGACCCTTCCGTTGAAGAAGTTCGTGGTGCCGACGAAGTCGGCGACAAACTCAGATTGGGGGTCCTCGTAAACCTCGAACGGACGCGCGATCCGGGCGATCTCGCCACCGCTCATGATGACGACGCGGTCCGACATGGACAGCGCCTCCTCCTGGTCATGGGTCACATAGAGGGTCGTCATGTTCAGGCGTTTCTGGAGTTGCTTGAGCTCACGCCGCATGGCGACACGCAGAGCTCTGTCAAGGTTGCTCAACGGCTCGTCCATCAACAGCAACTGTGGTTCCAGCGCCAGCGCTCGTGCCAACGCCACCCGTTGCTGCTGGCCGCCCGAGAGCTGGCGCGGCAGGCGGGCCTCGTAGCCGGACAGGCCAGTCACAGCCAGGGACTCTTCGATCTTGCGCTTGATAAATGCCTTGTCATGTTTGCGCAGCTTCAGACCAAAAGCGACATTCTCGGCGACTGTCATATGCGGCCAGAGCGCGTAATTCTGAAAGACGAAGCCGACCTCGCGTTTCTCCGGCGGCAAATGCGTGACATCCCGCCCGTTGACGCGGATTGACCCATCGGATGCCATGATGAAACCAGCGATCATACGCAACGTCGTGGTCTTGCCGCAGCCACTCGGCCCCAACAGCGAGACAAACTCGCCGTGATGAACGTCAAAAGACACGTTGTTCACGGCCGCGACCTGGCCATAGCGCTTGTAGACGCTCTCAACCTGAATGGCTTTGTCGGCGACACTCTTCATTTCGAAACGCTCTCCAGGGTACATCTGGCATAGATCATGCGCCGAGATCACAGACGGCGGCCCGGCCGCCGTGCTGCGCGGATTGCTCAGCATAGGGATAAAGCGGCGCAGCCGGGAAGACCCGTTCGGCCCCCGGCTGTCCGCGTCAGGATCTCACTTGCTCGTCATCTTGTTGAGTTCGTTCTGCCACTTCGCCTTATTGGCCGTGATCTTCTCCTGGTCAGGGAGGAAGAGACGCTTGAACTGCTCGTTCTGCACAAGCAGATCCTTGTAGACGAAGTCGGCAGGGATCGTGACATTCTGGACTGTCGGCGCATACAGGTTACGCGTCGCGAAGGCGAGCTGCACTTCGGGGCTCAGGATGTAGTTGACGAAGGCTTGCGCCTTCTCCGGGTTCTTCGCCGCCTTGGTGATATTCACGCTCGTGATCAGCGGGAACGTTCCCTCTTCCGGTCGAGAAAACTTGACGTTCTTGGCACCCTTTTCGAGAAGTTCCTTCATACGCCCCGTCGCCAGCATGCCGAGCCACGCGTCTTCCGTCTGGAACAGCGAGACCATCTGACTTTCCACATCGAGCGAGCCGATGAGATTACCGCTCTTCACGAGCGCGGCCATCTTCTCGAGCCCAGGCTGAACGTTGTCGATGCTGCCACCGTTCTTCTGGGCCTGCAACACCGTCAGGCTGAGTGTCGGGATGTGCTCGAAGCCATAGATCACGACATGATTCTTGTATTCGGGCTTCCAAATTTCATCCCAGGACGTCGGCGCGGCCTTCACCTTGTCCGTGTTGTAGGCGAGCACGTAGTCGCCGACATTCGCGAAAACCGTATAGGGCGAATATATCGCGTTGCTGTACAGATTGGCCATATTCGGGATCTTGCTCTTGTCGAGCTCCATCCACAGGCCTTCCTTCTCACCGGCAATGGAGTTCAACAGCGTGTTTGTCGCCACGTCGACCTGGCCGAGGCGCGACTTGACGAGATGGTCGGGGCTTGCACCCACTACCCATTCGATCTTGCACTTCTCTGCGTCCTCGAAGGCCTTCGCAACGGACTCGTAGGTCTTCTGATAACTGCCGCCCCAGGTCGTGACGCGCAATGTGCAGTCCTGCGCAAAGGCCGGCGATGCGAATACACCAAGGGCTCCCGCAAGGAGCAACGCTGACATTGATTTCTTCATGTCCAAATCCCCTTTGGATTGCGATGGGCCGTTTCGGTCCCTGTTACCTATGCCTCTCTTCTGGTGGAGAGGTTGAATAACCAACGGGTAATCTGCCGAGGGACACCGTTCACGTGTCGCGACGGTGCGATCAGTGTTTCGCCTTTCGGCGATTCCTGAGATCGGTCAGGGAATAGCGTGAGTGGATCGCCTCCTGGTCGACACACATTTCGATCAGGGCCGGCTTGCCAGCGTCCAGGCAACGCTCGAACGCCGGCGCGAAATCATCAGTCACCGTCACGCGTTCCGCGTGCGCACCATAGGCTTTCGCGAGCGCGTAGAAATCCGGATTGACGAGCTGCGTACCGTTGACCCGCCCTTCGAGGCGGTTTTCCTCGTGAATACGGATAGTGCCGTACATGTTATTATTGAACAGAACGACGATGACATTGGCGCCATACTGCACAGCGGTTGCCAGCTCTTCCGAACTCATCTGGTAACAGCCGTCGCCGACAAAATCGACGACAACGCGCCCGGGATATAGGAGCTTGGCCGAGATCGCCGCGGGCAGACTGTAGCCCATGGAGCCGCTGATTGGGCCGAGTTGGGTATGGAGCCGGTAATGGGCGAAATAGCGCTGGCTCCAGGTCGCATAGGCGCCCACGCCATTGGTGACGATGGCGTCTTCTGGCAGTCGCTGGCGCAGCCACTTCATGATCTGCGGCAGGTCGATGGCGCCGGGACACGGTCCCGGCCGCGTTTCGATTTCAAAGGTCTCGCGGAGCGCGGCCGTCCATCCCGCCCAGACTTCATGGGCTACAGGGGCATGCGCGGCGAGCGCAGCCGTGAAGCCGTCGTTGTCGGCGAGCAGCGCAAGATCGACCTGGAACACGCGGTTCAGCTCCGCGAAGCTGCTCGTCACATGCACGACTTTCTGCTTCGGAACCGGAATATTGAAGAGCGTAAATCCCTCCATATAACCGGCACCAATCGTGTTCACGTCACTCAGCGAGTCGTTGCACATGATCACGAAATCGGCGTTCTTGATATGCGCCAGCAAAGCCGGATTGGAGCCGATGCCGATTTCGCCGACGTAGCACGGCAGACGGTGGTCGATGATATCGCGGCGGCGGAATGTCGTGACGACCGGCACATTGTTCGTGGTCGCGAAGGCCTGCACGTTGTCCCGCGCCGCCTCGGTCCAGCCCGAGCCGCCGACAATGAGCAAGGGCCGCTCTGCCTCAGCCAGCATGCCGAAAATGCTCGCGAGCTGTTCCGGTGAGGGGTTCCCGGCGGAGGCTGGCACGCTGGCCTTGCCGGGCGGTACGGATGCCTCATCCTCCAGGACGTCCTCGGGAATGACAAGCACCACCGGCCCCATGCGACCCGTCATCGCGGTCTGGTAGGCGCGCTGAATGAACTCGGGGATGCGCGCGGCATCGTCGATCTGGGCAACCCATTTGGTCATGGGCGCAAACATCGTGCGGAAATCGTAGGCCATGAACGCCTCGCGCTCCATCAGCCCGCGTTTGACCTGCCCGACGAAGAGGATCATCGGGGAGGAATCCTGATAAGCCGTGTGGACGGCATTCACCGCATTGGTGGCGCCGGGACTGCGCGTGACGAAGGCGATCCCGGGCCGGCCAGTCAGCTTCCCATAGGCTTCTGCCATCTGCGCCGCGCCGTTTTCATGACGACAGCTGATGGCACGGATATCGGGGTGACGGACGCCGATTGCATCGAGCGCGCAGAGGAAACTCTCGCCCGGTACGTGATAGACGAGATCCGTCCCGTTCAACTTGAGCTCATCGGCGAGGATTTCACTGCCTTTGCGCTTCTCGACCATCACTACGCGTCCCTGCACCTGACTTCTCGGGAAAGAGGTGAGCGCCAGAGCGCTCACCGGGTTATTTCATCAGCCGATGACAAAGGGGTTCTCAATCTCCTCGGCGGTTGATAGCCAAACCGCCTTGGTTTGCAGATATTCCTTGATGCCTTCGATGCCGTTCTCTCGGCCGATGCCGCTCTTCTTATAGCCACCGAAGGGGGTGGTGTAGGAGATGTCGCGATAGGTGTTCACCCACACGCTTCCCGCTTCGAGCATTTCGGACATGCGTAGAGCCTGGCGCATGTTCGCCGTCCAGACGCCTGCAGCGAGGCCGAACTCGCTGTCATTGGCAATGTCGACGGCCTCTTCCATCTCATCGAAAATGATTGTGGAGAGAACCGGGCCGAAAACCTCCTCGCGGGCGATACGCATCTGGTTGTTGACGCCGGTGAAGATGGTCGGTTCGATGAAGAAGCCTTCCGCACATTCGGCAACGTCCGGACGCTTGCCGCCCAGCACCAGCTCCGCGCCTTCCTGGCGGGCTATGTCGATATAGCCGAGCACCTTGTCATACTGCATGCGATTGGCGATCGGCCCGATCTGCGTGGTGATATCGCGCGGATTGCCGATGCGAGCGGACTTCGAGAATGCGGCGAGCTTTTCCACGAACTGGTCGTGAATGGCGCGCTGGATGAGGAGCCTGGAGCCCGCGATGCAGGTCTGACCGACAGCGCCGAAAATGCCGCCGACCACGCCGCGCACGGCGTTGTCGATGTCAGCGTCGTTGAAAACGATGTTGGGCGATTTGCCGCCGAGCTCGAGGCTTGCGCGCTTCACATCCTTCGCCGCCAGCGAATAGAGATAGGCCCCCGTCGCCGTCGATCCTGTGAAGCCCAGATGCCGGGTGAGCGGATGCGTCACCAGCGGCTCGCCCGCTTCCTTGCCATAGCCTGTCACCACATTGATGACACCCGGCGGAAAGCCAGCCAACTCGACAAGTTCCATCAGCTTGAGAGCTGTGGCCGAGGTGTATTCGGCGGGCTTCATCACGATGGTGTTGCCCGCCGCCAAAGCCGGTGCGGCCTTGAGCGAGAGCAGAAGCAGCGGCGCGTTCCAGGGGACGATGCCGACGCAGACGCCTAGCGGCTCGGGGCGAGAAAAGCTTAGCGCCGGCTTGTCGCAGGGATGGACCACGCCTTCGATTTTATCGGCAAGGCCGGCGTAGTAGTAGAACCACTTCGGAAGATATCGGATCTGGTGCTGCATCTCGGCGAGCAGGCGACCGTTGTCGCGCACCTCGACTTCCGCGAGCGCATCCGCGTGCTCCTCGATGAGTTGGCCGAGACGATAGATCAGCTTTCCGCGCTCGGATGGGTGCATCCGGCCCCAGGGCCCTGTCTTGAACGCCTTATGGGCAGCCTGGATGGCCCGGTCAGCATCGGCCGCGCCGCCACGCGCGACCATTGCCCATGGGCGCGCCGTGAAGGGATCGATGGTCTCGAAATACTCTCCCGACGCCGGCTCCACCCACTCGCCGCCGATATACATCTTCAACTTCGGCAGCTCACCGGTCTGCGATGTCATCCTGAACTCTCCCATTACCCTCTACAGCCAGCGGCATAGCGGCCCTCGATCGCTTACCAGCTACCGCAGGCGGGCTGATATTCGACTTTCCGCGATCGTTTTGATATCTATTTCGAGAATAGTGATATCATTGCAATCACGCTGTCAACCCGCATTTCGTGTAAATCAAGCCCGTCCAAGGGTGGACATTCGGCATTTCGGCGGTTTATCGTGTGAATAATGATATACATTTCGATCGCGCTGGAGGGCGCATGAGCGAACAGCCTCCCGTTACGCAGCCTCTTTACGGCCAGATCAAAACCGCGATCGCCAAGCGCATCCGCGCGGCTGAATGGCCCGCGGATTTTCAGGTTCCGCGTGAGGAGGATCTTGCCGAAGAGTTTGGTGCGTCGCGGCTGACCGTGCGACGGGCTTTGCGTGAGCTGCAGATGGAGGGATTACTGGTGCGCGTGCAGGGCCGCGGCACCTTCGTCATCGGACCGCATATGCAATGCGCGATCTTCGAACTCCCCGACGTCTCGGAAGAGATCGAGGATGGCGGCGGGATCCATCAAAGCGAAGTGATATCATTATGCGCTCTTCCACCTGACAGCGCGCTCGCCAATCTCCTCGCCCTGCCACACGACGGCGTCGTCTTCCATTCCCGCATCCTGCACAAGGAGGACGGAACGCCGATCCAGTTGGAGGATCGCTTCGTCAACGCGGAGGAAGCCCCCGGATATCTCGACCAGGATTTCACGCGCATCACGCCGCACGCCTATCTTCTGCGCGAGACCGAGGTCACCTATGTGGACAATACGATCCGCGCCATCCGTCCGGATGAGGAAAGCCGCATTGCCCTCCATATCGAGGGCAGCCAGCCGTGCCTGCTTCTCGATCGCCGCACCTGGCGCGGCGATATCCCTGTCACACGCAGCCGGTTTCTCTATCCCGGAGACCGCTACCGCTTGCGCAGCGCCCACGAGGCGACCTCCAGCAGCGCGCGGCCCCAAGCCACATCGTCTACAACATCAAATCTATCGCCCCGGAGAATTCGATGAGGGATTATATTGCGCGTTTGCGCGAGCGCGGCGAATTGCTTGTCGTCGAGAGGGAAATCGACCCGTTTCACGAGCTCGCGGCCGTGACGCATGCGGCGCAGAAGCGCTGGGGCAAGCCTATCCTGTTCAACAAGGTCAAGGGAACTCGCTTTCCCGTCGTCACGAACATCTATGGCTCGCGAGAGCGGCTCGCCGAGGTTATCGGCATCGATGCCAAAGATTTTTGCCGGCAATGGAGTAATCTCGCGAATCTCGGCAAGGGCATCAACGGGGCCGAGCCCTTCGTTACCGCCGAAGACGACGACCTCATCGAGTGCAAGCTCTCCGATCTTCCTCTGATCACCTATTCGGACAGGGATGCGGCGCCTTATTTCACCTCGGCGATGTTTATCGCCAAGGATCCGGAGACCGGCGTCGGCAATCTCTCCTACCATCGCTCGATGTATGTCAGCGACAACGAGCTGCGCTGCCGTCTCGCCCCGCGCCATCATCTCACCATCTATCACGAGAAGGCGGAGAAGATGGGCAAGCCCCTGGAAGCGGCGATGCTCATCGGGGCGCCGGCGACCTCCTTCCTGACAGCGGCCGCCCCCCTGCCCTATGACGTCGACGAGCTGGAGGTCGCAGCGCGTCTCAAGGGCGCCCCGATCGCCATGCGCAAGTGCAAGCACATCGATCTCGAGGTCCCCGCGGATACCGAGATCGTCATTGAGGGGCGTTTCCTGCCGAACGAGCGCCGCGCCGAGGGTCCTTTCGGCGAGTTCATGGGCTATTACGTGCCCGAAGGCCCCAACGCCGTCTTCGAGGTGCTCGGCGTCACCGTACGCCGCGATGCCGTGTTCCACAGCATCCTGTGCGGCTCAGCGGAGGAGGTGCTGACACTCGAATTGTCAGTCTCGGCGAATATCTATCAGCGCCTGAGCGCTGCGCTGCCCGGCATCCTCGACGTGACCTGCCAGCCCTTCGTGACGCATGCCATCGTCAAGATCGATCCGCAGTTCGAGGGGCATGCCCGCCAGGTGATGCTCGCGACCATCGGCGCCGAGCCGATATGGGCCAAGGTAATCACCGTCGTCGACGACGATGTGAACATCTATGATATGGACGATGTGATGTGGGCGATCCTCACCCGCTGTCGCCCGGACAAGGACATGCTCATCATCCCGGAGACGCCGTCGTTCTACCGGGATGAAGCCAAGGATCACTGGGGCCGCCTCCTGATCGACGCCACCAAGCCCTTCCACCGTCGTGAGGAATTCGAGCGCAAGAAGATAAGGCTTGCCGACACGGTCGATCTGGCGGACTGGTTTCCGAACGCCTGATGGGACATGAGATGACAGGGGCAGAACCACAACGCATCATCGTCGGAATCAGCGGGGCATCCGGGGCCATCTATGGCGTCCGCGCCCTTGACCTGTTGAAGGCGGCCGGGGTGGACACGCATCTGGTCGTCACGCGTTCGGCCCATCTCACACTGTCGCAGGAGCTCGGTTTGACGCCTGCCGCGCTCGCCGAGAAGGCGACCGTCGTGCACAACGTGGCCGATATCGGCGCGTCGATTTCCAGCGGCTCGTTCCGCACCCTCGGGATGCTGATTGCGCCCTGCTCGGTGCGGACGATGTCCGAGATCGCGACCGGCGTCACGTCGAGCCTCATGAGCCGTGCCGCGGACGTCGTTCTGAAGGAACGGCGCAAGCTCGTGCTGATGGTGCGCGAAACGCCGCTTCATCTTGGGCATCTGCGCACCATGACGGCGCTCAGCGAGATGGGGGCGATCATCATACCGCCCGTGCCGGCCTTCTATGCCCTGCCCGCATCCTTGACGGACATGGTGGACCATTCGGTCGGACGAGCCCTCGACCTCTTCGACATCGAGACGGGTTCGGTGCGGCGCTGGGCGGGTATGGCGGCCGCCCGCAGGGCCGATTTCGGCTCGCCTTGAAAGCTTGTGTGGAGAACCTCGTGTCATGACCTCGCCATCAGCCCGCATCCTGCGTCCACGGCCCGTGCATGGCACGACGGTCGGCATCATGGTGCTGGATACACGCTTCCACCGCCTGCCCGGCGACATCGCGAACGCCGAGACCTGGCCGTTTCCCGTCCAGTTTCGCGTCGTCCGGGGCGTGCGTCCGCAAGACGTCATCGAGGGCAACCCGGCCGACGCGTTGGCCCGCTTTTACGAGGCGATCGACGACCTCGTCGCCACGGGCGTGGATGGAATCACGACGAGTTGCGGCTTTCTCGCAGCCGTGCATCCCGAGTTGCGCCGTCACAGTCCGGTGCCGATCGCGACATCGAGCCTGATGCAGATCCCGCTCGCCTTGAGCCTCCTGCCCGAGGGACAGACCGTCGGCATCATCGTGTCCGACAAGGGCGCGCTCAAGGACGCCCATTTCCTCAATATCGGAGCCCCGCTCGGCCTCCCGATGGGCGAGTTACCCTTCGATGGCCCGATCCGGTCTCACATGCGCAACAACGCGCCGCTCGCCGACCACACGGCCCAGGAGCGCGAGGTGCTGGAGGTCGTGGACCGGATGCTGACGGAGACGCCGACGATCGGCGCGATCGTTTCCGAATGTGCCAACCTGCCCCCGTTTGCCGCCGCCATTCGGCGCACCTTCGGCCTGCCGGTCTATGATATCGTCTCGCTGGTCGAATGGATGTACGCCGGCCTGAAGCCGCGCCGCTTCGACGATGCCGCGCGGGCCCGCTGATGCCAGCGACGTCGACCCATGACCTCGTCGTCATCGGCGGTGGGCTGATCGGCTCCGCCATTGCCTGGGGTGCGAACCGGGCTGGCGCGGATGTCATTCTCCTTGATGAGGGCGACGTCGCCTTCCGCGCGGCGCGCGGCAATTTCGGGCTGATCTGGTTGCAGGGCAAGGGCGTCGGCAAGCCGCCCTATATGCGTTGGTCGCTCCAGGCCGGGCATCTCTGGCGCGAGTTCGCGTCCCTACTTGTCGAAGAAACGGGGATCGATATCGGCTGGAGCCAACCGGGCGGCCTGCAATTCTGCTTCTCCGAAGCCGATCTTGAGAAATGCCGGCGCATCGCGGCCCAGACACGGGCCGACGGCGGCGACATCACCATCGACGTGATGGACCGAGCCGCCGTCAAAGCGCTTGTTCCAGCCATCGGCCAGGATGTCGTCGGCGGATCCTATTCGACGCTCGACTCGCATGTGAGCCCGCTTTATCTGCTGCGCGCCCTGCAACAGGCTCTGCAGGCCCGTGGCGGCCATTACTGGTCTGCAGCGCCAGCCACGGCGATCCGCCGCGACCCGAGCGCTTTCCTCGTCGATACCCCTCGTGGCCGCGTGGCGGGTAAGCGCATCGTCATCGCGGCGGGGCTCGGTGCGGCCAAGCTCGCCCCCCGGGTCGGCCTGTCCATGCCGGTGCGCCCTGAACGCGGTCAGATCGTCGTCACCGAGCGGGTGAAGCCGTTCTTTCCCTATGTCGGCTCCGGCGTGCGGCAAACCGTGGAAGGCTCCTTTCTCATCGGCAGCAGCCACGAGGAGGCCGGCTTCAGCGAGGGAACGGACGTCAGCACGGGAGCGTCGCTCTGCGCCTCGGCCATCCGCGCCTTTCCGCAGCTCGCGGAGGTGGGCGTGGTACGCACCTGGGGGTCGCTCCGGGTGATGACGCCGGACGGCATGCCGATCTATGAGGAATCAGAGCGCTGTCCGGGCGCATTCAGCGCCACCTGCCACAGTGGTGTCACCCTCTGCAGCGCCCACGCCCTCATTCTCGGCCCGGCGCTCGCTGCGGGCACGGTCCCCGAGGCCGTTTCCACTTTCAGGAGTGATCGGTTCAATGTTCAAGCGCATTGACGGCACGCGGACCCCGGCTGAGGGCGTCGTGACGTTCGATGGACACGCGATCCCCTTCCGGCCGGGTGACAGTATCGCCGCGGCGCTGCTCGCCGCCGGTGTGGGCTCCTTCCGCGACAGCCCGATCGACGGCTCGCAGCGCGCGCCCTACTGCATGATGGGCGTATGCTTCGAATGCCTCGTCGAAGTTGACGGCCGGCAAAACCAGCAGGCCTGCCTCCTGCCGGCTCGGGCCGGCATGCAGATCCGCCGGCAGGCCGGCGCGCGGCTCATCCCGGAGCGGAAGGGATGAGCCAATCCTTTGACGCGATCGTCATCGGCGCCGGCCCCGCCGGCATGGCGTCTGCCGCCACCCTGGCCGAGGGCGGCGCGCGCACGCTGTTGGTGGACGAGCAGCCGGAACTCGGCGGCCAGATCTATCGCGCCATCGAGCGCAATCGTGCCGAACCGACGCTCGGCCGCATCCTCGGTCCCGACTATCTGCGCGGCGGGACCCTGGTGGACCGGCTGCGGGCGAGCCCTGCGGAACTGGCGCTCGGGACCCTCGCCTGGCGCATCGACGATGATCTGACGGTCTGGACGCGGACAGCCGGCACGATCGCGGCGGCCAGGGCCGGAGCGATCATTGTCGCCACCGGCGCCATGGAACGGCCGGTGCCGACCGCCGGCTGGACCCTGCCTGGCGTGATGACCATCGGCGCCCTGCAGATCCTGCTCAAATCGGCACAGCTCACGCCCTCCGGCCGTCTCGTGCTCGCCGGTAGCGGTCCGCTGTTCTATCTCTTCGCACGGCAATGCGTGGAGGCGGGCGTCAAGGATCTCACTCTGCTCGATACGGCGCCGACGCGGCAGATCTGGAGCGCACTACCCTTCCTGCCGGGCGCGCTCGGCGGGGAGGGCTGGCGCTATCTCGCCAAGGGTGTGAAGCTGCTCGCGGCCCTTCGCCTCGCGCGCGTGCCGATCCATCGCAATGTGCGGGACATCGCCATCGAGGGCGGCACCCGCGCGGAGGCAATCCGCTTCACCGCAGGCGGGCACGCCCATCGTCTGCCGTGCGATACGGTCGGGCTGCACGAGGGCGTCATTCCGCACCAGCAGATGACGCGCGCCCTCGGTGTCGATCATGATTTCGATGCGGGACAGCGCTGCTTCCGGCCGCGACATGACGCCTCCGGCCGCACGTCAAAGGCCGGCGTCTTCGTGGCCGGCGACGCCGGGGGCATCATTGGCGCGGAAGCGAGCGCCCAGGATGGTACGATCGCAGCGCTCGCCGCGTTGCACGATCTCGGACACCTGACGGCTGAGAAACGCGACCGCCGCATCTCGGAGGCGGAACGTGCGCGGCGGGCGCATCTCACCGCCCGCCCCTTTCTCGACCGGCTGTATCAGCCGCGCGCCGCGATCCTCGATCCGCCCGATGCGGTCACAGTGTGTCGTTGCGAGATGATCGCGGCGGCCGCAGTCCGTGATGTGACCTGCAAAGGCGTCATCGGCCCTAACCAGGCGAAAGCCTTCCTGCGCTGCGGCATGGGCCCATGCCAGGGCAGGCTGTGCGGGCCGACAGTCACACAGGTGATCGCCCACGCGACCGGCCTCGACGCGGCGGAGACGGGCTACTATCACATCCGCAGCCCGCTGAAGCCCATAACGGTGGGTGAACTCGCCACCGCGACTGGCGCAACCGATCTGAAGAGGTAAGATCCGAGGCCCTGATTCTTGATTTGTGCACATGCATGTCCTCGGGAAGTCGAACGATTTTTTGGAACCATGCTTGAGCCTTTGGACCGGAGCCGCGCCATGACCTCGCCCCTCAAGACACCGCTCTGGGATTTCGCGCTCGATCTCTATGGCCGCCCGGGCGTGTCCCAGGCCTGCCTGACCTTGCAGGATGACGCAGGCCTCGACGTGATCCATGTTATCGTCGTCGCCTATGCCGACCACATCGGCAAGCCGCTCGGCAACGCGGATATCGCCGCGTTACGCGAGGCCATGAAGGATTGGCGGGCGGGTGCGGTGCTGCCTTTGCGTGCGGCGCGACGCTTCCTGAAGACCCCGCTGCCTGGTCTCGATGCCGAGAGAGAGGCCTTGCGCGAGACCGTCAAGGCGGCGGAGCTCAAGGCCGAACAGCTGCAGCTCGCCATGGCGCACGACTGGCTCGCGGCGCGCGCCGAGAAGACAGGCCTGCCGCTCGCCGAGGCCTTGGGCGATCTGCTGCCTTCTCCCCAGGGCCGCGCCGTCAACACTCCGGCGATCCAGCAGGCACTCGCGACGATCATCGCCGCGGTCAAGACGAGCGATCAGGCTTGAACAGCCGGCGCGGATGGATACCGCGGCCCTGATCCGGCCATCCGCTCCGCTGCGCCAGAAATCGAACTCCCGATGACCAACGCGTAAAGCGAGGCCCGGAACAATTATTCATGCCGGCCTGCAGCGCACAATTTCAATATCAATCAAAATCGCGCGGCACCGGGCATCGCCTTCAAAGCCAAGCCGCGCGGGCATTTCATGCGCCTCTTCCGGCACCGCACAAGCGCGGGTGTCGTTTTATTGCGGATAAAATTAATTGAAGTGGCATTCAAATTATGCACAATGCGAAGCCAAGATCGGAGCCGGCGTAGCCGCAGTCTCGGAATAACAGGAGGTGGAAAATGTCCCAGATGCATCTTGGCGTATTCGTTCTGGGGACGGGACACCATGTATCCGCTTGGAAACTTCCGGACGCATGGGGAAACGCCGAAGATCTGAGCCTGCTGCAACACGTCGCCAGTACGGCCGAGCGCGGTAAATTCGACCTCATATTCTTTGCCGATGCCCTGAATACGGGTCCCACCGTACATCCCTCGATGATGGTACGGCTCGAACCCCTGACATTACTGTCTGCTCTCGCGATGACGACGAGCCATATCGGGCTTGCGGCGACGGCCTCTGCGACCTACAGCGAGCCCTATAATCTCGCACGCCTGTTCGCCTCGCTGGATCACATCAGCGGCGGCCGGGCGGCCTGGAATGTTGTCACAGGTGCCTTTCCTGAGGCGGCATTGAACTTCAGCCGCGACCACCATCCGCCGCATGCCCAGCGCTATGCATCCGCAACGGAGTTCGTGAAAGTCGCCAAGGGCCTCTGGGACAGCTGGGAAGATGGCGCCATTGTCATGGACAAGCGCGCGGGTCAGTTCGCGGATACATCGCGGATGCATGTCCTCGACCACAAGGGCGAGTTCTATACTGTAAAGGGCCCCTTGAATATCTCGCGCCCCCCGCAGGGACACCCGGTTATTATTCAGGCTGGAGCTTCCGATGCCGGCCGGACGCTTGCCGCGTCGATCGCCGAAATCGTTTTCGCCGTTCAGCAGGACCTCACCGCGGCCAAGGCGTTCCGGGCTGATCTGCGGGAGCTGGCCAGCAAGGCCGGCCGCGATCCCGACCATATGAAAGTCATGCCTGGCGTTTCGCCGATCATCGGCGAGACCGAAGCCGACGCCAAGGCGAAGCTTGCCATGCTGGGCGAGATGATGGATCCGAAATCGGCTCTCAAGGTGCTGTCCGAGCGCCTCGGGCAGGATCTCTCGGACTATCCGCTGGATGGGCCGGTCCCTGAACTGCCCCCGTCGAGCATGATGCAGGGGCACGCGGTAACGCTGACGGCCATGGCCAAGGCCAAGAACATGACGCTGCGGGAATTGCGCAACTATGCCGCGGCCGCCATGGGACACCGTCTCCTCGTCGGGACACCGGAGATGGTCGCCGACGGCCTGGAGGAATGGTTTGCGGCTGGCGCGGCCGACGGCTTCAATATCATGCCGTCGTGGTTTCCCGGAGCCTTCGACGATTTCGTCGATCACGTCGTCCCGATCCTCCAGAAGCGCGGGTTGTTCCGCACCGAATATACCGGACGCACGTTGCGCGATCACCTCGGTCTGCCGCGTCCCGCCGCCACGACGCCAGCTATCGGCTGAAAGAAATCGCGGCACGCTGTCGATGACCGCGCGCCGCGATTTTTTGCCTGATCACAGAAGGATCCAGCCCCTTTCCCGTAAACTCAGGTTCATCGGAAAGGTTCTATCTTTTTGATTTTAGGCATTTCCGGCCGCAAAGCCGCTTCGTACTTTTTGCTGGAATTTCCCTAGAGCCGATCCAGGGCCTGCCTAACCGGCACGTCGACGCGATGGAGGAGCTCCGCGCCGGCTGCAAATCGGCCGGCGTTGTCGGCGACGAGCCTCGTCAACCGCCCCGCAAGCGCCGCACTCCCAAAGCCCGCCACATGCGGCGTAATGATGGTATTCGGCATCCCCCACAAGGGATCGTCAGCCGGCAGAGGCTCCGGCTCGGTCACGTCCAGGGCCGCACCGGCGAGCCGACCTGCTTTGAGAGCATCTGCAAGCGCGGCGGCGTCCACCGTCCCGCCCCGCGATACATTGACCAGCACGGCGTGAGCCGGCAGGCAGGCAAGCCCATCCGCATCGATGATATGCCGCGTCTGGGCGGAGAGCGGCAAAGTCACAATGAGCGCATCCGTCTCCTTGAGAAGCGCCCGCAGTTGTCCAACCTGCACCATGCGATCGGGTGCCGGCCCTGCGTCGGCCGGCAGGCCGCTCCGTGTAACGCCGACAACATGTACGCCGAAGGGGCGCAGACGCGCCGCGATTTCGCGCCCGATGCTGCCAAAGCCAAGGATGGTGACAGTCTTGCCTTCCAGTGAGGCCAGACGCGGGCGGATGCTTGCATCCCACTGCCTCCTGTCCTGAGCCTGGTGACAATCCGGCAGTTGCCGGACCAGCGCCAGGAGCAAGGTCACGGCATGTTCGGCAACAGTCGGCGACCAGCATTCCCCGGCATTGGTGAGCACGGTCTTTGCCGGGATGCCGTGGAGTTGCGGCCCATCATAGCCCGCCGATAGAAACTGGATCCACCGAAGCGCGCCGCCATGCCGGCAGAGCTCGTCGGCGAACCCTGCCGTATAAAGGCCTGGATTGCTCATCACCAGGACATCGGCACCGTCGATCGCGGCCGAAAGCTCCGCTTGATCGGCAACGAGCCGCACCTCGCCAAACGGCGTCAACGCCGCCGTGATACTGTCGCGGGCAATGCTCGTGAGGAGCGCCGTCTTCACGAATGATCCACCGTATTCGGGGATTTAATCGAGTATTTCATTATTGATTGCTTGGCGCTGGAGATTTCTTGGCAAGACGATCCACGAAACGGGCGATATCCACGACAAACCGCTCGTGGGTGCATGTCCCGATCTTTTCCTGTTCGTCATGCGCCTCAAGCGTGAAACTGACCCGCTTGCCCTCGGTGGCGGTGATGCGCGCCGTGATCGTGACGGTCTGGCCCAAAGGCGTTGCCGCCAGATGCTGCAGCGAGGCGCCCGTGCCGACGGAGCCTTCGCCGGCCGACAGCCGATCCGCCATGGCGGCAATCGCGGCCTTCTCGAACAAGCCGAGGAGCGCGGGCGTTGCCAGCACCGGGAAACCCGCATTGCCATGCTGCTCGGCGCTCATCTCGGGTGTTACCACGAAAGTACTTTTATGCTCACTCATGGGACAATCCTTCGAAGATATCGCATCACTATTCAGAGGGCGGGGATCGTACGGCGCGGGATGATGAGAGCATCCACAGCGATACATCCCTTGCCGCGCTCCAGGACCTTGATCGGGTTGACGTCGATCTCGTCGATGCTGTCCCGGTTCGCCCAGGCGAAATCGGCAATGGCATAGATATTGGCGACCAGCGCCTCAATGTCGGCAGGCGGCGCTCCACGCACACCTTGAAGGATCGTGGCAGCCACCCGCGTCTCCGCGATCATGGCTTCCGCGTCGCCCTCCCTGAGCGGCAGCGGCCGCAGGGTCACGTCACGCAGCACCTCGACAAGTGTTCCGCCCAAGCCGAAGGCGAGCACCAACCCGAACTCAGGGTCGCGGTTCACGCCGGCAAAGACCTCGACACCGCCCTGCACCATCTCCTGCATCAGCATGCCCTGGATACAGGGCTTGCCTGGCACCGCCGCCAGCTTCTCCTCGAGGCGTGCCCATGCCGCAGCCAGCGCCGCCTCGTCGCGGATGCCCAGTTCCACCAGCCCATATTCGGATTTATGGGCAATGTCGTCGGACGCGACTTTCAGCACCACGGCTCCGCCAAATTCGGAGAAGCCGGCCTTGGCCTCGTCCAGCGAGCGGAACAGCCCCTCCCTGGTCACCGAAAGCCCTGCCTCTGCCAGGAGTGCCTTGGCATCCCGTTCGTTGATCGTCGCCCGATCGGTGGCAATTGCGCTCGCCTTCACGCGGATCGGGCGTTCAGGCATTTGAGGTCGCGCCCAATGGGCGAGCTTTCTGACGGCACCAAGACCTTCGACGATGCCACTGAGAAAGCCAACGCCCGCGGCTCGTACGATCGCCTCCTGGTCCCGCCGGAAAACACCGGCGCGCGTGGACAGGAGAAAGAAGGGCTTGTCGCTCTCACGCGCCGCATCGGCCACCATATGCGCGTAGACGAGATCTTCAGCCGGCTCGTCGAGGGGATGTCCATCCATGCCATCGCAGAGAAGCGTCACCGCATCGTAGTTGGCGGATTGGCCCAGCACCCGCAGCGCGTGGGGATAGTTGGTGTTGGGGTCGCCTGAACCCCATGCATCGAGCGGGTTACCGTCGCCCGTGATACGACCGACGACCCGCTCGACCTCAGCACGCTCCGAAGCGGCAAGCGGCGGCAGATCGAAGCCGGCTTCGGCCGCGATATCGAGCACGAGCTCCGCCTGCCCGCCAGAACCGGTCATCACAGCCAGCCGCTCACCCCGCGGATAGCGCCCGCCCTGCACCGCAGCGAGGACCTCGGTCATCTCGCCGAGCGTGCCAACCTCGATTGCCCGATGGGCAGCCAGCGCGGCGCTGAAGACCCGCGACTCTCCAGCAAGGCCTCCTGTATGGGTCGTGATGGAATGCTTGGCCCGCGCACTCTTTCCCACTTTCAGAGCGACGACCGGCTTGCCGGCATCGGCCGCCCGGTCCAGGAGCGCCACGAAGCGCTCCGGCTCACGCACCGACTCCAGGAAAAGGGCGATCGTTCGGGTCTGCGGGTCTGCGATCATGTATTCCATGAAATCGCAAGTTGTCAGCACCGCCTCATTGCCGGACGAGATGATGTGGCTGAACCCGAAACGGCGGCAATCGGAGGCCAGCGCGATGCAGATCGCGCCGCTCTGGGAAATGAGGCCGACATTCCCATTGACCTCCATGGGATCAAGCACCTCATGGAGATAGGTGGATGATCGGGTGGAGGGGCTCAATGCGCCCATGCAGTTGGGACCGCATAATGCGATCCCCGCCTCGTTGCTCAATCCCGTGATGAAGGCTCCGAGTTTCTGGGCCTCCGCGTCGGATGATTCCGAGAACCCGCCGGCATAGATCGCGGCAGCGCCGACGCCCTTCTCGGCCGCATCCTGAAATGCCTGCGGCAGATGCGCATTGCCGAGACAGAAGGCCACCGTATCGATATGGCCTGGCACGTCGGTCAGGCGTGCATAAGCGGGATACCCGAGAATCACATCACGCTTGGGATTGATCGGATAGATCTCGCCGGGAAATCCCATCCGCTGCAGCGAAACGAGAATGTTGCGGCCGGCGGACGGGCGTTCGGAAGCGCCCACGATCGCAATTGAACGGGCGTTCAGCAGTGCATCGATGGTCATGGAAACTCCAGCCGACAGGCTTGCGATCAGGTCTTGAACTGATTGGAGCGCCAGGCGAGCGCGGCCTTGAAACCTTCCCGCTCGACCAAGCTGTTGAACTGGCGGCCACTCTCCGTCTCGCTCGCATACAGAGCCGTTACGATGTCGTGACCGGCATTAATGGCGTTACGAAAGCCGGCCGCCTCAAGTCCGCGTTTCAGCGCGAGCTTCGTGCGCATCAACACCTCTGGCCCGATCAGTGACAGCCGCTTCGCATACGCAAGCGTCGCCGATGAAAGTTCCTCCGTCGGAACAACCTTATTGACGATGCCGTATTCGGCGGCGACTTCAGCAGTGATCTGATCGCCGAAATAGATAAACTCGCGAGCACGCCTGTAACCGGCAATCCACGGCATGACGAATGCGGGACCCGCGTAGCCAAGACGAACTTCCGGCTCACCGAACTTCGCATTCTCGGCCGCGATTACGAAATCGCAGAACATCGCGAGCTGGCAACCGCCACCCAGCACATGCCCCTGGACTGAGGCAATGACCGGCTTGGCAGCATCGAAAGGCGCCATCTCGGAGCGAACACTGCCCGCGAGATGCTCGTGCCAGCCGATGGCGCTCTCCTCATGGTTGTCTTCGTCATCGCCCGAAATATCGTGGCCCGCGCAAAAGCTGCGCCCCTCGCCCCGCAGGACCGTGACGGACGTCTGCTTGTCGCGATCAGCCTCGGCGAAGGCATCGACCAGCATGGTCTTCATTGGCTCGGAAATTGCGTTCAGCTTATCGGGCCTGTTGAGGACAACGTAGCCGATGCCATTCTGGCGTTCATAATAAATGTGTCGTGTGTCTGACATGCGGGCTCAGCTCCCGAAAGGCGCTCGGTTAATTACGGAGTCGACGAACGCCGAGAAGAGCCTCCTTGATAACGCGCGTGCAAAGGGCAGATCAAGGATTTTTATTCCTATTAACAAGCCTCGCAACACTAGCCCGACTGCCTTAATTCGACACAATTAATTGATTTATATGTCTTTTCCTGAAATCGACGTGCAATCCCATCGAACCGGGATTAATTTTTTGAAGCAAGTATATTGAACATTATTAAATGTGAGGTTAGGCTGAGCACACTCAAGCGAGTTTCAGAAGGCCAGCCGGAAAATTCGCACAAGGTCCGACCAGACGGACATGAGGGGAAATCATAATGGGCAATACACGGTTCTCAAGCATCATGAATCGGCGCTCCTTCCTTGAAGCTGCGGGAGCGGCGACTGTAACGATCGGATTCGGCGCGCCCGCGCAGGCTCAGGCAAAGGAATTCGTTTCGACAGTCTTCGGTGGCGTCTACGAACGCGAATACCGCAAGCACATCATCGAGCCTTTCGAGAAAGAAACCGGCATCAAGGTTTTGACGAAGACCGGCTTGTCCAGCGAATGGCTGACAAACTCGATCGTCAATCGCAGATCACCTGAGATAGACCTTCTACTTCTGCCATATCCCGATAGTATAAAAGCGACGACGGAAGGTCTCGGCCTGCCACTCAGTGTTGCGGATATCCCGAACATCGCGCAAATCGCCCCGGAATGGTATGATCAATACGATAGGGCCGGGATCGGACTGGACTATGTCGGCTACGGCATCGCCTATCGGGAGGACCTCGTACCGACGCCGCCCAAATCCTGGCAGGATCTTTGGAATCCGGCCTATAAAGGCAAGGTGACGGCTCCGGAAATCGGCCAGTGGGGTTCTTGGGAATTGCTGGTGATGGCCGCCCGCCTCAACGGCGGAAGTGAAGACAAGATGGAGCCCGCCTTCGCCGCGCTCAAGCGCCTGAAGCCAAATATCAAACAATTCTTCAAAAGTGGCGTCGACATCGCTAATCTCCTCGGCAGCGGCGAGGCTTGGGTCTGTGGCATGACGACAAATATTCCAGCCTACGGACTGATTGATGCCGGCAAGCCGGTCAAATTCATCTATCCGTCCGAAGGGGCCATGGCAGGCGCGGTCTCCTACCATATCGCCAAAAACTCCAAGAACGCCGACGCCTGCAAGAAATTCATCAATTTCGCGCTCGGCAAGGAGGTTCAGGAGAATTTCTGCAACGGAGTCGTGGCTGCCCCGACCAACGTGAATGCTGTTGTCAACGAGCGCACCCGCCAACGCGTGCCTTCACGCGAGCATCTCCTGCTTTTCAGCTGGGCTAAAATCATTCCGCAAATGTCGGAGCTCGCCGATCGCTGGAATCAAGAAGTCGCATTTTGAAGTGACATTTAACCTGCGTAGGGGTTGGACCATTAATGACGCCTTCCATCTTTTCCCCCGCAGCTGACACGGCCGTCTTCATTCCGGGTGGATCGGACGACGATCCGTCCCTGCGCGACAGCTGGCGACAGGCAGCGGGGGAATATGACTGGCTCATCGTGGACTTGCATGATGTGACCGCGCCGGGCGGCCCCTGGCGCGGCGCGGCGACCCCAGGGCAGCCTTCTGGCTGCAGGGTATTGCCAGACATGGATCCCCGCCGCTTTACGATCTACAGCGACGCGGCGGGCATCTATCTCGTTTCCTGCATCGATCTGCTCCTGCGGTCGCATGGGGTGCGCCGGCTGCTTTTCATAGGAACCCCGAACGCGAGCTTGCGTCAGACACTCGATAGCTTCGCGGCCCTTCAAGGCTACGCCATAGACTATCGGGACACCCCGCCCGCTCCCACGCCACGAGAGCGGTGCGATACAGATATGCGGCAGCCTATGATCCTTCCCGATCTGGCGGCACGAGTGTCTCCACGCCACGCTGCGCTGGTCCTGATCGACGTGCAAAATGATTTCTGCGCGGACGAAGGGGCAACCGGACGCAGCGGCCAGCCTGTCACCATGATCAAGAGCGCGGTCGGACGCATTCGTGCCCTGCTGTCGGCCGCCAGAGATGCGGGTGTCTTTGTCGTTCATGTCCGTGCCGAATACGGTGCGCCCTTCAGATCCGTGAGTTCGCCTTATCGCTTTCCGATCGATGGCGGGCGGGAACCGGCCGTCTGGACGGCCTCGGCCGCAGATCTGTCGCAAGCGGAGCGCTTTTCGAACGCATCGGTGGAGGTCTGTCTCCCCGGAAGCTGGGGCGCTGAGTTCATTGACGGAATCGAGCCTTTGCCTAACGAGGCCGTCATCACCAAGCATCGCTTCGGCGCTTTTGCCGATACGGGCCTCGACCGCCTGCTGCGGTCGCGAGGGATCTCGAGTTTGATCGTGGCCGGTGTCACCACAAACTGCTGTGTGGAGACAACCGCACGCGAAGCGGTTATGCGGGACTTTCACTTGGTCGTCGCAGAGGATTGTGTGGCGGTGAAGGATCACCTTGTCGATCTTCATCGGGCAAGCCTCGAGTCACTCGGGCTGTATTTCGGCCTGGTCCGGCCATCGCCCGTCATCATGGCCCAGTGGACTGATGCAAAAGCCGAACGCGGTAATGTCCGTTCGCCGGCGTGAGCGCGTCAGTCCAGAGGATTACCGAAATCATGTCATCCGTCCTGGCCAGTAAGCCTATATCAAATGTAACGCCACCTCTGCGACGGGTTCGCCGGGTGGACAGCTCCACCTATCTCACGTTGCCGGCCTGCATCGTCATCGCCGCGGCTCTGCTCATTCCGCTGGCCAACGTGCTCCTGCTCAGCCTGAATCGATCGCAACCCGGCGTTATCGAACTCAGCAGCAATTTCACGTTCGCCAATTACACCCGCTTTTTCTGGTCACCCTTTTACCTCAGGGTGTTGGGCAAGACGGTCTACATCGCCGCGATGACGACCGCGCTGTGTACCGGATTCGGTGCTATCCTCGCGATGGCCATCTGGCGGGCCGCGCCACATCTGCGCGGATTGATCGTGATCGTCGTCATCTCGCCGCTCCTCGTGAGCATCGTGACGCGGACATTCGGCTGGATGATCGTTCTCGGCGACAACGGGCTCATCAATTCGACATTGATGTCGCTCGGCCTGATCAAGGAACCGCTACGGCTGATGTTCACCGATGGCGCTGTCATCGTCGGCTTGCTGCACGTCTTCCTGCCATTGATGGTGCTGCCAATTCTCACCGCCCTCGACCGCATCGATCCGAATGTCCCGCAGGCGGCCAACACGCTGGGGGCCAGCCGCTTCACGACGGCAACTCAGGTCGTGTTGCCGCTCGCGGCGCCAGGCCTTGTGAGCGGCATCACGATTGTCTTCAGCCTGTCGATGTCGTCGTATATTACGCCGGCGCTTATGGGCGGGCCGGATTCCGGCATGATAACCACGCTGATCTATCAGCAGTTCGTCGTCACCTTCAACTGGCAGTTCGGAGCCACGTTGGTTGCCATCCTGCTGGCGGTATCGCTCATCCTGGTGGCCATGATGCTTTTTGAATTCGCGCGGCGGACGCGTAAGTGGATGGTGCGCTGATGACGGATACATTGCAGGGCTACAGCTTCCGCATTATCACCTGGGCACTCTATATTTTCCTGCTCGCACCGCTCGTCTGTGTGGTCATCGTCTCATTCAATTATGAGCCGGTGCAGAGTTTCCCACCATCGGCCTGGTCACTGCGCTGGTATGGCGAGGCGCTGCGGAACAGTAATTTCGTCAACGGCGCCTTCGTGAGCGCATGGGTGGCGCTCGGCGCGACGCTGATTGCCACGCCGATCGGCGTGGCTGCAGCGATCGGGCTCTGGAGCAGTTCCTCGCGCTTCAAGCCCGCACTCGAGGCGCTCTTCATCGCTCCGATCATCGTGCCGGGCCTGGTGACGGGCATCTCCCTGCTCGTCGCCCTCTCGGCAGTGGAAGTCCGCGCGGCGCCGATCAAGCTTCTCATAGGACATGTTCTCATCGTCCTGCCCTATGTCATCCGGACGACGCTCGCGAGCCTCGCCCAGATCAATCCCTCGCTCAAAGAAGCCGCGGAAACGCTGGGTGCGAGCTATCGTCGGACATTGATAGAGATTATCCTGCCACTCATCCGGCCAGGAATTGTTGCGGGCATGATCTTCGGCTTCATCCTCTCCTTCGATGATGTCAACGTTTCACTGTTTCTAGTCGACGCGCGGACGACAACACTTCCGATTTCCGTCATGTCGTATCTGCAATACAGTTTCGATCCCTCGGTCGCGGCCATTTCATCGCTCATGATCGGGCTTACCTTCGTAATCACTCTTGTGCTCGAACGCATGTTCGGCCTCAAACGGCTCTTTGCGGGACACTGATATGGCGCAGGTCGCACTCAAGAACATCGTTGCGCGCTACGGCAGCTTCCTGGCGGTCGATCATGTGTCGCTCACCATCGAATCCGGCCAGTTCGTCACGCTCCTCGGGCCGAGCGGCTGCGGCAAGAGCAGCACCCTGCGCATCGTGGCTGGCCTTCTCCAGCCGGACGAAGGCGTCGTTGAGTTCAACGGACGCGACGTCACGACGGTGAGCTCGGCCAAGCGTAACATCGGCATGGTGTTCCAGAGCCTGGCGCTGTTTCCGCATATGACGGTCACGCAAAACGTCGCGTTCGGCCTCCGTATGAAGAAAACGCCCCAGTCGGACATCGAGAAGCAGGTCCGGCGGATGCTGGAGATTGTCCGGCTCGATCATCTGGCTGATCGCTATCCGGCGCAAATGTCCGGAGGGCAACAGCAGCGTGTCGCCCTCGCTCGGGCGCTCGCCATCACGCCAAGCATCCTCATTCTGGACGAGCCCTTCGGCGCCTTGGATCGCAAGCTCCGTGAGGCGATGCAGGTCGAGCTGCATGCGCTCACCCGCCAGCTTGGCATCACAGCGCTTTTCGTGACGCATGATCAGGAAGAAGCCCTGATGCTCAGCGATTCCATCGCTGTCATGAACAAGGGGCATGTCGAGCAGTTCGGCTCGCCCACGGATATCTACCGCGCACCGAAGACCCAGTTCGTCGCCGACTTCATGGGCATGACCAATTTTCTCCCGGGCGAAGTGGTGGATTCGGATGCAAGCTCAGCCAAGGTCCGCGTTGGATCGGCGGTATTCTCCACGGCAGTAAGGGACAAAGTCACGCCTGGCGAGGCCGTAAAGCTGGCGATACGGCCGGAGAAGGTCAGGATCGGACCGATCTCCGGTGCGAGCAGTTCTTGCCTCGAGGGCAATATTCGACAGGTCACCTATCACGGCAATGCGTCCCGGTATGTGGTGGACCTGCCAGAAGGTGGCTCCATCATCGCCCTTCAACAGCACCCTGAAGCTGCCGACCTCTCGGTTGGAAGCAACGTCCAGGCGCATTGGCGGCCCGAGGACATCCATATCTTCCGCGAGCAAGGATAGCCGCAGAACTCACCGTGTCTTTCAACACGTTTCGCCTGTGAGCGGGAGTCTCGCGACCCGACGCGCTCAACTCCAGTAATTCGGAGCGTTGTTCACACTAAAACCCGCTCACCATCCAGAGCCGGCTATAAGTCGGCGTTCTTCAATGCATACCCCCGAAAATCGCATGATATTCGGGGGTTAATTTTATACCGCTGCGCCGCCATGGCCAAAATTGATCCATAGGGCCACCGCATCTCTCTTCGTGTGGTTCCATATTCGATGCGGCCGATTGGAATCGTAGGAGATCAGATCCCCTTCGCCCAGTATATAGGCAGTACCCTCGAGCTCCACGGTAAGACCACCGCTCAGGATAAAGCCATGTTCGTAGCCGGCATGAGCCCGGGGTATCGGCGAACTGCTTGTATTTGGGCGATAATGGGTGGTCGAAATCAAGGCTCCGTTGAGCGCATCGTCCCGTAGTACCCGTCGCAGAAGCCTCTGCGATGTCTCGACCGCCGCAACGTCGCCAGACCGCACGACGACATCATTGGCGGCTCTCTGTTCTTCGGAGATCAGATCACCGACAGTGACCCCAAGCGCGTGACTGATGGCAATCAGTGAGCCGATCGATGGAATCGTTCGACCACGCTCAACCAGGCTCAGCATCGATGGCGTCAGATCCGCTCTATCGCTAAGCATTTGTAATGTCATCCGTTTTGCCGTACGGATGGTACGAATTCGATCCCCGATCTGGGGAAGAAGCTGGGCAGCGACCTCACTTGCGGTCGTCGCGGCCATTCCCGGTTCCTTGCGTCGAATACGGGCCAACGACTCCCCCCACTTTTAATCCGAATGAAGACTACACGAGTTCAGCTTTTCAGGCACGCAATCTGCTGAGGCCAGCAGCGCCCCTAAGAATTGTCGAGAGGATCCCGGCAGGCCGGCGGCCCGCACGTTGGCGTTTCTCACCCGTCCGGATCAGCGAATGAGCTTGCTGAGCACCTTGAAGTGAGGAGAGGCTGCCGTACGCATCCATTCAAACACCACCATCTCGGCCGTTACAATGGAGATTGAAGGGCCAGCAAGCCTGGAGGCGGCCAGTCTGGACAGGGCTGTCTGGACGCTCGATGTTTTTCTCGATGACACAGCATCGGCGACGACGAAAACCTCGAACCCGGCCGCCTGTAGATCCATCGCTGTCTGGAGAACACAGACGTGAGCCTCCACTCCGATGAGTACGATCTGGTCTGCCGATTTCACGTCGAGCCATTCGCGCATGTGAGGGTCGCGCCAACAGGAGAAGGTCGTTTTCGCCAGTCTCGGGGCGTCCGGGGCCAAGCTGAGAATGGGACCGATGCTGGGCCCCAGGCCCTCGGGATACTGTTCACTGATGAGCGTCGGAATGCCAACCGTAATCGCAGCCTGCAGAACGATCCCGGAATTCCGGACGAGGCTCTCCGGCTGATCCATGGCGGGAAGGAGCTTTTCCTGCATATCGACGACCAGCAGGCGGCATCGATTGTTATCAACCAGTGGCATGCTCAAAGTTCCCTCTCACGAATTTCAATTTATATAAAAAAAATTCCCGATAAATTCAATGTAGATGAAATCCGTGCGTGCTGACGCCGCCTGTAAAGCGCACGATGCAATGGGACCATTCTAGAACCCTCGGCCCTGTCACAGCAACGTGGCAACGGACACGCGACCGAAGGTCCCTACACCGCGCGTCGTCGCGCTTGGTGACTAGGGAGGGAGAAATTACCGAATGAACGACCTTCTAAGCCATTATATATCTTCGAAAAGCCTTGGAGAGAGATAAATACCCCCCTTTCACATGTTGATTGAATGATAATTCAATTCCAATTTCGTATGTAATTGGATATATTTATCATATTATACATCGATCCTCGGACATTTTCTGGAATCGGCATTATCTGACCGTCGCTTCTTCGTGCGTCTCATGGTCCGCGCTGGAAAAGCCCGCTCGCATGAGCCGCGGCGCTCGAGCCACGTTGATAGCCAAGCTGGGCCGAGATATCGGAGGCAGTCGCCTCAACCAGCGCAAGCAGGTCCGCCTCGCGTTCTGGCGAAAACCGATACATCGGCACCGTGATGGTCACCGCGGCCCGCGCCCGGCCATCCATATCGCGCACGAGCGCGGCAACCGCACCAACATCGCTCGCGAACTCTCCGCGGTTGATGGCTCGCCCTTCGGCACGGATCTGCGGTAGCTCGCGCGCCAGGACCGCGGGATCGGTACAGGTGTATTCCGTGTAGCGCACGAGCGGCTCGGCCAGGATGCGCTCGATTTCCGCCACGGCGGCGAAGGCCAGCAGCAATTTACCCGAGGCCGTGCAATGGGCGGGGTTGCTCTGGCCGGGCGCCGCATAATGGGTAATCGCATTCGTTCCGAGCGCCTGGAAGACGCTGACAGCCTGCCCGCCATCCCAGATGCTGAGGTTGACTGTTTCCCCCGAACGCTCGGCGAGCGTGGCGATCCGCGCCCGGGCCGCCTGCGGCAATCCGGTGCCCGAAAGGAGAGGCGCGGCCAAGGCGACGAGCCCGAAGCCCAGACGAACCCTGTCCGTCTGGGGACTGCGTTCAAGAATGTGCTCGGCCACGAGTGTCGCGATCAGCCGCGAGACCGAACTCTTGTGCAAGCCGATACGCCGGGCAACCTCCGAGATCGTGATCTCCGGCTGCGCCTGGGCAACGCAGCGCAACAACTCCACGGCGTGGCGCACAGCATGGACGGTTGGCTCCCGCTTGCTGGTTTTTTGCACGGAAGATTGCTTATCTTTTGCGCTCATGGTCGTTAGCCAAACCTTGACTGAATTCGACGTGCCGTGGGAGTATAGTTCTGCGCAACGTCGTTGCGCAATAGCCAACGAAAGAATAATACCGCGGGATGCGGCAAATCGATCGGTACGGTGGCATGCAAGCGATGGAAACGTTTCGCCAGTTGCTCGACTGGCTTGATGCGAGGGGCGATATTGCCAGGGTTTCACGTGAGGTCGATCCCAAGCATGAGCTGACGGCCGTGATGCGGCACATGCAGAAGGGCGAGAACAAGGCGCTTCTGTTCAAGAACGTCAGAGGCAGTGACATACCGGTCGCCACCAATGTCTTTGGCTTTCGCAGCACCGTTGCCGCTTCACTGGGCCTTGAGGAAGGAAACCTGCTGCGCACCCTGGTCGCGCAGGAAAACCGCCGCCTGCCGGTCGATCGGGTCACAGACGCGCCCGTCCAGGAAATCGTCAAGATCGGCGACGAGATCGACGTCGCGCGCGACCTTCCCCAGATCGTCTATGCGGAGCACGACGCCGGCGCCTACATAACGGCCGGCGTGCTCATCGCTCCGCATCCCGAGACCGGCGTGTACAACGCCTCGTGGAACCGCTGCCAGCTCGTCGGCGACGACAAGCTGCGCGTGCGCATGATGCCGCCGCAGCATCTCGGCCGCTACCATGCAGAGGCTGAGGCGAAGGGCCAGAACCTTCCCTGCGCCATCGTCATCGGCGCCCCTCCCGGCCTCATGTTCTCAGCCGCATCCAAGGTGCCCTATGAAGTAGACGAGCTCGAGGTCGCCGGTGCATGGCAGGGCAAACCGCTGCGTGTCACACGCTGCAAGACCATACCGGTCGATGTCCCGGCCGATGCGGAGATCGTCATCGAGGGTGAGGTCATTTGCGGCACGCGCGAGGACGAAGGCCCGTTCGGCGAATTCACCGACGGCTATGTGCCTGTCATGAAGAACCACGTGTTCAAGGTGAAGGCGATCACCCGTCGGCGCGATGCGGTCTATCACGCGATCCTCGCCGGCGGCACGGAAGATCTCAATCTGGTCGGCGTGCCGATCCAGACCGAAATCTACAAGAAGGTCTCGGCCTTCGTGCCGAAAATCAAGGACATCGCGACACCGGGCTATGTGTTCGGCTGCGTCATCGCGATCGAGAAGCAGAACGAGGATCAGCCGAAGAACGCGCTGCTTGCGGCAATCGGCGGCTATTCCTGGACGAAGGTTGTCGTCGTCGTTGATGAGGACGTTGATCCCTTCAATGCCGCCGACGTCCTGTGGGCTATCCAGACCCGCTGCACGCCCGAAACGGGGGTCTATGTCGTGCCGCGCATCCCGAGCTACACACGCGAGGATGTGCGTGATGTCCATCGCGGCAAGGTCGGCATCGACGCCACCGTGCCGATCCCCCTCAAGGGATTGTTCGAACGCAGGCGTTTCCCGGGGGAGGAAACTGTTCGTCTGGAGGATTACATCGATGTCGGGCATTAGCATAGAACGGGTCGGCGAGGCCCTTGACCATCTCGTCACAGCGCCGATGTCGAACTGGACGATCCTCAAGGGCATTCCGCTGCTGAAGCTTTACGCCTCAGCCCGTGAGAAAGCCGGAGGCCAGCCGCTGACGCTCACGGCCAGCCGGTTGCTCGCTGACAATGTCGGCGAAGGCGACACGGTGCTCATCCTCTCCGGCTTCATCATGCGCGGCTATGGCCGGCCGGAAACCGACGGGCCGATTGGTGCCGCGGTCATCGCCAAGGCGCTCGCCGTCGGCCTCGGGGCCATTCCGGTCGGTGTGTCCGAGGACTCAGTCGTGCCCTGCATGGAGGCCTGCTTCTCGACAACCGGGCTTATTCCGGCCTCCCTCGACGAACTCCATTCCGGCCGCAACCGCTGCGCGCTCGTCGGTTTCCCCGTGGATGCCGCGGAGGCGGAGATCGCGGCGATCGCCCTTCTCGATCGCCTGAAGCCGAAGGCTTTGGTCGCCGTCGAGCGGCCAGGCGCCGGCAGCGATGGCGAGTATCACGGCGGTGGCGGCTTCGAAATCTCGTCCTTCACGGCCAAGACCGACATACTCTTCGCGGAGGCCCGCAAGCGCGGCATTCCGACCATCGGCGTGGGTGATCTCGGCAACGAACTCGGCATGGGCGTCGTCGCGGACGATGTCCGACGCGAGGTGCCGCTCGGCGAAACCATCGCGGCTGTCCAGCCGGCGGATGTCGCCGTCATCGCCAATATCTCCAACTGGGGCGCCTACGGCATCGCCGCGTGCCTCGCCGCGGTCACCGGCAATGACGCCGCCTTCCATGATGGCGCCGAGGAAGTCCGGTTGATCGAGGCCTGTGTACGCGCCGGCGCTATCGATCCGGTCGGCGGCCAGTTGCGCCTTTATGTCGACGGCACGGATGCGCGCACCAACGCCGCCATGGTGGACCTGCTGCGCTCACTCGTGGTGCTTAGCCAGCGCGAAAGCGGCAATATTGCCGGCTACCAGACCTCCTGGCAGAAACTGAGATGAAGATTGCGTCCGCGAGGCCGGACAGCGTTCGCCGGGTTGGGCTTATCGTCCCATCGGTCAATGCCGTCATCGAGCCTGACTGTGCCACTGTCGCCCCGCCCGGCCTCACCTTCCACGCCACCCGCGTGATGCTGCGCGAGACCACGCCGGAGGGTTTGCGCGCGATGAATGAAGGTGTCGCCGCGGCGGCCGAACTCATCGCCTCCGTCTCTCCCGAGGTCGTTGCCTTCGCCTGCACGAGCGGCAGTTTCATCGACGGCGAGGCGGGCCTCGCGCGGCAGATCGAGACCATCGGCCGGGCCACCGGCTGCCCGGTGGTTGCGACATCGCGGGCCATCATCGAGGCCTGCTCCGCCCTCGGGTTGCGACGCATCGCGCTCGCCACGCCCTATCTCGACGTGATCAACGAGGCGGAGAGCCGCTTTCTCGCAAGCCATGGCTTCGACGTGACCGCCGTGCGGGGGCTCGGACTATCCGGCAAGGCTATCCGCGAGGTGCCACCGGCAGAGGTCGCTGCCCTCGTGCGCGCCACCGACACACCCGACAGCGAGGCGATCTTCGTAAGCTGCACGGATTTCCGGGCGCTGGAAGTGGCCGGCGCCCTGGAGGCGGAGCTCGGCAAGCCGGTCTTGACGAGCAATCAGGTCACGTTCTGGGGCATCTTCCGGGCGCTTGGCATCGCTCCAAAACTCCAGGGCTACGGGAGGCTGCTGGCGTGACACTCAATCCGCGCAATGCCGAATTTGCCTCGGTCAGGCTCTATGAGGCAGAGACCTCGGTCGCGACCATCGCCGCCCGGCATGGCCTCGATCCCGCCGACGTTCTCGACTTCTCGCTGAACATCAATCCGTTCGGCCCGCCGCAGGCGGCGATCGCCGCTGCCCAGGCCGCGCTCGGGACATGCCATCTCTACCCGGACCTGCGGTTCAGCCGGCTCAGGGAGGCGGTGGCCCTGCGGCATGATGTTCCCGAAGACATGTTGTTCTTTGGCGCCGGCCTCGACGACGTGATCAAGCTTCTCATCCACGCCTGGACGAGCGAAGGCTGCACCGTGCTGGTGCATGTGCCGACCTTCCCGCGCTACGAACTCGAGGCCAATCTGCGCGGTTGCCGTGTCGTGGCCGTTGAAAGCCCGTCGCCGGAGAGAACGGACCTCGCTGCTTTTGATGCAGCTCTCGCGCGGGAAGCCGTCGCCCTCGCCTTCATCTGCTCGCCCAACAATCCGACCGGCGAACGCTTCGCGGTTGAAGCAATCGCTGATCTCGCCACGCGCCACGCGGATACAATTTTCGTGGTTGACGAGGCTCTGATCAATCCGGCCGAAGACGACGCGATGGCCCTGCCGAAGCGACTGCGCAACATTGTGGTCTTGCGCACGTTCTCCAAATATTTCGGCCTGGCGGGGCTGCGCATCGGCTATGCGGTAGCCGACCCCCACCTTGTCTCCGTCGCCGAGGTCGGACGCCCGCCTTTCAATATCGCCGGCCCCTCGGTGGAGGCAGCGGTGGCGGCCCTTGCGGACGAAGAATTCCTCATCCGCTGCAAGGCCACCTTCGCGGCGGAGAAGGACTTCTTCATCGCAGCCATGCAGGCGATCCCCGGCATCTCCATCCGCGGCAGCAACGCGAACATGATCCTGCTGGACCTCGCGCATCACGCGCCCGCCGTCGCGGCCGAGGCGCTGGCCGCGCGGGGTATCGTCGTCGCGGATGCCACCTCATTCCGCGGGTTGGAGCACCACCGCTCGCTCAGGGTGTCACTGCGTGGGCGGGCGGACAACGAAAGACTCGTTGCCGCCATCCGGACCATCGCTTAGGAGGTCTTGGAGGCATCATGGACCGATTCCGTATCCCCACCTCGCTCGATGGTCCCATCGTCGGCATTCTCATTCTCGTCCTGTGGGAAGCCGGTGTGCGGATTGGCGGCGTCCCGGCCTATCTCCTGCCGCCGCCCTCGGCGATCGCGCAGCGTCTCTTCACGGACTGGGACTCGATTCTCTATCATTTCATTGCGACGACGATCGAAGTGGTCATCGGCTTCCTGCTGGCGATCGTCGTCAGTATTCCGCTGGCGGCGCTTCTTGCCCAGATCCGTATCGCGGAGCGGATGCTCTACCCTGTGCTCGTCGCCTCGCAGACCATACCGAAGGTCGCCATAGCACCATTGCTCGTGGTGTGGTTCGGCTTCGGCCTCATGCCGAAGGTTCTCATCGCCTTCCTGATCTGCTTCTTCCCGATCGTCGTCGATTCACTGGTCGGCTTTCGCTCCGCGCCGAAGGAAGTCAGCTGGCTCGCCCGCTCCATGGGCGCCTCGCGCTGGCAGACCTTCGTGAATTTCCAGGTTCCGGCGGCGCTGCCGCATATCTTCGCCGGCGTCAAAGTCGCGAGCACGCTCGCCATCGTCGGTGCCATCGTCGGCGAGTTCGTGGCCGCCGACCGCGGCCTCGGCTATCAACTCATCGTCGCCAACGGATCCCTGGACATCACCCTGTCCTTCACCGTGCTCGTGGTGCTGAGCCTCATGGGCGTCGCCTTGTTCGCGCTGGTCGATCGTGTCGAGCGCTGGGCGCTGCCCTGGCACGTGTCGCATCGTCTGAAGCACGGAGGCAGCCAATGAGCGCGCCAGCACTCGCGCTGACTGAAGTCGGCAAGGTCTACCGTACGGCAAGCGGATCGGTGCAGGCGCTGGACGGCATCGATTTCCGCATCGCCGAGGGCGAGTTCCTCTCCATTCTCGGGCCCAGCGGCTGCGGCAAGAGTACCTTGCTGTCACTCGCCTCAGGCCTCGAATTTCCGACCTCCGGGACGGTCGAACAGGCGGGCCGGCGCATTGATCGCCCGGTGACCGATCTCGGCATCGTCTTCCAGAGCGATGTCCTGCTCGATTGGCGGCGGGTGCTCGACAATGTCATGATCCAGCCGCAGATCCGCGGGCTCGATCTGAAAGCCCACGAGCAGAAGGCGCGTGACCTTCTCGCGCTCGTCGGTCTCGCCGGCTTCGAGGACAAATATCCTTACGAGCTCTCCGGCGGCATGCGCCAGCGTGTGTCCATCTGCCGGGCGCTCATCCATAATCCGCCGCTCCTTCTCATGGATGAGCCCTTTGGCGCGCTCGATGCCCTGACGCGAGAGCAGATGGTGATGGAACTCCATCAGCTCTGGCTCAAGGAGCGCAAGAGCGTGATGTTCGTCACACACGATATCCAGGAAGCGATCCTGCTCGCCCAACGGGTCCTGGTGATGACGCCGCGACCCGGCCGGATCGCGGAGATCGTGGAAGTCGACCTGCCTTTTCCGCGCAGGCCAGAAACCATGGAGTCACGGCGTTTCGTGGAGATCGTGGCGCATGTGCGCCATCTCTTCGAGCGTCACGGCGTTCTTAAAAAATACTGACAGAGGGGTAAAAGATCATGCTTTCAAGACGTTCATTACTCGCCGCCACGGCAGCTGCCGGAGCCTGCGGTCTCACGGGCTCCTTCGCCCGCGCCCAAGGGCTCACCAAGGCGACAGTGCGCCTCGCCTTCAATTACAACGGCCATCGTTCGCCCTATCTCCTGGCGGTGGACAAGGGCTTCTACCGGGAAGAAGGACTCGACGTCGAGGTGCTGGAGGGCAAGGGCGTCACCTCCTCCATGCAGCTTGTGGCGAGCGGACAGGACACCTTCACCATCGTCGATCCGCCGTCCCTCATGCTGGGGGCAGCGCAAGGCATGCCCGTGCGCACCGTCGCCCAGATCTATCAGATCAGCCCCAATGCGCTGATCAGCTGGAAAGACCAGAACATCACCAAGCCATCCGACCTCGTCGGCAAGGTGGTGGCGACGCTTCAGGGCGACACGACCACGACGATGCTCTACGCGCTCCTCGCCAAGAACGACGTGCAGCGCAATGCCGTGCAGATCGTCGCGTCGGACGGCGGCACCCGCACCCAGACGTTCCTGGCAAAACGCGCGCAGGCGATCACCGGCTTTACCAACGATTCCTATATCGGGCTCGCTGCGACGACGAACAACGAAGTCCAGTGTTTCGCCTATTCGGAATTCGGCATCGACACCATGGGCGACGGCATCGCCGTTCACAAGGATACGATCGCGTCCTCGCCGAAGGTGGTCGCGGGCTTCGTCAAGGCCAGCATCCGAGCCTATCGCTACGCCATCGAGCATCCTGAGGAGGCCATCGCCTCGCTGATCAAGCGCTCGCCCAGCCTGAAGGCCGAGGTCGAGGTGGCAAAGCTGAAGGCAACCGCGCCCTTGCTCGAAACCGCTGAAACCAAGGCCCATGGTATCGGCTATTCCAGCAAGACGCGCTGGGAAGAGGCACAGACCCTGATGAAGGATTTCGGCGGCCTGACGAAGACCGAGGCTGATGTCTCCGTCTTCTACACCAACGAATTCCTGCCGAAGGCGTGAGGACACCATGACGCGCGCAATGCACGGCGGTGAGGCGCCGCGCCGATTGATCATCGGCATCAGCGGCGCCTCCGGGATCGTCTATGGCGTGCGTGCGCTTGAAATCCTGCGCCGGCTCGGCATCGAAACGCATCTCGTGATGACGCGTTCGGCGCAGATCACGCTCGCCCATGAAATGTCGCTGAAAGTGGCTGACGTTCATGCCCTGGCGAGCGTCGTGTACAAGGCGGAGGATATCGGCGCCCCGATATCCTCCGGTTCCTTTCGCACGATGGGCATGCTGGTCGCGCCCTGCTCGATCCGCAGCCTGTCGGAAATCTCCAGTGGCGTGACCTCGGGGTTGCTCAGCCGCGCGGCCGACGTCGTTCTCAAGGAGCGCCGGCGCCTCGTCCTCATGGTCCGCGAGACGCCGCTGCATCTCGGGCATCTGCGCAGCATGACGCAGGTGACGGAAATGGGTGCGATCGTCATGCCCCCTGTTCCTGCCTTCTACGCGCGGCCGCAGAGCCTCGACGAGATGGTCGCCCATAGCGTGGGGCGGGCTCTCGATCTCTTCGACATCGACGCGGGCATTGTGCGACGCTGGGGCGAGCCGGCGGCAGAATAGTCTCCGCTGCGTTTCGCGCGGTAACCTTCGTCGAGGTATCCAACGACGCGGCACTTCCGTACTCGCGTCCCAGCCGCAACTTTCAGTGCTGTGCGTCCTCGCTCGCATAGTCCGCATTTGCCTGCATGACCACCGACAGCTGCCGCTTGAGCAGCGCAATGAAATCGCGCTCAACGTCACTCAATGCCCGCTGTCCGGAAAAAATGACATTGAGCGGCTGCCGCACGACGGGATCGACCAACCTGGAAACTGTCACGTGCTCGCGGAGCGCGCTATCGCGCACGGCTTGCGGTGGAAGCACGGTGCACAGCTCATCCAGTTGCACCATGGCAAGACTTAAGGGAAATGATTCAACTTCTATACAGGGCCGAAGCCGTATCCCGGTGGCCCTGGCCGCCTGGTCAAGCAGAGAGCGGATCCCGAAAGAGGCCCCTCCTAGTACCAACGGGAGGTCCTTCAGGCGGGCGAAAGGGACAACCCCGCCATCTTCGAGACCAAGTGCCTTGTTGGCAATCAGCGCGAGAGGCTCATACAGACCAAGCGATATACGCGTCGCCTGGGCATTTGCGGTCTCCACGACAGCGAATGCGACAGAACCGTTGCTGACGAGGTCATGAAGCGTCTTCGTCCGCGCCTCGACGATCCTGAATGTGTATCCGGGCCATGCACGGCGCAACTTCATAATTGCCGATGCCATCGCCTGGGCAACCGCGCTGCCGCTGTCCGCGACAGGAATCATGCCGATGCGAACAAGCTGGCTATGACCGGCAACAGCGGCGTCCCGCCCGGTTGCAATCTTTTTCAGCCCGGTCTCGATGGCATCAACCACCGTCCGCAGCCTCTCGCCAGCGGCATTGATGGCCAGACTACCACCCGCGATACGGTAGAGAGGGGTATCGAGGGTCTGCTCCAGCTTGCGCAGTTGCGCGGTCACGGCGGGTTGCGTCACATTCGCGGCCCGTGCTGCGGCCGCGATGCCGCCACTCCGATGCAAAAGCTGGAAGTAACGCATCTGGCGAAGCGTCAACTTGGGCTGAAAAACGACGTTCTGCTCCCGACTCTGCAGAATATTTCTGAGCGCATCGACGAATACGCGGGCGGCAGGATGTTCGATGCGAATGCGCGCGCCAATCCATCGCGACGCGCCCAGCCGCAACGGCTCCACATGCACGTCGATGAGCCCCAATCGGTTCGATAGCATGCTGCGCGGCATCACGAAGGTGGCCTGGGGCTGCTCGATCATGAGCCGCGGCAACTTGGTCGGATCCTCGTCCACAATCTGAACCTGATGAGCGAAACCGTTTGCCTCGACAGCTTGCATCAAGCTGTCCTGCAGGTCGCGCGACATCCTGAGCATTACGAGCGGTGCGGCCTCGTCCTGACTGACAGGTTTGGCAAGAGATACCGCGACCCAGGGGTCGTCGATCAGCGGGATCATATCGCGGCTCCCGGCATGATTGGGATCGATCATATCGATCTCGATCACCCCGCATGGATCGGCAGCGATCAGAGCCCCGACCCCGCCCGGCTCACCCGCCGGATCCTCAGAGCCAAAAAGAAACCGGTAGTCGAAGAATATGTCCGGGTTCAGAGGATGGAGCAGCTCGACACAACGCCCGAGGGCTTTTGAGAGCCGCCCGATGGCGAAGCTGAGATTGAGGTCAATGGCGATACGGCGAATGCCGGTCTCCGCGCCCGACTGGATATAGGCCCGCGCGAAGCTCTCCGTATGTAGAAGCTTGACGGCGTTCCGAAACAACCAGAGAGCAGCCGGCTGAGGATAAACCCGCTTGCCCGCATGCTGGAACAAGCCGACACCGAACTGATCCCCCAGGGCCTGCAAACCAGCGCTCAAGGTCGACTGTGCGATGCCCAATTCCGCTGCAGCAGCCACCAAGTTGGGGTTCTGGCAGGCGACGGCAAAATAGCCGAGCTGTCTCAGCTCCATCCCCGCTGTGTTCATTACGGCCCCTTCAGCCTGGCAGTCTCTTTATCTTGCAAGACCATCACAGACTGACCCGCGATGGAAGCCGCAAATCCGCGCATTGGCGTGAACATGATTGCGGCGGATAGGGGCAAGCTTGGGTCGTTCGATTTTCATGATCGTCAGCTTCGGCATTTCTCGCATCCAAAGCGACGGCAACCTCCCCGAAACTCCCGGTCAATGTCCTGATACTTCCAGTTCCGAGGGGGAACCCATGCACAGCGCCTGTCGAGCAATCATCCTGGCTGCCTCCGTCGTGGTTGGTATCAGCGCAGCCGAAGCCGCGCCGGAATCGCTGACGAAGGCAGGCAAGATCGTGTTCTGCTCGGACCTTAACAGTCCGCCCAACCAGTACATGGCCGAAGACGGCTCCACGCCGACGGGTGTTGCCGTCGACATGCTGAAAGGCATCGGCGAGGAATTGAAGTTGCCCATCGAGATCATGAACGTCAAATTCTCGGGCATCTTCCCAGCCCTCGATACCGGCCAATGCGACGCCATCATGGCCAGCACCTCTAAAAGCCCGGAACGGCTGCAGAAGTACAATTTCGTCGACTACTGGGCGGTAGCTTCGGGCCTTCTTGTGAAGAAGGGCAATCCGCAGAATCTGAAGACTTATCTCGACCTGGCCGGCAAGCGCGTCGCGGTGCTCCTTGGCAGCGCCAACCAGCGTCGCCTGGAAGCCGCCAACGAGGAGTTGACCAAGCTCGGCAAGCCACCCATGGAAATCGCGGCCTTCCCCGGCAATACGATCGCCTTTCAGGAACTTGATCTGGGTCGCGTCGATGCCATGGTCGGCGACACCCTGGTGCTGTCCTATTTCCAGACGCGCTCGAACGGCAAATTCGAGATCGGCGGCGCACCAGTGCCGCCGTCGACGCTCGGCATCATCGTCACGAAGCCTCGCGAGGATGTCGCCGCCGCATTCCGCAAGGCGCTCGACGACATGCAAACAAGTGGCAAATTGAAGGCCATGGCGGACAAATGGGGGGTCGCTGCCGGCATGGCCATGTGCACCAGCGCCAAGCCCTGCCCATGACGCTGCCCATGACCCTTTGGGATCGCCAAGACCTTGAGCCGGGCTGCTTAGCACCATGTTGAATTCAATTCTCGCCTATTTCGATGGCGACGTGAGCTTCGTCTTCGACACGAGCTTTTTTCTTCGCTTCGTGTTCTCGCCGAGCCCTGCGCTGCTGAAAGGGCTGGGGCTGACAGTCGCGGCCGCGATCATCTCGCAGGTGCTCGGCGTCATTCTGGGTTGTCTTTTGGCGCTCGCCGGCCTCAGTCGGTTCGGGTTACTGCGCGGCTTCAATCAAAGTTACCTCTTCTTCTTCCGTGGCACGCCGGTACTTGTGCAGCTTGTACTGATTTACTATGGCCTGCCGTATCTCCTAGGTGGTGCCGACCTGTTCCCGCCGCGCGTCTTCATCGGGCCGCTGTGGGTGCAGGGCGCGCTGGTCGCCGGCATCGTCACCTTCGGGCTGCATGAAGCAGCCTATATGAGCGAGATCATTCGCGCCGGCATCCAGTCCATCGATGAGGGCCAGTCTGAGGCCGCGCAAGCTCTTGGCATGACGCCCGCGCTTGCCATGCGCCGGATCATCCTTCCGCAGGCGGCACGTGTCATCGTGCCGCCGCTCGGCAACCAGTTCAACCAGATGCTGAAAACGACCTCCCTGCTCAGCGTGATCGCGGTGCCGGAGCTCTTCCGCGTCGCAGAGGAGGTGCAATCGGCGACCTACAAATCCTTCGAAGTCTATCTCGGTGTCTCCGTCTACTATCTCGCGCTCACCGGTGCCTGGACGATTATCCAGATGCTGATTGAGCGGAGCCTGTCGGGTTCGCGCCGGACCGTCACGGCCAACACGAGGGCAGCGTGATGAATACGGCTGCGCGTGAACCGGCCTTTGTCGAGTGCGACAGCGTGGAAGTGCACTTCGGTGCCCTGCCTGTCATCCAGGGGGTCTCCTTCTCTGTCTCCAGGGGCGAGGTCGTCGCCATCATCGGGCCCTCGGGATCGGGCAAGACCACACTGATCCGCTGCCTCAATCACCTGCTTGCGCCATCGGCCGGCACGGTGCGCATCGCCGGTGAAACGCTGGGCGTGCGGGTGGGCGCGAATGGCAAGCTGATTAAGCTGCCGGCGCGCAAGGTCGCCGCCCAGCGCCGCTCCATCGGCTTCGTGTTTCAACGCTTCAACCTGTTTCCGCACCTCACCACCCTCCAGAATGTCATGGAGGCTCCAGTGCATGTGCTTGGCAGGTCGAAAACAGAAGCGCGAGCCGTGGCCGAGAAACATCTCGCCCGTGTCGGGCTTGCCGACAAGGCCCACGCCTATCCACGCCAGCTCTCGGGGGGCCAGCAGCAGCGTGTTGCCATCGCCCGCGCACTCGCGATGGATCCCGAACTGATCCTGTTCGATGAACCGACCAGCGCCCTTGACCCTGAAATGGTGGGCGAGGTCCTCGCCGTCATGCGCGACCTCGCCGCGCAGGGCATGACGATGCTGATCGTCAGCCATGAGATGGGCTTCGTCCGCGAGGTCGCCGATAGGGTGATCATGCTCGATGCCGGGCGGATCGTAGAACAAGGCCCGCCGGTGGAGGTGTTCGACCAGCCGAAGAGCCCGCGAACTCAAGCCTTTCTCTCGAAAATTCTCTGACCGCGCCCCGCCGTCCACGACGTGCCGGGCCCCTCGAATCTGAAAACCGGAAGCTGACGATGACCGATGTCAAGACAATCGCCGCCGCGCTAGACGCCGAGAGCGCTGCCATCACCAGTGTCGAGCCGGAGGAGTGGCGCCTTGTCCGCACCGGCCGCCATGGCGACAATGCTGGTTCCTACGGGCAGTATTTCGGAACCTACGATATCGCGGCCGGCATGCTCCGCGACTATACTGGCTATACGCTGTACCCTCTGGTACGCATGGCGCGGTCGGGCAAGTATACGGCGGCCGAGATGGCGCAGCTGTTCACTGAGTTCGACCCGGCCTATTCGCATTATCTCGGTTACAGCGGCCTCAGGAAGCTCGGCGACTTCGCGGAACGCCTGCGCGAGGCCTTTCCCGCCGCCAGTATCGAGGACATCGCCACGGGCCTCGCGGCGCTCAACCGCTACGCGAACCGCCTCAACGCCTGGAACCATCATTACTTTCCCTGGGACCTCGGCGAGCAGTTCCGCTACGACAGCGTGTCGCCCGAGGATCGCTCCTATTTCGACCTGACACGCATTCCATCCGAAGCGATCGGCGATACCTGGATCAGGATGTCCTGGGAACCGCTCGGCATTTCGGTGAAGGTGCAGCTGGCGACCTTCCGCAATCCCGAACTCTGCCGCGATGTCCTGGAAGCGGCGCCATTCCGCGTGCCCCAGTCGCATGCCATGGTGACCGGCAAGTCGATCTATGCCTGGACGCCGATCCTCTCTACGGCACCGGTCGCCTGGCGCGAGATCATCCGGGAAGCCCCGTTTGGACGGGTGCGCTTTTCGCAGAATACGGGGCAGAAGATCATCGTCCAGTATGGACCCACCACCGAGGATCTGCTCGCTCCCGTCCTTGGACAGATCGCCGTTGAGGATCTCGGCCAGATCGAGCGCCTCGGCGCGGCCATCTGGGAAAGCAACTACACCACCAAGGATGTCATCTGGCTGACCGTCGAGCGGCTGTGAATACGTTGCGGGCGGCCCGATGCGGTCGCCCACTCCTTCGGGCGGCATCATCCGCCGTCCATCTCACCGAAGCGGCGCCTTGGCGATCGCTTCGTCGATCAGGGGTGCAACGGGCCCCATCAGTTACGGGCTGGCCACGCGCTGCCCGATACAGGAAGCGTTCATGTCGTCACTCCAGTCGCTGCGCGCCTATCTGGCCGAACTCGATGCGAGCGGTGAACTCGCCCATGTTCCCCACGAGGTCTCGCCCCATTTCGAGTTGTCCGCCTGCCTGTCCGTCGCCGATGGCGGCAAGGCGCTGATTTTCGACAAAGTCGCGGGGAGCGGTTTCCGGGCCATCGGCAATCTTCTGTCAAACCGCGACCGGATCGCACGCGCGCTCAAGATCGACAAGGACCAGATCCAGAGCCGGCTCATCGAGGCAATCGATGGCGCCATCACGCCGGTCGAGATCACCGATGCGCCGGTGCAGGAGGTGATCACAACCACCGACCCGCTTGCAGGCCTGCCGGTGCCAACCTTTTTCGAGGCCGAAGTCGGACCCTATATTACGGCGGGGTTGATCGTCGCCAAGGACCCGCAAACCGGCCGCGGCAATGCCTCCTATGCCCGTATTCTCGTGACCGGGCCGGCGACTGGCATGATCGGTATCGCGCCCAACCACCATCTCGCCCATCTCGCCCGAAAGGCCGCCAGCCTCGGCCAGAAGCTGGAGATCGCGGTCGTTCTCGGCGCACATCCCGCAATACAGCTCGCGGCTTGCCTCTATCTCGGACTGGGCGACGACGAGATGTATTGCGCCGGCAAGCTCCTCGGCGAACCCGTGGAGCTCGTACGCTGCCGGACCGTAGACCTGATGGTGCCGGCGCACGCCGAGATGGTGCTCGAGGGCAGCATCGACGTCGACACCCCCATCGAGGAGGGACTGATCTCCGAATACCACGGCATGTACGAGGACTATGGCGCCGGCTTCCTCACCGAGTTCCGCTGCCTCACCCATCGCCGGGACGCCCTGTTCCAGGTCATCGAGCCCGGATATCACGGCGAGCACATCTACCTCGGAGCGCTGCCGATCGCCGCATCGTTGCGCATCGCTTTGGCACGCGTCTTCCCCAATGTCGGCGAGGTAGCCGTCACTGCATCCGGCGCCGGGCGCAACGACGCCGTGGTCCAGATGATCAAGCCGAAGCCCGGCCAGGGCAAACGGGCGATTTTCGTGTGCTGGGGCGCTGTCAATATCGTCAAGACTGTCACCGTCGTCGACGAGGATGTTGACCCATGGGACCTTGCCGCCGTCGACCGCGCGCGCTGCGCGCGCATGAAGGGTGACCGCGATATCGTCATCGTGCCGGCCGTTTCCGCAGATCGGTCCGAGCCACTGGAACGCGGTGGGTTGATCACCAAGATCGGCTATGACGCCACCGCGAAGGAAGGCGACCGGCCGGAAGGGATCACGCAGGCGCTGCCTCCTGCCGAGTTTCTTGACGCGGCGCGCGTGAAGCTGAAGGCACTCGGTATTCTCTGAGGTGGCGACTCCGTAGGCACCTCTCCCTCCCCCACGCAACTCGGGCTCCCAGACCCGCAAAAATCCCAAAACAAAGCCCGCGTGAGTGACCTCACGCGGGCTTCGCCGCTTGGGACGAGCACTGAAGCGGGGGGAGACGCTATCAGACGCTCGTCTTGGCCGCGGCCGCGAATGCGCTTAAATCCTCGACTGTACGATGGGGGAAGGCGACGCCGAGATTCCACGGGAAATGGAAGTGGATCCAGCGATGCAGGCGAATGACGTAAGTCATCATGGAGCCCGTCAGCGCGATATAGTCTTCTTTCGACTTCACGTCATCAAGCGCCGCGAGATAGTCATTGCCAATGCGATGAAGGTCATGCAGCGCAAGATCGCCCATAAACTCGAAGACGTTGAAGGGCTTATGCAGGAAGGCCCGTGTCATGACACGGAGCTGGTCGAGCGTCAGATCTTCCTGATCCTTGGCCAGGCGCACAAAACGATAAAACACGTTCGCACCGAAGATCATCAGGAATGCTTCCAAATGAACCATGATCGAGAAAGACTGACCGCCGGAACCGGCGCCGGTGTCGATGACGCCGAGGCGGATCTTCTGGATTTCCAGCGGCTCGTCGAGCCAGATGCGGTCGATCTCGGCCTCGAGTTCGGCCTTCACGGCCTGCCAGGTCTTGGTTGCGGGGAGCTCCGTGGTCATGGTTTTAGTCCTTCGCTTCACGCAGGATGCCAAGCACGCTGCGGCGGACGGGATCGGTTACGGTTCGACGCCAGACGGCCTCACCGATGGCTTTCAAGGCCGCCAAGCTCTCGTCCTCCACATGGGCGAATTCGTTGACCACCGCCGTCTCGGTGATGGCGCCGTAGGTCAGGCAGATCGATTGGCCCGGGGCGTTCAGATAGACCGAACCGACCGTGCGGGTGACCATCACTGGTTTGCCCATGTAGACGAGCCGGCTCGGCAGCCAGATGCCGTCGCCCGAGATGACGACATGGCCGAATAGACTCTTCAAGGGCAGCATGGCGCGGATGGCTGCGCAGAGTTCAGGATTGCCGGCGACATCGAGCTTCATCCCGATCGTCAGGTCAAGATCGGGCACGTTGAGTTCGAGCCGCGGGTGCGGAGTGGGACTGGCTGATACGGCCATGCGGGCAACATCCTTCTATTTGGGGATCAGCGGTTGCTGCCGAGGCGTTCAAACCCGATCAGTCGGTCAAGCACCAGCATCAGGACAGTCGTGGCGACAATCATGAAGGTGGCAAAAACCGAGGCGACCGGATCATAGGTTTCGGCAATGTAGGAGAAGAGCCGTATCGGGAAGGTCACCGTGCCGGTGCCGCCGATGAAGGCGATGATGACTGCCTCGTCGAGCACGGCGACGAAGGAAAAGATCGCGGCCGCGAAGATGCCACGTGCCGCAAGCGGCAGGGTGACGGTGAGGAATGCCCGGAGCGGGGTCGCCCCGAAGACGCGGGCAGCCTCTTCAGTGGCGCCGTTGAGGCTCTCGATCGTGCCGATGAGCGCGCGTACCACCATGGGAAAGACGATGATCACATAGGCGATCAACACCGCCCAGATGCTGCCGAGCAACCCGATGGCAGCCATGACAGGCAGGGCGGCGAAGCCAATGACGACATTCGGCACGAACAGCGGCGCCAGCGCCGCGAGGCCGAGGACCCGGTGCCCGCGATAGCGGCCCCGCACGATGGTCAGGGCCGTCACAAGCCCTAGCGCGAGACTGACGACCGTAACGACGACGGCAAGCAGCAGCGTCAGCCAGAGCGAAGCGAGAAAATCCTCCCGGCCCGCAGCGATGGAATACCAGCGCATGCTCCAGCCCTGAGGCGGGAAGCTCACCACATCGCCGGCGGTGAAGGAGGAAATGACGACCACCAGCACCGGCAGGATCAGAAAGATCATGCCGAGATAAAAGGCGCAACGCGCTAGCAGGCGTGCAACGCGAGCACCGGGCGAACGGCTGAGCACCATCATGCTGCAAGCCTCCAGCGCCGCGAGGAGAAGACACGCACAAGGCCGAGGCTGAACAGCGCGCTGACGGCGAGCAGCACCACCGAAAGCGCCGCGGCCAGCGGCCAGTTACCGCCGGCCGTACCAACGCCGACCGAAACGCGCTGGATGAGAAGTCCAGCCATGGTGATGGTGCCACCACCGAGCAGCGCCGGAACGATGAAGGCTGCGACGTTCAGCGCGAAAGTGAAGAGCGCTCCGGTGACGATGCCGGGCATGGTCAGTGGTAATGTCACGGTCCGGAAGACATGGTTTGGCGCAGCGCCCGCACAAGCCGCCGCGTGCTCCACGTCACGCGGCACCTTCTCGATGGCGGTGACAAGGGAGAGGATCATGTAGGGCAGGCTCGCATAGACGAGCCCGATCAGGATGCCCGTTCCCGTCCCGATCAGCCGGGTAGGCTCGGACACAAGGCCAACGAGCTGCAGCAGGCGATCAACGAGGCCAGCCCGCTCCAAGAGGATTTGCCAAGCGTAGATCTTGATGACGAATGTCACGAGGAAAACGGAGGCTACGATCGCAATATAGGCGCCCTTCAAACGGCCCGCCCGCCGGCAGATGTGATAGGCAATGGGATAGGCGACCAGCACGGTAAACACGGTGGAGAGCGCCGACAGCCAGATCGAGCGCAGTAGCGCCTCGTAATAAATCCGCGAGGTGAAGACCTTGACGTAGTTCTCCAGTGTGAACTCGGCCGTATAAACCGCGAAGACCGCGGGCTTCAGCACGCTGATGAAAAGAAGCCAACCGATGAAAACGGCGAAGAAGGCCAGCACCGGCAAGCTGGCCAGCGCGAAAACCGGAGAGGCAGCGAAAGCCTGGGCCTGCCTGCCAGTCCCTCGAGCGGGCGCGAGGCTCATGACGGCGTCCCTTCCACCCGATGAATTTCTTCCGGATCGATCCGGAAGATAACCGTCTCGCCTGGCTGGCCCCCTGCTTCTCCAAGCACAAGAGCGGCAACAGGCGCTGGGAAATCATCGGCCCTGAGCAGGATCTGGCTGGTTGCGCCGCGATACACGCGCCGCTCGACCACCGCGCGGAAGTGGTTGGAAGCCAGGGGAGCCGCTGGATCTCCCGGTACGAGCGTGATCGCTTCGGGACGGATAGCGACTGTCACTTCTCCTCCCAGCTTTGGGAGGCCGCCGGATATGGCGAGCGTCTTGCCCGATGGTAGCAGGAGCCCGCCCGGACCCGATGTGAGACGCAGAAGGTTGGTTTCGCCGACGAAGGTAGCCGCCGTCATCGATCGCGGACGGCGATAGATTTCAGTCGGCGTGCCCAGTTCGCGGATTTCTCCGCCCCCCATCACCGCGATCCGATCGGAGATGGCTAGCGCCTCAGCCTGATCATGGGTGACATAGAGCACGGTTATCGCGAGCCGTCGTTGCAGCTCAGCGATCTCCAGGCACATCTGCTCACGAAGCTTGGCGTCGAGATTGGACAGCGGTTCATCAAGCAACATGATCCGCGGCTTCACGGCGATGGCCCGAGCAAGGCCGACACGCTGCTGCTGGCCGCCGGACAACTCCCCGGGATAACGCTTCTCCATACCGGGCAAGCCGACGGTCGTCAGCGCCTCTTCAACCGCTGCGGCAATGTCCCGACGTGGCATGCGGCGGATTTTGAGCCCATAGCCGACGTTGTCGGCCACCGTCATATGAGGAAAGAGGGCGTAGTTCTGGAACACGACACTGATGTCGCGTTCATGCGTCGGCACCGTCGTGATATCCCGTGTGCCCAGCAGGATACGCCCAGCGGTTGGAGCCAAAAGCCCGGCAACCAGCCGGAGCGTCGTGGTCTTTCCGCAGCCCGAGGGCCCCAGCAACGTGAAGAACTCTCCTGGCTCGATCGTGAAGGAAATGCCCTTCAGCGTTGGGGTAGCAGGCGTATAGGCATGGGCCAGCGCCTCCGCAGTCAGGCTAACGGCGGTCATCGTATGTTCCGAACTCCCGACATGAGGAATTCCGGCAACTGGCCGGAAGGATTGACACCGGTTTTCTCAAAAAGACGAGAAGGAGAAGAGATGAGAAAATCGAGCGCCCAACAGCTTGAACCAAGCGGATGGGCGCGGGATCGTCCACTCAATTGACCGATTCGTAGAAAATCTCGGAAATCTGCTGGTTGATCGGCGTGATCTTGTCCCACGGCATGCGTAGCAGCGTATCGATCTTAGCCTGGCCATAGACCATCTTGGACGCGACGTCATCGGGAATGACGACCGTCTTGTTCGACGGCGCATAGTAGCCGTTCAACGCGAACGTCTTTTGCGCCTCTGGCCGCAGCATGTAGCCGATGAGTTTTTCGGCCCAGTATTTGTTGGGCGTGCGGGTCACCATCGCGGTGGTCGCGATCATGACCCCGCCTTCCTTCGGGATCACGAACTCAAGTGGCAATTTACTCTCGGTGGCGAAGGCCGCAACCTGGCTGTCTGTCCAAACAGCAAGTCCGGCGCCTGCGTTCGTGAAACCCGCGCGGGTCGTGGCGGTGTTGGTGGTAATGGCGGCGAGCCTGGGCTTCAGGTTCTTGGCAAGAACTTCGCCAACCTTCTTGTAGTCCTCGGGCTTGTCCGGCCATGCGCCATTTAGCTCCTTGGCCATGATCGCCATCCAGGCAACGGTATTCTGCGCGTCCGGCTGGCGTACCACGATCTTGCCGGGCGTCTTGTCCGAGGCGAGATCGAACCATGAAGTGGGCGGCGATGGCCATTGCCGCTTGTCATAGGCAAGGCCTAGCGCCGAAAAATTGACCGCGACACCGTCTGGGGTCTTGGCGATGTCATAGATGTCAGCCAGTTCGGGGATATTTGCCGGGTCAAGCTTGACGATCAATCCCTGCTGGCTCGCAATCATATTCTCGACGATGCCAGCGATCAGGATATCGAGCTCAGGCGTAGCTCCCTGGGCTTGTAGCTTGGCGAGAGGGGGCGCGCTCGGCACGAGTTCGACTTTGATGCCAGTGTCCGCCTCGAATGGGGCGATGACGGACTTGCGCATATTGGCTTCGAACGGACCAGCATAGACATTCATTGTCAATTTGGCGGGCTTTGGCGGCTCCGCCGCCCCGGCCGTTGCGGGCGCGAACACCGCGATCGCAAGCGCACTCGCGGCTGAGATCTTCAAGAGGCTCCGACGATCCAACATATTGATATACCCCTCATTTTATAAATTTAACGTCTTGGGTCGCCCCAAGCGCGTGAGCGCTGGAGCAACAATCGCGTTGTTGAAGCAAAACGGTCCGGATCGCGATTGCCAACGGTAGTCATGCCGAACCTGCCGATAAGTGCGGCCGAACCTTGCCAAGGCTGATCACGACGTTGTGCTGGCTTCAGCGCCGTCGAGGCGCCGGATCGCCTCGTAGATGACGGCCGCGCCCTTGGCGATTGCCTCGTTTTCGGTCCACTCGTCCGGCGTGTGGCTGCGACCCTCGTGGCAGGGGATGAAGACCATCGCCGACGGCGCGACACGGGCGATCCAGGCTGCGTCATGTCCGGCCCCGGAGGCCAGCGCTCGCCGTGGCAAGCCGAGTTCGTCGGCGGCCTGCGCCAGCGTCGCCTGGAGCGCGGGGTCGCAAGCCACTGCCTCGTTGTCGGATATGATCCGTGGCCCGACGATGGTGACACCATGATCAAGCTCCAAGGCCGGCGTCTCCACCCCGAGTTGCGCGATGAAAGCCTCCATGGTGGCGCGACATTCAGCGCGGGCATCGATCAGGAGTTCCACCTTGGACGGCACGACGTTGGCGGCATTCGGGAAAACCCGGAATTCGCCCACGGTCGCGGTGAAGTGCCCCTCGCCTTGCGCGTGCTCCATGGCGAGAGCCCGGATGGCGCGCACAAGATCCGCTGCCGCCACCAGCGCATCGCGGCGCGCATTCATGGGCGTGGTGCCCGCGTGATCCGCCCGCCCGTCGACGACGAACTCGATCCGCGTGATCCCCACGATGGCGGAGACTACACCGATATCATCGACATTATCCTCAAGAACAGGCCCTTGCTCGATGTGGAGCTCGATGAAACCCGTTATGTCGCGGCGCGCGGCGTCGGCGAGACGCTCAGGGTCCCCGCCCACTTGCCGGATGCCTTCAGCCAGCGTGAGATCCCCGCTCACACGTGCGAGCCAGGCCGGATCGAGTCGACCGGCCATCGCCCGGCTGCCGACACAGGACACGCCGAAAATGCTGACCTCCTCGGCGAGAAAATCGACCACCTCAAGGTCATGATCGAGCTCGATCCCCGCCTCGGCCAGCGACCGGGCCACTTCGAGCGCCGTGACCACGCCTGCCACACCGTCGAAGCGGCCGCCGTCCGGCACGGTGTCGGAATGCGAGCCGATGATGAGGGTGCCGAGCCCGGGCTTCAACCCGGCGCGGCGGCCGATGAGGTTGCCGGCGGCATCGATCCGCGTCTCGAGACCGGCGGCGCGCATCCGCGCTTCGATATAGGCCCGTCCCTCGAGGAAACGCGGCGTAAACGCGCGCCGCGTCCAAGGCTTGTCAGGATCGGTGATCCGCGCCAGCGCCTCGATATCCTCAGCGATCCGGTCCGCCTTGACCGGCCAGTTGCCCCCGGTCATACCCCACTCGCGATCGCGCGGCTCAAGGGCGGGCGCACGAACTCACCCGTGCCGGGCTCGGCGAGAACGGCGCGCCCGTCGAACGCCTGGCGACCGCGCAGATAGGTCGCCGCCACCCGATAGGGCATCGTCATGCCGTCATAGGGGCTCCAGTCCACCACATTATGGCCGCTGGCGGCCGCCTCGTAGACGTAGGGCTCCGGCGTCATGACGATGATGTCAGCGTCGAGCCCGACGGCAAGACTGCCCTTGCGATCGTCGATGCGGAAATGCCGAGCCGGATTGTTACTCATCAGTCGCGCCGCCCATGTCAGCGGGACGCCGCGTTCAAGCGCGCCCTTGACGAACAGCGGCACCATGGCTTCGAGCCCCGGCACGCCGGATGCATTCGCGAGCATGTTGGGATCGGTCTTACGATCCGCCGTCCACGACACGTGATCGGTTGAGACAAGCCAGACATTGCCCGCCGCGACCTGCCGCCAAAGCCCCTCGACCTCGGCGCGTGGACGCACCGGCGGATTGATCTTGGCCTTGCCGCCAAGGCGCCGCACGTCGTTCTCTTCGTCGAGCACGAGGTAGTGGATGCAGCATTCGACCGTGGCGGTGAAACCCTGCGCGCGGTAGGCGGCGGCGATGTCGTAGCCGCGCGACAGCGAGCAGTGGACGACATGGGCGTCGCAGCCGGCCATCGCACCGATCTCATAGATCTCGTGCATGGCGAGCAGCTCGGTGATCGGCGGTCGGGAAAGGCCATGGGCGCGCCAATCGGTGATGCCCGAGGCCTTGACCTTGGCCATATAGGTTTCGACGGCCTCGTGATTTTCGTTGTGGACGCCGGCCGCCAGCCCCTCGTGGGCGATCGCCGTGAAGCAATCCAGCAGAAGCTGGGGCGGAATGCGCGGAAAGCGCACCGGGTGAGTGCCGAAGGTGGAGAACTTGAAGGCAGAGGCGCCGGCCGCCACCATCTCAGGAATGCGCGCCGCGCCTTCCTCGGGATTGACGGTGCCATGCAGCGCGAAGTCCACCCGCGCCTGGGTGCTGGCGTGGGCAACCTTGCCCTTCAGCGCTTCCGCCGAACAAACGAGATTGCCCTCGTCATAGGGCATGTCCACGATGGTGGTGACACCGCCGGCCGCCGCTGAGCGCGTCGACCAGATGAAGTCTTCGGCGCCCATCTGAGAGAGGGAATGCACCTGCGCGTCGATGGCGCCCGGTAAGATCAGCGCCTCTCCGAGATCATGCCGCTCCCGCGCTGCCGGTGGTACGCCCTGCCCCACCATGGCGATGCGGCCGTCACGCACGGCGACGAAGCCACCCGGAACCAGACGATCCGGCAGGACAAGCGTTCCAGCCAACACGAGATCGAAATCGGACATCGTGATTTCCTTGAAGAGCGTTGTCGGTAGACGGGACGGGCGCCAAGCGCCCGCCCTCGCCGGTCGCGTAACCGTCTGGCCGGTGAGCGGGCCGCCCCGGAAGGTCGCCGCCCATCGACGCGGCAAGCGCCTAGTTCAGCGCGCCGACCTTGGCCTCGACAACGTCGAGCAACTCGCCCGAGCGCGCCATCTGGATCGCCGGCACGGATTGGCGCTGCATGTAGGCGTCCTCCTGCTGGAGTGGCAGGCGGCTCCTGATAAGATCATAGAGCGCCTGGCTGCCCGCGCCGAGCTGGAAGCTGCCAAGGGCTTCCTCCGTGAGGAAGATCGCTTTGGCCGCGAGCATGGACTCGATGCCGAGGATCTTCGGCACGTTGTCGAGCACAAGGCGCGCCTTGCGGCAGGCCCACGTGGCCATGGACACGTGGTCTTCCTGGCTGCTCTTGGTCGGGATGGTATCAGCCGTCGATGGAAAGGCGAGCGTCTTGTTCTCCGAGGCAACGGCCGCCGCCGCCGTGGAGATGATACCGTAGCCGTAGTTGAGGCCGATCGGCTTACCGGCGAGGTTCGGCGGCAATCCATAGTTCAGCGTAGTGTCGCACAGGGCGAACAGCCGGCGCTCCGAGATGTTGCCGATCTCGATGAGGGCGATTGTCAGGATGTCCATGGCGAAACCCAGCGGCTCGCAATGAAAATTGCCGCCCGAGAGGAATTCGAGCGCGCCGCGGTCGTTCCAGAACACCAGCGGATTGTCGGTGGCGGCGTTCAATTCCCGCGTCACGATGGTCTTGCAGTGTTCGAGCTGGTCACGGCAGCTGCCGTGGACTTGCGGCAGACAACGGAAGGAATACTGATCCTGCACGCGGGCGGAGTGCTTCGGGTGGAGGATGTCGTCGTCCAGATGCACCGCGCGGCAGGCTTCCGTGGTGCGGCGGCTGCCAGCGATGACGCGGCGGATATTTTCGGCCGTGGCGATCTGGCCTGGCTGCTTGCGCACGGCATGAATGCGCGGATCGAAGGCCGCCTGCTCGCCGCGGATGGCTTCGAGGCTGAGCGCGCCGGCGGCATCCGCCAGCTTCATGAGGCGCTCGGCGTCCCAGAGGTTGAGGGAAGCCATGCCAGCGCACAGGCTGTTGCCGTTGATCAGCGCCAGACAGTCCTTGGCGCGCAGATCGAAGGTCACGGGCGTGATGCCCGCCTTCTCCAGCGCCTCGGGCGCTGACATGCGCGCGCCTTCGAAGATCGCCTCGGCCTCTTCATAGCCAATGAGCACGGACACCATATGCGCCAGCGGCGCGAGGTCGCCAGAGGCACCGACTGAGCCCTGGATCGGCACGACCGGATGCACGCCCCGATTGAGCATCTCGACCAGTCGGTCGACGACCTCGATCCTCAGGCCCGAGGCACCGAGGCAGAACGCATTGATGCGCACCGCCATCATGGCGCGAACGATCTCCTCGGAGGCAGGCTCGCCGATGCCGGAGCAGTGGGAGAGAACGATATTGCGCTGGAACTTGTCGTTATCAGCCTGGCTGATGGCATAGTCCTTCAGCTTACCGACGCCCGTATTGAAACCATAGGTTGGCGGCGCGTTCTCGGTCAGCCAGTTTTCTTCGATATAGGCACGCACGCGCACGATCTCGGTCCGCGCGGCATCCGCAATCGCAACTTTGGCCCCTTGGCGGGCGATACGGACGACGTCTTCGATTGTGAGGCTGTTACCGTCTAGAATGATAGTGCTCAATGGACCGATCCTTGCCACTCTTCTCCGCCGCCAAGCGATATCCAGGTTACGCGATATCCGGGCCAAGGCCGACGAGTTCGCCGTGACATCTTCACTCCGGGCTGATCGCCGGGCCACCCACGACATCCGTATCTGACCTGCGGCCGGGCGAGTACATCGGAAATCCGAAAGCGGCCAATAGGAATTTTCGATTGTTCGCCGTGCCCGCCCGGTCAGTGCGTGCCGATCCTGAAAGCAGCCCCGCAGCTCGCCTGATGGCCCGCTCTCGACATACCGGCGCCCGCTCAGGCAGGGATTTTGGGAGAAACAGCGAAGCGGCCATCATACGCAACACACCACCTCTACCGAAGGCATGTGGTCCAGATTTGAATTAAAATAATATAGTATTTAATGAATACATCGATTTTCGAAACAGCATATTTATCTTTTTCGCGGCGAAGAAAATCATGATATCCATGGCGTCAAATATGCGCTGATGCTCAATTCTATCCTGATATCTGCGATTCCCTCGAGATAGGAGAAAATATGATGTGAACATATGAATTTGTGTGATCGTCTGGGCAATGGATACCGGATCGATGTGGACGAGACGGGAGCGGCGCCATCCGTCAGAAGGGCATCGCAAGCCCCCCCGAACCTATGCGCGGAACTCCCGTAAGCATGGGCCGCGGAAATGATGGTGCTGACACCCTGCGCAGCGGGATAATTTGATGCCTGAACTCAACATCGTGAAGTTATCCGACATCGCGCAGGGGGCGATGTCGGCGACGCTCAGCGCAACTGGCAACAATCTCGTCGAGATTGAGCCGGGCCTCTTTCTTGGGCGCACCGATTTTCCGCTGGAGGCCGGCGTTACCTATCAAGCCGAGACGATGCCCTTTGCAGCCTTGAGCATTCTGCTCGAGGGCACCATCAGCACGGCTGCCCCGGGCATGGAGCAGCTTCAGGCGGATGCGATGCTGACGGTCGCAAACAACGAACGCCGCATGCTTGTCTCAACCTTCACCGGCGCCAGACGTCTGCGCAATGTAGAGGTCTTCGTCATACCGGATTGGTTCGAGCAGAGAAGCAAGCCCGTGCAGGCGGAAGACGACTTCGCGCCCCTGCACGATGCAATGCGCAAGCCGCTCCAGAGCCGGCGCGCGCCTCTCCCTCCTCGTCTGCGTATGCTTGCGCATACAGCCCTCGATCTTGGCGGGACCGGGGCCATCGCCGCCCTGAAGCTCGAGGCCTGGACGCTCGACCTCCTTGCCGAACTCGTCACCTCTTTTCACCAAAGCGCGGATCGGATCGCCTTGCCGCGGATCGACTACGATCGTGTCCGGGCAATTCGCGAACTGATCGAGTCGGATCCGGGAAGCGCGGGGGGCATCGGCGTGCTCGCCCAGCGTTACGGGGTCAGCGCCAGCAAGCTGAAACGCGATTTCTTCCTGGCTTTCGGTTCCTGTATCGGCGGCTTCATCAGCGAGCAGCGGCTCGTGCATGCCCGATATCTCCTGGAACAGGGTATGGCGGTTTCACAGGCCGCATACAATGTGGGCTATACGCATCCGGCAAATTTCTCCGCGGCCTTCAAGAAGCGCTATGGCGTGCCGCCTCGCTCAATCACAAGCTGAGCTCCGGCATACGTATTTGAGCTGAAATCATAAGTAACCCTGGATGCAATCGCTCCAGCCCTTTGCAACAAGTCGGTCATTGCCATGGTTCGCCAGCACGGCGCCGACTTGGATGCAAAGATGAAAAGACGTTGGAAAACGGCCGTCGCCCTCACCTCCGTGGCATTGACCGTGCCGGCCGTTGCTCAGGAAGCGAGCCCTGAGCAGCCGATCCAGCTGGAAGCCATCGTCGTGAACGCGCAGCGGCGCGAACAACTGGCCAAGGATGTGCCTGTCAGCCTGCGTGTGTTCTCCCGGAAAGAACTCGAGGAGCGGATCGTCAAACGGCTGGATGACGCCTTTGCGGCAACCCCCAATGCCAGCATGACAAGCCAGCGTGGTGGCAACGACGCCTCAACGCTCTCCATCCGTGGTGTCACGACGACGGCCTTCGGAGCCGACCCGAGCGTGGGTGTCTATGTCGATGACGTCTACGTCGGCAATGACAATGGCTTCAATACGCGCATGAGCGATTTCGAGCAGATCGAAATCCTCCGTGGCCCGCAGGGTACTCTCTATGGCCGCAACGCGATCGGCGGCGCGGTCAACATCCGCACCGAGAATCCGGAACTCGGCGTCAACAAGACGCGGCTGCAGGCCGGCGCTGGCAGCGACGGACTGCTCTTCGGCACCGCGACCACAAACCTCGCCATCGGGGAGAATGCAGCCGCGCGGATCGCCATATTCGGAGATCGTAGCGACGGTTGGCTGCGAAATGCCCAGGGCGGCCCGGATCTGATGAACCTGAACGATTTCGGTGGAAGGGCCAAGCTGCTCGCGCGTCCGACCGACAACTGGCAGCTCGAATTGAGTGTCGATTACGCCAAGGACCAGGGGCGCCGGAATGGCTATGGCCCCTTCGCCACGGTGTGGAAGTTCGGGGTCGACCAGGCTGTACCGAACCTCGACCATACCGAGAACTACGGCAGCTCGCTCAAATCCACATGGACACTTGATTTCGGGCAGGTGACGAGCGTCACAGCCTGGCGTGGGGCGCGGGCGGAGGGTGGCGGCGGCAATTTCACGCCCTTGCCGTTGCAGAACGGCGGCTATGAGCGTGACTACAATCAGTTCACGCAGGAGCTGCGCGCCAATGGCGAGACAGCGCTTGTAAACTGGACAGTGGGCGCCTTCTTCCTGTCGTCGTCCGAAAAGCGCTATGAATACGCTGGCTTCTATCCCGCGCTCCCGGCCAACATGCTTTTCCCAGGGCAGCCCAGCCTGCCGGCGAGCTACCAGGAAGGGACGCATTCCGATGTCGACTCGCTGACTGCGGCTTTGTTCGCCGATACGACATGGCATTTGACGAATAGGCTCGATCTCATCGCCGGCGCTCGCGTCAGCTACGACCGCAAGTCGATCGACTACAGGCATGGATCAAGCCTCGGCGCCATGGCCCTGTTCGCACCCGCCCTGCAGACGAGCCAGACGGCCGACGGCATCGACGTGTCGCCGCGCGCCGGGCTTTCCTTCGCCGTCAATGATGACATCAGGATCTACGGTACGGTATCGCGTGGATACAAGCCGAAAGGCTTCAACATCTCCTTCGCGCCGGATGCCGACATCGGCTACAAGGCGGAAAGCGCGATCAACTACGAAGTCGGCCTGAAGGGAACGGCAGCTGGCGGACGTGTCGGCTACGCCCTGTCAGCCTTCTACTTCGACTGGCATAACCAGCAGGTCTATAGCTTCAACGACAACCGCCTCACCATCGCCAATGCGCCGAAATCACGCAGCTACGGCGCCGAAGCGGAGGTCAGCGCCGAGGTGCTGGAGGGCCTGCGGCTGTACGCCGGTGCCGGCTACCTGAATGCCAAGTTCACCGACTATCCCAATGCCATGTCCGGGCAGGACGAGAGCGGCAACCAGCAGCCCTTCGCGTCCCGCTACTCGCTCAACCTCAGCGCCCAATACACCAAGCCCTTGCAGGACGGGATCAACTTCGTCGCGCGGGCCGACTACAACTGGAAGTCCGCGTTCTTCTGGGACACGGCGAATACCATCCGTGAACCCGCCTATGGCGTCGTCAATGCGCGGGTCGGCTTCGAGACGGATGACTGGGGCGTCAGCCTCTACGCTCAAAATATCCTGGACCAGGAATATCGCGTGAGAGCCGCAACCTATTCGGGACAGGCCATGGCTATTCCAGGCACGCCGCAGACCTTTGGCGTTCTGGCACGGGCCACGTTCTAAGATGGAAGCGACAGCCCGGCAGACAAAAGCGCGACGCCTCGATTCCATGACCCTGGCAGTATGCCCGCTCTATGTGGCCTTCGGCTTTGCCATCGGGCTCATTCAGATTGCATTACCGACGGTGCTGCAGCGCGAGGGGCTCGGCATGGAGCGGACAGCCCTGCTTGCGCTGCTTTTCCTGCCCTTCGCACTGACCGTGTCCTGGGCTCCGCTTATCGATCGCTACCGGCCCCTGGGTCCGGAGAAGCGTGTCGGCTGGGTGATCCTGTGCCAAGCCTTGGTTGTTGCATGCCTCCTCGTGGCAGGCTTCGCGGGCGCCCGGAATCTCACCATTCTTATTGTGGCGATGGCGGTGCTGGCCTTCGCCGCCGCGACCATGGATTCCGCGCTCGATGGTTATCTCGCGCTGTCGTCGGCCAGCAAACATTTGGCGCGACGCGGCGGAGCCAAGATCGGTTCCATGTATGCGGGTACGATCCTCGGTTCCACCTTTACGCTGATCGGAATGGAGAACCTCGGTTGGCTGGCTGTACTCTCTGGCGCAGCTTCTTTCAGCCTGGCTGCACTCGTCATTTTCATTCGTCTTCACCCGCCTGAGCTACACTCGGACCGCATCCAGGATGCCGGTAAAGTGGTGCGGTTTCGTCTCGGGTTGGGCGTCCGCCGCAAGGTGCCCGCTCTTCTGCTGGTAGGAAGCGCGCTCGGGATCGGCCTGGCCGTGCCCCGGCTTTTGCTCGTCGACCGTCATATGGATCTTGCGGCAGTCGGGACCATTTTCGGACCGGTGAGCATGGCGGCTGGACTGTTGGGCGCCATCGCCGGCGGCGAACTCGGCAAAGCCAGAGGCCTTGCGGTCGCTCTTCGCGCGGCTGCCGTACTATTTGTCATCGCCATGATGGTGTTCGGTGTCAGCGCACAGCTGTCCGTAATCTCCCCGCTGCGGGCTGCCGTCATCGTCGCTTGTGCGACGCTCGCCTATGGTGCGACCTTTGCCGGCATCAGCGCCCTGGCTCTGGACTGGGCGCATTCCGAGCAGGCCGCGACGGACTACGCGTTGGTTCAGAGCCTCTGGTACAGCAGCATCATCGGTGGCGGAGCGATCGCCGGCATCCTCCTGGCCGCCCTCGGCACGCTGGCCTTGCCGATCGCGGCTCTCGGTGTCGGCCTGGGCCTCGCGGTCTTGACCCGAGAACGCGCGCAGCTGTCGGCGGCAGACGGCAACCGGGCAATCGCGGGGTCATGACAGGCCGCAATACGGCGGCTGAAGCGGCGGCATCCCTCCCGCCCCGCCCCATCGCCTTCATCCTGGCCCTGGCGGCTCCCTACCGGGGACGACTGATGGCAACCGTCGTTGCGGCGGGGCTATCCGCCATGCTCGGCCTCATCCCGCTCGTCGCCATCTATTTCCTGGCTAAGGGCCTGTTTGACGGGGCCGCGACGCCGCGTTTCGTCACGATGATCGCCGCGCTTGCCATCACCGCGACGGCAGCGCAACTAGTCTGCGCCGCCACCGCCAATCGCTGGGGACATGCGGTGGCCTTCGCAGTTCAGGAGGATGTCCGGCTGCGCCTGCTGGAACGCATAGCGAGCGCACCGGCCAGCCGGATCGAGGGGCGGGCTGGGGTACTCAAGAAAGTCATTATGGGCGATGTCGATCGGCTTGAGGGTCTGCTCGCCCATGTCATTCCGGATATCACCGCGGGCCTCACCACCCCCATCCTCGCCTCCATCATTCTGATGACCGTCGATTGGCGCCTGATGCTGGCATCGCTCGCGTTGGTGCCGCTCGCCTTCCTGACTCAGGCCTGGACCTACAGAGGCCGCACCGATCTGTTCGAGCAATGGAACACAACCGAGGCACATGCCAATACCGCGCTCCTTTCCTACGTGCGCGGGATCGCGACGCTGCGCGCCTTTAACCGTCAGGCGAGTACGCTCGCGCATGTCACGGACGCCATCCTATCGCTGCGCGACCTAGCGATCATGGTCAGCCGCCACTCACGCTATCCGTATGCGCTGTTCGGCAGCGCGCTATCCGCGAATCTCCTGGTCGTGTTGCCGGTGGCCATGTGGCTGCAGATGGAAGGACGTATCGACCTGCCAGACTGTGTAGCTGCGGTCCTTCTTGGAGCGGGCCTTCTCGTGCCTCTCAACAAGGTTGTTTTTGCGACACAGATTGCCGCACGAACAGGTGTCGCCATCGGTCGCATAAAGGGTGTGCTGGAGACGCAGCCCATGGATGGGCCATCTGCGGGCGAGCTTTCCTACCTCTCACTTCCTGGCGGCAATAGCCTGCGCCTCGAGCATGTGTCGTTCACCTATCCGGACGGACAGGCCGCGCTCAGTGACCTCTGCTGCGACATCCCCGAGGGGCGCCTGACGGCGCTTGTAGGCCCGTCCGGTGCGGGAAAATCCACTCTCGCGCGCTTGATCCTGCGTCTGGACGATTGCACCGTCGGCGGGATCTTCATTGGCGGCGTGGATATCCGCGCTATCCCCCTCGACGATCTGCGTGCGCGTCTCGCCGCCGTCTTCCAGGACGCAACGCTGTTCCCCGGCACGGTAGCCGACAACGTCGCGATGGCGGCGCCACCCGGCGACGAGGCAGGGGCCGCCGAGGCCCTGCGGCAGGCGCAGGCGGAGCGGATCGGGGGGAGCCTCGCGCAAACGCTGTCCCTCGAACTTGGTGACCGGGGGGCACGCCTTTCAGGCGGAGAAAAGCAACGCATCGCCATCGCGCGGGCGATCGCCAAGAATGCGCCAATCCTCGTGCTCGACGAGGCAACCGCCTTCGTCGATCCCGCCAACGAGAGAGAACTGCAACAAGCTCTTGCGCGCGCCGGCACAGGCCGCACCGTCATCGTTGTCGCGCATCGGATCAGCACCATCCGCAACGCCGACCAGATTATCGTGCTGAATGGGGGACAGATCGAGGCCGTCGGTCGGCATGAGACGCTGCTCGCCACATCGCCGACCTATCGGATGCTGGTCGCCGCACAGGACAAGGCGATGAACTGGACGATGGATGCAGGAAGCCAGGCTGCGGCACAAGTCCCATGCTGAGGTCGCTGATGCTGAAACTCCCTATGTTCAGATTCCTCGGTTTCGACCTTGCGCCGCAGCACCCGAAAGGCCTGGGTGCTGCACTCCTCTATGGCGCCCTCGGCGCCTTCTGTGATGTCGTACCCTATGGGGTGCTGGCGTATGCTCTGACCACCCTCGCAAATGGAACGGCAACCGCGACCACTGCCCTGATGGTCTCAGCTGTGCTGGCTGCGGCCTTCCTCGCAGGCTGGCTGTGCAAGGCCAAGGGTTTGCTGACGAGCTTCTCGGCAACCTATCACACTGTCGCATCCATGCGTCTTGGTGCGGCCGACAGGCTGGGCCGCATGCCGTTAGGCGCGCTTCGCCATCGCCGCGGAGCTGCGCTGGCCGACCTCTTCACGGATCGCTTTTCGCTCTATCAGGACATAGCCACCCATATGTGGTGGCAGTTTTCGTCGGTGGTCGCCTTCCCTGTTCTGCTGTGGCTCATACTTGCCGTGTTTGAGTGGCGGCTCGCTCTCGTCATCGTGCTGTTCATTCCTATTGGGCTTGCAGTCGTGCCATGGAGCTTCCGGCTGCTCGACGCAGCGACCGATGTGGTCATCCCGGCACGTGATGCATGTGCCAGCCGCTGCGTCGAGGTCGTGGAAGGCATCAAGGATGTCCACCTGCTCGACCCGCGTAAGAGCCGATTGCAAGCCGCGAAGGCCGCGATCGGGAGACTGCGGGCGGCCTCACTCGCTACGGAATTGGCGCCAGCGCCGGCCATCCTCGCCTTCGGCTTCGTCTGGGCACTGGCGCTCGCCGCTTCGATCACATGCGCCGCCCTCTTATGGACCCATCAGATTTCGGAAGCCACGACACTCGTCATATCCCTGCTCCTCGCCGCGCGCCTTTGCACCGGGCTGCAGGAGCTTGCGATCTTCATGGTCGAATACCGCTTCGCACGACGCGCCCTGCAATCGATCCGCGATTTCGTCACCCTGCCGCAGATGCCCCAATCCGTCCGTCCTCAAGAGCCACGACATAACGGCGTGGATATCGCGGAGGTTCGCTTCGCCCATGACAGTGAAACAACGATCGACGGCATCACGCTCACCATACCCGCCGGAGCGATGTGCGCGCTGGTCGGACCCTCCGGATCCGGGAAAAGCACCCTGGCAGGGCTCGTCGCCCGCCTTTGGGATGTCGACAGCGGTGCCATCCGCATCGGCGGCATCGACATCCGCGACATGGACGCGCCCACGCTCAACGCGACGGTCAGCATGGTGCTGCAGGAGGTATCACTTTTCGAACTCAGCATCCGGGACAATATAAGGCTCGGCCGCCCCAAGGCGTCACAGGCCGAAGTCGAGGCCGCCGCGAAAGCCGCCCAGATCCACAAACGCATTCTCGCCCTGCCGCAAGGTTACGACGCGATCCTCGACAAGGCCGGGGCCACCCTGTCAGGCGGGGAGCGCCAGCGGCTCGCCATCGCCCGCGCAATTCTCAAGGATGCGCCTGTGCTCATTCTCGACGAGGCATCGGCCAGCATCGACCTCGACTGTGAATGGCAGATTCAGGAGGCGCTCAATCATCTCATGCGTGGCAGGACAGTGCTCGTCATCGCCCACCGGCTTTGGACGGTCACGCGCGCCGACTGTATAGCGGTCATGAATGGAGGGCGGATCGCGGAGCTCGGCCGCCACGCGGACCTTATCGCGGATAATGGCATCTACGCCCGGCTCTGGGAAAAGCAGGCCGAGGCCAGCGGCTGGTCGATCTCCTGACAGCCGCGTCGCTCAGGCCTTCGTGCAACCCTGAAGGAAATCAAGCACGCCACGCCAGGAGCCCTCATCAGCCTTGGCATTGCCAGATGGCGTGCCCCCACTTGTGAAGGGCACCTTCGAGACCGGATGCTCGCGGCTGAGCTGGGTAGTCGGCACGAAGGGCAGATTGATCGAATGCCCGGCATCGTCGAAATCGAGATGGACGACCGGCTGGGCATGCGCATGCGTCCGCAAGGTCGAAACCACCATCCGGGAATAGAGACTGGACGGCCATGCGCGATCGTCGCGGCCTGAGATGAGCAATACCGACCCGCTGATCTTCTCGACCGGAATGCGTGCAAGCGCGGCCAGCGCGCGGTCCTTCAATCCCTCGAAGAAAACCGAGTGGTGACGGTCCGGTGGCGTATCCCCCGCCCAGGGATGCCAGTGAACCGCCGCGTTGTCTTGCCAGAGATGGGGGAGCGGCACACCGCCGCGTGTCCAGGTTACGCCCTTCCAGCCACCGCGGGCCGGATCGCCCGCGCCCTGCGCGCCATGCACCATGGCACCTGGCACATAGGCGATGACGGCTGAGACGAGATCTGGAAAGGTGGCGCCAAGGAGCAATGCCAACTCGCCACCGCGCGATTGTCCGCTGACCGCCGCGAACCCTTCGCGCGGCGCAAGTTCCCGCCGCGCCCATCTTAAGCCGGCTTCGAAATATTCGAGCGGCGTCTCGGTTATGTAGGGCGACAAACCCGGCGCCTTGAAATAGCCGAGCGCAAAGGCCTGGTAGCCATGGGATGCATAGAGTGCGCCCCGTGGCTCGTTGATGCCGCCGCCGGAACCATTGAGAACGACGACAACGGGGTGTGGCCCGGACCCGGCGGGCGTGAACAGGGTACCGACCAACCCCTCATCCCGGATCTCCCGCCGTGTTACCCCCGCGCCCGCGAAATGCTGTACGAGCTCCGCACTCATGCTCTGGCCGTCGCTGGTCACGGCCGCGAGTTCCGTGACCAGCGGCTCCATGACATCATCGACGAACATGTCCTGGCTCGTGGTCGCAGGATACTGCGCCCACAAAAGCCCCATCGCCGAGACTTCCGCGTAGTCCCCACCCACAGGCGCGTCGCGGCTGAGATCGACGGTACCAGCCGCGTCGGCCATGAAGGTCGCCTGACTGTCCCAGATGATCCCCCTCGCGCGCCGGGTGCGCGCCGAGATGGCCACGAGTTCATCCGGCTTGAGCCCGGTGACGAGGATCTGGCGTGGAAGATCGATCAGGCCATCCGCAGGACTGACCGTGAGGACTGGAGCGGGCATGCGCATTTCCTGTACGATAACAACCGGGCAAGGCAGGGCCGGGAACTAGAACGCCGCTGCCTGCCCGTCCTTGCGCGGATCAGAGCCGGCTACATAGGACGACGGTCCGTTGCGCAGGATGGCTTGCGCACCGCCGAAGCCGAAGACGGCATCCGGCGTTTCCACCACGACCTCATGGCCACGTTGGCGCAACGCTTCAACCAGCTTGGGGTCGAAATTGGCCTCTACCGAAATCTTTCGGCCCTGCATGACGCGCCAGCGCGGCGCGTCGGCCGCTGCCTGTGGGTTCTGGCCATAGCGCAGAATACGCAAGGCCATCTGGAGATGTCCCTGCGCCTGCATCGGGCCGCCCATCACGCCGAAGGCCATCAGCGGATTGCCCGCATGATCAGTGGCGAAGCCCGGTATGATCGTGTGGAAGGGGCGCTTGCGCGGCGCGACGATATTGGGGTGGCCGGGTTCCAGGCTGAAGCCCTTGCCCCTGTTCTGCATGCTGATGCCGGTTCCGGGCACGACCACGCCGGAACCGAAGCCGGCAAAATTGGACTGGATGAACGATACCATGCGACCCGCGGAATCGGCCGCCGCGAGATACACCGTGCCGCCCGGCCGCGGGGTCCCATGGCCGGGATCGCCAGCCGTGTTGCGATCGATCTGGGCAGCGCGGGCGGCGATATAAGCCGGGTCGAGCAACTCTTCCGGCCGCACGCGCATGGCATCGATATCGGACACGTGAGCGGCAATATCGACCAGAGCCGATTTGGTGGCCTCGATCGCCAGGTGCAGCGTCTCGATATCGTCGACCGGCTTGTCACCAACGCCGAGCGCGTCGAGGATTCCAAGCCCGATCAAGGTTGCAATCCCCTGCCCGTTTGGCGGGATCTCATGCACCGCCGCATCGGCGAAACGCTGCGAGACAGTACCGACCCAATCGACCCTGTGCTCCGCGAGATCCTCCAGGCTCATGACACCGCCGTGGGCCGCACTGTGCGCAACCATGCGCTTCGCGAGATCCCCTCGGTAAAAATCCTCGCCCTTGCTCGCCACGATGGCTTCGAGCGTCCGCGCATGATCGGGCAGGCGCACGATCTCACCCGCCTTGGGAACAACGCCGCCGGGAATGAAGGCATCCGCGAAGCCTGGCCCCTCGCTGAGCCGCCGGGCGCCGAGCCCCCATTGCACGGCGATGATTGGGCTGAGAGGATAGCCGTCACGAGCGTAACCAATCGCGGGAGCCGCGATCTCCGCGAGCGAGAGGCTGCCGAACCGCTCCCAGAGCGCGATCCAGGCCGAGACCGCGCCCGGCACGGTCACGCTGTCCCAGCCGAGCTCCGGCATGTGCGTGAGATGTGCGAAACGCTCCCGCGTCCATGCGGCAGGTGCACGACCGGACGCATTGAGACCATGCAGTTCCTTGCCATCCCACAGGATCGCGAAGGCATCGCTGCCGATGCCGCAGCCGGTCGGCTCGACGACCGTCAGCACCATGGCGGCGGCAATCGCGGCATCAACCGCATTGCCCCCACGTGCCAGCATGAGAAGGCCGGCCTGCGCCGCAAGCGGTTGCGATGTTGCGACGATGTTCCGCCCGAGCACAGGGGAGCGTTGAGAGAGATATGGGAGGGCGTAGTCCATCAGGCTTCCCTGTTGCCATGGGATGAGGAAGGGGTACCGCGCATCAGCGACATATGGCTGTGGTTGGCCACCCAAGCATCGCCCACATTGTCACGAACAAACGAGACTGTCGCGCGTCCCTGCCGTGGAAACGACGTCCCGTCCTCCCGAAAGCCGGTGGAATCGAAGAAAGCAAGTCCAACCGCGAAGAGCCGGTCGGGTGAGATGAGGCCACGGACTTCATCGAGACGGATATGGAAATCCTTGATCGTCGACCAGACGTTGCGCCACTGGTTGCGCTCCGCATCGTCCTTGCCGACGAGAAAATCCGCAAACGTGCCGAAGGCGACAAAATCATCGCTCACCGAGTCGCGCGCGCCGGTGAAGTCCAGCGCATTGACCTGGGTGTTCAGGCGCGCGAACCAATCGCGGATCGCAGCGACATCATCGGCTTGGGAGGCGGGGCTTGTCGTCATTCTTTGCACCGTTTCTGCAAGGCGTCAGCCAATTCAAAGCCTAGGGGCCAAGGGCCGAAGCCACTGTCGACGTTGATGTGCCCGGCGTCGTCGAGATCCACGATGCTGCTGCCGAAATCGCGGGCAAGCTCGGTCGAACGTGCGAAACTCATGTGAGGATCGGTACGGCTCAGGACCATCGTGGAGGGATAGGGCAGGCGCGCACGTGGCACGGGCGCAAAACTGGCGATTGGCGGATTGGTCGGTGCATGCAGATCGACATCACCCGGTGCGACCAGGAAGGCCGCGCGTACCGGCGAGAACGGCCGCGCCATAGCATGGTGCGCTACGAGAAGCACCCCAAGGCTGTGCGCGATGAGCATGGCATCATCTGCACCGGCGAGCGCTGCATCGAGGCGCGCCAGCCAGGCTTCCCGGTCAGGATTGGCCCAATCGTCCTGTTCCACGATCACTGCGGCAGGGTCGTGCCTCAGCCAGAGCCGCTGCCAATGCTCCGCGCCGGAGCCGTGCCAGCCCGGCAGGATGAATCTCTGCATTCCTTTTACGCCTTCCCCGTGATGCGCGCGAGATGGCCCTCGAGCCGTTGTGCAAAGGCATCGTCCAGCTCGCCTTCAGCGGGCAGCCCACCCCCGCGCGGCCAATGGCCCCCACTGTCCGTCCAGTCCGCCTTGAGGGAGGCAAGCAGATCGCGCCAATGCCCGGCGTCCCCGCCCGCGTCGGGATCGACCGCAATGAGGAACACCCCACGGCCCCGACTGTCGCCACGCCCCTGCCCCGCAATGCCAGCCAGCAGTTCCACGATGAGCCCGAGAAGTGAGCCGGCCTTGCCATCCCGTGGAAGGAGGGCGGCGACATCCGCCGCGACGGTCGTGGGGAGGCCTGTGTGATCAAGCGCTTTGCCGGGCGGCAGGTTCCGGCCCGCCGCCCGGGCACCGCGAACGTCGGCCATTGTCATGCTGGCCGTTGCCAGATCGACGACGATGCGATCGTCGCCCTGCCCAATCGCGAAGGCGAGCGGATTGGTGCCGATAACCGGACTCCTGCCGCCATAGGGCGCGACGAATGGTGGCCCTTCGGCACCAGCGATGCCGACCAGTCCCGCATCGGCGAGGCGGCGCACAAAGGGGGCAAGACGGCCGAAGCCTTTGACGCCGCGCAGGAAAAAGGCCGCCACACCGTGTTGCCGCGCGGCAACCTCGATATCGAGGGCCGCATGGGCGACGGCCAACGGGGCGAACAGGGCCGCACAATCGCGCCACCGCAATGGACCCTGATCCGCCCATGCCTCCACTTCTTGTGTCTTGCTTGTCCACTCATCCAGCATCGCGATGCCGAACTGCGGCTGGCCAAGCGCGTCGGCCTCGACGAGAGCGGCGGCCGCCAGATCAGCGCCCGGCCCGCCCCCCAGGCCGCGCGACAGCCGCGTAACGGCCTCGGCGATCGCGATCATTCCGCGGCCCTCTCGACCCGCGCTCCTTGCGCGAGTTCAACCTCGGAGAGATAGCCGAGCGTTATCAATCGTTCGATGAGGAACTGCCGGCTGCTTGCGATATGGCCCGCTTCGATCTGCGCCGCGCGGTTTCCGTCGCCGGCTTCGATCGCATCCACCAGATCGGTATGCTCGCCGGAATGTTCCCCCGCCTTGACAGAGAAATCGATGGCAAAGCGCAGGAGACGTTCCAGCTCGTCGAACAGGGCTTCCGTCAAGGCGACGACGCGCCTGTTGCGGCTGCAGCGCGCGATCGCCACATGGAAGCGCCGCGCGACCTGCTGCATCGCGCCGACATCAAGCGGCGCCGCATATTGCTCGACGATATGCCGGAGTTCATCGATGTCTGCGGATGTCGCATAGCGGGCCGCCTGGCGCGCGGCATGGGGACCGATGGCAGCACGCAGATCCAGGATCTCGTGCACGGCCTGGAAGGTGATGGGTGCGACGCGATAGCCGCTGCGCGGCGAGATGATGACCAGGCCATCGCCGGCGAGCTTCTGCATGGCATCGCGCACCGGCGTCTTGGACACAGCATAGCGTCTGGCAATGGCGGCCGCATCAAGCGTTACGCCGGGCGCGATTTCGCAGCGCATGATGTCTTGCCGCAGCGAGAGATAGATGCGCTCCGATACAGGCACGTTGCTCGGCGCCTGGACGTCGTCGACAGTCATACACTCATCCTTCCCGTCTCCCCGTCCTGTGCCATCAATGTTTCGCCCAGGGTACGAAGCGCCGCTCGAGGAACTCGAGCGCCAGGATAGTGAGATAACCCATCGCGGAAATCACGACGATGCCAACGAACATGCGCGACACAGCAAAAGTCTGCCATGAGGCCCAGATGAAGAAACCAACACCGCTGCGCGCGCCAAGGAACTCAGCCGCCGCTATGATGATGTAGGAGGAACCTGCGGCGAGCTTGAGCCCCGTGAAGATGCTGGGAAGCGCAGCCGGAAAGGCGATGCGCCGGAAGATCTGGAAGCGTGTCGCGCCGGCGTTCTTCGCGACATCCATGTAGATCTGCGGGGTCTGCATGACGCCGCTCATGGTGTTGTAAAGCATGAGGAAGAAGACGCCGATGGCGATGACGACGAATTTCGAGGCGTCACCGACACCGAAGATAAGCAGGATCAACGGCAGGATGGCGATCTTCGGCACGGGGTAGAGCGCGGAGAAGATCGGCCCGAGCACCCTGCGCACAGGACGGGAAAGCCCGAGAATAAGCCCCATCACGATACCCGGGACGGCGCCCATGACGTAACCGACAGCGACACGCCGGAGGGTTGCGCCCATGTGCTCGAACAGCTCAAAGCTTAGGATCATCCGCCAGGCGGTCTGCGCGATGGCGCTCGGCGCCGGAAAGAAACGGCGGTCAATCAGGTTGAACTGCGCGGATAGCTCCCACAGAAGCAGCAGGAGCAGCGGGCTGAAATAGGAAACGACGCGAAACACCCGCTCGCGACGCGCCGGCGTCTTCAAGCGATTGAGTTCATCATCCGACAACATTGCGGGAATGGCGCTCATGTCAGTTCCTCGCAGGCGCCGCCAGGAGACGCCAGACTTCATAGGTCAGGTCCCAAAAGCGCTTGTCGCGCCGCATCTCGACCACGTCGCGCGGCCGTTCGAACGGGATGGCGAGGTCAGCCACGATGGTACCGGGCCTCGGCGACATGACGAGCACGCGATCCGCCAGGGTCAAGGCCTCATCGACGCTATGCGTGATGAAAACGACGGTCTTACCCGTCTTCTCCCAGATGCGGAGCAATTCCTGCTGCAACACCAGGCGCGTCTGCTCGTCGAGCGCGCCGAAAGGCTCGTCCATGAGCAGGATCTCGCGATCATCGACCAGCGCACGCGCCACCGACACGCGCTGCTTCATGCCGCCGGACAACTGGTGCGGCCGGGCATTGGCGAAATCCGCGAGGCCGGTGAGCTGAAGCAACTCCCGCACCCGGACGTTCTGCTTGTCCCGCGCCACACCTTTGAGGCTGAGCGGGAAAGCGATGTTCTCCGATACAGTCAACCATGGCAGCACCGAGGCTTCCTGAAACACCATCGCTGGCGGCGCGCTGCTATGCAGCCGGACTGAGCCGCTCAGTTGCTGTTCGAGATCCGCGAGAATACGCAGCACGGTCGTCTTGCCACAGCCGCTGGGCCCCACGATGCAGACGAATTCCCCCCGCGTGACGGTGAAGTTGACATCGGAGGCAGCGACCGTGATGCGATCGCCCTCGCTATCGTAAAACGCCTTGGTGAGATGGCTCACCTCGATCGCGGCATCGGCCGGGTTCGAACGGCGCGAGCGATCTTTTTCAAGTAAAGCCGCCATCACGGCTTGCTCGCGGCCAGTTCGTTGGCACGCTTCAGGAGATCGGCGCGATAGACGGAGTCGATATTGGCTTGTCCCTGATATTCGAGGGCGCCTCGCTTGCGGAAAAACTCCTCCTGTTCACGCACCGAGGCCATATCGATGGCGCCATCCTCCGAGCGCACGGTATAGGAGATGCCCTGGAGCGTGTCGCGCTCGGTGCCGGTATACTTCGCCACGATGTCGAGGATCTTGTCGTCCTTCCAACCACCCTTGTCGAGAAGCCGCGCCGCCTTGAGATAGGCGGCCATGAAGCGCACGACGGCATCTTCGTTCTTCTCGACGAACTCCTTGTTGAAGGCAATGAAACCAAGCTCGGTGCCGAAGGTGTGATCCTCGACGAGACGGCGGCCCAGCCCCTGCTTTTCGAGTTGCAGGGCAAAAGGCTCGATGCTCCAGCCGGCCTCCAGTCCACCATTGGCGAAGGCTGCCGCGGTGGCCGGTGGCGGCAGATAGACCGCCTCCACGTCCTCGACTGTCAGGCCGCCCTTCTCCAAGGCCTTGGCCACCGAAAACATGCCGAAGCCGCCCGGCCCCGGAATGCCGACCCGCTTGCCCTTCAGGTCCGCAACCCTGCGAATGCCAGCATCCCAAGCCTTCTGTGACACCATCAACGGCGAAGGCGACGGCACAGTGCTCGGCATCTTCGCGGAGGTCGCGATGATCGCGACCGTTGCGCCACGGTCAATTGCGTTGAAAAGGCCGGCGCCCCATGTGGCCGCTCCTGCCTCCACATTGCCGGAGGCAAGAAGCTGGATCGTCTCCGCGGTGCCGCCTTTGGGCGAGAGCGTAACATCAACGCCGAAGTCCTTGAAATAACCCAGCTCTTTGGCGACGAAGAAGGGCGCATAGTCCGCGAAGGGGGAATAGAGAAACTCAACTTTCGGCGTCTTCTGCGCCTCGGCGCCGGGGACCGCGCCGAGAAATAGGCCGGCCGCCAATGCTGATATGACGAAACCGCGACGATTGACTGAACGCATGTCCACGCTCCTGAGCACGCTTTACCGCGCCTGCCTGCCGGATCCCGGCCGCTGATTACCCGACCCCGGCCCTCCCCATCTCGGGGGGCCTCGCGATCCAGGCGAATTGACCTAGGTCAACTTGGGCATCAGCTTGCATCTAATGCATCAGATTTGCAAACTGATATCTTCAAGAATCCGCATTATTTTGTATTTTTTTATAAACTACAGAAAATTACGTGAAATTGACCCGTCATGGGTCGCGGCCAGGAGCGATCTCGCCCCGATTTTCGCCAGAAAATGTGTCGTATCGGGCGAGACAGCCGTCAAATAGCAGGATCCAAGCAGCCTGGCTGGTGGGTGGCAGCAGATGCCATGACGATGCATTGGATTTGCAGTCGCAATGGCGCGCATCCGCCGCAGACTGATCAAGCTGTAAGACCGGGCGCTTTGAGCTCCCGCGCCTGTTATCGTATGATGAGTGAAATTAAACCGATCAGCCAAGTTGTTGCAATGAAAGCTTCCACAATTCGGCCCGCGCGCAAGGAACGCCTCGGGGAGATCATATACGGTCAGATTCTCGAGCAGATTTTGGCCGACAACTATGGCGAAGGCGACAAACTGCCATCCGAGGCCGAGCTGTCATTGGCTTTCGAGGTGTCGCGACCGGTCATCCGGGAGGCCTTGATGCGCCTGCAGGCGGACGGGCTCGTGCAAGCGCGCCGGGGCATTGGCACATTTGTCTCCCATCGCCCCTCCAGTCGCCTGCCGGAACTGGTGAGCGCCAACGAACTCTCAGGCTATCTCAGAACTTTTGAGCCGCGCATCGTGTTGGAGGCGGAGGCCGCGCGGCTTGCCGCCAACCGGCGGACGAACACCCAGCTCAGGCTCATGCGCGACACGATCGAGGCGCTACGCGCCGCAATCCAGGCCGGCAATCTCGGAACGGAGGAGGATATCGCCTTCCACGAGGCCATCGCGGAAGCCACCGGCAACGACTACTTCCCGTCGCTGTTGAACGATCTGCGCCGTCCGGTCGTCAGTACCATGGCAATCGGCCTCGAGCTTGCGCGCGAGCGCTCACCGGCCCGGCGCCTCCGGGTCGTCGAGGAACATGGCAAGATCTATGACGCCGTCGTCACACAGGACGGCGAATGCGCAGCCGCTTATATGCGCCACCATCTCTATCAGGCCCGCGCCGCCGTGACGGATGTTCACCATCTGGAACGCGACCAGTTCGATACGCCCGACAGCATACTGGATGACGCAGCTGAAAGCTCAGTGCATCACCCAGGAGAGAAACTCACGCGCGCGGGGCGTCCGTGAATTCGTGAAGAATTCTTCAGGCAGCGCGGTCTCCACGATCGCGCCGGCATCCATGAAGACGATGCGGTCGGCAATCTTCCGCGCAAAACCCATTTCATGGGTCACGCAGATCATCGTGGTCCCTTCGTTGGCTATCTCGGTCATGGTATCGAGCACCTCGCCCACCATTTCCGGATCGAGTGCGGACGTCGGCTCGTCGAACAGCATCACTTCCGGGCTCATCGCGAGCGCGCGTGCAATCGCCACACGCTGCTGTTGGCCACCCGAGAGTTGCGAGGGATACTTGTTGATCTGATCCTCGACATGCACGCGTCGCAGGTATTTCTCGGCCACGGCCCGTGCCTCGTCACGTTTCAGCCCCCTCACCCGCATCGGCGCGACCATGCAGTTCTCGACGGCCGTCATATGCGGGAAGAGATTGAAGTTCTGGAACACCATGCCGGTGCGGCGACGCACGAGGTCAATCGACTTGCGTTTATCCGTCAGCGCGATGCCGCACACCGAAAGCTCGCCGCCCTGGTGGGGCTCCAGGCCGTTGAGGCAGCGGATCAGGGTAGACTTCCCTGATCCGGATGGTCCGCACAGCACGACCCGCTCACCGCTCTTCACCTGCAAGTCGATATTCCGCAGGACGTGAAAATCGGAGAAGTATTTGTTAAGGCCGACGGCCTCGATCATCGTCTGGGTCATGAAGTGCTCTGGTATTACGACGTCAGTTGATCTTGGGGTCCAGCGCACCGGACGCGTAACGACGCGCCATGTCGTCCATCGGGATGACCTTGATCTTGGACCCCTGCCCCGCGGTGTTGAACTCCTCAAGCCGCTGGCGGCACAGCTTGGCGATGGCATCCATGCCAGGCTTCATCATGTTGCGGATGTCGAACTCGCCCGGGTCCTCCTGCATGACGCGGCGGATCTGGCCGATGAGCGCCATGCGATTGTCGGTATCGATGTTGACCTTGCGCACGCCGTGGCGGATGCCGCGCTGAATCTCTTCGATCGGCACGCCCCAGGTCTGCGGGATGTTCGCGCCGTACTTGTTCATGATGTCCTGCAGTTCCTGCGGAACCGACGAGGAACCGTGCATGACGAGATGCGTATCGGGCAGGCGGCGGTGAATGTCCTCCAGGCGGTCCATGGCGAGCACTTCGCCGTCGGGCTTGCGCGAGAACTTGTAGGCGCCGTGCGAGGTACCCATCGCGATGGCGAGCGCATCGACCTTGGTTGCCCTGACGAATTCGACCGCCTGGTCTGGATCTGTCAGCAGCCGCTCATCGCGGCCGTGTTCGAGCTTGCCGAGCACACCGATCTCGCCTTCGACCGAGGCGCCCATGAAATGGGCGAAGCGCGAGACAGACGCGGTGACACGCACATTGTAGTCAAAATCGGACGGCGTCTTCCCGTCTTCCTGCAGCGAGCCGTCCATCATGACGGACGTGAACTTGCGCTGCAGAGCCGTCGCGCAGGTCGCTTCGCTGTTGCCGTGATCCTGGTGAATGCAGAGCGGCACATGCGGATACATCTTGATGAGCGCCTCGAAGAGATGCTCGATCATGATATCGCCCGCATAGGCGCGGGCCTTGGTGCCGACCTGCAGGATGACGGGCGCGTCGACCGCATCGGCCGCCGACATCACCGCCAGCATCTGCTCCATATTGGTCACGCTGAAAGCAGGGACGCCGTATTGATGTTCGGCGGCGTGATCAAGCAATTGACGGAGCGTGATGCGGGACATGTGAGCAAACCTTTCGGATGGAGCGGCGGAGCCATCTCCGCCGCGTAGTTCAATCAGAAGCGCGGCAGGTTCTCGTTGACGATGCCGAGCCATTCCTTCTGGGCCGCCTGGATCTCACCGGAATTCCAGAGCAGCATGATGTCGGTGTTCAGCCACTGCAGCAGATCGAACTCGCCACGGCGGACGCCAACACCCATCGGCGACTGGCGGACGGCGAGCTTGCGCTCGAACTCCTGGGTCTGCTTGTTGATCGCATTGGCGGCCGCGACACCGGAGACGATGGCGTCGACCTGGCCGGAGAAGAGCGCCTGATTGGTCGCCGCGTCGTCGTCGAAGCGCTGGATATTGGTGCCCTTGACGGCCTTTTCGGTGATGATGGTGTCGTTCGTGGTCGAACGTGTGACACCGACCCGCTTGCCGACAAGATCCTCGAGCTTGGTGATATTGGACTTCGCCGGGGCGATGACCATCTGCTCGTCGACATAAATGGCATTGGAATACATCACCGCCTTCGCGCGCTCGGCCGTGATGCCGAATGACGATACGAGGATGTCCACCTTGCCGCTCGTGAGATTGGGAATGCGCGCCTGCGACACCTGATCCACGATCTCGAGTTCAACACCGAGGTCGCGTGCGAGGAGCTTGGCAATCGCCACGTCGAAGCCCGCCGGCTTCATGTTGGCATCGGTCATGCCATAAGGCGGCGTCGACAGCGAAATGCCGACGATCAGCTTGCCGCGTTTGATGATGTCGTCAAAGGCCTTGCCGGTGGCATCGGCCGCTTGCGCCGCGCCTGCCGCGAGCCCAGTCACCATCATCGCGGCAGCACAAACGACAGCCGCCTTCTTGAGATAACCACCAATTGCAGACATGCCCATTGCATTCCTCCTGGAACTACTTTGTTTGGGTACCGAGACGCCGCTCGAGATAACGACTGAGAAGGGTGAGCGGAAAGCAGACGACAAAATAGAACGTCGCAGCGGTGAGATAGACATCAAGCGGCTTGAAGGTGGCGTTGCTGACGATCTGCGACGTGCGTGTGAGTTCGACGATGCCGACAACAGAAGCCAGCGAAGTATTCTTGATCAACTGGACAAAGAACCCGACGGTGGGCGGCGTGGCAATGCGGATAGCCTGCGGAACAATGATGAAGCGCATCGAATCCGCATAGCTCAGGCCAAGAGCATGCGACCCCTCACGCTGTCCATTCGGCACGGATTCGATCGCGCCGCGCCAGATCTCGCCGAGAAAGGCTGCCGCATAGAAAGAAAAGGCAACCGCGATCGCAACGATCGGCGCGACATCGATGCCGAGCCAGCGAGCGCCGAAATAGGCGATGAACAAGGTGACGAGGAGCGGCGTGCCCTGGACCACGAAGATGTAGAAGCGCGCGGTGTTGCGCAGCACCGGGTTGTGAGCCACCCGCACCAGGGCCAGGATGGATCCCGTGATCGAGCCGCCGACGAGGGCGATCGCGGCGAGCCAGATGGTCGTGCCAAGACCACCCAACATGAAGAACACATGATTCCAGGTGTAGGGCTGGAACATCGTCAGCGACCAACAAACTTGTAGCCGAAGGCCCAGCGCTCGATGCCGAGCATCAGGCCGCGCAGAAGAGCGACGAGCGCCACATAGATGACCGCGATGACGAGATAGATCTCCATGTTACGTAGCGTCATGCCCTGGATATCATTGCCGACGCCCGTGAGCTCGGGGACCGAGATTGCGGAGACGACGCTCGACGACAGGAGGAGCAGAATGAACTGCGCGGACAGCGAAGGAAAAACGGCCGCCAGCGCCGGCTTGAGCACGACGTGGCGAAATGTGCGGTAGCCCGAAAGCCCCAAGGCCCTTGCTGCCTCGATCTGCCCCTTGTTGATGCCCTCGATGCCCGCGCGCACGATCTCGCTGATATAGGCGCCGCCATAAATGGACATCGCCGTGATCGCGGCGGTGATAGGATCGAACCGCAGACCGAGAGCCGGCAAACCGAAGTAGATCAGGAAGACCTGCACGATGAACGGCGTGTTACGGATCGCCTCGATATAGGCCAGCACTGTGATGCGAAGCACGCGGTTGCCGCCCAGGGTCAGGCAAGCGGACAGAACGCCGATGATAAGGCCGATAGCCATGGAGATCAGTGAGATCTGCGCAGTCAGCAGCAGGCCCTTGGCGAGCAAGTCGCCTCTGGCCAGGACACCGCTGAAATCGAGATAGTCCACTCCTCATCCTCCCGGATGCAAGCCCGCAGTACTTGCTCCTTAGATCTTGGCCCGCACTCTAGGGGCGCGCCCAACTTGTCGTCAATAAATATTACATGTAGAGAGATCATCGCCGCCGTAGGCCGCGACAAAATCGCGGCCGCTCGGGCTCATCTCCACCACGCCGGCCCAGCACTTATGCTCGTTCCAGGGGGCCGCCAGACGATCGGTCAACGTGTTGAGCCGCTCCATGACGTCTGACTGCGCCAACCCCTCTTCCATGGCCTTCATATCGGGGAAATGACGGAAAGCGTCGGCCCAGATAGCCCGGCCGGCGAGATAGCCGTTGGCGCCGGAACGATAGGCGTAGGTCAGCAGCCGCATGAAATCGTCCGGATTGGCACCGCCGCTCAACAGGACCCATGGCCGCAGGATACCGCGCGCGACACGATCAAACGCGTCCTGCACGGCGGCCCCCTCAGGCCCGTCAGGGTCAGGGACGTTATGCACCGCGACGGGCGGCTCCAGCTTGTAGAGATCAACGCCGGCGGGATTCATGACGTCGCTGTCCGCCAGCGCCTCGAGAACGAGAGCGACGCGCCGTTCGGCGAAAACGTCCGCGCTTTCGCCCGGGAATGGGTAGACGAGAAATTCCAGAACCAAGGCGATGTCATTGGCCTCGCAGGCTTTCCTGACGCCGTCGAGATAAGCGATCTGGTGGGTGCGGACATCCGCGCTGACATCCGACCGGAACCACAGATTGATCTTCACCGCATCGCCGCCGATACGGCGGATGACGCCGGCATCCCAGCCGGGGACGTTGCGTGACTTGCGGCCCGTTTCCGTCACCTCCCAAACCGCCCATTCACTGCCGATGACGAGGCCTGTCCGCGCCGGGATGTCATTGATCGCCGCGGCGTAGCCGAATGGTGGATCGAGCAGGACCGCCGAGGCGTGGCGCGCGAGCCGCCGGGCAAGCATGGTCTTGACCGCGGCGATATCGGTATAGGGTGCCTGATCGAGGCCGCGCTTCTCCTTGATCGGGTTGACGATGGGACCCGTCTGGTCCATCGCCAGCATCTTTAAGCGGCCGTTGTCATCAGCGAGGCGCCGAAGGCCCCAGAGCTTGCCGGGCGAAATCTTCATGGCACACCTTTCATCAATAGGGCATCGACCGCTGCGCGATCGGGGATGCTTTCCCAACCGCTGCCGCGCGCGCATTTAAGCGCTGCGGTGGCACTGGCCAGACGCGCGGCGCCCTCGACATCCAGCCCCTCGGCAAGGCCAAGCGCATAGGCGCCGTGGAAAATATCCCCAGCCCCGTTCGTATCCACCGCCGCCACATCAAAGGTAGGGACATGACGCGGCGTGTCGCCGTCCAACCACCAGAAACCCTTCTCGCCGATCGTGACCGAGATGATGCCGCGGCAAAGCGGTGCAGCGCGGCGAAGCCCCAGCGCGACGTCTGTCGTACCGGTAAGGCGTTCGAGGCACGCGGCCGAGAAGACGATGTGATCCGGGAGGAGCAGCAGACGCCTCACCGCATCCATGTCACCGACATCGGCATCGAGCACGGTCGTGATGCCGCGCTTGCGAGCCTCCTGAAAGACCGCCGCAGCGCCTTGCCACCAACTGTAGTCGGCCATCACCGCGTCAACGCCATCCAGCCTGTCGAGCGGAAGCCAATCGGCATCATCACCAAGGTCGCGACCGATGAAGCCGAAAGCCATGCGCTCCCCGTTGGGTGACACGAGAACGGTGCCGATGGGGCTTACGCCTCCTTCCACCCGGCGAACGTGATCCGTATGGACGCCCGCGACACGCATGCGTGCCAGAATATCATCACCTGCAGCATCCTGACCAAGACGTCCCCAGTATTGGGTATCCGCGCCGAGCCGGGCTGTTGCATAAGCCGCCGTCGCCGCGATGCCCCCACCGGTGCGCATGACGTTATTGGCACGAAATTTACAGGGTTCGGTCGGGAGGCGCGGCAAATAGACGATCGTATCGAGGAAGGCATTTCCAAGAGTGACGATACGTTTGGCAGCCATCGCGCTTCTTCCCACAGCATTCTATGTCCCGCTCGCGGCTTGTCGGGCACTGGTGATTGCGCGAGCCTTGTAGCGACGGCGACAACCTGTAGTCAATATTTATTACAAGATATCCCACTATGCTGCGACGGGCGACCGGCCCCCTATGACGGGCCCGCTTTGCCCTCAGGCGACGGCCCAACGCCTCCCTGCCTAGGATGCGCTGCCAATCGTTACCGCAGTTTGATCAGGAAGGTCAGACAGCGCGTATTCTTCGATGATTGCTGTGATTCGACACCATCGTGCGCTGATCATCAGGCGCGGGCCTGGCAATTCCCAACGAGGCGGTCGCAAGCCTCCTGCCCGTGGCGCTTCCTCGGCGACTTTGGTCAAGACCTTCAATTAAAAGGAAATCCAACCCGGATCCGGTTAGGGCATCAGGTCCCATCACTTTGTGCGCATGACGTCGATCAATTCTCCGAGCAGCCACTGCAGCCCTTGGTCACGATCGCCACGTTGGTGCCAGATCACTTCCGCCGTGGCTTCAAGCGGCCTGTAAGGCAGCTCGAGGATTTCGTGGGTGCCCGCCTCCACAAGCCTGCGCGCCATCCGCTCCGGCAGCGTCGCGATCATGTCCGTCGCCGACAGAATTCCCGGAACAGCGGCGTAGTGCGGCAGCGAGACCGCCACATGCGCGACCGCATCTTCGTCCGTGGTCTCAATCAACAGGCGGTCTATCCAGACGCGCCGCCAGACGCCGCGCTCATCGATGAAGCCCTCGGCGGCCCGCTCGCCACTCCCGCTGAGTTCCACCACCACGAAGGGGTAGGAGAACAGTCGGTCACGGTCGATCGGTTGTCCGACGAGGGGATGCCCGCGACGGACGACGACGGCTTCGCGATCGACCAGCAAGCTGTTTCGCCGCATATGCTCCGGCACCTCGCTGAACCAACCGATGACGAGGTCCAGACGGCCTTCGTCAAGATGGCGGATCACGTCCATCCGGCTATAGGGGAAGATGCGTAGCTCCAGCTGCGGTGCCGTCTTGGCAAGTCGCTCGATGAGGGGTGTCAGGATGATGGTCGATCCGAAATCCGTCGCGGACACCCGGAACGTGCGCGCCGTATTGGACGGCTCGAATGGCTTAGTCTTGATTGCCTCCTCGAAGCGTTCCAGCCCATCGAGAATGACCGGCGCGATCGCGAGGGCGCGCGGTGTCGGCTCCATTCCGTTCTCGCCATACATGAACAATTCGTCACCGACCGCCTGACGCAGACGGCTGAGTGCATGGCTGACCGCAGATGCCGTGACGCCCAGTTCCTTGCTGGCAATGCTGACGCTCCTTGTCTGCAACACTGCCTCGAACACCTTGAACAGATTCAGGTCAACTCTACGGATAGACATACCCCCTCCTGAATTCGGCTCATGCGACACTGCAGTAACTTCAGCGTTTACCCGATCCCGTGATCCCGGCATTGTCCAACGTCGGCAGGATAACCCGGCTACACCGTGAAATTCACGCAGAAGACAATCTTGGCATGCAACTTCTCGCAAAAGAATAGCGAAGCATCGTTGGCGCGACATGAATTCACGTCGCATGCCCGGCCGATACGCGCAAGCGCCGTGGACCGAAGCCGCGCTGGTGGGGTTCCCCGCGCGCCGGAAGCCGCGACCGTTTCCACCACGCAATCCAAAAGAAAGGCCCATCGCTCCTCCGCGCCATGAACAGAATGCAAAAGCCAGAAGCAACGGGCGTGGAAGCCCACGCCCCCTTGAAGCCAACCGAATTCGCCACAGATGGCCTTCCTCTTCCAACGCAGTTCAGCGCTTTCAGAGCGGCCTATCGCGGGGTCTTCGACATCCATTTGGAACGCGTCAGTGCTGGAGGCTTCCCGGTCCGCCAGACCGTCTGGAACCTCAACAGGCTGGTTCTTGTCAGCGTGCAGTTGCCCGGCCCCCAACATGTGTTCGGCTTGCGTCACAGCAGAAGCACAACGCTCGACCACTGGTATGCTCTCGTTCAATACGGCCGCGCCAGCCCGGAAGCTCCGGCGGAAGCTACTCATTTGAGCTTCCATTGTCTCGCGGATCCCTTTCACGCCGAGATTGGGGCCAGCCACCTCTTGGTTGCGTTCCTACCGCGGGACGTGTTCCCTTTCGGCTTCGATTTCGAGCGAATACGGGACCGCACATTCGACAGTGGAGCGCGCCTCCTTTTGATGGATTTTCTGGTCATTCTCAATCGCCGCTTGCCAGGACTGCACCTCTCCGAACTTGGAGGCCTGCCGAGCGCGGTGCGTGGCCTGCTGGCGCTGCATGGCACCTCCTCACCCGTACAACTAGCCCCGGCGCGCAACGCGGTCGACGTGAGGTTGCTTGAACGCGCGAAACGACTGATCGACCGGAAGATCGAGGACCCTGACCTTTCGCCTGGCTCCCTGTCTGAAGAATTGTTCGTCTCCCGATCGCGCCTCTACCGCGCCTTTGAGGCATTCGGCGGTGTATCAGTCTATATCCGGCGCCAGCGGTTGCTTCGTACACGCGAGGCTCTCGCCGACGCGTCTGACACGCGTTCCATCCTCCGCATCGCGGAGCAATGGGGCTTCGCCGACGCTTCCGTTTTCAGCCGCGCTTTCCGGAGTGAGTTCGGCGTGTCGCCCAGCGCGATCCGCAGGGCCGGATGGATGGGAGGCGACCATCGGCAAGAGAAAAACTCCACCCGGGAGGGCTCCCAGGCAGCAAGCCTCGAACAGCTGTTGCGCCAACTTCGCTCCTGACAACGGGCCAGGACAGCCAGAGGCTACTATGTTCCAGGGGTTCGCGACGAACACCGTCCCGGCAAAGGCTGGCATCAAGCCCATGCGCGCCCAACTATCACCAATATACTTCTCCAATGAGAGTCTATTTCTCTGAAAAATATAAATAAATTCTATAGATCGCGCAATATACCGCCACAGTCACTTTGATTTACAAAATCAACCATCCATAATTTTGCGAAAGAGAATTCTATATTGCGCTCTTTACTTCCTATTTGAAGCGCGATAGCCGACGTCAGCGTTGAGCCAAGTGTCCCCGCGGATGATTGCTATGCTAGTCTGGAAAATGTTCGACATGGGATTCTGCAGTGCGGCCGATATAGAGAGCCCGGCGTCCGGAGAATGAAACGATATAGCCGACACATCCAGCGGTAACGGCCTTTTTGCAGAAGCTTTTGTAGGTATAGCCAGGAACCATTTGCTGGGCTTCGCGTATGGCTTCTCGCATGAGGCCGATGTCGAATGTCTCCGCGACCGGTCCGGTGGTCTGGTGGGTCGGTAACTCGACAGAAGCACCGTCGGGAAGATAGTAGGTCGCGGTCGCCCGTCGGAAATCGATGGCATAGCTTTCGAAGCCGGCCTCCATCAACTTTCCGACAATTTGTGGAAAGGTCATTGTGTTCGCCTCCGCCCCTTCGAGACAGGCTTGAGCAGTCACCTTCTGGTTATCATTCATGGCTGTTGTCCCGATATAGGCTGGATTGATTACGCGACAGGCGTCGCTGCGAGCCGATGATGCTGGACCATGTGCCTCAGGATCTGTTCCAGAAGCGCTCGCTCGGCACCGGTCAGACATGCGAAGAATTCCGCGTCGTTGCTGTCAGCAAGAGCCGCCAGCTTCGGAACGAGGTCGACAGCCCGATCCGTCAGGGCAAGCGTTTGTGCCCGGCCGTCATGCGCGTTCGCCGCGCGCGTGACGAGAGATTTGGCGATGAGTCTGTCGGCAAGCTTCGTAATGGCCCCCTTTGTCATGCCCATGTCGTCCGCGAGGCGGCTCGGCGGTGTGGGCTCCTTGCCATAGAGCGTGCGCATAAAGCACCATTCAGCGACAGTGACGTCTTCGCCAGCGAGCTTGGCCGCGAACGCCTGTGAGACGTGATTGGAGACCATGCGCAACCAGTAGCCGAGGTGGGACGTGAGATCCGAAACAGACGGGCTTGATGGCATGTCACCTCCAATGGTTGACTAGGAAATTACATCGGTATGATTTCCTAGTCAACTATTCGATAAGCGCCGCCACATCTGCGTCTCACCGAGCCGTCTGGCCGTGAGGATACGCCCGACGTGGGCGCCCTTTTTGAATTGCCGGGCAGTTCAGGCGGCGGCGGCGCGGGCGCACCAATCCACCTTCGACGGAACAACAGAGCTACACTACTCTTGTCTGGAACCAACCTGTTCTCGCCACGTTTAAGTTTTGTTGGAAGTATCCGCGTGGAGCACTTGGTGACAAAGCAGTCGGTTACATCCAACCGCGATCTTCGCGAGGATCGCCCCTTGTGGGCTGACAGTCCGCGCATTTCGGTGATAACACACAAAGCTCCACGCGAGCGCGTCTACGACGTGGTCATCATCGGGGCGGGTATCAGCGGCGCCCTGATGGCCAATGCTCTTGCCGATGGAAAGCGTTCCATTCTGGTGGTCGATCGCCGCGGGCCCGTCAAGGGCTCCAGCATGGCCAGCACGGCTATGATCCAACATGAGATCGATGTGCCTCTGTTCAAGCTTGCGCAGGCCATCGGCTGGTCTCGCGCCGAGCGTGTCTGGCGCCGGTCGGCCCGGGCCGTGGAGGCGCTGAAGGCGCTCGTGGACGGCCTCGGCATTTCCTGTCAGCTTGAAGGAAGAAAGACGCTCTATCTTGCCGGCGAGGTCTATGGCGCTCGAGCGCTCAAAATGGAGAGCGAGGCGCGGGCTAAAGCTGGCCTGGAGGCGCGCTATCTGGATGCCGATGAGCTGGAACAGAACTTCGGCATCGATCGCCCCGCCGCCATCGTCAGTTCGATGTCAGCATCGGCCAACCCCGCGCAGATGACCGCGGGCCTCCTGCGGGACGCTCGCAAGCACGGCTGCGAGATCGTCGCGGACATCGAGGTTACGGATCTCCATGCCGGTGAACAGGTGGTACTCGCGACGTCCGGCGGCCATCTGATCCTAGCGAGACATGTGGTCTTCTGCACCGGATACGAATTTCTAAAACCTCTTGCCGGCAAGCAGCATCGCATCATTTCGACCTGGGCCATCGCGAGCAGACCGAGGCTGAAGCTACCCCCGTGGCTCTCGGAGTCCATGGTCTGGGAGGGGGCCGATCCATACATCTATTTTCGTACGACGCCGGATGGCCGATTGATCGCGGGTGGCGAGGATGAGGACAGTCCGGAAGCCTATCTGTCGGAAAGCAAGCTCAAGACCAAGGGCAGACTCATCGCCGAGAAGGTTGGCGACCTGCTGCACTGTGCGATCGGCGCGCCCGACTATGTATGGTCAGCA